>CAZHIM010000045.1:0-16555 GCA_964532525.1 uncultured Bifidobacteriaceae bacterium
GGGCTCGACGCGCTGCGGCTGATCCCGCTCCGCGCGGGACACAGCCGCGCTCCATGACGTTCCGCGCAATGGCGATGCGCCCGGCAATTCCGGTCGCGTCATGGAGTGCGCCGGCAAAGCGCAGCGGCGACGGCGCTTTCGCCCGCGCACGAGAGCCGCGAGCGTTTGAGCGTCGTCGCCCGCACGAAAGCGGCGTGGCGCTACGCTTCCCGCCGCAGTCCATGACGTCCCGCGCAATGGCGATGCGCCCGGCAAGTCCGTACGCGTCTGGTTCCGGTCCATCGCCTTCCCCTAAAAATCTCTTTGAAATCCGGCGCTTTCGGAGCCACAATCCCCATTCACTTTTCACCGTGGCTCCGCGGGTGAGAACGCGACCCCGGGTTGATTCATGGCCCGCCCGCGGCAGCAGCGGCCAGATAATTTTGAAATGAAACGCACGCATCATTGCAACGAACTGCGCCCGGCACATATCGGGCAGACCGTCACGCTCTCCGGCTGGGTCCACTCCCGCCGCGACCTCGGTGGCCTTATCTTCATTGATATCCGCGACCGCGAAGGCCGCACCCAGACCGTTTTCGACCCTTCGGATCTGAGCAAGGAGCTGTTCGCCCAGGCCGCCGCCCTCCGCAGCGAATGCGTCATCAGCGTCACCGGCAAGGTGCGCCAGCGCCCCGCCGGCACCAATAATTCCAAGATTCCCACCGGCGAAGTCGAAATCGCCGCCAACGCGCTCGAGGTTCTGAACATGGCCGCCGTGCTGCCCTTTCAAATTGACGATCCCGAAGCCTCCGCCAAGGTGGCCGAAGACACGCGCCTGCAATACCGGTACCTGGACCTCCGCCGGCCGGAGATGATCCGCAATCTCAAGCTGCGCAGCAAGGTGGCCATTGCCACCCGCCAGTACATGGACGAGCGGGGCTTCCTCGAAGTCGAGACGCCCACCCTGTTCAAATCCACCCCCGAGGGCGCGCGCGAATTCCTGGTGCCCAACCGCCGCGAGGCCGGCACCTTCTACGCCCTCCCGCAGTCGCCCCAGCAGTTCAAGCAGATCCTCATGGTGGCCGGCGTGGAAAAATACTTCCAGCTCGCCCGCTGCTATCGCGACGAAGACCTGCGCGCCGACCGCCAGCCCGAGTTCACGCAGATCGATATCGAAATGAGCTTCATTGACCGCGAAGACATCTACGCGCTCATCGAGGGCCTCATCAAAACCGTCTGGAAAACCGCGTTGAACGTGGACATCCCCACGCCGTTCCGGCGCGTCACCTTCGAGGAAGCCCTCAACCGCTACGGCATTGACAAGCCCGACACCCGGTTTGCCATGGAACTGGCCGACTTCACGGAGGAATTCCGCGCCAGCAAGTTCAAGGTGTTCAGTGGCGCCATCGCCAAGGGCGGCGTGGTGAAGGCCCTCAACGCCAAAGGCCTCGCCAGCGCCACCCAGGGCCAGATCGAGACCATGACCGAATACGCCAAGAGCTTCGGCGCCAAGGGCCTCGCGTTCATCAAGGTCGAAAACGGCGAGTGGAAATCGCCCATCGTGAAATTTTTCAGCGAGGCGGAAAAAGCCGCCCTCACCCAAAAGCTGGCCATTCAGGAAGGCGATTTGATCCTCTTTGCCGCTGACCAATGGCTCAACGCCTGCGAAATCCTCGGCAAGATCCGGCTCTATTGCGCCGACGTCCTCAAGACCCAGGGCAAGTTGACGATTGACCCCGCCCGTTTCGATTTCATGTGGGTCATCGAATTTCCCCTGCTCGGGTTTGATCGCGAGCAGAACCGCTGGTATTCCAGCCACCACCCCTTTACCGCGCCCGTGGCGGAAGACATCCCCCTGCTCAAGACCGACCCCAAGAAAGTCCGCGGCCAGCACTACGACGTGGTGGTCAATGGCGTCGAGCTAGGCGGTGGCTCCATCCGTATTCACCAGCCGGACGTGCAGAAGACCGTTTTCGAGGAACTGCTCCAGATTCCCCCGGAGGAAACCAAGCTGCGTTTCGGCTACATGCTCGAGGCGTTCCGCTATGGCGCGCCCCCGCACGGCGGCATCGCGCTCGGCTTCGACCGCCTCATCGCCATTCTCTGCAACACGCCGAGCATCCGCGACGTCATCGCCTTCCCCAAAACCGCCAAAGGCGTCTGCCTGATGACCAATTCGCCCTCGGCCGTTTCGCCCAAACAATTGCGCGAACTGCACCTCGAGGTGAAGGCCAAGCAGCCGGAGCAGCCGGCTCCCCAGAATTGAGGATGACTCGCAGGCCCCATCAGCGAATCGTTCGCTTGCTACAACTGTTTTTCATCGCCTACGTGATCGTGGTGCTGGTGGCGCTGATCTTTCAGCGCCGCCTCGTCTATTTCCCCACCAAAATCCCGGCCAACGTCGTTGAATCCGTGGCCCGCGAACACGGGTTTGCCCCCTGGAAAACCCCGGATGGCCGCATCATCGGCTGGAAAATGGCCGCCAGCGGCCCCGTCACCGGCAGCGTGCTCATCGTGCATGGCAACGGCGGCTGTGCCCTGAGCCGCGACTACCTCGCCCAGCCCATCCATTTCGCCGCGGACGTGGACGTCTATGTCCTCGAATATCCCGGCTATGGCGCCCGCGAAGGCTCGCCCAGCCGGAAAAGTTTCCTCGCCGCCGCCGAAGAAGCCTTTCGACAATTGCCGGCCGGCGTGCCCAAATACCTCGTGAGCGAATCCATCGGTGCCGGCGTCGCCTGTGAGCTGGCCGGGAGTCACCCCTCGGAAATCGCCGGCCTCGCCCTGTTCGTGCCGTACGATAACCTCGCCTCCGTCGCGCAGCGCCGCATGTGGTTTCTCCCAGCCTATTTCCTCCTGCTCGACCGGTTCAACCCGGGCGAGGCCTTGCTGTCCTACCACGGACCGGTCCAGTTCGTCATTGCCGGCGACGATGACATCCTCGGCCCGGACACCGGCCGGAGACTTTACGCCGCCTACGGCGGCCCCAAAAATCTCGACCTGATTCCCGGCGCGCATCACAACGACGTGGGCGAGCAATCCGTCGAGTGGTGGCACGGCGTCTTTGCGTTCTGGGAGCAAAATAAAACGTGACGCCGTCGCCGGCGTCACGTTCACCACCCCGCGGACAACCTGGTCAGTTCTTCAGCTTGGCCGCAAACTCCGCCACGCGCTTGCCGAACAGCTCGCCGGTGCGCTTGTCGCCCTCGTTCGGCGCGGTCTCCGGCGGTTCCTGGCCGGTCTGCGCCATCACGCCGCTGTTGCTGCCCAGTTGGTTGATCCCGTTGGGCTGCCGCATCTCGGCCTGGCCGACCCAAATCATGCCGTGCTGCATGGCCAGCGTGTGGAAATAGTGCAACGTGTTCAGCTTGTCGCCGCTCGGGCTTCCGGAAACCGTGAACCCGCCCGCGATCTTGTCCCGCCACGCGCTCGTAAACCAGCGGCCCCCCGTGGCGTCGGCGAACGCCTTGAACTGCGCCGCCGGTCCGCCCATGTACGTGGGGCTGCCAAAGATGATCGCGTCGCTCGCGTCCAGCCGTTTGAGAACGTCTTCATTGGTGTACCGACCCTTCAGGATGTCCTCGCCATTGATCGCAATGAGATTGGTCTTCACGCCCGCGACCGCCGCGGCGCCCTTCTGGATCGCTTCCGCCAGCTTGGTGGTGTGTCCCGAACCGGAGAAATAAACGATGGATAATGTTGCCATATTTTTTGTATGAATGTTGGTCTTTGTTGTTGGTTTGATTTTTATTACTGGTTGTTGGCCGCTTGCACGGCCGCTCCGGCGATGCTCAAGGTCAGATTGATCGTCGGTGACACCTTGTCCTCGAATTGCCCTTTTTGGATGTCAAAATCTTCCCGGTTGATGCTGAAGTTGGCGCGGATGACGAGCAAATCGCCCTTCAAGTTCGGCACCCGTGCGCTCAGCTTGTCCTTCAAATATGTCAGCTTCACCGGCACCGTGATGTCCTTGGACACCCCGTGCAGCGTGAAGGTGCCGGCGGCGTCGGCGCTGGTCACGTTGCCGTCCGTCTTGACATTGGCCAGCGATTTGGCCTCGAACGTGATCTCCGGATACTTCGCCACGTCCAGCCAGTTGGCGCTGTGCAGGTGCTCCTTCTGCATTGGATTTGGGACGGTGAGCGAATCGGCCGTCACGACGATCTTCCCCGTCGTTGCGCCCGGATTTTCCGGATCGAAGGACACGGTGCCGCTGATGCCGCTGGCGCTGCCGTTGACGGATTCCAGCGGCGCATCGAGGTTGAAGACGGCGTTGTTCACGCCCTTCGGGTCCTTGAAGTCGAACGCCTGGGGCGTGGCATATACCGTCGCGGCCAATGATAAGAACGGGATGATGTGGGTGAATTTCATAGCGGAATTTTGTTATTGGTTGTTGGTTATTTTGTCTGCGTTATTTTTGTTGGTCTTTTTGAACAAAAGCGACACGCCTCCCAGCGCGGCCGCGGCCGCCCAAGCGGCCGCGAGAAAATCCACGCCGGGCAGGAACTTCTGCTGGTAACTGATGCCCTCAATCCCCGTCACCGTATCCAAGGTTTTAACCGGAACGCTGGTCTTCGTCCAGCCGCGGTTTGCGCCGGTGGCGAGCCAGGTGAGGGCTGCCGCCAGCACCACGACGAGCGCCAGTGATTGCAATAGATGTCTCATGTTTTAGCCCGGTTCAGTTCAAGTCGAATACCAGCACCTGCGAGGCCTTCGCGGCGGCAATTTCCAGCGCGCTTTCCTTGCTCAGGCCCGCGGCGTCGCCGCCGGCGAGCGGTTTGCCGTTGAGGCGGACCTCGCCTTCCGCGACATGCACCCAGGCGTGCCGCCCGGCTGCCAGCGGATGTTTCACGCTCTGGCCGGCCTCCAGCTTGGCCAGCAGCACGTCGGCGTCCTGGTGGATCGCCATCGAACGGTCCCGTCCCGTCTTGCTGGCCACCAGGTGCAGTTTGCCCGTTCCGGCCTTGGCCAGATTCCGTTCCGCATAACGCGGCGCCACCCCTGTCTCGTCCGGTTTGATCCAGATTTGCAGCAGCCGCGTGGCTTCCGTCTGCGACGGGTTGAATTCGCTGTGCTCCACGCCCGTCCCGGCGGCCATGTATTGAAATTCACCGGGCTGGATCACGCGGCCGTTGCCCATGGAATCGCGGTGCTGCAGCGCGCCGGCCAGGACGTAGCTGATGATCTCCATGTCGCGGTGCGGGTGCGTGCCGAATCCCATGCCCGGCATGATGAGGTCGTCGTTGATCACGCGCAAGGTGCGGAATCCCTGCCATTGCGGATCGTAATAATCCGCAAAGCTGAAGGTGTGGTAGCTGTCCAGCCAGCCGTGTTCGGCGTGGCCCCTTTCATTCGATCGGCGAATAATCATCATGAAAAGACTATGCACGCGGTCCGCGCTTTTCGGAAATACCATGTTGCTTGCCTGAGCATAACTTTCGGCTATGCTCAACTTTAGACATGCAGTACATGGATTTGCAGCCTGAACTGCTCCGGTATCTGACTCCAATTTTGCTGGCCGCGTGGAGGGAAGATTTATTTGATGCCGGCAAGGCTGGTTATGCCGGTTTTGTTGAACAATTTTGGTCCGCACTCCTCAAGGGAAAGGCCCTGAGCAAAGTTTAATCGGCTACGGAACTGCGCCATCTCCGTCACTTCGCCGCCGACGAATTCATGCCGGCTGGAGCGGTGTCCCCGGCGGCTTTTGCAAGGCGCTCTTCGGTAATCGTCCCAACTGGACCGTGCGTTCTACTGCCTTGCGCGCGTAATGATGATGTTCATGGACCCCGGCCAGCAATCCCTCCACCCCGATGTCGGCATCCAAATCCGGCCAATAAACGGACGAGCCGTTGATTTCGAACCGTCCGCGCTCCGCTTCCGTCGCCAGCGCGAGCGTCGGATAAAATGCCACGGGCACGCTGATGAATCGCCCGTCTTCCAGATGGAAGCCAAGCCGTTCGTTGTTCACAACAACCTCCGTGATGGCCGGTGGCATTTGCATTTACAACAGGATATTAGCCCTCATTGCGCCCGTGTTCAAGCCAGCGCTCCACAATTTCCGCGCGTCGTCCGGCAACCAGACGCTGAATTTCCTCGATTTCATGAGGTTTAAAACCGCGATTGAAAGCCGGTGAGAGATCGTCCAGTCAGATTTTGCATTCGTGGCCGGCCTTGAAGACGTGAACGTGCATCCGCTCCGCCAGGTCATAACTGTAGAAGCTGACCCGATAACCGTTCTGAGTGAAAACCGTGGGCGTGGCAGGAGTAAAAGTGTTGTGCTCCGCGCG
This sequence comes from uncultured Bifidobacteriaceae bacterium, assembly GCA_964532525.1. GTDB lineage: Bacteria > Verrucomicrobiota > Verrucomicrobiia > Limisphaerales > UBA11358 > UBA11358. Next base: position 6,267 of record CAZHIM010000045.1, read on the forward strand.
CCAAAGCAAACAATATTTTCCCTTTCGACTCCCTTCCTGAATTTGGGCATAGTGGCGGGCGCATGGAACTGCGCCATCTGCGTTACTTTGTGGCCGTCGCGGCCGGGGAAAATGTCTCACGCGCGGCGCTGAAGCTGCATGTTTCGCAGCCGGGCATCAGCCGGCAGATCCACGACCTCGAGGACGAGATCGGTTTCCAGTTGTTCGAGCGCAGCGCGAAATCCATGCGGCTCACAGCGGCCGGGACGGTGTTTCTCAGGGAGGCCCGCGCCGTGCTCCAGCGCGCGGACGAGGCCGTGAACAAGGCGCGCGCCGTGGCCGGCGGCGCCGCCGGCGAAATTCACATCGGCTATGCCCCTTCGTTGACCGTCCAGATTCTGCCTCCCGCGTTGCGAAAATTCCAGGAACAGTTCCCCCAAGTGCGGGTCATCCTGCATGATCTGTCCACCGAGGAAATGCTCGCGCAGTTGGAGGAGGACCGGCTGCAACTGGCCCTCACTGTCCGGCCCTCGGCCAAGCAGTTGCGCGGCCTCCGCTTTGCAGAGCTGGCCCGCTATGCCATGCGGATCGCGGTGGCTCCCGGCGATCCGCTGGCGGCGGCCAAAACCGTGAGCCTCGAAGCGGCGGCGCGGGAGCCGCTGATTGCCTATAGCCGCAAGGATTACCCGGAATTTCACACCATGCTGGAAGAGCTGTTCGCCTCCGTTGGCCGCAAACCGCGCATCGCCGGCGAGCACGACAGCGTCACCAGCCTGATTGCCGCGGTTGAATCCGGGCGCGGCTATGCGCTGGTGCCGGAATGCCTGGCGTGCATGGTGGGTGGGCGGCTGAAATTGATTCCCGTGCGGCCTTCGCCGCCGTCGCTCCCGGTGGGCGCCATTTGGCGCGAAAATGCGGGGGCGCCGCTGGCCGTTCAATTCATCTCCGCCGCCAAGGCGGGGGCGTGACCCGGGCCGGTCTTTGGGCGCTGCCGTCCGTTGGTCCGTCAACTTGCCGAGGTTTCAGCTTGCCTTTCTGGTGCCGGCAGGAAAAAATCCCCTTTTATTGACTATGCAAACTCAAGACGCGCCTGCCGAATTCCTCTTCAGATTATGGCCTTGGATCGAGGCCAACAAAAACCGCCTGATTGGCGCCTTGGTGGCAATCGTCGTGATTGCCGGCGTTGTCTTCTTCATCATTTCCGAGCGCGACCAGCGGGAAATCAGCGCCGGACAGGCCTTGACCGAGTTGACGCTTAATTCGGCGGGCGGCGGCAACGAGCCGCAGTTTGCCGGCCAGTTGGAGCAGTTGGCCGCCAAATATGCCGGCACCGCCGCCGGGCAACGCGCCCGGTTGCAGGCGGCGGCCACACTGTTTGCCGTCGGCAACTATGCCGACGCGCAGGCGCAGTTCCAGCAATACCTGGACGTCTATCCCAACGGCCAGTTTGCCGCCATGGCGCAACTGGGCATTGGCTCCAGCCTGGACGCCCAGAATAAGGCCGACCTGGCGGCCAGCGCTTACCAGCGGACGATTTCTCTCTTCCCTGGATCCTCCAGTATTGCCCCGGCTGAATTTGCCCTGGGTGCCCTCGCCGAGAAACAGAACAAATTGCCCGAAGCCATCAGCCATTTTGAAAACGCCGGCCGTGCCAGCGCGGGCGGTTCGCTGGCGCAACAGGCGATGATGCGGGCCTCAGAGCTTCGGGCCAAGGTGGCCGCCGCGGCGCCCAAGCCCACGCTGCAACCGCAGCTGCAAACCCTGCCCAAGCCGGTTGGCACCGCGCCAGCCAATGCCAAATAATCAGTTAAACCTCAACCCTATCAATTGCCAAATAATCAGCCATGAACCTTTCCATCATCGGCACCGGGTATGTTGGTCTGGTTACCGGAACCTGTTTCGCTGAAGTCGGACATCATGTCATCTGCGTGGATAACGATGCCGCGAAGGTCAAAACCCTCCAGGCGGGCGGCATCCCCATTTATGAACCGGGCCTCAAGGAGCTCGTCAAGAAGAACGTGGCCGCCGGCCGGTTGAAATTCACCGCCAGCACGGCCGAGGGCGTGCAAAACTCCGGTGTGGTCTTTATCGCCGTCCCCACGCCTCCGCAGTCGGATGGTTCGGTGGACATGAGCTACATTGAGCGCGTGGCGCGGGACATCGCGGCGGCTCTCACCAGCTACAAGGTCATCGTGGACAAGAGCACCGTCCCCGTTAAAACGGGCGAAAAGGTGGCCGAAACCATCAAGCGCTATTGCACCTCCAAAACCGACTTCGATGTGGTCAGCAATCCGGAATTCCTCCGGGAAGGCTTTGCCGTCGGCGACTTGATGAATCCCGATCGCGTCGTTATCGGCGTGCGGTCCCAGCGGCCCGTCGCCGCCATGACTGAGATTTACACGCCGTTCAAGGCACCCATCATCGTCACCGACATCAACTCGGCGGAGTTGATCAAACACGCGGCCAATTCGTTTCTCGCGTTGAAGATCTCCTACATCAATGCCATCGCCAACATTTGTGAAGCCGCCGGCGCCAACGTGCTGGAAGTGGCGCACGGCATCGGTTTGGACGAACGGATCGGCCGCCGGTTTTTGAATGCCGGCATTGGCTTCGGCGGCAGTTGTTTTCCCAAGGATTTGAGTGCCTTCATCAAAATTTCCGAGCAGGTGGGCTACGACTTCCAGTTGCTCAAGGAAGTCCAGCGCATCAACGCCGACCAAATGGACCGCTTTATTAAGAAGATCACGGACACGCTCTGGGTCTTGAAGGATAAAAAGATCGGCGTGTTGGGCCTGGCGTTCAAGCAAAACACCGACGATGTGCGTTCGTCGCCCGCCATCGCGCTCTGCCAGCGCCTCCTGAAAGAGGGCGTCACCCTGCGCGTTCATGACCCGAAAGCGATGGAGAAGGCCCGGCCGCTGCTGCCGGAGGCGACGTATGTGGACGACATGAACGCCGTGGCCGACGGTTGCGACGCCCTCGTGGTGGCCACCGAATGGGATGAATTCAAACAACTCGACCTGGCCCGCGCCAAGAAAGCGCTCACGCACCCGATCCTCTTCGACGGCCGCAATCTGTTTGACCTGGCGGAAATGGAAAAGCTCGGCTGGTTGTACAAGAGCATCGGGCGATAAAGACGAACGGCTGGGGACGCGATTTGTTCGTGAAGCTCCAAATGAAACGCATTGAGGTTTCCGCGGCCCTGATTTTTCGCCAAGGCGAAGTTTTGATCAGCCAGCGGCCCGCGGCTTCGCATCTGGGCGGCTGCTGGGAATTTCCCGGAGGAAAGCGCGAGCCTGGCGAATCCGCCGAACAATGCCTCGTCCGGGAAATCCGCGAGGAACTCGGCGCCGAAATCGCCGTGGGCGACTTATTTGACGAAATCTCCCACGATTACCCGGAAAAATCCGTTCACCTCAAATTCTTCGTCTGCCAACTGCTCTCCGGTGAACCGCGGGCGCTGGAATGTGCCGCGGTGAAATGGATTGGGAAAACCGGTTTGGACGCCCACGAATTTCCTCCGGCGGATGCGCGGTTGTTGAAGAGATTAAGAACCGCGGATCAACTTTGGGCGGAAACTCGTTTATGATTGGCGTTTTCTCCCAGTGAAGGTTCGCAATAGCTTTAGAGATTGTCCCGATCCCCGCTTCCTGGGTGCGTCTTTTTTCTTGAGTTGTGGCCGCTTTGGCCGATAAATACCTAGATTTGCGTCCTTCGCAGGTTTCGAGGCGGTTTAATCATGGCGGTTCAATTCGTTAAAGATGGATCATATTATGCATAAAATAGTGGTTTCGGGGTGTTTATTCATGGCGGGCATCCTGGCGATGTCAGCCCAAACCGTGGTGACGATTTCTGGCGCCTTGGCCAACAACAAAGTCTATGACGGCACGACCGCAGCGACCGTCAATTTTACCGGGGCGGTCTTGAATGGGGTGGCCTCCGGCGATGCCGGTAATGTGTCACTCGTCACCAACGGCTATGTCGCGACGTTCAGCGATAAAAATGTGGACTCCGGGAAAACGGTCACGGTGAGCGGGCTGACGCTGCAGTTGACGGGCAGTGCCGTCGGCAATTATACCCTGGCGCAGCCGGTTTTGAACGCGAACATCACCGCCTATTCCCTCACCGTCTATGCCTCCGCCGAGTCCAAGACCTATGACGCGACCACCGACGCGGAAGTGGATTTGTCCGACAACAGCATCAACGGGGACGACGTGTATGAATTTTACGACACGGCGAGCTTCGCGGATAAAAACGTCGGCACCAACAAGCCGGTCACCGTGACGGACATCTTCGTTGCGGGCACGGACTCCGGGAATTACACGCTCGGCAGCACCACCGCCACCGCCCTGGCCAATATCACCTCAAAGCTGCTGCAGGTTGGCGCCACCGGCACCAACAAGCCTTATGACGGAACCCTGTCGGCCTCCGTGAAATTGGTGGACACCCACTATGCGGGAGACAAGGTCGTGGATACCTATGCCTCCGCCACGTTTGCCGATCAATACGTCGGCAACGGCATCGCCATCAACGTCACCGGCATTGCCATCAGCGGTACGGACGCCCCCAACTATACGCTGAACGCCACCACGGCGCGCGCGCACGGCAACATCACCCCCCGCACCTTGAACGTCACCGCCACGGGTCAGAATAAAACCTACGATGGCACCACCAATGCCACCATCGCCAACCTGACCGGCGACCAGTTGACCGGCGACGACGTCGCGGTCGGTTTCACCAGCGCGGCGTTCGTGGATAAAAATGTGGGCACCAACAAGACGGTGAACGTCTATGGCATCGTCATTACCGGAACGGATTCGGACAGCTATGTCGCCGCCAGCTCCGACATCATCACCACGGCGAACATTTCGAGTCGCGCGTTGAACGTGGTTGCCATCGGGGGGAACAAGACCTATGACGGCGGCACCAACACGACGGCCGTCACACTGAGTGACAATCACTTGGCGGGCGATTCCTTGACGGATGCCTACACCAATGCTTGGTTCAACGACAAAAACGTGGGCGATGGCAAGCTGGTGAATGTCAGCGGCATTACCGTTACGGGACCGAATGCGGGAAATTATACCGTGGGCAATCCCACTGCCACGACCTCGGGAAATATCATACCCTGCGGCCTCCTGGTGACCGCCCAGGGGCGGAACAAGGCGTACGATGGCACCACCAATGCCACCGTCACGTTGACGGACAATCATGTGAGCGGCGACTCCGTGACGGACAGCTATGCCAGTGCCGGATTCAGTGACCCCAACGCCGGCACGGGCAAGGCGGTGACGGTCGTGGGCATCCAGGTGACCGGCAACGATGCCGCGAACTACACCTTGACCAGCACGACCGCGACCACCACGGCCAATATCACCGGGGCGACTTTGACTGTGGCGGCCACCGGCGTGACCAAAACTTACGACGGCACCACGAACGCCAGCGTCGGCCTGTCCGACAATCGGGTGGCTGGCGACACCTTTACGGTGGGTTACACCAAGGCCAGCTTCAGTGACAAGCGCGTGGGCAGCGGCAAGACCATCACGGTGGCCGGCCTGACCCTTAGCGGGACGAGTTCCGCCAATTACACGCTGGCCAGCACCAATCTCAGCACCACGGCCGACATCACCCCCGCCAGCCTGACGGTTTCCGCCGAGGGCGTGAACAAGGTGTATGACGGCACCACCAAGGCCTCCGTCAGCCTGGGCGACAATCGTGTGGCGGGTGACTCGTTGACCGACAACTATGGCAGCGCGAACTTCACGGACCCCGGCGTGGGCAACGGCAAGACCGTCAACGTGGCGTCCATCTACATCTCCGGCACCGATGCGGGCAACTACACGCTGAACGACACAAGTGCCAGCACGACGGCCGACATTCTCATGGCAACCACGACCCCGGCTGCGCTGGTTTCGTCGGAGAATCCATCGGGCTATCGTGACGCCATCGCGTTCACCGAAACGCTGCCGGCGGATGCCACCGGCACCGTGGCCTATTTCACGAATGGCATCGCCTTCAACTCCGGTTCCGTGGTCAATGGCGCCTTTACGAGCACGAGCATCAGCAACCTCCTGCGCGGCACCAATGTGATCACCGCCTGGTACAGCGGCGACGGCAATTACGCCAGCGTGACCAATGTCCTGGGGCAGATTGTGACGAACCATCCGCCCGTGACCGGTTACTTCAGTTTCAGCGTGACCAACGGCCTTTCGCTGAAGGTGAGGATCACGAACCTGCTCAGCGCGGTGGTGGATCCGGATGGCGACTCCATTTCGCTGGTCAGTGTGAGCGCGAGCACCAATGGCATGCCTTGTTACACCAATTCCACCTTCATCCTGTTCCAGAACACCAATTATTTGAACGACCGCTTCAGCTACGTCGTCACGGATGGTTTTGGTGGTTACGCCACCGGCCAGGTGGCCGTGGCCTCGGTGGTCATGCCGTTCACCGGCCAGAATGCCAACGTGACGATCAATGGCGGAACCAATTTGGTGACCTGCCATGGGATTCCCGGCTACACCTACGTCGTCCAGCGTTCGGTGAACCTCCTCACGTGGGTGAACATCTCCACGAATACCGCTCCGCTCAACGGCGTGATCAACGTCACGGACACGTTCTCGGACCTGAGCGGGGCGCCGGCTTCCGCGTTCTACCGGTTGTACTGGCGGCCGTAAGCGGCGAGCGCCAGTCGCCCGCAGGCGCGGGAGGTTGCCAAGTAATTCAACTCCGCCGGGAGTGACCTGATTAAGGCCGCCCGACGGAGCTTTTAAGTTATTGGACGGGAGGTGTTTGCGGCGGGTGGACGCCGGCTTGGAGGATTATTCCACGCGGGTTTTGCCTGTGCCCTTGACGACTTCACCGATGAGCCACGCCTTGTGGTTCCGGCCGCGGATCAATTTCAAGGCCGCTTCGGCTTGGTCGGCCGCGACGATGGCCACCATGCCGATGCCCATGTTGAAGACCTGATACAACTCCGCATCCGGCACGCCGCTTTGGCCGGCAATGATCTGGAAGATGGGCAGCACGTCCCAGGTGCCCTTGTGGATGATCACGTCGAGCGACTTGGGCAGTACGCGGGGGATGTTGTCCACGAATCCGCCGCCGGTGATGTGGGCGAAGGCGCGGACCGGGTGGTGCGCCTTCGCGGCCGGTGATCGCAGGTTGAACTTTTTTACGAGCTTTTGCACCACCGGTCCGTAGCTGATGTGTTGCTTCATCAGTTCCTGGCCGACGGTGCCGGCGAGGCCGGAGATGCGGCTGGAGGGCTTCAAGTGCATCTGTTCAAAGAAGATCTTGCGGGCCAGCGAATAGCCGTTGGTGTGCAGGCCATTTGATTCGATGCCGATCACCGCGTCGCCGCGCTTCACGGATTTCTGGCCATTGAGCATCTGCGACTTTTCGACGACGCCCACGATCGTGCCGCTCACGTCGTATTCGCCGGGCTGGTAGAAGCCCGGCATCTGGGCCGTTTCGCCGCCGATCAGGGCGCAATGGTTTTCGGCGCACGCCCGCGCGAAGCCCTTGATAACCTCGGTGAACACATGCGGCTCCAGCTTGCCCGTGCCGAGGTAATCGAGGAAAAACAGCGGCTCCGCGCCCAGCACCGCGATGTCATTGACGCAGTGGTTTACGAGATCCGCGCCGATGGTGTCATGCTTGTCCATCAGGAAGGCGAGCTTCAACTTGGTGCCCACGCCGTCCACGCTGCTGACGAGCACGGGCTGGCGGTACTTCTTCAGGTCGAGTGCAAAGAGGCCGCCGAAACCGCCCACCTTGCCGAGCACCTCGCGACGATGCGTGGCCGCGAGCAATTGCGGCAGCGTGGCTTTCACCTGGTTTCCCAAATCAATGTCAACGCCGGCGGCGGCGTAAGCTGTTTGTTTCATGTGGCGGAAATTAAACCGGGAAATGGAGTCCCGGGCGAGAAGATTTCATGCGCCCGCCGCCGAATGGTGGGAATGGCCATGGCTGGTTTTTTTTGAGTGGGACTGGCTGGGACCGGTTTTGGGACCCCGGAAATCGGGAAACAGTCTTTTCAAGGCGTGCACGACGTCCTCGTGACTTGGCTGGGTGGATTCTTCGAGTTGCCGGAACTTCGCCAGGGCCCAAGCCCGGGCCACCTGGTCACGCGTGGGCACCTGGCTGGCAAAGGCCTGATCGGTGTCAAACTCCGCAATGGCTTGTTCGAGCGGCGACAAGGGGTTCCGCGGCCGTGGCGGCTGGGATTGCGCTGGTGGGCGCGAGGCGGGGGGCTCCGGCGGGCGCGCGGCCGACTGCGGGGCTGCGATTGCCGAGGCTCTCCCCGAGGCCGGCGGTGGCGGCAGGGTGGCCGTCATCGTCTGCGGCGACGGTGTGGCGGACGATGGCGTCACGACCCGTGGTGGTGCTGGCGCAGTGGGTGGCGACGAGGGCGGAGCCGGAACGGCTACGGGCATGGGCCGCTGGGCCGGCGTCAGGACAAATAACTCGTGGCACGTCGGGCAGGGGACGGTTTGACCGGAGCCTTCCGACGGGTATTCAACCCATTGGCCGCAATGAGGGCATTGGCTGTTCAGAAATTCTGCCATCCGATTTCGTTCACAGTTTGAAAGATCAGGTGACAAAGAGCAACTCCGCAATTGATCGTCGGCGGCCTGCCGGCGCTGAAAAAGCGCCATCCCGAAGGCTGGCGCCCGCGGCGGCCAGGGCAGAATTACTTGGCGCCCTGGTCAATCCAGGCGCGGATCAGACCGATTTGTTCCGGCGTGAGCGGTTTGATTCCCGCCTTGTTGTTCAGGGGCGGCATCCAGGAATCGTGGTCGGTGGTCACATGCGCGACCGCCTTGATGATGAAGCTGTTGGCGCTGTCGCCGGGTGTCACGATCTTGCCTTCCTTGGAGCCCTTGAGCACACCTTCGAGGGTGTCCAGATGCAACCGCGCCTTGGGCTTGTCGCCGCTGTGGCATTTTATGCAGGAGGCGTCGAAGATCGTCTTCATGTCGGAAGTGTAGGTCACTCCCGGCTTCATCGCGGCGGGCGGCAACGCCGGGTCGGCGGCGAAGGCGGTCAGGGCAGGGGGGGCGGCAGCCAGCAGCGCCAGCAGCGTCAGTTGGGTTGGATTCATGGTCGTTTTATCGAGTTTTTTATCGAGTTTATTCGTTTGGTTAATTGACGGACGCAAGGTAAGACGCCTGAAGCGGGGAAAAGATTCAAAAAATTGCCGGCCGCGGTTTTGGGCGCAGGCACCGCCGGCCGCTTTGGGGTAATCGCAGAGACGCAGAGACACAGAGAATGACTCGGTTCTGGGAGCAGAGACGGTCGGCTCCTTTGGGAAGGTGGCTTGCAGTTGACGGGCGCCTCCGCCAAGTTGGGGGCGTGAGCGATGTGAGTCTTGGCGATGCCGCGCTGGTGCTCCTGGGCCACGGCACGGAATTGAACGACCAGTCCGCCGCGCCGGTGTTCCAGCACGCGGCGGAGCTGCGGCGTCGGCACGTTTTTCAGGAGGTGCGCGAGGCTTTCTGGAAGCAGGAACCGCAAATCAACCGTGTGCTGGCGGAGATCCAGGCCCCGCGGGTGTTTATTGTGCCGCTGTTCATCAGCGAGGGCTATTTCGCGGGCCAGGTGATTCCCGAGGCGCTGGGCTTCGACGCTTCGCGCGTGGTGCGGCAGGGCGCCCGCACGATGTTCTATTGCCAGCCGGTGGGCCTGCACCCGGGCATGACGAACGTCATTCTGTCGCGGGCGGCGGAGGTGGCGCGGCAATTTCCGTTCCCGCGCGCGCCCAAGCCGGCGGAAACCACGCTGTTCATCGCCGGACATGGCACGCCCAAGAACAGCCAGTCCCGGCAGACGGTGGAACGGCAGGCGGAGATCATTCGCGCTGGAAACACTTACGCGGCCGTCCACGCCGTCTTCCTGGAGGAAGAGCCGCGCATTGCGGACTGCCCTTTGCTGGCGCAGACCCGGAATTGCGTGCTGGTGCCGTTCTTTATCAGCGACGGACTGCATGTGGTGGAGGACATTCCCGTGTTGCTTGGCGAACCGGCGCAGGTGGTGAAGGCGCGCCTGGCCGCCGGCCAGCCCGGCTGGCGGAATCCCACCGAGACGCACGGGAAGCGGTTCTGGTGCTCGCCCCCGGTGGGCACGGAACCGAGGCTGGCGGAGGTGATCCTGGAACTGGTGCGGGAGGGGGCGGCAAAGGAAGGCTGAAGGCTGAAGGCTAAATGCTAAAGGGGGGAAGAAAAAAGGGATGCCAAAGGATAGAGTCCAGACGAAAGTGGCTGGCGAGGTCGTGTGGAGCGCGGCGATATGTCGCCGCTTTGGAACTGGGC
>CAZHIM010000045.1:16655-38493 GCA_964532525.1 uncultured Bifidobacteriaceae bacterium
GTGGCTGGCGAGGTCGTGTGGAGCGCGGCGATATGTCGCCGCTTTGGAACTGGGCGACATAAAGTTAACATGGGGCGTCAGGTGTAGTGGATTTCCCCGCACCTGACCACCCCATGTTAACTTTACAAGGGAAGAGTGTGCGCTGGTTGCTTGACACTGTGGCTGAGATATTTGATTCAGGGGGAAAGCGGGGACGAGCCGTCCCCGCCCCGGTGGTGCGCAGGTCCAATTTCAGGCTGCTTGGCAGTTTTTTTAGATGGAGGCGAACGCCAGTTCGCCTCTACACGGTCAGGGCCTGAATTCAGGGGCGATAACGATTGCGTAGGGAGGAGGACCTGCAAAAATGTGAATAACTTTCCAATAACCCCCGCTCAGAAAAGGTTTTTTTTATTGCAACGGTGGGGGAAAGGGGGTAAAAAGGGGGCGTTGTGGATGTTTAGCCCATTTTAAGTTTTGATGTGGATAACTGTGAACGACGCGCCGAACAAAAAGATTTACTTCAATTCCAAGTATTTACATGGAATTGATGAGAAGCGGCGTTTGCAGATTCCGGCGAAATGGCGGCCGGAGGAGGAGGGGGTGGAGTTTACGGTAATCTTGTGGCCGAAGCATCAGGCGGGGACGTGTTTGCGGGTATTGCCGCCGGACAAGCTGGAGAAGTTGGTGGCGGAGATTGAGGCGATGCCCAACAGCGATCCGCGGAAGGACGTGCTGCGGCGGGTGGTGGGCGGGAATTCGGAGCAGGTGACGGTGGACAAGGCGGGGCGGATTTGTCTGCCGGAAGCGATGGCGACGGCGGCGGGGATCAAGGACCAGGCGCTGCTGGTGGGGATGTTCGAGCGGTTTGAGATTTGGGAGCCGGAGCGGTACAAACTCGTCGAGGCGGCTGATGCGGTGCACCAGGCCAAGGCGTTTGAAATGATGTGATTTTTTTATGAACCTCGGAAAATTACTGATTGCGGGGAACAGTTTTTTTGGCGGCGGCCGGAAGGCTGAGTACCGCCTGGACAAACACGTGAGCCTGCCCAAGTTCAACGAAGGGCGGAATCCGTTTGCGCCGAAGGGTGCGGAGCCCGCGGAGCCGGCGAAGGCGGAGCAGACCGCCGCCGCCCCGGTAGCCGCGGTGCAAAAGGCGCCGCCGCCGTATGCTTTCAAGCCGAAGCCGCTGAAGCGCGGGGGCCGGTTGCTGTCGCCATCACCGGTGCCGGCGACTGCGGTGGCGCAGGCGGCCAAGCCGGCGCGGACGGGGTGGTCGTTGCGGTTGAATCCGTTCCGGGCGCGGGAGGTGTCGGTGCCGTCGGCGTCGGCGGTGCAGTCGGAGCTGACGTTGAATGCGGTGAAGGTGGTGCACAACGACTTGGCGGATGCGGACGTGGAGGTGGTGCCGGTGAAGTCGCACACGGAAGTGGTGGAGACGCCGGTCTTGCCGCCGGCGCGGCGGGCGTGGGAGTACGTGGGGGAGAATTTGTTGAAGTCCTGAGGAAAGAGAAAGATGCGAGGTGCCCGAGTTCAATCATCAACCGGTGCTGTTGGCGGAAGTGCTGAGCGCGCTGAGGCCGGGGCCGGGCGGGCGTTTCGCCGACGGGACCCTCGGTGGAGCTGGTCACGCGGCGGCAATACTGGCCGCGAGTTCACCGACTGGATGGCTGTATGGGTGCGATCGCGATGGGGTCGCGGTTGAAGTGGCCAAGAAACGGTTGGCGGAGAAGTTCGGGGGCCGGTTTGATGTGCGGCGGGGGAATTATTCGGAGCTGGCGGAATGGGTGCCGGAAAGGAGCTGCGACGGGGTGCTGCTGGACCTGGGAGTGAGCTCACCGCAAGTGGACACGCCGGAGCGGGGCTTCAGCTTTCAACAGGACGGTCCGCTGGACATGCGGATGGACGACCGGCAGACGTTGACGGCGGCGGACCTGGTGAACGGGGAGAGCGCGGAGGCGCTGGCGAAGATTTTTTGGGAGTATGGCGGGGAGCGGGAGTCGCGGCGGTTTGCGCGGGCGCTGGCGCACGACCGGGAGAGTCGGAAATTTGCGACGACGCGGCAACTGGCGGAATTGATTGAGCGGCTGGCGCCGCGGGCGGGGAAGAAGGCGCATCCGGCGACGAAGGTTTTCCAGGCGCTGCGGATCGCGGTGAACGACGAGATTGGGTCGCTGCGGGCGGGCTTGGAAGCGGCGGTGAAGCTGTTGAAGCCGGGGGGCCGGCTGGCGGTGATCACGTTTCACTCGCTGGAGGACCGGGTGGTGAAGGAATTTGGGCGGGCGCGGTCGCGGGACTACACGTTTCCGGGGCCGGTGGACGTGCCGGAGCTGCGGGAGCCGCGGGTGCCGGACCTGAAGTGGGTGGAGCGCAAGGCGATCCGGCCGGGCGCGGAGGAATTGCGGATGAACCCGCGGGCGCGGAGCGCGCAGTTGCGGGTGCTGGAACGGGTCGGGGCGGAGTGAGAATTTTGAGCGGAGCAGACGATGTCAAAGAATCGAAAGAACCAGGCGGCGGAGATCCGGTTTGGGCCGGTGTTGAAGGTTGTGCTGTTGTGTTCGCTGATCTGCGGTTCGGCGATCGGGTATGTGTGGCAGAAGAGCCAGATTGACCGGCTGGGGCGGCAGATATCGGATTTGGAGACGAAGGTGAACAAGGCGAAGCGGGACAACAAATGGCTGGCGGACCAGATTGCGATTTTGCATTCGCCGGTGATGCTGGACCGGAAGGCGAAGGAGCTGAACCTGGGGCTGGCGCCGGCGCAGCCGTTCCAAGTGGTGCGGTTGGTGGAGGCGGCGCCGGTGGCGGACGCCGCGCCTCAATTTGCCCAACGGCCGGCGGCCGGGGGGACGCCATAGATTGATTTTGGCCGCCGCTCGTGACGCCGTCGGGTGAGGAACCGACCGCCATGGGCGGCCGGCCTATTTTTAGGAATGAACAACAAACTGCAATTCCGTCGGGCGGTGTTGCTACTGGTGCTGGTGGCCCTGGCGTTTGCCGGGCTGGGGTACCGGCTGGTGGACCTGCAGGTGTTGCGGCATGACGAGCTGAGCGCGAAGGCGGAGCGGAACACGCAGCGGGAGTACCGGCAGGCGCCGCGGCGGGGGGACATCCTGGATGCGAACGAGAATATCCTGGCGACGAGCGTGCCGGTGAAGACGGTGTGCGCGGATCCGACGCTGATCGGGGGGGAGGCGGCGACGGTGGCGCACGCGATCGCGCCGCTGCTGCAGCTCAACGAGGCGGCGATTGCGCAGCGGCTGGCGCCGCGGGAGTGGGTGACGAAGGGGAGCGACGGGGAAACGGTGACGAACGAGGCGCATTATGTGCGGCTGGCGAAGAACGTGCCGGAGCAGACGTGGCAGCGGGTGTATGCGACGATGACGAACCTGATGTTCACGTCGGAGGGGGGGAAGCTGACACGGAAGGAAGCGGAGTTTTTCCGGAATTTGCGGCAGCACGCGGTGTACGCGGAGTCGGACCAGTTGCGGATTTATCCCAACGGCGCGCTGGCGAGCCAGGTGGTGGGCTTTCCGGCGGTGGAAGAGACGAACGAAAATGGACACTTTATTTCGTGGATCCAGGGGCGGGACGGGATCGAGCGGGCGATGCAGAAGGAGCTGAGCGGGGTGGCCGGCTGGCGGGTGACGGAGACGGACCGGGCGCAGCATGAACTGGTGGCGATGCGGGACGAGGACGTGTCGGCGCAGGACGGCTTGAACGTGGTGCTGACGATGGACCTGGCGGTGCAGCACATTGTGGAGACGGCGCTGGCCGACGCGCTGGAGAAGCACACGCCGAAGAGCATCACGGGGATTGTGATGCGGCCGCGGACGGGGGAGATCCTGGCGCTGGCGTCGCTGCCGACGTTTGATCCGAACCAGCCGGGGAGCATCTCGCCGGAGACGCGGAACCGGGTGATCACGGACGTGATGGAGCCGGGTTCGACTTTCAAGATTGTGGTGGTGTCGGGGGCGCTGGACAGCGGGGTGGCGAAGCTGACGGACGAATTTGACTGCGAACACGGGCATTTTGCGTTTGCGGGGCGGGTGCTGCACGATCACGAGGCGTACGGGATGCTCTCGACGGAGGCGATCATCACGAAGTCATCGAACATCGGGGCGGCGAAGATCGGCATCAAGCTGGGGGCGCCGAGCCTGTACAGCTACGCGTGTCGGTATGGATTCGGGCAGCGGACGGGCATTCCGCTGCCGGGGGAAGCGCGGGGGCTGCTGTATCCGGTGAAAGAGTGGAGCAAGGTATCCATTGCGCAGATTCCGATGGGACACGGGGTGGCGGTGACGCGGTTGCAGATGATTGATGCGGTGGCGGCGATTGCGAACGGGGGCTGGCTGATGCAGCCGATGATCGTGAGCCGGCTGCAGGCCCATGACGGGAGCGTGGTGGAGCGCTACACGCCGCAGCGGGTGCGGCAGGTGATCAGCGAAGCGGCGAGCCGGGATATGATAAAGGCGATGAAGACGGTGGCGACGAAAGAAGGGACGGCGGCGGAAGCGGCGATGAAGGACTACGTGGTGGCGGGCAAGACGGGGACGGCGCAGAAGGCGGAGAACGGAACGTATGCGCCGGGGAAGTATGTGTCGTCGTTCATCGGCTTTTTCCCGGCGGACAATCCGGAGCTGTGCATTTCGGTGGTGATGGACGAGCCGAAGGAGGGGTATTACGGCGGCAAGGTGTGCGGCCCGGTGTTCCGGGACATCGCGGAGCGGTGCGCGAGCTATTTGAACATTCCGCCGGACCCGGCGCTGCGGACGAACGCGCCGCCGATGGTGGCGGGGGCCATCGCCCCGAAAGAGGCAAACCCATGAACGAATCGCGGCCGCAACTGTTTGGCATGCTGGCAGGGCTGTTCCTGGCGGCGGGGCTGGTGTTATCCGCGATCGTGGGCACGACGGCGTGGGTGAAGATCACGAATTCGCAGTTCGTCACGGTGAAGGGTTCGGCGCGGAAGAGCATCGAATCGGACCTGGCGGTGTGGAAGGGGAGTTTTGAGGCGGAGGCGGGGACGCTGCTGGAGGCGCAGCACAAGATTCAGGGGGACCGGGCGACGGTGGAGAAATTTCTGACGGGGGCGGGGGTGACGAATTACAGTTTTGCGGCGATTGGGATCGAGGAGGAGCAGGCGACGCACAAGACCGCCGACGGGTGGATGGACAAGCGGACGAGCGGCTACCGGCTGAGCCAGGCCGTGCGGGTGGAGTCGGCGGACGTGGACCGGATCGAGCGGCTGGACTCGACGCCGCTGGTGGAGGCGGGGGTGTTGTTCACGGCGGAGGCGCCGCAGTTCCTCTACACGAGCGTGGGCGAGGCGAAGATCGAGATGCTGGCGGAGGCGGCGAAGGACGCGCGGGCGCGGGCCGAGCAGATTGCCTCGCAGGGCGGGCGGGGCATCGCGAAACTGCACAACGCGGGCCAGGGGATATTCCAGATCACGCCGCAGCACAGCACGGAAACGAGCGGGGAAGGGCTGGACGACACGACGTCGCGGCAGAAGACGATCACGGCGGTGGTGACGGAGACATTTTTGTTGAAATAATATTGTGGAAGCACGTTCTTTGAAATTTGTGGCGGCGGCCTGCGGGGCCGGGCCGGCGCCGGGCGCGGGGGCGGCCGAGGTGAAAAATGTGAGCACGGACTCGCGGGCGGTGAAGGCGGGCGACGTGTTTTTTGCGATCCGCGGGGAGAAGTTTGACGGGCACGATTTCGTGGCCGACGCGGCGGGCAAGGGGGCGGTGGCGGTGGTGGTGGAGCGGTCGAAACGGGCCGGGGTGGCGTCCCGGGTGCCGGCGGGGTGCGCGGTGCTGGCGGTGGACGAGGTGCGCGCGGCGCTGGGGCGGCTGGCGGGGGCGTACCGGCGGGAATTTTCGGCGTCGGTGACGGCGGTCGGCGGGTCCAACGGGAAGACGACGACGAAGGAATTGATTGCGGCGGTGCTGCGGCAGAAGCTGGCGACGCTGTGGAGCGAAGGCAGTTTCAACAACGAGATCGGGGTGCCGGCCACGCTGCTGCGGCTGGAACGGGGGCACCGGGCGGCGGTGGTGGAAGCGGGGACGAACCATCCGGGGGAGTTGGCGCCGCTGGTGCGGATGATCCAGCCCAAGCTGGGGGTGATCACGAGCATCGGGCGCGAGCATTTGGAATTTTTCGGGGACGTGGCGGGGGTGGCGCGGGAGGAAGGGGGGCTGGCGGAGCTGCTGCCGGCGGACGGGAAATTATTTTTGAACGGGGACAGCCCGTGGACGGATGCGCTGGCGGCGCGGACGAAGGCGCGGGTGGTGCGCCTGGGCTTTGGGGAGAAGAACGATTGGCGGGCGAGCCGGGTGCGGCTGGACAAGGGCGGGGTGACGTTTCAGGTGACGGCGCCCCAAGCGGAGTACAGCGGCGAATACCGGGTGAATTTGCTCGGACGGCATCAGGTGATCAACGCCCTGTTTGCCATTGGGTCCGGGGAGGAACACGGCCTGGGCCGCGCTGAGATCCAGCGCGGCCTGGCCGAATGCCAGCCGGTGAAGATGCGGATGCAATATTGGGAGGCCGGCGGGGTGCGGGTGCTGGAGGATTGCTACAACGCGAACGCGGACTCGATGCGGGCGGCGCTGGAGACGTTGTGCGAGCTGCCGCTGCAAGGGCGGCGGGTGGCGGTGCTGGGGGACATGGCGGAGCTGGGGGGGCAGAGCGAGCCGGCGCACGAGGAGATTGGGCGGCTGGCGGCGGAGTTGAAGGTGGGGCAGTTGTTTGCGGTGGGGCAGCAGGCGGCGGTGATGGCGCGGGCGGCGCGGGGGGCGGGGCTGACGCGGGTGATTGAATTCGGGGACGTGGAAGCGGCGATGCGCGCGGTAAAGAATTTTTTGAAGGCGGGCGACGTGGTACTGTTGAAGGCGTCGCGTTCGTCGCGGTTGGAACGGATTGCGGAGACGCTGCGGCCGGTGAAAGTGTGAGCGGGGACTGAACAATGCTTTATTATTTGAGCCAGTGGATATTGGACATGGCGCAGGGCACCGGCTGGGAAGGCCGGTTGTCGTTTTTGCGGCTGTTCCGGTACATCACGGTGCGGAGCGCGGGGGCGGCGGTGACGGCGCTGGTGTTGAGCTGGTGGCTGGGGCCGAAAGTGATCCGGTGGCTGAAAGATTTGAAGATTGGCCAGGAGTATGCTGACAAGGCGGAGGAAGCCGGGCTGGCGGCGTTGCGCGTCAATAAAAAGGGCACGCCGACGATGGGCGGCATCCTGATAGTGCTGGCGCTGCTGATTTCAACGATGCTATGGGCCCAGTGGAACGCGCAGGTGGAACTGACGATGTTGTCGGTGCTGGTGCTGGCGGGGCTGGGTTTCTACGACGACTACGCGAAGATTTTGAAGCAATCGGGCGGCGGGACGCCGCCGCGGGTGAAGCTGATCACGCAATTTGTGCTGGCGGCGTTTGTGGGGATTTATCTGTGGTACCTGCCGGCGAGCAGCGAGCTGCACCTGCTGGGAACGAAGAGCGTGTGGCACAGCAACCTGGTGTCGAGCGTGATGTTGCCGTTTTTCAAGTATCCACTGCATGTGGGGGCGATTCTGGGGGTGGTGATCGTGGTGCTGGCGATTGTGGGGAGCTCGAACGCGGTGAATTTGACGGACGGGCTGGACGGGCTGGCGATTGGGTGCACGTTGATCGTGGGTTTTGTGTTTTTGGTGTTCACGTACCTGGCGGGGAATGTGAAGTCGGCGGCGTATTTGGAGATTCCGTACGTGGCGGGGGCGGGGGAGCTGACGGTATTTTGTGCGGCGCTGCTGGGTGCGGGGCTGGGATTTTTGTGGTTCAACTGCCATCCGGCGCAGGTGTTCATGGGGGACACGGGCTCGCTGGCGCTGGGCGGGGCGCTGGGGATGGTGGCGGTGCTGATCCACCAGCCATTCGTGCTGGTGATTGCGGGGGCGGTGTTTGTGGCGGAGGCGTTGTCGGTGATGTTGCAGACGGGGTGGTTCAAGCTGACGCGGCTGCAGACGGGGACGGGGCGGCGGATTTTTTTGATGGCGCCGCTGCACCACCATTTTGAGAAGCAGGGGTGGCATGAGTCGCAGGTGGTGATGCGGTTTTTCATTTTGTGCGTGCTGTGCGCGGTGTTGGCGCTGGCGACGCTGAAATTGCGGTAGTGAGAAAATGATGAAAAGCATAAGAAACATTGACGGGGCGTGCTTTGCTGCTTGCACAAGCGGGGCGTCGTTGCTATCAATTCATGTGAGAACGGCAAGGCGCGCGCCGGCCAGTGAGAGCAGTGAACATATTAATCTTTCTGCCGGTTGTAAATTCCGCGACCGGGTCAAGGCCGTATCCCCGCAAACCGGGAAGTTGGACGTTTTAAGGCGCTGCGAAATTTTTCGAGGGAAAGTTCCGCCGCGCATAACTCAAAAATAAAATCTCCTCGAATCCAGGACGCATTTAGCGCCAAATATATGAATAATCCGAATCCATTCGTTCCGAAGGGCTCGCTGCTCGAGCAACAAAGCCAGCGCCGTTCCCGGCTAAAGATCGCCGTGTTCTGCGTGCTGGCGGTGAGCGTCACCGGGCTGGTGGCCATGCTGATCCAGGGCTGCAAGCGCGAAAATCCCGACAACAACCCGCCGGCGGTGGACACCAACGCGCCGGCAGTGGACACCAACACGCCGGCGATCGATACCAACGCCCCGGTGGTGCCGACGGGCACGAACGCGGCCGCGGCGCCGGCGCCGATGGTGCCTCCGCCCGTGGTGCAACCGCCGGTGGTGGAACCCCCCGCCGCATCCGGCGCAACTTATGATGTCGTGTCGGGTGACACGCTGGCCAAGATCGCCAAGAAGAACGGCGTCACGGTGAAGGCGCTGGAGGCGGCGAATCCGGGCGTGGATCCGAAGAAATTGAAGCCGAAGCAAAAGTTGAACCTGCCGGCGGCGACGACGGCGGGGGCGGCGACGTCCGCGCCGGCGGCGGCAGCGAGCACGGGCGACGTGAGCGGTGGCGGCAAGTCGTACACGGTGAAGTCCGGCGACACGCTGAGCAAGATTGCGAAGCGCAATCACGTGACGCTGCACGCACTGCGGTCGGCGAACAGCCTGACGACGGACCACATCAAGGTGGGGCAGAAATTGAACATCCCCGGCGGTGCCGAAACGGCAGCGCCCGCGGCCAGTGCGGAAACTTCGGCGCCGCCAGTGTTGCCGCCGACGGCCGCTCCGGCCCCGGCTCAGGCTCCGGTCACGCCCGTGCCCGCGCCCGGCCATTGACCGCGTCCTAACGCGGCTGGCATTTTTAGACAGTGAAAATGAAAGTCGCTGTTACAACTCTGACGTTTTGTGTCGCCAGCCTCCTGGCCCTGGGGCTGGTGATGCTTTACAGCTCGAGCATGACGCAGGTGGGGGTGCATTATCTGATGATGCAGCTCATCTGGTGCGTGTTCGGGTTTGCGTTGTGCGTGACGGCGGTGGTGTCGGATTACCAATTGTTGAAGAAATACGCGTGGCCGATCTTTGTGGTGGGAGTGCTGCTGCTGGCGCTGGTGCTGGTGCCGCACGTGGGGCTGAAGGTGAACGGCGCGCGGCGGTGGTTCAACCTGCACGGGGTGCGGTTTGAGCCTTCGGAGCTGGGGAAGGTGGCGCTGATCATCGCGCTGGCGTGGTACGGGGACCGGTACCAGCGGCGGATGCAAACGTTCACGTGGGGGATTGCGATCCCGATCGGGATCATTGCGCTGGTGCTGGGGCTGGTGTTCATTGAACCGGACCGGGGGACGACGATTCTGCTGGCGGCGGTGAGCGGCTCGATTTTGCTGCTGGCGGGGGTGCAATGGAAGTTCATCGTGCCGCCGGTGGTGTTGGCGATCGCGGGGCTGGTGGTATCCATTTTGCACGATCCGATGCGGATGAAGCGGATTTTCAGCTGGCTGGACCTGGAGGAGAACAAGGACGGGGTGGGGTACCAGGCGTACCAGGCGATGATTGCGCTGGGGTCGGGCGGGTGGGGCGGGTTGGGGCTGGGGAATGGCCGGCAGAAGCTGGGGTTTGTGCCGGAGCAACACACGGACTTTATTTTTTCGATCATCGGCGAGGAACTGGGGCTGGTGACGACGCTGCTGGTGGTGCTGGCGTTTGTGGTGTTGGCGGGGTGCGGGATTTACATTGCGCTGCATGCGCATGACCGGTTTGGGACCCTGCTGGCGGCGGGCATCACGCTGCTGATCAGTTTGCAGGCGGCGATCAACATCGGGGTGGTGACGAGCGCGCTGCCGAACAAGGGTCTGCCGCTGCCGTTCATCAGCTACGGGGGCTCGAACCTGCTGGCGATGCTGGTGTGCGTGGGCATATTATTGAGCGTGGCGCGGCAGGCGGTGCCGGGCATCAAGATTTCCGCGTCCGACGTGACTTCGACGGACAATCCCTTTGCCGCCAAGGCAACATGAATTCCAATCTGAAAACCAATCCGTTCGTGGCCATAGCGTGTGGCGGAACGGGGGGACACCTATTTCCCGGCCTGGCGGTGGCGGAGCAACTCAAGCTGCGGGGCTGCGACGTGGCGCTGCTGATTTCGCCGAAGGACGTGGACCAGCAGGCAGTGAAGGCGGCGGCGGGGATGGAGGTGTACACGCTGCCAGCGGTGGCGTTGCAGAACGGGAATTATCTGGCGTTTGGGAGCAGCTTTGTGAAGTCGCTGCTGGCGGCGCGGCGGATTTTCCGGCGGCGGAAACCGGACGCGGTGCTGGCGATGGGGGGATTTACGAGCGCGCCGCCGATTTTTGCGGGGAAGGGCGCGGGGGCGAAAACATTTTTGCACGAATCCAACACGATTCCGGGGCGGGCGAACCGGCTGCTGGCGCGGTTGGTGGACGAGGCGTTTGTGGGTTTTCCGGAAACGGCCTCGCGGTTGAAGGCGGGCAAGGTGACGACGACGGGCACGCCGGTGCGGCCGGGATTTTTGCGGCTGGACAACGGCGGGCGGGCGGCGGCGGCGGTGAAGCTGGGGTTGGAGGGGGGGCGGCCGACGATTTTGGTGGTGGGCGGCAGCCAGGGGGCGAGCGGGGTGAATGCGATGGTGATATCGGCGCTGCCGCTGCTGGCGGGGAAGGGCTGGCAATGGCTGCACCTGACGGGCGCGCATGATTTTGAGAAAGTGAAGGCGGCGTACGCGGGGCTGGGCCTGACGGCGGTGGTCAAGCCGTTTCTGGCGGAGATGGATTGGGCGCTGGGGGTGGCGACGGCGGCGGTGAGCCGGGCCGGGGCGTCGTCGCTGGCGGAGATGGCGGCGTTGCGGCTGCCGGCGCTGCTGGTGCCGTATCCGGCGGCGGCGGACAATCATCAATTTTTCAACGCGCGGATTTACGCGCTGAGCGGGGCGGCGCGGCTGCTGGAGCAGAAGGATGCCACGCCGGAGAAGGTGGCGGCGATTTTGGCGGAGCTGGTGGAGAACGGCGCGGCGCGGGCGAAGATGGACGCGGCGCTGGAGCTCTGGCACATGCCGAAGTCGGCGGAAAAGATTGCGACGAGCATTTTGCGGTGGTCGTTCCAAGCCACGGAGCTGCCGGGGAAGGGGACCGGGGCGCGGGGGGCGGCGCCGGCGAAGAACTTATCGGCGGTAGGATGATGAGCGGAGTTTTTGCCAAGGCCGACGAGCTGGCCGGCTGCGTGTCCGGCGGGACGGTATTGCGCCGGGACGAGCCGCTGGCGCGGCACACGACGCTGCGGGTGGGCGGGCCGGCGGATGTGTATGCGGAGCCGGCGGACGAGCGGGACTTGGCGGCGATTTTGCGATATTGCGGCGAACGGGGCGTGAAGTTTTTCATTTTGGGGCGGGGCTCGAACCTGCTGGTGCGCGACGGGGGGTATCGGGGGGTGGCGATCTGCCTGGCGCAGCCGGAGTTTTCGCGGATCGAGGTCGAGGGGGCGCGGCTGCGGTGCGGGGCCGGGGCGCGGTTGAAGCAGGTGGCGGTGGAGGCGCGGCGGAACGGAATGTCGGGGCTGGAATTTTTGGAGGGCATCCCGGGGAGCGTGGGCGGGGCGCTGCGGATGAACGCGGGGGCGATGGGGGGCGCGACGTTTGACTTGGTGGAATCGGTGCGGGTGATGACTTTTGACGGGCGGGTGCGGGAGCTGGCGCCGGGGGAGATGGAAGTGGCGTACCGGGGCTGTCCCACATTGAAGGGGCTGGTGGCGCTGGGGGCGGTGCTGGGCGGGCGGCCGGACTCGGTGGAGTCCATCGCGCAACGGATGAGCGCGTTCAGCCAGAAGCGATGGAGCTCGCAGCCGGCGGCGCCGAGCGCGGGGTGCATGTTCAAGAATCCGGCGACGATTCCGGCGGGGCGGCTGATTGACGAGCTGGGGCTGAAGGGGCTGCGGGTGGGCGGGGCGCGGATCTCGCAGGAGCACGGAAATTTTCTGGTCAACGACGGCAACGCGACGGCGGCGGAGGTGTTGGAATTGATCGGGCGGCTGCAGGCGCGGGTGCGGGCGGAGCGGGGAATCGAGCTGGAGACCGAAGTGGAAATCATCGGCGAGTAAGCGTTTGACTTCCAAAATGGTTGCGTTATGGTTGCGCCATGATCACGATCACCATCAAGGGGCTGTCGAAAGCGGCCCATCAGGCGCTGAAGAAGCGGGCGGCCACGCATGGCCGGAGCCTGAACACGGAGGCCATCGCGGTGCTGGAGGCGAGCGTGCGGAGCCAGCGGGTGGATGCGAACACGTTGATCGCGCGGGCGCGGGCGGCGCGGACGGCGATGCAGTTTGAGACGACGCCGGGGGAAATCAACCGGATCATCCGCCAGGGCCGTGATCGTCGCTGACACCAGTTTGATCGCGCGGTTTGTGGTGCACAACGAGCAGTCGGAGCTGGCGGAGGCGGTGTGCGGGCGGGATTCGGTGTGGGCGGCGCCGCTGTTGTGGCGGTCGGAATTCCGGAATTTGCTGGTGGAATATGTGCAGCACGCGGGGCTGGGCGCGGAAGCGGCGCTGCTGGCGTGGGAATCGGCGGAAGATCTCATGGGCGGGCGCGAGTACGGCGTGTCGTCCGAGCGGGTGCTGGAGCTGGCGGTGCGGAGCGGGGAAACGGCGTTTGCTTGCGAGTATGTGGCGCTGGCGCAGGATCTGGGCGTGCCGCTGGTGACGACGGACGAGCGGATTTTGCGGGCGTTTCCGAAAATCGCGGTGTCGCCGGAGAGATTTTTGAGGAAGTTATGAATCGAAAGCTGAATATTGCGGTGATGTTGGGCGGGCCGAGCGCGGAGCGGGAAGTGTCGCTGCGCACGGGGGCGGCGGTGGCGAAGGCGCTGCGTTCGCTGGGGCATGACGTGCAGGAGCTGGATCCGAAGACGCCGGTATGGACGCTGCCGCCGCGGACGGACGTGGTCTTTCTGGCGTTGCACGGAACGTACGGCGAGGACGGGACGGTGCAGCGGCAACTGGACGCTTTGCGGGTGCCGTACACGGGCTGCGACGCGGCGGCGAGCCGGATTGCGTTTGACAAGGTGCTGACGAAACAGCGCTGCGTGGAGCACGGGGTGCCCACGGCGAGATTCATGACGACGAACTCGGCGGCGGCGGCGTTCCCCGAGGGATTTTTACCGCCGCTGGTGGTGAAACCGGTGCGACAGGGGTCGAGCGTGGGGCTGCAATTTGTGGAGCGGGCGGGGGAGTGGGCGAACGCGCTGACGGCGGCCTTGAAATTTGATTCGGCGGTGGTGGTGGAGGAGAAAATCATCGGGCGCGAGACGACGGTGGGGCTGCTGGGCGGCAAGGTGCTGCCGATTGTGGAGGTGCGGCCGAAGGCGGGCAGCTACGATTACCGGAACAAGTACACGGCGGGGGCGACGGAATATTTTTGCCCGGCGGATTTTGACGCGGCGGCGACGAAGCGCATCCAGGCGGCGGCGCTGGGGGCCTTTCAGGCGATTGGCGGCCGGGACTATGCGCGCGTGGACGTGATGGTGCGGGCGGACGGTTCGCCGGTGGTGCTGGAAGTGAACACGCTGCCGGGGATGACCGAAACGAGCCTGCTGCCGAAGGCGGCGGCGGCGGCGGGGCTGAGTTACGCGGAACTTTGCCAGCGGATGGTGGATTTGGCGCTGGCGCGGAAACCGGCGGCGCGGGCGAAAGCGAAACCGGCCCCGGCCGGGGTGCGGGCAAAATGACGACGAGCGATGTGGTTTAAACGGACACAAGGCAAGAACCGGCGGCTGCACCGGCATCATGTGCTGGACGTGAAGCTGCGCTCCGACCAGGTGCGCGCCACGCGCGCGCGGCTGGTGCGGATTTCGCTGCTGGTGCTGTGCGGCACGTTTTTCGGGCTGTACCTGCTTTGGCGCGTGGGCGAGCTGGCGTTGAACACGTTTGTTTATGAGAACCCGGATTTTGCGATCGAGGTGATTGATGCGAAGACGGACGGGAAGATTGCGCCGGAGCAACTGCGGCGGTGGACCGGGGTGAAGGAGGGGGCCAACCTCATCGCCCTCGATTTGGCGTCGGTGAAGCGCAATCTGGAGATGGTTTCGATGATCGAATCGGTGTCGGTGGAACGGGTGCTGCCGCACACGTTGCGGGTGCGGGTGACGGAGCGGGATCCGATTGCGCAGGTGAATGTGCCGCGGGTGGATCCGACAGGGGGAATTTCGGTATCGGTGTATCTGCTGGACGAGGACGGGGTGGTGATCCAGCCGCTGGATCCGCGGGTGTGCATCGTGCCGCTGGCGGAGGTGAATCCGCAGCTGCCGGTGATTGCGGGCCTCAATTATTTTCAGTTGCAGCCGGGACGCCGGCTGGAGCAGCCGCAGGCGCAGGCGGCGCTGCGGTTGGTGGCGGCGTTCGACCGCTCGCCGATGGCGGGGCTGGTGGATTTGCAGCGGGTGGACGTGTCGGAGCCGCAGGTGGTGGTGGCGACGACCGGGCAGGGCAGCGAAGTGACGTTCGGCCTGGACAACCTGGAACGCCAGTTGCAGCGCTGGCGGCAGATTTACGGCCTGGGCACCATCGCGACCCTGGATTTGGCGGTGGGAAACAATGCGCCGGTGCGGTGGATGACGAACAGTCTGGCGCCGGTGGTGACGCACAAGCTGGTGAAACCTTTAAAGTCCCGGAGGAAAAATGTTTGACGATTCCAACATCATAGCCGGTCTGGAGATCGGCACTTCCAAAATTTGCGTGGTGGTGGGCGAACAGGGGCCGGACGGCGCCCTGAACATCATCGGGCTGGGCCAGGCGCGGTCGCGCGGGGTGCGCAAGAGCGAGATCAGCGATCCGGCCCAGGTGGAGGAGGACCTGCGGGCGGCGATGTTTGAGGCGGAGCAAATGGCCGACGTGGAGATCCGGAGCGTGTACCTGGGGGTGAGCGGGGGCCACATTCGCGGCTTCAACAACCGCGGGGTGCATCCGGTGGTTTCGGCCGACCGGGAGATTTCGCCCGACGACGTGGAAGACGTGGTGAAGAACGCGAAGGCGATCAACCTGCCGGCGGAGAACACGGTGATTCACGCGGTGCGGCAGCATTTTTACGTGGACGGGCAGGACGGGGTGACGAACCCGGTGGGCATGCTCGGGGCGCGGCTGGAAGTGGACATGCACGTGATCCACGGCAACGCGAACCGCCTGCAGAACGCCATCCGGCTGGTGCGCGCGACGTCGCTGGAAGTGGATGACGTGGTGTTCACGGGCATTGCGTCGTCGCTGGCGCTGCTGACGAACGAGCAGAAGGAGCTGGGGGCGCTGGTGATTGATTTGGGCGGCGGGACCACGGAGTACGTGGTTTATTCCAACGGGGTGATCCGTCACTCCGGGGTGCTGGCGGTCGGCGGTGACCATGTGTCCAACGATTTGGCGTACGGCTTGAAGGTGCCGCTGAGCCGGGCGGAGAAGATGAAGATTGAGTATGGCTCGGCCGGGATCACCGAGGCGGCGAAGGGCGAAACCATCAGCCTGACGAACGAGCTGGGGCTGGAGCTGCGGCGGATCAACCATGAGCATTTGCAGCAGATCATGGCGTTGCGGCTGGAGGAGATTTTTGAGCTGATCGCGCAGGATCTGGAGCGCGTGGGGCTGGTGGATTATTTGCGGGCGGGGGTGCTGCTGTGCGGCGGGGGCTCGCGCGTGCCGGGCATCGTGAAACTGGCCGAAAATGTTTTTCAAATGAACGTGGCGGCGGGCCACGCGTGCGCCATCAGCGGATTGACGGCGGCGCTGGACCAGCCGGAGTTTGCGGCGGCGATCGGCTTGGTGAAGTTTGGCTCGCTCAAGTCGCGGCGGCGCGAGGGGCGGTCCTTTTTGAAGGGCGTGTTCGACCGATTCCTGCAACGCTAATCAATCCCGGAAATTATGGAACAGCAACCTGAAATGCCCGCGCTGGCGGCGGAGACGTCGGCGGCGCCGGTGGTGAAGATCATGGGCGTGGGCACGGCCGGCATCGGCATGCTGGGCGCGTTGAACGCGACGGAATTTGCGGCGGCGCAGTTGGCGGCGATCAACACGGATGCGGGGGCGTTTGCGGGGTGCCCGGCGCCGGTGCAGATCCATTTGGAGAACAAGCTGCTGCGGGGGCTGGGGTCGGGGGGCGATCCGGAGCGGGGGCGGGCGCTGGCGGAGGAGCAATTTTCCACGCTGAAATCGGCGTGCGACGGGGCGAACGTGGTGTTCATTCTGGCGGGGTTGGGGGGCGGCGCGGGCAGCGGGATCAGCCCGGTGCTGGCGCGGGCGGCGCGGGAGGCGGGGGCGCTGGTGCTGGCGTTTGTGACGCTGCCATTTGAGTGCGAGGGCAACCGGCGGGAGGCGCAGGCGCAGCAAAGCCTGGAAGCCTTGAAGGCCTCGGCCGACGGCGTGGTCTGCCTGCCGAGCCAGCGGATTTTCAAGCTGATTGACGAGAACACGAGCTTGCTGGAGACGTTCCGGGTGACGGGCGGATTCCTGATTGAAGGGGTGCGCGGGGTGTGGCATCTGCTGATGCGGCCGGGGCTGATCCAGGTGCATTTTGGCGATTTGTGCGCGCTGCTGCGGGACCGGCACGCGGAGAACGCGTTTGCCTTTGTGGAGGCGACGGGCGCGGGCCGCGCGCGGGAAGTGGTGGAGGAGATACTTTCGCATCCGCTGTTGGACGACGGCCGGGCGCTGGCGGAGTCCAGCGCGGTGCTGGTGAGCCTGACGGCGGGGCAGGATTTGACGATGGCGGAGATCAACCGGGTGATGGACGAGGTGAAGCGCCAGTGCGGCCACGCGCAGATCATCATGGGGGCGGCGGTGGATCCGACGCTGGAAGAAAAGCTGTGCGTGACAGTGATCGCCGCGCGGCAGGAGTCGGCGCCGGTGAGCCGGTGGCCGCAGACCGAAACGCGGACGGCGGGGCCGGGGATGGGCACGCGGGAGGTGGTGGTGGCGCGGACGCCGCGCATGAAGAAGCCGGGGAACCGGCCGATCCAGACGCAATTGCCGCTGTCGATCGTGTCCAAGGGCCGGTTTGACAAGAGCGAGCCGACGAAGCACAACGGGGAAGATTTGGACGTGCCGACGTTTATCCGGCGGGGCGTGCCGCTGAATTAAGGGGCGGGGAGGGCGATGCCGCGATTTCGCGCGCCAGTAGAGGTAGAAGTGGGCGGCTTTGGCCCGTGGATTTCGCTCATCCCAGCTTTCTTAAAGTAAATATTGATATGGCTATACCAGTCATTCAATATAAATGCAAATTTCCGAGACATGGCCATAGCCTACAGCTACGTTCGGTTCTCAACCACCGAACAAGCCGACGGTGATTCACTTCTCCGTCAAACCAAATTGTCAGAGGCGTACGCCAAAAAGCTCAAGTTCGTTTCTGACGTTTCCTTAAAACGCAAAAATGATGGACTTAGTTCATGTGCTCCGTCGGCGCAGAGGACGCTCTTCATGCAATTGGTGAACCAAGATACCACGGTTGTCACGCTCGCCGATGGGCACAATTGCAACGACTAAACAATGGCCAACTAAATGAAGGAAATAACAAATCAGAATTGAACTACCGATCAAGGCCCTCTTCAAAAACCATATGATTGAATCGATTACAATCGCCAACATAGCGTCCTATGACGCCAATCCAGAAACCTTAGATGGACTGTCGCAATTCAATTACATTTTTGGATCAAACGGTACCGGAAAAACGACTGTCAGCCGAATAATCGCAGACGAGAACAGCTTCCCGACGTGTAAAATACTGTGGAGAGGCGGAACAAAACTCCAGCCGATGGTCTATAATCGTGATTTCTTAGACCGAAACTTCCATCAAACCACAGAATTGAAGGGGGTTTTTACGCTAGGCGAAAAGCAACTTGATACGCTCGCGAAAATTGCGGCCGCAAAGGAGGAGCTAGACGCTCTCACGGCAAAACTTGAAGGCTTAACTTTTACCCTACAAGGTGTTGATGGCGCCGGTGGTAAGAAGGGGGAACTTACAGCCCTAAACGATGCCCTGAGAGACAGATGTTGGACACAGAAACAAAAGCACGACACCGAATTTTCTGATGCATTTGAGGGTTTCCGAGGGAGTGCCGAGAAATTCAAAGGAAAAGTTTTGCTGGAGCTTGCTACCAATTCAGCGTCGCTCCTAACCTTGCAGGAATTGGAGAAAAAAGCAGAAACGGTTTTCGGTCCGATTCCAACGATAGAACAATCAATCATTACGATCGATGCCAGCAAACTCCTTGCCCATGAAACCAACCCCATTCTAAAAAAGCGAATTATTGGCAAGGAGGACGTTGATATCGCTGCAATGATCAAGAAGCTCGGCAACAGCGACTGGGTTCGTGGGGGAAAAGCTTTCTACGACGTAAACGACGGTACTTGCCCGTTTTGCCAACAAGATACAACCGCAGCCTTTGCGCAGAGCTTGGGTGAATATTTTGACGAGACGTTTTTAACCGACAGCAAAGCAATCGATGACGTTTCCACGAACTACGCAACGGAAGCAGCTCGGCTGCAACAACAGCTCGCAGGCATCATCGCAGCACCGTCCAAGTTTCTTGACGTCGAGAAGCTAAAGATAGAAAAGGAGCTACTCGATACGAAGATTATCCTAAATAATCAGCGCCTTGTCGAAAAAAAGAGGGAGGCAAGTCAAGTTGTTGAGTTGGAGTCATTGAGCAATGTCGCTACGACAATTAAGTTATTAATCAATTCGGCCAACGATCAAATTACTAATCACAACAGGCTGGTCACAAATCTGGCAACAGAACGCACAGCCTTGACTGCACAGGTTTGGAAGTTTGTTCTTGAAGAGCTCAAGGCCGACCATACGACATACACGAATACAAAAAATGGCTTGAGCAAGGCAATTGCGAACATAACAGGCCAGATCGACGCGGCAACGATAGACAAGGCAAACAAGGCTTCTGAGATTCGTGGACTGGAAAAGCAAACAACTAGCGTTCAGCCCACAATTGATGGAATCAACGGTTTGTTGTCCTCCTTTGGATTCCAAGGCTTTAAACTTACAAAGATGGCGAGCGGAACATCCTATAAGCTGGTGCGACCAGATGGATCCGACGCCAAGTCGACATTGAGTGAGGGAGAGAAATCCTTTGTTACTTTTCTGTACTTCTACCATCTACTGAAAGGGAGCGAATCCGACAGCGGGATGACAACAGACCGAATCGTCGTATTCGACGATCCAGTTTCCAGCCTGGACAGTGATATTCTCTTTATTGTCAGCAGCCTGATTAAGGCACTGTTTGACGAAGTTCGGGCTGGCACCGGCCACATCAAGCAAATCTTCGTCTTCACGCATAACGTATATTTTCATAGGGAGGTCACATTCAATCCGGACCGCCGAAAGGCTGCGATGGGAGAAGAAACATTCTGGGTGATTCGCAAATCGGACCTAGTCTCGAAAATCGAAAAGCACGGTTCGAATCCGATTAAAACATCATACGAACTGCTATGGTCTGAAGTGCGAAGAACTGATCGTTCGAATCTTACAATACAAAACACGCTCCGCCGCATTTTGGAAAATTACTTTAAAATCCTTGGCGGTGTCGATCCTGAAAAAATTTGCGCAATGTTCGATGGGAAAGAAAAGTTTGTTTGCAAATCGTTGTTCTCGTGGGTCAACGACGGCTCGCACTTGGCTAACGATGACCTCTATATCTCGGTAGATAGCACGATGGTCGAAACTTACCTAAGGGTCTTTAGAGAGATTTTCAAAAAGTCAGGGCATTTGCCACACTATAAAATGATGATGGGCGATGCCTACGTTGAATGCCCCACGACAACCGCTACGGCAGAGATTTCATCGCCGTAGTCAGATTGCATCGGCGAACACTGGGTTGAATGATTGCCATTCCTCCAGAATGGCTGGAGAGCGCAATGACTGTCGCGGCTTATCTTTTGCTCTCGAATGGCAGTGGACCAGTGTATCCTGTGGCACTGGCATCAACCACCAATGCTGACGAATGATTCCGACAACTGCCAATACTCAGGCGATTCTGTTGCTGACCTCACCGCTCATAGTGGGGCGCCGAGATCGCTCGGTCCAAATATTGACGTTCACTGAATACAACCAGCTCGCACGGGCACTACGAGAATTGGGTGCGGAGCCGGCAGGTTTGCTAGGCTCCCAGGCTGAGGAGATTTTGAACAAATGCGTGGGCATCGCAGAGGTCTCGCGGATCAAGGAGCTTCTGGCTAGAGCGTTTCTTTTAAGCCAGGCAATTGAAAAATGGACGGCCCGATCCATTTGGGTCGTCAGTCGCGCGGATTCTGAATACCCGAAGAGGTTAAAGGCTCGTCTCAAAGAGGAAGCACCGCCTGTCCTTTACGGTTGTGGGGATTTGCAACTTTTAGAGACCGGCGGTTTGGCTGTGGTCGGATCAAGAAACGTGGATGCCCAACTCCTTGAATTCACGCAGGATGTCGGTGCGCTCACCGCCGAGTCGCAATGGACGCTGATTTCTGGTGGTGCTCGTGGCATTGACGTGGCGGCGATGCGGGGAGCGTCGCTATCTGGCGGAAATGTAGTGGGCGTGCTTGCCGACGACCTTGAGCGCGCAGTCTTGGCTCGTGATCACCGGGAAGGTTTGTTGGACAAAAAACTCGTTTTCATTTCGCCTTTCGATCCTGCTGCCGGATTCAATGTGGGGAATGCGATGCAACGGAATAAAATCGTCTATGCGCTTTCTGATGCGGCTTTAGTAGTGACTTCCGATTTTGAAAAAGGTGGGACTTGGGCTGGTGCAGTCGAACAATTGGAGCGGCATAGATTCGTCCCGGTGTTTGTGCGCACGGGGCCAGACGCGGGCAAAGGAATTGAAGCGCTTCGACAAAAGGGTGCGCTGGTTTGGCCCAATCCTCAGGATCCGGCCTCCCTTCAGGCGGCCATGGCTGTTCGGGTATCATCGGGAATATATCAGCCGCAATTGTTTTGAACGATGGCGATGGAATTGCTTTTCTTGTCGACGAAGGCCGGTACGAGCGTTTGAGGGGTGAATATGCCTGGCTACCGACCGTTGATTTCCGCCAAGAGCTTTTGGGCGACGGTGCGAATTTCTTCGGAGATGTTCGGGCGCAAGAGCGTTTGCAGGGTCTGCCGCGCGGCGTCGGGATTTTGTTGGCGAATCTCCAATTGCGCCAGGGTGATCAGGTAGGACGGATTATCCGGGGCCAGTTGCATGGCGGTCTGGAGCTGCTGGCCGGCGGCGGCCAGATCATCGCCTTGGACCATTTCAAAGAAGCCCAAGAGTTCGTGCGCGGGCGCAAAGTCCGGCATGAGCGCAATGGATCGCTGCAAGGCTTCACGGATTTCTCCGGCTGGTGGGCCGTCGAGCCGCGGTTGGCGTCCGTTGGGTTCGGCGGTGGCGTGATATTTATCCCGCGCATAGGCGTAGTAAACCAGAAAGTTCC
>CAZHIM010000046.1:0-38387 GCA_964532525.1 uncultured Bifidobacteriaceae bacterium
AGGCATGCTCGCCCAGATGTTCCATTGAATCCACTTCGGGAAGCTCCGCAGATTGGTCCACCATCCGCCATCCCCCCCTTCTCGACTTTTCTCCCGCCCGCCCCTAAACTCCCCACCATGACGCGCACGGAAAAATTGCTGGCCGAGCTCGTGGCCCTGCCCAGCGTCAATCCGGCCTTCGCCCAGCTTGGCGCGAATCCGGCGCCGCCCTTCCGTTCGCCTTACGGCGAGAAAAACGTCGCTGATTTTCTCGCCGCCTGCGCGGCTTCGGCCGGACTCGGTGTCGAATTCCAAGACGCCCTCCCCGGTCGTTCCAATCTCATCGTCCGCCTGCTGCCCCGGGAAACCATCCGCCAAACCATCCTCTTGGCGCCCCATATGGACACCGTCGGCGCGGCGGATGCCCAATTCGTCCCGCGCTTGAGCCACGGCCGGCTCTATGGCCGCGGCGCCTGCGACACCAAAGGCTCCGTCGCCGCCATGCTCGCCGCCCTTTGCGAACTGGCTCGCGCCAAATCCCGTCCCGCCGCCACGCAAATCATCTTCGCCGGCCTCGTGGACGAGGAAAACGCCCAAGCCGGTTCCCGGGCGCTGGCCGCCGGCGGCCCCGCCGCCGACCTCACCATCGTCGGCGAACCCACCAAATTGCAGGTCGTCACCGCCCACAAGGGCACCCTTTGGCTGCAGCTCCAAACCCGCGGCCGCGCCGCCCACGGCGCCACCCCCCAGCTCGGCCAGAACGCCGTCCACGCCATGGCCCGCATCGTGGACGTGATCGAACGCGATTACGCCGCCCGGCTCCGCGCCCGCAAACACCCCTTGCTCGGCTCCGCCACCGTCAACGTCGGCACCATCCGCGGCGGCTCCCAGCCCAACATCGTGCCGGATGCCTGCGTCATCACCCTCGACCGCCGCACCCTCCCCGGCGAAACCGAGCGCCATGTCTGCCGCGAAATCGCTGCCTGCCTGCGCCGGAAAAACCTGCGCGCCAAAATCTCCAACACCAAGTCCGCGCCCGCGCCCGCCCTGGAAACCAGCCTCGCCCTGCCGCTCGTCCGCCAATGCTCCGCCCGCCTCGGCCAGCAACGCCCCGTCGGCGTGGATTATTTCTGCGACGCCGCCATCCTGTCCGCCGGCGGCATTCCCGCCGTCGTCTTCGGCCCTGGCGACATCGCCCAGGCCCACACCGCCGATGAATGGATCTCGCTCGCCCAGCTTGAACGCGCCCAAAGCCGCCTGCTCGCATATCTCCAGTCCCTCCCCTGACCTCACCGGCCAAACCGATCTTTCATGAGCCAACCTGAAAATCCCAACCTGCCGACGGTGGACCACAAGCCCCACGCGGCCTTCTTCCGCCAGAGCGGCTGGCTGATGACCGCCACCATCGTTGGCGGCGCCCTCGCCTACGGCGTGCACGTCCTGGCCAAGTCCAGCTCCGTCTCCAAATCCGAATACGCCGCCTTTGGCACGCTGCTCATGCTCGTCGCCTGCCTGCCCAACCTGCCCCTGCAAATGATCTTCACCCAGCAGACCGCCCTCGCCCTCGCCCAAGGCAAGGAGCGGCAGTTGGGTTCCACCATCCGGCTGGCCTGGCTCTGGACCTTCCTCCTCTGGCTGCCGGCCGCCATCCTGGTCCTGGTCTTTCAAAATCAAATCGTTGCCGGCTGGCATCTGCCCAATGTCACCGCGCTCTGGGTCACCCTTTTCGTGCTCTTGTTGTCCCTGTGGCTCCCGATGTTCCTCGGCGTCTTGCAGGGCCGGCAGGATTTCTTCTGGATGGGCTGGTCCAACATTCTCACCGGCTTGGGCCGCGTGGCCGGCGCCGCGTTCTTCGTCCTCGCCTGTTACCTCGGCACCACCGGCATGATGATCGGCGCCTTCATCGGCGTCGGTATCGGCGTCCTCGTCCCCATCATCCGCAGCCGCGATTTGTGGACCCTCCCCGCCGAGCCTTTCGATTGGAAAAATCTCCTCCGCCAGGTCATCCCGCTCTTCTTTGGCTTCGGCGCCTGCCAGTTTCTCTTCACCTCGGACACCATGTTCGTCCAGGCTTATTTCAGCGATGATGAGATGGGCCCCTACGTCGCGGCCGGAACCTTGTCCCGCGGCTTGCTCTGGCTGGTGATGCCCCTGGCCGCCGTGATGTTCCCCAAGCTCGTGCGCAGCCGCGCGCGGCACGAGCAAAGCAACCTGTTCGGGATCGTCGTCCTCGGCACCGCCGTCCTCTCCATCAGCGGCGGCCTGGGCCTCTGGCTGGTCGGCCCCCTCGCCATCAAGATCGTCTATAAATCCACCTACCTCGGCGCCGCCGCCCTCATTCCCTGGTACGCCGCCGCCATGGTCCCCCTGGCCATGGCCAATGTCCTCGTGAATTTTTTGCTCGCCGCCTCCCGCTTCACCGTCGTCCCCTTTATGGTGGCCCTCGCCGTCGCCTACGGCTTCACCCTCCCGTGGATGCTCAACCATTTCCCCGGCCACATCCAGATCGCCCTCCAAACCCTCGGCGCCTTCAATCTCCTCCTCTTCGGCGTCTGCGCCTGGTTTGCCTGGCACGGCGAAAAAAACTCCAAACTCGCCGCCGCCACCCCGGCCGTCACGGCCGCGAAATAGGATTGTTCCCCGCCGCCGGCCCCGGCTTCCCCACCGTCGGCCGCGGCAGCGGCGCCGGCTGCCGCAGCTTCTTGTACACCCAGCCCTCCAGCGGACGCAGCGGCGCCAGCAACCGGTACAGCCATGGCCAGTAAATCAGCCGCACCCGCAGCACCGACAAAAACATCGTCAGCGATTGCCGCCCCAGCGAGGACGTCACTTTCGATCCCACCACGTCCGTCCATTCAATCGGCACTTCCAGCAGCCGGTAGCCCGCCTGCTTCATCGCCACCAGCAGGTTCACGTCAAACGCCAGGTCCGCGATCCGCAGCGCCGAATGGATCTCTTCCACCGCCGCCCGCCGCATCAGCTTGCACGGGCACTGCGTGTCCTTGATGTGCATCCAGAACAGGCATTCCACAATCAGGTGAAAGCACCGGCTGATCACCTGCCGGAACTTCGGCTGCGCCTGCAGCAGCACGCTGCCCGGCAGCCAGCGCGACCCCACCACGCAGTCCGCCTGCTCCAAATACGGGATCAATTGCAGTACCGCCGCCGGCCCCGTCGCCCCGTCCGCGTCCACGTACCCGATGATGTCCGTGTGCGCCGCCAGCTTCAGCCCCTCGATCAGCGCCCCGCCCTTGCCGATCGGCGCCGGGAAGTCCAGCCACCCGATCGCCGGAAACTCCTTCGCCACCCGCTGCACCACCCCCAGCGTGTTGTCCCGGCAACCGTTCGTCACCACCACCAACCGGAAGTCGCCATGGTAATTGCCCCGGAAATAGCTCGCGTAAGCGCGCAGCACCGGTTCGATGCGCGCTTCTTCGTTGTATGCCGGAATAAGGAGCAGCAGGCTTGGGTCGGGCACGCCGTTTCAATATCAGAATTCCCCCGCGGAGGCAATCTTCGGCACCGCCGGCCGCCCCCGCCCCGCCGCCACCCCCATAGCAATTTGCAGTCGCCAAACCCTCGCCTTTTCACTATCTTTCCTCCCATGGCCAAATTGTTCCTCGGACTCGATTCCAGCACCCAAAGCTTGAGCGCCGTGGTCATTGATCTCGACACTCGGAAGGTCGTTTACGAAAAATCCCTCAACTTTGATCAGGCGCTGCCCCAGTTCAAAACCTGTCACGGCGTCCTGCCCAATCGCAACCCGCTCGTCAAACACAGCCCCCCCCGCCTCTGGGCCGCCGCGCTCGACCGCCTGTTCGCCGAGATGAAAAAGGACCGCGTCGCCTTGGACAAAATCCTCGCCATCAGCGGCAGCGGCCAGCAGCACGGCTCCGTCTATCTCACCGCCGCCGCCCCCGAAGCCCTCGCCGCCCTCGATCCCCAAAAGCCCCTTGCCGACAATCTCGACGGCGTCTTCGCCCGCAAAACTTCCCCCATCTGGATGGATTCCTCCACCGCCAAGGAATGCTCCGAAATCCGCAAAAAACTCGGCGGCGTCAAGTTCACCGCCTCGCGCACCGGCTCGGATACCTTTGAACGCTTCACCGGCCCCCAGATCCGCAAGTTCGCCAAAACCGAACCCCGCGCCTATGCCCGCACCGCCCAGGTCGCCCTCGTCAGTTCCTTCCTGGCCTCCCTCCTCGCCGGCAAAATCGCCCCCATTGATTTCGGCGACGGCGCCGGCATGAACCTCATGGATATCCGCCGGAAAATCTGGAATCACGACGCCGTCAAGGCCACCGCCCCCGGCCTCACCAGCCGCCTCCCCGCCCTCGCCGACTCCGGCAGCGCCATCGGCCCCGTCAGCCCCTATTTCGTTCAAAAATACGGCCTCAACCCCGACGCCCTCGCCACCGTCTGGACCGGCGACAACCCCGCCAGCGTCATCGGCCTCGGCCTCATCCACCCCGGTCAGGTCGCCATCAGCCTCGGCACCAGCGACACCTTCTTCGGCACCATGGACAAGTGCCAGACCGATGCCAGCGGCGAAGGCCATGTCTTCGGCTCCCCCGCCGGCGGCTACCTCACTCTCATCTGCTTCAAAAATGGCTCGCTCGCCCGCGAAAAAATCCGCGAGCATTATAAAATCTCCGACTGGAAAAAGTTCGGCGCCCTCGTCGCCCAGACGCCCCCCGGCAATAACGGGGGCATCCTCCTCCCCTGGTTCGAACCCGAAATCGTCCCCCGCGTCAACCAGCCCGGCATCCATCGCTTCGACCTCGACGAAAATGACGTCGCCGCCAACTGCCGCGCCATCTTCGAGGCCCAGATGCTCTCCATGCGCCTCCATTCCCAATGGATGCAGGTCGCCCCGGAGGAGATTTTTGTCACCGGCGGCGCCTCGAACGACCGCGCCCTCTTGCAGGTGCTCGCCGATGTCATGAACTGCCGCGTGCTGCGCATCGAAATCTCCAAGAGCGCCGCCCTCGGCGCCGCCTTGCAGGCCGCCCACGGCTGGCTCGCCGCCAACGGCAAGCACACCAAATGGGATAAGCTCGTGGCCGGTTTCACCGCCCCCGTCCGCGGCAGCGAAGTGCTCCCCGCCAAACAGTCCGCCAAGATTTACGACAAACTGCTCGATAAATACGCCGCCTGCGAATATGAGGCGATGGAAGCCGTGAAGGCCGTGCCGGCTTGATCCGTGCACCACGACGCCCCGCTCAATTCGGACGCGCCCCGCAGTTCCGTTCGCGTCGTGAACTGCGCTGGCAGCGCTTAAACCTTCAGCAGCTTGATCTGCTCTTCCTCCCGCGCCGCCGCTTCGCCCAGCGTTTGCGTCTGCTTGCGCCGGCGTTCAATGATGTGCTTGTCCAGCAGTTGATCGTAGGCCACCGGATACTGCCCGTCGTAACAGGCCATGCAAAAGGCGGACGCCGGCTGCTGCGTGGCGGCCACCATGCCCGCCTGGGTAAGATAATGCAGCGAGTCCGCATTCAGATACTTGCGGATCTCGTCCACCGTGTTGTTTGCCGCCATCAGTTTGCTGCGATCCGGAAAGTCTATCCCGTACACGCACGGGTGCATGTGCGGCGGGCAACTGACCGCCACGTGGACCTCCTTCGCCCCCGCTTCCTTCAGCGTCTTCACCCGCGACCGGCACGTGGTCCCCCGCACGATCGAATCGTCCACAATCACCACCCGCTTGTCCTTCACCAGCGACTCGATCAAATTCAGCTTCACGCGCACGTTGAAATCCCGGATGAGCTGCGTGGGTTGCAAAAAGCTCCGCCCCACGTAGTGGTTGCGGATGAACGCCATCTCGTAGGGAATCCCCGACTGCTCCGCGTACCCCATCGCCGCGCACACCCCGCTGTCCGGCACCGGAATCACCAGGTCCGCCTTCACCCCGTGCTCCCGCGCCAACTGCCGCCCCATCTGCTTGCGCACGTCATAGACGGTCCGGCCGTTGATCACGCTGTCCGGCCGCGCAAAATAGACGTATTCAAAAATGCACAGCGCCCGCTTGTGGTGCTCTGGAAAGGCCTGGATGCTCGTCAATCCCTTGTCGTTGATGATTACGATTTCGCCCGGAGCCACGTCCCGCACAAACTGCGCGTGGATCAGGTCCAGCGCCGTCGTCTCGCTCGAAAGCACCCACCCGCCGTTGGGCGTCCGACCAATGGACAGCGGACGGAAACCATACGGATCGCGGGCGCCGATCAGCTCCTTCTCCGTCATGATCACCAGCGAAAACGCCCCTTCGATCCGCCGCAGCGTCCGGACAATCGAGTTGGCCACCCCGCCCAGTTGCGGCTGCGCCAGCATCATGATGATGATTTCGCTGTCCACCGTCGTCTGGAACACCAGCCCGCGGCTCTCCAGTTCGTCCCGCAATTGGGCCGCGTTGGTCAGGTTGCCGTTGTGCGCCACCGCAATCTGCCCGCGCGCGCAGTCCACCGTCAGCGGCTGCGCGTTGCGCAACTGCGACGAGCCGGTCGTGGAATACCGCGTGTGCCCCACCGCCATTTCACCGACCAGGTCGTGCAAAATCTTCGGGTCGCTGAA
Organism: uncultured Bifidobacteriaceae bacterium; assembly: GCA_964532525.1. Lineage (GTDB taxonomy): Bacteria > Verrucomicrobiota > Verrucomicrobiia > Limisphaerales > UBA11358 > UBA11358. The sequence continues at coordinate 6,547 of CAZHIM010000046.1, forward strand.
CACCTGCGGCACCAACCCCATGCCGTGGTGCTTGTAGAATCTCCCGTCGTGGCAGGTCACAATGCCCGCGCTCTCCTGGCCCCGGTGTTGCAGGGCGTAGAGCCCGTAGTACGCCAGTTCGGCTGCGTTGGGATGGCCAAAAATGCCAAATACACCGCAATAATGTTTGGGATAGTTTTGTGGCTGTTGCATCGCGCGCGTCTGCTGAATCTACCCCGCTTACCGGGGGTCTGGCAAGTTGGAAGCGGTTTCGCCCGCCCGAGCTTCGATCTCTAAAATGCGGGAAAACTGAAAACAGACGCCGGCCACCAGCGCCGCGCCCAGAATGATGAGGACGGCTTGCGTCCCGGGCTGCCTCAGGGAATCGTCCAATTCTTCCACCAACTGCCCCTGCTTGCCGTAGAGCACGCCCATCTGCTGTTGCTCCGCCCGGTTGAATCCCAGCAAGGCCGGGTCGCTCGTATAATCCGGCGGCCGCGCCGCCAGCCAGTAAAGCGCCCCCGCCCCGGCCAGTCCCAGCAGCAAAATCACCAGCGCCGCCAGCCGGTAGCGCCGCACCCGTCGCCGCACCGCCAAAGGCAGCTCCGCTTTCGGAATCTCGGTAGTCATCACGTCTAGGCCGCCGCCCGGCCGGGCGCACCGCCTATTTCACCGTCGCCCACACGCGATGCACATCGTCATGCTCGTCCAGCGCATGCAAAAACTCGCCCACCTCCACCCGCTGCTCCTCGGTCAACTCCGTGAACTGCTTGGGCACATAGCCCATTTCACTCGTCACCACCGACCACCCGTTCGCCGCCAGCCATTTCGAAACCTGCGCCAGCGCCGTGCGGTCACACAGGAACTTCGCCCCCGCCGCCCCTTCCGGTATGTCGTCGTTCTCCTCGTGCGTCAACGCTTCCACCTCGTTGGCCCCCGCCTCAATCGCCGCCGCCTCCCGGTCAATGTTCGCGTCCGGATGATGCGCCTCCACAATCCCCACGTGGTCGAACAAAAACTTGTTGGCGCCCGTCGTCGCCAGTTGGCCCCGCTTGAACAGCACCCGGATCTCCGGCGCCGTCCGGTTCACGTTGTCCGTATAGACCTCCACCATCACCGCCACGTTGTGCGGCGCCCGGCCCTCGTACACCACATGATCCATCACCAGCTTCTCAGTGCCGATGCCCGCGCCCTTGTTGATGGCGCGCTGGATGGCGTCCTTCGTCACGCTTTCCTTCTTCGCCTTCTCCACGGCCGCAAAAAGGTGCGGGTTCATGCTCGGGTCCGGCCCGGCCATCTTCGCGGCGACCGAGATTTCCCGAACCAGTTTGCTGGTGTTCCGGCCTTTTTTCAGGCCGGCAATCAATCGTTTGGCATGCAGCCATTGGCGTCCCATAAGTTCGCTAATTTAACCAAATCCCCCTCCCGGTATCAATCGAATCAATTCGACCGCCTCCGGGAGCCGGCTCGGCCCTGTGGAGTGCGGCGCCGCGTCACCGCACTCCAAGGCGCCCCGCGCAATGCCGACGCGCCCGGCAATTCCATTCGCGTCATGGACTGCGCCGGCAAAGCGCAGCGGCGACGGCGCTTTCGCGCGCACGCGCGAGCCGCGAGCGCGTGCGGACCATCGCCCGCACGAAAGCGGCGTGGCGCTTCCCGCCGCAGTCCATGACGCTCCGCGCAATGACGATGCCCCGCCGCTGTTCCCCATTGCAGGATGGATTCTCATCGCAACGGGATGCGATCCCGCCAAGGAGAAGCTTGACCGATTTTGAGTCTCGTCAAGGGCCGCCCGGGACGAAAAAAGCGCGTTTTGTACGATTTTTCGTTAGCCGCTAACAGTGGCCGGGCGGCGCGACGCGTGGACGGGGATAAAAACCGAGGATGGAGGATGGCACGGCTTTGCATCGTTGTTTTGCACCCGTCCTTCCGAATCCCAACGGGATTCTGGCTCAAAGCCCAAGGTTGCCGCAGCGGCTACCTTGGGCTTCCGGCTTCGAGGCGTTGCCAACCGCAACGCGGTTGCGGCGGATTTATTTGATGATCGGGTGGAACGGTCGCAACCGCGTTGCGGTTGGGAAATGAATTGTGTGCGTCGTTTACCCAGGGTGGCTCGTGCCTCGCGACCCTGGGCTTTAAGGCGCAATCCCTTTGGGATTGGGCCATCGCTTGAATGTGACTTGCGCGATTTGCCGGTGACGGTAAGCCCATCGGCATCCGTCAGACGCCCTACGAAATCAGAATAGCATGAGCGCAATGATCGAAGCCCTGGAACTCGCACACCGTATCGTTGAAGACGAGGCGATTTGGCGAGCTTACGAACACAAGCGGGAGTTGCGGCGCTTGCTCGGCTCGCGCACGCCCCTGCCGGAGGATTTCTGTTTCCGGCTGTCTTTGACGGAAGCGGAAGAAGTGCAGCGTTCAAGGTCACAAATTGTGACCTTGAAGCGGGGGCAGAATATCAAATACCTTCCCCACGCCTTCACCGAACACGGCGCCATCATGGCGGCGATGGTGTTGAACAGCCCTGAAGCCGTCGCCATGAGCGTTTTTGTCGTGCGGGCGTTCATGCAAATGCGCGAGCAACTGGCGGCCAACACGGCGATTCTCAAACGCCTGGCGGAAATTGACCAGACGCTGCTGGAACACAACTCCGCCTTGCGCACCCTTTGGACGAAATTGCAACCGCTGCTGGCGCCGCCGCCCGCACCGCCGAAACGGCGCATCGGCTTCAACGCGGACCGTCCCTGATCGCGCTCAAAACCGATCAATCGCGGGTGCTGGATTCGCAAGCCAGCGCCGGGTCAGCCGTGCTCTCACGAGGCACGGCCACGTCCTGTTCTCCCAAAATTCGCGGCAATTCGTGCAATTAGCGTCAAAACTTCTCCCCCTCTGCGTCTCCGCGTCTCTGCGGTTGTCAAAGCTTCTCGCCCAATTTCCCGTACTGCAAGGCCAGCGTCGGCAGCACCAGCAGGTTCAGCACCGTCGAAGTCACCAGGCCGCCCAGGATCACGATGGCCATCGGCCCCTCGATTTCCCGGCCGGCTTCGCCGCTGCCCAGCGCCAGCGGCAGCAGGCCCAGCGCCGTCACCAGCGCCGTCATCAAGATCGGCACCAGCCGTTCCGTGGCGCCCCGCAGCGCCGTCTCCAGTCCCCATGGCCGCCGCTCCACCGTCACCAGATGCTCAAAATGCGATATCATCATGATCGAATTCCGCATCGTGATGCCGAACAGCGTCACAAACCCCACCATGGTGCCGAGCGAAAGCGAGCCCTGGCCCTGGCTGAAATAGCCCACCAAGAAAACCGCCAGCACCCCGCCCACCAGCGCAAACGGCAGGTTCGCCAGCACCAGCAGCAGCGGCCGCGCCCGATGGAAAACCACCGCCAGCAGCACGATGATCCCCGCCGCCGCCGCCAGCGAGTGCAGCAGCAATTCCCGCTGCGCCTGCTGCTGCTCCTCCGCCGCGCCGCTGAATTCCGCGTACACCCCCGCCGGAAATTGCACCCGCGCCGCCAGCGCCTTCTGCGCGTCCGCCACGAACGACGCCACATCGCGCCCGGCTGGATTGCACGTGATCGTCTGCCGCCGTCGCGCTCCGTCGTGCAATATCGCGTACCGCCCCGTGGTGAGAAAGACGTCCGCGAGCTGGTTCAACGTCATCCGCGTCCCCTGCGAATTGCCCACCAGCAAATTCCCGATCGTTTCCGGCTCCTGCCGCGCCGACGGCTCCAGCACCACGTCCACGTCGAACACCTTTTCGCCGTCATAGGCCTGCGCCACCACGTCGCCTTGGTAGGCCGTCCGCACCGCTTCCAGCACCTCCACCGGCCGGAAGCCAAACTGCGCCAGCCGTTCGGGCCGCAAGCGGATCACCACGCGCGGCGCGCCCGGCGGCGCGGCCACCTGCACGTCCGCCGCCCCCGGCACCCGGCTGAGCACCGCGGCCACTTCATTGGCCTTCTCGTCCAGCACGTCCAGGTCGTCCCCGAAAATGTTCACCACCACCTGCGCTGTCTCCCCCGAAATCGTTTCGCCAATCCGGTCGCCCAAAAACGTCAGCACTTCCGTCTGCACCCCGGGGAACTTGGCCAGCGTGTCCCGGATGGCGTCCTGGACCTTGTCCTGCGCCGTCCCCGCCGTGGGATACAATTCCACATGCATCTCGCCCCGGTGCGTCCCCCACGTGTCCTCGCCCCCTTCCGCGCGCCCAATCTGCTCCTCCACGCTCCGGATCTCCGGAATCTTCTGCAACTCCGCCGTGATCCGTTTCCCCAGCCGGCGCATCTCGTCCAGCGACGTCCCGGGCGCCATCGTGAGGCCGATCACAAAATGGCCTTCGCGGAAATCCGGCAGGAATTCCCCGCCAAAAAACGGCAGCGTGGCCAGTGACCCGGCGAAGAGCACCAGCGCCGCGGCGAGGATCGTCTTGGGCCGGCTGGCAATCCGCCCCAGCGCGGCCCGGTGCCGCGCTTTCAGCCACCGCAAATAACCCGGCTCCGCATGCGGCTGGTTCCGCGACAGCAGCGCCAGGCACAGCGCCGGCGTGACCGTCAGCGCCACCACGAGGGATGCCAGGTTGGCCAGGATGAACGCCACGCCCAGCGGCGCAAAAAACCGCCCCTGCAAGCCGCTCATCGTAAGCACCGGCACGAAGATCATCGCCACCACGAACGTGGCATACACCACCGAATTCCGCACTTCCAGCGTGGCGTCCAGCACCACGTTGAACAACGGCCGCGGCGCCGGCAGCCCCGCGTTCTCCCGCAGCCGCCGCAGGATGTTTTCCACCGTGATGATCGCGTCATCCACCACCACGCCCAGCACCGCCGCCAGCCCCCCGAGCGTCATCGTGTTCAGCGTCACCCCGAAATGGTCCAGCACCACCACCGCCGCCAGCAGCGACAGCGGAATGGCCATGAACGCAATCAGCGCCGTCCGCAAATCCAGCAAAAACAGGAACAGCACCGCCGCCACCAGCACCGCCCCCAGCAGCAGCGAATTCCGCATGTTGTGGATCGCGATCTCAATGAACGTCGCCGGCCGATGCAGCGCCGGCGTGTATTGGATGCCCTCCGCGGCAAACACCGGTTTCAATTCCTCCAGCGCCGCCTCCACCCCGCGCGTTACTTCCATCGTGTTCGCACCGTATTGGCTGGCGGTCGTCATCAGGATTCCCGAGCGCCCGTTGATCAGAGCGTCGCCAAACTTCGGCGCGCCCGCTTCCACCACCTTCGCCACGTCGCGCAGCCGGATGTCCCGCCCGCCGCGCTGCGCCACCACCACGGCGCCCAGCTCTTCCGCCGTCAGCAACTGCCCCTCGGTCTGCAACACCAGCCGCTGGGCCGCCGTTTCCACAAAGCCCGCACCCCGCACCCCCGTGGCCGCCCCGGCCGCCTCCGCCACCTCCTGGACCGATACGTCGAACGCCAGCAATCGGTCCGGCCGCACCTGCACCTGCAACTGCCGCACTTCGCCCCCGAAAACCTTCGTCGCCGCCACGCCCGGCACCGACAGCAGCCGCGGCCGCACCGTCCAGTCCGCGAAGGTCCGCAGCGCCATCGGCGAAAGCGTATCCGACGTCAGCCCGAACTTGAGCAGGTCCATCGTCGAGGACGTCAGCGGCTCCATCATCGGCGCCGCCACGCCCCCGGGCAGTTCCCCCGAAAGCTGCGCCAGCCGTTCCGCCAACATCTGCCGCGCGAGATGAATGTCCGTGCCTTCCTTGAAAACGGCGTCCACCACCGACAGCCCCTGGATGGATTCCGAGCGGATCGAGTCGAGCCCGCCGACGCCATTCAGCGCATTTTCCACCGGCCGCGTGACCAGCGCCTCCACCTGTTCGGGCGCCAGCCCCGGCGCTTCGGTCTGCACCGTGGCCTGCGGCTGCACAAACTCCGGAAAGACATCCAGCTTCGCGTGCGCCACCACGTACAGGCCGTAGCAAATGAAGCCCGCCGCCAGCGTGATGACCAGGCCGCGCGCGCCCAGGGACAGTTCAACAAGTCGTTTGAGCATGGCCTAATCTCGCTGACCGGTGTTGAACCCGCTGCCGCTCAGCTCCGCCGACAACACCGTCTGCGCGCCGGTGACCACGATCCGGTTGGTGGCGGACAAATTCCCCGCCACAAACCAGCCGCCGGCCGTCAGCCGGTCGAGCGGGATTTCCGCCCGCACAAATTGGTTGGTCCCCGCCTGCACATACACCCAGCCCCGGCCTTCGTACCGCAAAACCGCTCCGACCGGCACCACCACTCCGCTTTGGGATTCGCCGCCGGTCCGCAAATCCGCCACCAGCGCCGCGTCCGCCGGCAGTGGCTGCTTCACCGAAAACAGCAGCGTCTGCGCCTGCGTGGCCGGATCAATGCTCAAGTCGTCCGCCAGTTCCGCTGGAATGCCGTTGCTCTCCTGGCTAAAAATGTAAATGGTCGCCGCCGTCGGGATCGGTTTGGGAAAATATCCCGGCGGCAGGAACAGCCTGGCCAGCGCCAGGTCGCCGCTCTGCCACGGCCCGGCCAACGCCGCCGCGTTCGTTTGTGCGGCCAGCCGACCGCCCCAGTCGGCCGCGAACTTCGCCCGCGCCGCCGCCAGCGCCAGAGCGTCCCGCGCTGCCGCCGCCCGCGCCGCCTCCAGCACCCGCGACGACGCATTTTCCTGCGCCGCCAGCTTCTCGGTCCGCGCCAATTCCGACTGCGAAGCCGCCGCCGCCGTTCGCGCGGTTTCGTAATCCGTCGCGGCCGCGATGAAGGCCAATGGATTCGCGGCCCGGCCGGTCACCCGCAGCCCCGGCTGCCATTGCGCCGGCGCCGGCGTCTCCAAGCTCAAGCCGATCCGTTCCTGGGTTGCCGCATCCAGCGTCACTCCGGCTTTTTCCGGCGCCCCCGCCTTCGGGGTTTCCGCCGCTTTGTCGCCGTCGGTTCGCGAACAACCCGATAACGCCGCGGCCAGCGCCAGCGCCGCCGCCAACACATTCGCCCGTTTCATTGAGCTTCGTTTCCTTTCACAAATTCGATGAGAGTTTCTTGATGGCCACGGCCAGCGTATCGGCCGGCTGTTGCAGGGCGTCCTCGAGTCCGCCGATGGCCGCTTGCAGCTTTTCCTCGGCGTCAAGTTGCGTGAGCGCCGCGTTGCCCGTCTCCATCTGTGCATTCAACCAGTCCAAGCGTTCGCCCGCTCCGGCCTCAAGCTGCGCCCCGGCCGATTTTTCCTGCTCCCGCTCCGCAGCCAGCAACTTGCCCGCCGCCTCCCACTGCGCCCGCGCCAGCCGCACCCCCGCCACCGTCCGGTCAATTTCCCCGCAAACCTGCGCCTGCAATGCCAGAAATTTCGCCGCCGCCAGCTTGCGCCGCGCTTCCGCCTCCGCAATCGGCCCCTGGTTTTGGTCCAGGATGGGCAGTTCCAGCGTCACTCCCAGGATCCACTCGTTGTCCCCCGCATTGCCGTTGTTCCAGGCGTACCCCGGCCCCACGTGCAGGTCGGGATATTGCTTGGCAATCTGCAGCCGCAGCTCCGCTTCCGCCGCCGCATAATCCGCCAGCGCCCCCCGGATGTCCGCGCGCTCCCGCAAGGCCACGCTCCGCGCCGACGTCACCGTGAGCAGCTCCGGCCCGCCGGCCGGGTAATCAAATTCCAGATTCAGCCCCTCCAGCGCCGCCCGGCTCACGCCCACCGCCGCCGCCAGCCGGGAACGGGCATCCGTCTCCCGCGCCCGCGCGTCGTTCAAATCCAGCCGTGTCTTTTGCAGCGCGATCTCCTCCAGCGTCAGCTCCGGCCGGGCGATGGCCCCCGCCTCCAACCGGCCGCGCAGGTGCTGGACAATTTCCCCCTGGAGCCCCGCCTGTTTTTCCAGCAGCGCCGCGCGCCGTTGCGCCAGGCTGTATTCCAGCAGGCTCGCCCGCACCCCGCCCCGGATCTGCCAGGCCGTGGAGACAAACCCCCAGCGCGCCGATTCCGCCGCCTGCTCCGCCTCCGCCAGCCGTTTGCCCCGCTTGCCCGCCGTCTCCAGCGGCACATCAAACGTCACCGGAACGATCCACGGACTCGGATTGTTCGGAATCTGCGTGTCGTATCCCGGGGACACCGACACCGACGGATTGGGCCGCGCACCCGCCGTCACCACCCCCGCCTGGGCCACCGCCCATTGCGCCCGCGCCACCGCCAGGTCCGGATGAAAGTAAAACGCCGCCAGCGTCAGCGAATTCAGATCCCACGTCGTCCGCGACCCGTGCGTTCCCTCCGCTCCGCCATTCTCAGCCAGGAACTTTTGCAATCCGGGATCGTCCAGCCGGCGCGAGTCGAAGGCCGCCGCGCTGTGCTCCGGCGCCAGCGGCTGCGGCTGAAAATGGGCGCAGCCCAGCACCGCCGCCACGCCGCACAGCAGCCCCGCTTTCAGGTTTGAATTCATGCCCGCCCGCCGGAAATAAAACACTTTCGCCCAGTCTTATCTCCCGCCGGCCCCCCGATTGCCAGCAGAAACCGGTAAATGACAAAAATTTCATTTTAAGATTCCGACACCCTTGAATTTTCTCTAAGCTGATATTGCCGCTGGCATGCCGTCAGCCGCAGAATTACTGTAATCATCGTGAAAAACAGCAGGCTCATCAGCGCCGGGTTGCTGTCCGCGGTCATCGGCACGCTGGCCGCCGCCGGCTGCGCTTCCCAACCGCGCGAACCGGCCGCCTTGCGTGCCCAGGCCCGCATCACCAAGGAACAGGCCGAGCAGGCCGCCTTGGCCAAAGTCCCCGGCGGCACCATCAAGCAAAGCGAGCTGAACCGCGAAAACGGCGATCTCATCTGGTACTTCGACCTCACCACCCGCGGCTCTGCGGCCATCACCGAAGTGGCCGTGGACGCCCTCACCGGCTACGTCATCTCCGTCGCCACCGAAACCCCTGAATAGCCAACCCTGATGCCCCGCCCGGAAATGCCGAAGTGACTGGCCCCATGCGCGTACTCCTCGTCGAAGATGAACCCAAGACCGCCGCCTTCGTGCGCACCGCGCTCGAAACGGAAGGGTTCGCCGTGGACGTCTTCGACCGCGGCGACCACGCCCTCGCCGCCGCCACTGACGGCGCCTTTGACGGCATCGTGCTCGATATCATGTTGCCGGGACTCGATGGCTTGAGCGTTCTGCGCCGCTTGCGATCCCAAGGCGACCGCACACCCGTCCTGCTCCTGTCCGCCCGCGGCCAGGTTGGCGAACGCGTCGAGGGCCTCAACGCCGGCGCCGATGACTATCTTCCCAAACCCTTTGTCACCGCCGAACTCATCGCCCGGGTCCGCGCCCTCGGCCGCCGCGGCGCCGAGGCCAAAACCACCACCCTGCACCTGGCCAACCTCACCCTCGACACCGTATCCCACCGCGCCGAGCGCGGCGGCCAGGTCTTTGAACTCACCGCCCGCGAATTCCGCCTCCTCGAATTCCTCATGCGTTCCGCCGGCCAGATCTGCGGCCGCATGACCATCATCGAAAAAGTCTGGGACTACGATTTCGACCCGGGCACCAACCTTGTGGACGTTTATGTGAAACGCCTCCGGGAAAAAATTGACAACGGCTTCGAACCGAAATTGCTGCACACCGTGCGCGGCGTGGGCTATGTGCTGAAGGGACCCGCATGACCATCCGCCGCCGCTTCACGCTTTGGTACGCCGCCGTGCTCATTGTGTCGCTCCTCGTCATGGGCATCGGCACCTTTATCGAGATTTCCGAGCAGATGCGCCACAACCACCGCCCTTCGCCGGCCGGGGGCGCCGTCAAGGAAACCGCCGAGATGGTCGTCGAAGCCGGCCTCCCCGCCGTTCTCCTGGGCTTGCTCGCCGGCGGGTGGCTCATCCGCCGCGCCCTCGCCCCCGTTGCCAACCTGACCCGCGCCGTCGAACAAATCCACGACCGCAACCTGTCCGCCCGCCTCCCTCTCTCCGGCAGCGGCGACGAACTGGACCGCCTCACCGGCGTCTTCAACGCCATGACCGCCCGCTTGGACGGCTCTTTCCAGCACATCCGCGAATTCACCCTGCACGCCTCGCACGAGCTGAAAACCCCCCTCACCATCCTGCGCGGCGAGCTGGAAACCGCCCTTCACGACCCCGCCGCCAGCCCCGCCCAAAAGGACCGGTTCGCCGGCCAGATTGACGAAATTGATCGCCTGGCCAAAATCGTGGACGGCCTCACCTTGCTCACCAAGGCCGACGCCGGCCAAATCACCCTCGCCCACGAACCCGTCCGCCTGGATGAGCTCGTGCGCGAATGCGCCGCCGACGCCCAAATCCTCGCCCAGCCCGCCCGCATCGCCGTGCGCTTGGACCGTTGCGACGAGCTCACCGTCACCGGCGACCGCCATCGCTTGCGCCAATTGCTCCTGAACCTCGCGGACAACGCCGTCAAATACAACCGCCCCGCCGGCTCGGTGGCTCTCTCGCTTCAGCGTGAAAACGGCTTTGCCGTGCTGGCCTTCTCCAATGCCGGCCCGGGCCTCGCGCCCGAATTGCAAGCACGCGTCTTTGAGCGCTTCTTCCGCGGCGACGCCAGTCACAGCGCCGCCATTGAAGGCTGCGGCCTGGGCTTGAGCATTGCCCAATGGATTGTCTCCGCGCACCAAGGCTCCATTCACTTTGCCTCCCGGCCCGGCGAGCTCACCACCGTCACCGTGCGCCTGCCCCTGGCCTGACGCCGGACCGCACTTTTTCTTTGCTGCCCCCGGCGGCTCCGGTTAATTTCAACTTATGCCCATAACCGGTCTGATCCTTTATTTTGTGATCCGCACGGTTCTCCTTGGTCTGCTTTTGTGGCTGCTGGCCAGGCTGCAAAAATTTAATTATTCCGTCTCCGGTTTGTTCGGTTCGGCCGCCCTCGCCTGCGCGCTGGATTTCCTTCCCTTCGTCGGCCACGCCTTTGCCGTCCTGGCGCTTTACGCCTGCCTCCGCAAAATCACCCGGGCCAGCTTCGTGCCCGACCTCACGTTCACCGTGGCCGTCGCCTACGCCCTGATGTTTGGCGTCCGCGTGTTGCTGTTCACCTGCCTCGCGCCCCCGCTGCATCTGACTGCGGATTTCACGGAGGGCGCCGCGCACCGGCCGCGCCTCGCCATGGCCGACCCCGTGCCGGACTTTGTCGCCTCCGCCCCCGCCACCAACCCCGCCGCCGCGCCCCCGCTTAAATCGGCCGATGACTGGGTCCAGGCGCTCACCGTCAAAGGCGCCACGGAAAACGGCAAAAAGTCCTTCCTGCTCATCCGCGCCAATCAGAAGATCTATACGCTCGTCATGGATGAAACCATCGAAGTCCGCACCGCCGACGGCGCGCGCCGCGTGCGCCTCGTGAACGTGGGTGAAACCTGGGCCACCGTTGAGATCAACGGCGAAACCGCCTACCTGCGCATTCATTGACTGGCGCCGGCCCGGGGCGGCCCCTCACCGCGACACCCGTACCCGCAACAGCAGCGCCGGAATGGCCAGCCCCGTGCCGATCGCGCCCACGGTGAACATCACGCGCACCGTGAATTGCACCGCCGTCGTGAGCGTTTGCGCCGCCTCCGCGGAGTCGGTCGAGGTCAGCGCAAACAGGCCCAGGATCGCCTTCGCCGCGAAACTGCCCGGCACCATCGGAATGCACCCCACCACGTCCAGCGCATTTTGCGAAATGTCCGCCCGCTTCCGCACCGCCAGCACCGCCGTCCCCACCATCAACGCCGCCGCGAATGACGAAGCCTCCAGGTTCCAGCCAAACGCCTCCAGGCAGCACGTCCGCGTCGAGAGCGCCAGCGCCCCGCTCACCATGCACCACGGCAGCGAGCGGAAGCCAATGTTGAACAACACGCCGAACCCGGCCGCCGCCAGCGCGCCGCAAATCGTTTGATGCAATAAAAAAAGCAGGTTCATGTCGGTATCTCCAGGTGCGACAACAGGGTTTGTGCCAGCCACAGGCCCAACGCCACAAAGATCAATACCACCGCCACCGTCACCGCCCGCGCACTGCCCAGCGTCGGATGCCCCTCAATGATGTCGCTCTGCGCGTTCACGCACGGCACGCCCGGCACCAGCAGCAGGATCGAGGCGATCATCGCCATCGTCACCGTTTGGCTGTGCTCCCAGTGCGCCCCCAGCCCCCCCAGCGCCGAGCTGACAAATGCCACCACCGTCGCGCAGACGAAAACATTCATGTGCCGGCCCAGCAAATCGCGCCGCACCACCTGTCCGATGGCCGCCGCCACAAACACCGGCCCCGTCCCCGCCCAGTCCACCTTCAGCAACCGGCCGAACGCCGCGCACGCCAGCCCCACCGCCACCCCCATCACCCACGTCGAGTGCCGCGGCGTCTTCGTCGCCACCCGCGTCAGTTCCGCCCGCGCCTGCTCCGTCGTCAGTTCGTGCCGTTCCACCCGCTCCGCCAGATGCCACAGCTCCTGATCCAGCCGCTGGTTTACCCCCAGGTGCCCCACTTCGCGCATGCGCGTGATCCCGTTCGGCCCGATCCCAATCGTCACCGCCAGCGACGCGTACCCGACCCGCAGGTCCACCCGGTCCGCCCCCAGCCCGCGCGCAAACGTCATCACGATGGCGTCAATGCTCCGCGCACTCGCCCCCGCTTCCATCAGCAATCGGCCGGCATCCAGCGCCACCATCGCGATGGGTTCCAGCGCCGGCGTCGGACTCTCGTCTTCCGGCATTAAACTTTCCATGGCATCCATTTGTAAACTATTTCGAGATGGAGAATCTATCATGAAAATCGCCGGCCTCAATCGAATTCTGGAAAGGATCCATTGAATTCGTTAAGCCAGTGTGATGATCTCCCCGCCGTTTTCCCTCTGTTTTAAAGGGTTTCCCTCAATTCCCGGTTTTTCCAAATAATTTCAAGAATTCTCCCGCTGCCCGCCCCGGCGCGGCTACTATCCGAAACGCTTCCGGTGTTCATCCCGTCCCGGAAAACTCCTTGACAGATGATTTCACTATGATATCATAACGATAACATGAACGGCAAAACTATATGAACTCAAATCCCATCAAATCCGTCAGTCAAGAGCGTGAAACTGATGTCTTCAACGGCTGGGCCATGCTCCTCTTCAACCTCGTCCTGCTCATCGGCGCCTGCGTTTGGCTCATTTCTCTCCTCTCGCAGCCGCCCGGCCAACATTGGCTCATCCTCCCCGCCGTTTTGCTCGAAATCCTGGCCATTGTTTTTCTCTGTGGCCATTTCACGCTGCAACCGAACGAGGCCCGTGTCCTGATTCTCTTCGGCGCCTACAAAGGCACCGTGCGCGCCAGTGGTTTTTGGTGGGCCAACCCCTTGTACGCCCGCACGCGCAACTTGGGCAGCGTGGCCGCCGTCAACTCCAAGATCGCCGCCACCGATGGCAGCGCCAAAATCTCCCTGCGCGCGCGCAACTTCAACAGCGAGAAACTCAAGGTGAATGACAAACGCGGCAATCCCGTCGAAATCGCCGCCGTCGTCGTTTGGATGGTTCAGGACACCGCCAAAGCCGCCTTCGATGTGGATGATTACGTCAGCTACGTCCACATCCAAAGCGAGTCCGCCATCCGCCACATTGCCAACCTGTATGCCTATGACCGCGGGGAGGAACACGAACTCTCCCTCCGCGAAAGTGCCGATGAAGTCGCGGGCGCCCTCAAGAAAGAATTGCAGGAGCGCCTCGACAAGGCGGGCGTGGTCATCGAAGAGGCCCGCCTCACGCACCTGGCCTATGCGCCCGAAATCGCCCAAGCCATGCTGCGCCGCCAGCAAGCCGAAGCCGTCATCTCCGCCCGCCAGCGCATCGTCCAGGGCGCCGTCAGCATGGTGGACATGGCCCTGCGCGAATTGTCGGACAAAAACGTCGTCAAGCTCGACGAGGAGCGCAAGGCCGCCATGGTCAGCAACCTGCTCGTCGTCCTCTGCAGTGAATCCGAGGCCGCCCCGGTCATCAACACCGGCACGCTGTACCAGTAAGCCCCATGCCCCCCGAGGATCGCAAATCGTTTCTGCTCCGCATCCCGCCGGACCTTTGGAAGGACCTGGAAAAATGGGCCGGCGACGAGCTGCGCAGCGTCAACGGCCAGATCGAATACGTACTCCGCCAAGCCGTCGAAAAACGCAAACACCCGCAGTCGGGGGAAAAATAGGCCTGTTGAAAACAGGGCGAGAAAAACTATGGCCACGGCGCCGCCGCCGAAATTAACGAAGACCATGATCGCCCAACGGCTGCAACTGAGCACTTGGACGCGCCCCAACCATCCGGTAAACTGGCATCGCCGTAAACAATCAGTATGAAACGCCAGAATGCCGCAAAACCAGACTCCGTCCACAAGATCACGAAAAGCGAACCTTGCTATGGGCTGAAGCCGTTTTAGTTGTTCCGATGCGCGAGATTATTTTCTGCCAAACCGATCTCGGCGATAACCCAAGAGGAAAACGAAAACGGATTCTCCATGACTAAATTTCGGGAAATACAGATGTATAAGACGGAAGCCGGGAAATTTCCTGTTGTTGAATTTATTGAAACCGTTCGTGTGCAATCTGTGAGGGCGCGCATTGTGAAGGTTTTTGAAATGGTGGAACAACTTCAGAATCCGCCCACAACCTTTCTAAAAAAGCTGGCTGGCCGGGATGACATTTGGGAAATCAGGGCAATTACCCACCAACAGAGTTTCCGGTTCTTGGGATTCTACGATGGAAACCGGCTCATTCTGACGAATGGATTTGCCAAACAAACGGACAAAACCCCGCTCCAAGAAATCGAACTCGCAAAGCGGCGCAAAGAGATGTATCTTGGCGGACAACGAGAACTGATATGAATCTTGCCGAATTGCACCAGCGGCTCTCGCAAAAGCCTACGTACCGCAAGGCGTACGGCGCTATTGGTGACGTCGTGTTGATCGGCGCGGCGGTTCGGAAATTGCGGGAAGATGAGGGAATGACACAGCAAGAGTTGGTGAATCAACTCGGCATTTCGCAGTTTTATCTTTCGCGGCTTGAAACTGGCAGCGGGAAAGTTACCCCGATGGTTGTTGCGACGGTCGTGCGTCATTTCGAAGAACCTTTGCGGGAACTTGGGATCAATGTCGAGCCGTGGCTGGCCATGACGCCTAATACCGCTCCGGAAGAAAAACCTCTGTCGGAACAGCGGCCCATAATGCCCGAAAGTTTGTCACGCTCACGTCGGACGACCGCCACAGAAGAATTGCCGGAAGGGGCTCTACGTGATGCACCCGTTCACAAGCACGGAACGCACCATTGAGATCTTATTAAAAAGAGCCGTCCTGGGGGCAGTCCTACATCTCGCGCGTCTTTGAACTTCACCCGCCCGCTCCGGGCGCCTCTCACGCCCGCCGTTCTTTGATGGACGCCAAAATATCCGCCACCACTTCCGCCTTGGGCTTGGCCCCCTGCGGTCCGCCGGTGTGCAGCCGCACGCTCACCGCGCCGGCTTCCATGTCGCGCCCGCCGATCACCAGCATTGTGTGCACGCGCGTCTCTTCCGCATCCGCGATCTTCGCCTTGAACGGCGTCGCGCTGAAATCCGCGTCCACCCGCACTTGCGCGGCCCGCAGCTCCGTTACGATGGGCTGCGCGTAAGCCACCAGCGCCGCGTCGTCGCTCAGCGTGATCACCCGCACCTGGTCCGGCGCCAGCCACAGCGGAAAATTCCCCGCGTAATGCTCGATCAAAAAGCCGATGAACCGCTCGTGCGTCCCCAGCGGCGCCCGGTGGATGCACAGCGGCGTCTTCTGCGTGTTGTCCTTGTCCCGGTACGTCAGCCCAAAGCGCGCCGGCACCGCAAAATCCACCTGGTTCGTCGCAATCGTGAACTCCCGCCCGATCGCGCTCCACACCTGCACGTCAATCTTCGGACCGTAAAACGCCGCTTCGTTCGCCACTTCCACGTAGTCTATCCCCGAGGTCTTCAGCACGTGCCGCACCATCTCCTCCGTCTTCAACCACAGCGCCGGCTCGTCCACGTATTTCTTCCCCAGCCCCGCCGGCGAGTGCGTGCTGAAGCGCATCTGGTACTTTTTCAGCCCGAAAATCTTGAAATATTTCAGGTACATGTCGTTCACCGCCTTGAACTCGGCGGCAAACTGGTCCTCCGTCAAATAAATATGCGCGTCGTTCATGTTCAGCGCCCGCACCCGCATGAGCCCAAACAGCTCGCCCGACTGCTCGTACCGGTAGCACGTCCCGTATTCCGCCAGCCGCAGCGGCAAATCGCGGTAGCTCCGCGGCTGCGCCGCAAAAATGCGGTGGTGATGCGGACAGTTCATCGCCTTCAAATAATACCGCTCCGCCGGATTCCGCTGCGCCACCAGCTTCGCCAAGTCCTCCTGCAACTGTTGCTTCACGCATAAATCCGCGCCCAGCGCCTCGTCATCCTCCTCCGTGCCCCCCTCCGTCTGTTCCTTGGATTCAATCGCGCTCACCCGGCTCTCGAACTCGTGCAGCTTCTGCTCCGCCGCCGCGATGTTGCTCTCCAGTTCCGGATCCTGCTTGCCTTCGCCCGCCAGTTCCATCGGCGGAAACATCGAGTCCGCGTAATACGGCAGGTGCCCCGAGGTTTTGTACATCTTCTCCCGCGCCAGGTGCGGCGTCTTCACCCGCACATAACCGGCCGCAAACTCCGTTTCCTTCGCCAGCTTCTCCAACTCCTCCACGATCGCCGTTCCCTTCGGCAGCCACAGCGGCAGCCCCGGCCCCACGAATTCCGTGTCAATCGCAAACAGCCCCATCTCCGTGCCGATCTTCCGGTGGTCGCGGCGCTTGGCCTCCTCCAGCATCTTGAAATACTCCTCCAGCGCCGTCTTGTTCTTGAACGCCGTCCCGTAAATCCGCTGCAACTGCGGCCCCTTCTCGTCCCCCTTGTAATAGGCCGCCGCCACGCTCGTCAGTTTGAACGCCCCGATGTTCCCCGTCCGCATCACGTGCGGCCCCGCGCACAAATCCACAAAATCCCCGTTCTTGAAATACGAAATCGGCTCCCCCGCCGGGATCGCCTCCAGGTTCCCCAGTTTGAACCGGCTCGGGTTCCCCGGCCGCTCCGCCAGTCCCCCCAGCCGCCCGCTCTGCGAATCCTTCAGCGCCTGCTCCCGCGTCACCACGATCTTCTCAAACGGATGGTTCGCCTTGATCTCCTTCTTCATCTCCGCCTCGATCTGCGCGAAATCCTCCGGCGCAATCCGGTGCTTCAGCTCCACGTCGTAATAAAAGCCGTTCTCCACCGCCGGCCCCGCCGCAAATTGCGCCTCCGGCCACAGCCGCAGGATCGCCGTCGCCAGCACATGCGCGCACGAGTGGCGAATGCGCTCCAGCTCCGTCATTTTGGACCGGTCATCCAGCGTCTTCCGTTCTTTGCTTTGGTCTTGTTCAGCGGACATATGCCATCAGTTTAGCCGCACCCCCGCATCCCGCACAGAAAAAATTTCATCCTCCCGCCCGGGATCGAATTGCCAGACGCGTCGCAATTGTGCGGGACGTCATGGACTGCGGCGGGAAGCGAAGCGCCACACCGCTTTCGTGCGGGCGACGGTGCTCAAACATTCGCGGCTTGCGCGTGCGGGCGAAAGCGCCGTCGCCGCTGCGCTTTGCCGGCGCAGTCCATGACGCGAACGGACTTGCCGGGCGCGTCGTAATGGCGCGGAGCGTCATCCCGCAATCCTCGACCCGCCATCCTCGATTATGCAATTTGCATTTCCCCGCCCGCCCCCTATCATCCGCCCGGTGTCAGTTCAGAACCTCATCGTCAAAGTCCAGAAACGGAACCGCGCCCTGGTGAAATTCGACCCGGACCGCATTTGGAAGGCCATCTTCCGCGCCGCCGAATCCATCGGCGGATTCCAGCGCGACTTCCTCCCCGGCATCAACGACGGCATCTTCGCCACCCGCCAGACCGACCAGGCCCTCGCCACCTTCCTCGCCGAGGCCGCCATCGTCTGCCTCAACTCCGCCGGCCAGCACCACATCTCCAATTTCCCGCCCACCATCGAGACCATCCAGGACGCCGTCCTCCATGCCCTCCGCAGCTACGGGTTTCAAAACACCGCCGACGCCTACGAATGCTACCGCTGGGGCCGCCACTGGCTCCGCGAAGGCGCCATCGCCCCCGCCCAGTTCGTCGGCAACGGCTTCCCCCACGACCGCATGTGGCAGACGCTCGAAACCAACCGCCAGTTCGGCGTGGATACCGTCGCCCGCCTCTGCGAAACCGTCCGCGCCGGCCGCATGCCCGAAGTCATCGCCGCTTCCCTCGCCGCCTACGAGGCATCCCTCGACGAAGCCGCCGCCAAAATCGCCGCCCGCCGCGCCGCCGTCGAACCCCTCCGCATGATTTGGATCAGCGGCCCCAGTTCCTCCGGCAAAACCACCACCACCGTCAAGCTCACCCAGCGCCTCGAAAAACTCGGCCTCAAATTCCTCATGCTCAACCTCGACGACTACTTCTGGTCCCTCGTCGAGCATCCCACCGATTGGATCAACGACCGCAATTTCGAGACGCCCGAGGCCCTGGACTTCCAACTCCTCAACCAGCACCTGCGCGAACTCCTCGATGGCGCCACCATCGACAAGCCCGTTTACAGCTTCAAGGAAGGCCGCCGCACGCTGACCAAGCCCGTCAAACTCGAGCGCGACCAGGTGCTCCTGCTCGATTGCCTCCACGGGTTCTATCCGCCCATCACCGAAGGCATCCCCGCCGCCGCCCAGTTCCGCCTCTTCATCGAAACCCAAAACGTCCTCTACGAAGGTGACGGCAGCACCAAGCAGTTGACCCATTTCACCGACGTCCGCCTGCTCCGCCGCATGTTGCGCGACACGCATCACCGCAACCTCAGCGCCCTCGGCACCATCCTCCACTGGCACTACGTCCGCTCCGGCGAACTCTTCAGCATCCTGCCCCTCGCCGGCCTCGCCGACCACGTCATCAACGGCGGCTTCCCCTTCGACCTCCCCGCCCTCAAGCCGTTCTTCCTCGGCGACCAAGGCATCCTGCCTCCGCCCGACGCCTTCGCCGATTACGCCGGTTTCCTCGACGCCCGCATCCGCTACGAACGCGTCAAGGCCCTGCTCGAATCCGTGGAAGGCTTCACCCCCGCCCAGGTTGCGGACCCCGCTTTCATCCCCGGCGACGCCGTCCTCCGCGAATTCATCGGCGGCAGCACCATACAAATTCCACACAACGAATAAGCCGGCCCCGGCCGCGCAGTTTTCGCCCCAAAAAACGTCATCCTTCGGGTTCTAACCGTGCCAATATGATCCAAGAACATTAGCTGTAGCCTACGGTTCGCGCATGGACATCAACCTTGCCATCATTTGTGTTCTCACGTTTATCATTCACTTGATAGGCACGTTGGCATACTCGGTGCGCATCGCGGGGGTGAGGACGCGGCGTATTGCTGTATCATTCGCGCTTTTTAACATTCTGGTCTTGGTTTCCCGAACCTCAAATTCTTTCCAAGGCCCATTCCTTGCCAAGCGAGTCGAACAGAACCTGTTGCACCCGACCACCCATAATCTGCTTGCTGACTTTCGCTGGCTTTTATTTTCAGCCACATTCGCCACCATCGTCGGCGCTTTTCTGATTCCGACATTCCAGCGGCTTTTTAGTCGGGCAGTCCAGGAATTCCAAGTCCACCGCTCCATTCCCCGATTGCTGCTTCACATTTGTTTCAGGGGTGGATTGACACAGATTAAAGATGCGATCTCCATTCCGGCGTCCAGCAATGTGACAGCGTTGCGCAGCGGGCGCGTCATTTCGGCATGGACAATTGCGCTCAATGTGGTGGCGGTTGCCTTGTGGACCGTCGGAGTATTCGCTGCGCTGTATGCTGGCTATTTGAATCCGCAACTCCGGGTGACCTCCAGCACTCTTTCTTCGATTGTGAACGGGGTGGCAACGATATTGATGTTTGTCATCATCGATCCCCAGTTGTCAGTGATGACGGATGATGTCGTCGAGGGCAGGTTGAGCGAATCGAGCTTTCGGCGGGCAATCGTGTGGCTGGTTGGAAGTCGGTTCGCTGGCACGGTGCTTGCCCAGTTCTTGTTGGTTCCCGCAGCCAGCCTGATCGCCTATGTGGCGGAGAGATTATGAGTTTGACGCAAGGCGGGTTTACGATTTGTCCCGAGTCGAAACTGATTATTTGAAGCACAAATAAATTATGGTTCGACGTTTGTAATGGGTAAAGGGAGCTGTCGCTTCGCGACACACCTTGCCCCGTCAGGACGGTTTCATTTTTACAACCAGCACAAGACACGTTGTGCCGGGCTAATTTCCAGCGTCGCGCCGCGACCGCCGAAATGCGCCTGAGCATTCTACCCACAAGAAACGTCGAGGAACCGCAAAAATTCTTCGACGTTGTGGGTGAGAAGATTTCCACTCGGACCTATCAAGGGGCGGCAGCAGGCCCGGACAGTCTCTTGAGCAGCCATGCGCCGTTCCCCCTCACCATGAACCCGGAAAACATTCAACCTTCGACATTCAACTCCCAACCCTGAACGAAGGCGGCAGCGCGAGCCCCTTCGATATTGGGCGTTGAATGTGGAATGTTGGATGTTTCTTTTGCGGTTCAGGGGTTCAATGCGCGAACGCTTTCGGGGAATTCTCACCCCGGCCCTCTCCCTCGGGGGGAGGGAGGCACGCTCCCCGCTTGGCAAGAAAACCCGCGACGGGATTGGCGAGAGCCGCTTTCAATTTCCACGCCGACCACAACCCGCGTTCCTTCTCCCCGAGGGAGAAGGCCAGGATGAGGGGGAAGGGGGTCTCCAACGGCCCAGCCGCGTTCTGCTCTTTGACAACCCACTGCCTTGGCTTTACCCATTAAAAACGCGCGGTTCAACCAAATGGTAACTCGTGCTTCGACCGCCACCTGCATCCTGAATTAGAACACCTTGATCCAGCAGGTCTTTAATGTCTCTCAGGGCTGTGTCCCCGGAACACCGGGCGAGTTTGGCATACTTTGAAGTGGACAATTTGCCTTCAAAACCATCCAGCAACCGGTTGATCACTTTGCGTTGCCTTTCATTTACCGGGGCTTGGCCGTTAATTCGCTCCCAGACTTTCGCTTTTCGCAAAACGCCCGCCAGACCCTCTTCCGCCCCCGCAACGGCACGTCCCAGACAGCCCAAGAACCATTCCAACCACGCGGTAATGTCCACGCCGCCCTTTTGGGTTTTCTCCAGCGCCAGGTAATATTGTTTTTTCTCCGCTTCGATCTGCGTGGACAGGCTGTAAAACCGTTCCTTCGTGCCTTCGGCCCGCGCCAGTGCCAGGTCCGCTATCGCCCGGCTGATACGCCCGTTGCCATCTTCAAATGGATGGAGGGTCACAAACCACAAATGGGCAACACCCGCCTTCAATACCGGATCCGTTCCAGTGGCCGCTTCAAACCATTCAAGAAATGCCGGCATTTCACGCTCAAGCCGGTCTGCCGCCGGGGCTTCAAAATGAACCCGTTCACGACCCATTGGGCCGGACACAACCTGCATCGGGCCGATGTTTGCCGGGCGCCACGCACCGACCGTGATTCGCCGCAGGCCGCTGCGTCCCGTGGGAAACAACGAGGCGTGCCAGCCAAATAATCGTTCAGCGGTCAACGGCTCGGCGTATTTTTGGGTGGCGTCCAGCATCATCTCCACCACGCCCTCGACGTCACGACTTGATTTCATTTTGTCCGCAAAATCGAGACCCAAACGACGTGCAATTGAAGAACGCACTTGTTCGGAATCCAGCAATTCACCCTCAATCGCGCTCGATTTGATGACATCGGCAGTCAGCGTCGTCAAACTGGCTTCCGTGCGCAGCCGAAAGCCCAGCGCTTCCATCCGGCCCAGCAAACGTCCTTGCCGATGCCGGACATCCGCCAGCAACGGCAACAACTTTGCATCATTCCATTTCAGTCGCGGCCAATCAGCCTCTTCGTGAATATAGCTCACGGCCTTTATTCTCCGCTTAATCTGCGGCGATTGCAATAATTATTCACCGCACTATTTGCGGTGAATAAGGGCCGTATTCGCCGCAAACTTTTACTTCCTCCCAAGATGCCAAACAGATCTTTGTTCGGTTTTCGTTTCCGGCGGGTCTTTAATAGGAAATCGAAGATGACGGACACCCAAGCATTACTGGCGGAGTTTGGCCGGACCTCCTCCGAAACCGCGTTCCGCGACCTGGTGGCGCGCTACCTTGGTTTGGTTTATTCCGCAGCGCTCCGGCTGGTGGAGTTCGACGCGCACCACGCGGAAGACGTTGCCCAGATTGTGTTTACGGACCTGGCGCGCATGGCTCGTGATCTCCCCGAGGAGGTGATGCTGGGAGGCTGGCTGCACCGGCACACCTGCTTTGTGGCGGCGAACTTCATGCGCAAGGACCGCCGTCGTCAGGCTCACGAAAGGCAGGCGATTGAAATGGCTGCGCTACACGAATCTTCCGGCGACAACCCGGCAGCGATTGCCCCGGGCTTGGACGAGGCGATCAGCCGGCTCGGTGAGGCCGACCGGCAGGCGATTTTGCTGCGTTACTTCGAGCAGCGCGATTTCCGTTCCGTGGGCACAGCGCTGGGGACCAGCGAGGATGCCGCCCGCATGCGCGTCACCCGCGCGCTGGACAAGCTGCATTCGCTCCTCAAGCGCCGGGGCGTGACGACCACCGCCGCCGCTCTCTCCACCGTCCTCTCAACCAATGCCATCGGCGCCGTGCCCGCCGGTTTGGCCGGGAAAATTTCCGCCGCGGCGCTCGTCGGCGCCGCGCTGCACACCGCAAGCCTGCTGACTGCCACCAAAGCCATCACCATGACCCTATTCCAAAAAACCCTGATCATCGCCACCGCGGTTGCCCTGGGCACCGGCATCTATCAAGCCCGCCAGGTCTCGCATTTGCGCGAGCAGAACGAGGGCCTGCGGCTACAGCAGGCGCCCCTGGCGGAACAGATCGCGCGGCTCAAATCCGACAGCGCCAGTCTCTCCAACCAGCTCGCGCTGGCCAACCGCTCGCCTTCGGCGAGCACCGCACGATTGAGGGAATTGCTCAAGCTGCGCGGGGAAGTCGGTGTGCTGCGGAGGCAACAGCGCGAACTTGAGCAGACGCTGGCCGCAGCGCAGCCGCAGGCGCCCGCGCAGTCACCCGGCGCCGCCCCGCGCCCGAGCCCGCCGGCCCCCTTCCAAGTGCAGCTCGTCTCAGACGAACCCGGCGATGGAATCGAGTCGGTGACCAACGACGGCAGCGGTGAAGTTCTGCAGCTCGTGAAAGCGCCGCTCCTGGACGCCGGGGCGATCCAATCCGTCTCCGTCGTCCAGAACGAATCGTCTGGCGAACCCGAAATCAACGTCCAGTTCAGTCCGGAAGGCGGCGAGTTGTTTGCCGCGACTACCAAGGAGAACATTGGCAAACGGCTCGCCATCGTATTGGGCGGGCACCTGTATATGGCCCCGGTGATTCGCTCTGAAATCCCCGGAGGCCAAGCCCGGATTAGCGGCAACTTCTCGGAAGACCAGGCCAACCAATTGGCGGCATATATCAACAAGGTGATTAGCGACCAGTGAGCGGGGCGTGCGCCGACTTTCGGCCGGGCCATGAATACGATCGTAGGCTCTTGCCTTTTTTTGGAAACCGGGAGCGAAACCCCGTGTTCGTCACGGTGATGCTTTGCTGACTTCCAAAATCTCGATGGGTCGCCGGGTCAAAGTTAATTTCAACCCCAGCCGTTCGCGGGCTGCGTCAATGACGTTGCCCGGGTCGGGCCGGAATTGATCGGCGTCAAGCTTGACCAGTTCTAATTTCAGGCGTTTGTCTCTTTCGAGGGCTTCTCCTTGCCTCAATTCCGCCGGCAAGGCACTAATCCAGTCGCCATTGGGATTGGCTCTAATGGCCTGCCAGACCCTTCTATCCATCCCCGCCTCCAATTGCTCGGCTTCTGAAAGCCTCCATTTCATGTCCACGTCATAGAGCCCTTTCAAACCCGATTCGTCCAAAACCGGCTTTCCCAAGGCCGCCTCCAAATACCACGCAATGGTTTTCATCTCACTTCCATTGAGCCGGAACCCTCCCCGGTTTTGGCCGCCCCCTCCAGCTTTTTCGACCTTCTTAAGACCGGGAGCATTGGTGCCAATTTGGGTTAGCAAATAAACGTCCAGCTTCTTCGTTGATTTTGTCGCGTTGATGCCGAAAGTCGTGCGCAGCGCGGCAGTAAATTCATTTTGCAATTCGTTCGAATGTCCCAAGGGTGCCTTCAATTCAAAATCATAATATCCCGCGGGCAGTTTGCATTTGATAAAGGTCCGGGCGGGGGTTTCATCATAAATAGAATTCAAGGCTGACTCCACGGTGGCAATTTTGCCATTGAGGTCACAGCGGTTGGTGTCGGCCGACCACATGCAAATTGGCCCGCGAGCCTGTGGCGGCAGCTTGTGCTCCCGAATGGTAATTGCAAAGAGCGGCGGAGCTTCGTTCGACACGACTTCGGACGAACTTTTGTCCAGGGTGGAAACCACCGGTTCGGGCAGCGAACATTTCTTCCCAGCCAGCACCTCTTCCAAGTTTTCCGGTTCAATGTGACCTGGATAGGCAATTGCGGCGATGTGCCCCCGGGCATCGACAATCACTGCGTGGGGAATTCCCATCACATGAAACGCTTTGTTCAAAACCTCGTAATCGTCCAAGCCCACCCAGGCTTTCATGACATGGCTTTTCAGGAAGAGCCGCACGACATCTTCATTTTCGGATGTCACCGAAAGAAACACGACGGGCTTGTTGGTGAATTGCTCCGCCAAGTCGTTCAAATGCGGCAGAGCTGCCACACAAGGCCCGCACCACGTCGCCCAGAACTCCAGCACCACCACCTTCCCCTTGAACTTTTCCCAGCTCATTTCCGTTGCGGGCGGGCCTTGGATCGTCTTGGCCAGAGTTAGCGGTGGCGGAAGGTCGCCAATCTTGGGACCGTATCGATCAGCGTCCGCCAACGAATTCCCGGCAAAAATTGCCAGGCAACAAAAAACGGCGAGGCTAATCCGGAAAATTTTCATGAAATTGCCGGTTTTGATTCAACAGACATTCTGGAAGGTTTGATGACTATGAAAGTAGCGAAAAACTCCTCGGCATCCAATCGAATTCGCCCCACCCGTTTCCCTGATAGTGCTTGCCTCGGAGGTCAACGCGGTAGTACGGTTTGGCTGTGTTTATCGTAGGTTCGGATGCGCGGAAAGTCGTCCCGTATGGTTTATGAGCTGTCTGTTAACTGGGTGGAAAAAACAATCCGGGATTGCACAACCAAATATTACGGTGAAAATCAACCGGCTGCTTCCGTAGCTCAAATGGATAGAGCACGAGTTTCCTAAACTTGTGATCACGGTTCAATTCCGTGCGGAAGCACCAAACTTTGCATCACCTATGCCGCTCCTCAAACTGGAGACCAACGTCGCCCTCGCCGGCAATAAAGCCGCGGCCCTCCTCGCCGCCCTCAGCCAGACCGTCGCCGCCACCATCGGCAAGCCCGAGCAATACGTCATGGTCACCGCCGCCCACGCCGCCATCCTCATGGCCGGCGAAACCGGCGATGCCGCGTTCGTGGACGTCCGCAGCATCGGCGGCCTTTCCAGCGACGTCAACCGCCGCCTGGCCCACCAAATCTGCCAGCTTCTCAAGGATTCCCTCGGCATCCCGCCGGACCGCGTCTATCTGAATTTCACCGACGTCAAAGGCGGCAACTGGGGCAGCAACGGCAGCACCTTCGGCTGAACGGCGTGCGACAAAATTCTTTTGGACTGTGCGAAACTCGAATGGCCACAAAACTGCAGAGTGCGTCCAATCTGGCGGACCGCGGCTGTGTCGAAGACCAGCCGCAGCCCGGTGGCCAGCCAGAGGGCCTGCCGAGCGGCTTGGGCTCGTTGAATTATGATCGTTGCTGCGGCTGGCTTTCAGCCCAGCCGCGGTCCGGCCCAACCTTCCAGCTCCACCCACTCTTCGGCTGAAAATCGCATGCTTTTTCGCTGGCGGCGCGCGGCAGGTGGATGAATATTGGCATCGGCGCCGCCCCAACCCGGCGCACACCAAATTCAGATGAACCATTTTATGCCCGAATCGAAACGGTCCGCTGCCGCGTTCACCCTCGTCGAACTGCTGACGGTCATCGCCATCATCGCCGTTTTGACGTCGCTGCTGCTGGCCGTTATTCCGGCCCTCACCAAGGCCGCCAAAATCCGCAAGGCGGGCATCCAGATGAATGATCTCGCCACCGGCATTCAAGGCTACGAAAGCGCCTACGGCCATTTCCCGGTCTCCCGTGCGGCCCAGGCCGCCGCCAATCCCGACTTCACCTACGGCGGCGTCTTCCAAAACCACTCCGGTTCCGTCACGATCGGCACTCTCGTCACCAACTCCATCGTGCTCAACGCCGAGATCGTCGCCGTGCTCATGAACTTCACCAACTACCCCGGCACCGCCGTCCCCACCCCCGACGCCAATTTTCAGGCCAATCCCCAGCGCACCCCCTTCCTCAACGCCAACCTGTCGGGCGACACGGTCTCCCCCGGCGTCGGCACCGATCTCGTTTACCGCGATCCCTGGGGCCATCCCTACGTCATCAGCCTCGATTTGAATGATGACGACCTGTGCGAAGACGCCCTTTACCGGCTGCCGGCCGTTTCCACCGGTGGCATCAATGGCTTGATCCTGCAAGCGGACGGCAACTACGCATTTCACGGCCGGATCATGGTCTGGTCCGCCGGCCCCGACGGCATGGTGGATACCACCCTCCCCGCCGATCAGGGCGTCAATAATGACAATATCCTGACTTGGCACTGAGCCGGAGCGAACCGGGCGCGCCAATCGTGCAGATTGCAATCACGCCGAAGGGGGTTGCCTGCGGCCGCTTGGGCGGGTAGATTGGTTTTGCCGACCATGAACGCGTTTCAAATCATTTTTACGCCCACCAGTGCCGCCGATCTGGCGCGCATGCCCAAGGAGCTGCAGCTCCAAATCCTGGGCGATTTCCGCGGCCTGCCCCAGCACGTCATCGGCAGCGAGCTCGAGGACTTCGGCAAGCTCGAAAACGACGGCCACATCCTCCACCGCTTTCGCGTCGGCGACTATCGCGTTTACTTCGAGCGCCACCCCTTGGGCATCCTCGTCCATCGCGTTTTGAGCCGGAACACCCTGAAGGATTTCTTCTTCCGCTCCGGCATCAAGGTGGCCGAAGACCAGGCCCTGCAGGAAAATCCCAAGTTCTGGGAGCTGATCGAAGCCGCCAAAACCACCGAAACCCGCTAAAATTCAAAGGTTTCCGGGGTCATGTAACATTTCTAAAACAATTCTTAAACTATTTTGAACTATTTTTCCCCAGCCCGGTCTGAATATATGTAGGTGATTGGGATAAGGGTTGAAAGAGCCTGGCTTTTTTTAGTGGTTTTTTAGCCAGGCTCTTTTTTTGCCCAAATTGATCGCCCGGTGAACCGCTCCCGGCATCGTTTCCCTTCCCCGGCACACAATTCCCTTCTTGCACCGCGCCCTTTTGACCGTAAAATTTCCCCCGCTCATTATGAACTACAAAATCTCCAAACGCGCCGCCTCACTGACCCCCTCCCTCACGCTGGCCATTGACGCCAAAGCCAAGGCCATGAAGGCCGCCGGCGAGGATGTTGTGGGTTTCGGCGCTGGCGAACCGGATTTTGACACCCCCCAGCATATCAAGGACGCCGCCGCCAAGGCGCTCGCCGCCGGGTTCACCAAATACACCCCCAGCAGCGGCATCCCGGAATTGCGCCAAGCCATCGCCGCCAAGTTTCAAAAGGAAAACGGCCTCACTTACAAGCCCTCCCAGATCATCGTCTCCTGCGGCGGCAAGCATTCCTGCTTCAACACCATCTTCGCCACCTGCGAAACCGGCGACGAGGTCATCATCCCCGCCCCCTACTGGTTGAGCTACCCCGAAATGGTCAAGCTCGCCGGCGCCAAACCCGTCATCCTGCCCACCACGGACAAGACCGAATTCAAGGTGACGCCCGAACAGCTCCGCAAGGCCATCACCCGCAAAACCCGGCTGTTCATCCTCAATTCCCCGAGCAACCCCACCGGCACCGTCTATACCCCCGAGGAAACCAAGGCGCTCGGCGATGTCTGCGTGGAGAAAAATATCCTCATCATGAGCGATGAAATCTACGAGCACCTGCTTTACGATGACGCCAAAGTCCAAAGCGTCGCCAGTTTCTCTCCGGCCCATTACGACCACACGATCATCGTTCACGGCTTTGCCAAGGCCTGGAGCATGACCGGCTGGCGCCTGGGATTCCTCGCCGCGCCCGAGCCCATCGCCAAGGCCATTGACGCCGTGCAGAGCCACAGCACCAGCAACCCCACCTCCTTCGCCCAAAAAGGCGGCGTCGCCGCCCTCACCGGCCCGCAGGATCATCTGCCCATCTGGCTCGCGGAATACAACCGCCGCCGCCGCTTCGCCCACCAGAAGCTCAATTCCATTCCCGGCCTCTCCTGTGTGAATGCCCGGGGCGCGTTCTACCTGTTCCCGAACATCTCCCAGACCGGCCTCAAATCCACCGAGTTCTGCGCCAAGCTGCTCGAAGCCCAAAAAGTCGCCGCCGTGCCCGGCATCGCCTTCGGCGCCGACGACTATTTCCGGCTGAGCTATGCCACCAGCATGGCCAACCTCGAGAAAGGCCTCGATCGCATCGAGAAATTCTGCCGCACCCTCGTAAAGTAACTCCCCTCCCGGGCCGCGCCCCCGCGGCCCCAGGCCATTCTGAAGGAATGGCAACCATCCAGCCCAGCGTTGGCGCGCGAGCGCCTGCGCTGGGGCATGTCCTCAAAACCCATCAAGCCTGTAGGGCTTGCATCACCCACTCCCATCCGCCAAAAGCGAGCCGAATGGCTTGATTTCTCATGCGCGGGGAGCGTTTTTCCCTCCCCGCGTTTTGCCGGTCACCAGCCGGGGTGGCGGGTGCGGACGGAGTAGAGGGAGGTGCGGGCGGCAATGAACAGGGTGCGGTGATCGGGGCCGCCGAAGAGCAACTGGATGGGGCGTTCGGGGACGGCGATGACGCCGAGCGGCCGTCCGGCGGGGTCGTACACGTAAATCTGGCCGGCGGCAATATAGACGTTGCCGCGAGAATCCGAGGTGACACTTTCGCCGCCTTGTTCGGCGAACAGGCGGAAATCGTGGAGGGAGCCGTCTGGATTGACGTCCGCAGCCCAGGTTTGCAAGGCGGATTCATCGGTGACGTAGAAGGGCCGACCGGGGATGGCACGATCCAAGCCGAAAGAGCGGATGGGCGGGCTGGATTTGACGCCCCAACTGACGGCGCCGTCGAGGAAATCCTGGCCGACGGGGAGGATGGTGGTTTGATCCGGCGAGACGAACTGCGCGGCGGGATGGGTCAGAGAATCCTGATTCAGATGCCAGTCGCTGGCGGGAAGGGCAAGATTTTTTCCGGGCCGGGCGGTAACGGGTTGCGGGCTGAGGGGCTGGATCTCGCCGGCGGGGCTCAGCGCATAGACGATGGCGTCGCCGGCGTAGGAAACGACGAGCAGGTTGCCGGCCTGATCCACGGCGAGGTTGACGGGGTCCAGCGGGGCGTCGGAGACGGTGGAGAGTTGCCCGGCGGCGGACCAGCGATAAATCCGCTGCCAGTGGGCGTCCACGAAATAGAAATCGCCGGCGGGGCCGACGGCGCCACCGGAGATGTTGAAGAAGCCGCCGGCGAGGCGGGTGACGCGGGTGCCGGGAGCGAGAACGGGAGACGGCGGGTCGGCCACGGGATGTGGCGCTTGGCCGGAAAGATCGAGGGCGGCGAATTCGTGCTGGCGGATTTCGCCGCCAGTCGTCTGGTCATAGACGGCATCGTCGAAGCTAACCTTGCTGTTGCTGTCGCAGTGGAAATTGCGGAAATGGATGTCGCGGGAGTTGCACACTTTGACGGCCCAAGGGAAGGGTTGATAGGAACTGATCACGCGGTAGCTGTGAAAATTGACGATGGTGATGTCGTGGGAGGATTCAATTTCGATGGGCAGGCAGAAGCCGCTTTCCCCGCGCTCCTCCTCGGTTTGGAGGGCGTAAAAGGTCCAATGGGCGGCGCGGCGGAATTGAATTTCGTGGCGGACGTGGTGTTCGCTGGAGATTTGGTAGGCACGGCCGGGGGTCTCGGTATCGGAGACGACCATGCCGGCTTGGGCGTAGGTGGAGGGGGTCCAGATATCGAGAAACGTGCCGCCGCCGCCGCCGGTGACCCAGAGGCTGGGGAACTGGCTGTCCCAACGGCGGTCGGGATCGGGATCGGCGGTGTGGTTTTGATTGTAGGGCCTGGCGCGGGAACCATCCGGCAGTGGGGTGCCGTGGCCGCCGAGGAAGCGGACGTCGTTCATGAGGGAATTGCTGCCGGCCTGCCAGAGGGCGGCGACGGCGCGGGGATTGTTGCCGCTGGTAAAGAGGCCGAGGCCGATGACGATGTTGCTGCCGCCCGGGGGCGCCGCGAGGAGGGCTTTGGGGGCGCCGACGCCTTGATAGCCCGGCGTGCCGTCGGGGAGGATGATTTGCGTGGCGCCGGGGTGCAGACCGATCAAAACGGTGTCTGGGTTGAGCTGGAGGGTGCCGTGGACGAGATAACAGCCGGAGGGAAAATACAGGGTGCGATGCTGGCGGATGGCCTGCTGCAACGCGGCGGTGTCGTCGGTGCGGGCGTCGCCCTTGAGGCCGAGGTCGTGGACGTTGACCCAGGTATCGCCGGGCGGCAAAGCGGCTATGTCTGAAGGGACCTGGGGCGGGAGCGAGGGCAGGTTCGTGGCGGCGAACGTGGTTTTAATTTCGGGCGTGGCGCCAATGTCCGAATAGGTGAAGCCGTGGGAGAAGTTGTCCACGCGATAGATTTCACCGGGGGCGACGAATTGGCGGCCGCTGTCGCGCAGGGCGGCGAAGACGGGGACACGGCGGCAGGTGAGGCCGGAGAGAGTGATTTCGGTGCGGGGATTTTTCTCCAGGTCGAAGACGAAGGCGGGGCCGGAGACATCTTCGAGGACGGCGTCCTGGACGAAGAGCTCATCCGGCCAGCCGGGCTCGATTTCGACGGCGGCGGGGACCTGGCGAAAGGCGGGGCGGATGAGGGTGAGGCCGGCCTCGTGTTCGAGGATGGCGGCGGCGCGCTGGCCTTC
Source organism: uncultured Bifidobacteriaceae bacterium (assembly GCA_964532525.1). GTDB lineage: Bacteria > Verrucomicrobiota > Verrucomicrobiia > Limisphaerales > UBA11358 > UBA11358. Next base: position 37,648 of record CAZHIM010000046.1, read on the forward strand.
GAAGGAGGAATCAATGATGGTGAACTGCCAGCCGGGGGAGGGTTTGGAGGTCCAGATGGCGTGCGTGCCGCCGAAGAAATGGACGTCCTCGATGACATTGCCGCCTTCGTGGACGCCGGCCAGGGCGGAGCCGAGGTGGAAATCCATGTGGGCGAGGAAACAGTGCTGGGCGTAGCGGGCGCGGACGGCGACGGCACCGGGGTTGGCGTCGCCGATTTCGATATCGAGGTTGGCGATGGCGGAGTAGAAGGTGCCGGGGTTGGCGTCAGGAATGGAGGCGGGGTCGGTATCCGCGTGGCGCGGGCGGGCGCCCGCGAAGAAGAAGAGGAATTTTTCCTGGTTGGTGTCGCCGAAGCCGGGGGAGCCGGCGGGCAGGGAGATGACGGGGCGTTGGGGTCCATAGCCGATGAGGCGGATGCCGGGCCAGAGGTAGAGGGTGTCGGTGAGGCGGTAATGGCCCGGCGCGAGCAAGACGATGCCCTGGCCGGAGGCGGCCTGGACCTGGTTGACGGCGCGCTGCAGGGCGGCGGTGTCGTCGCCGCTGGCGGCGGGGGCGACCTGGACGGCGCGGGGGTCATCGAGGGGCTGGGAGTAAAAGGAGGCGGCCGGGGCCGGGAAGGCGGCGGCGAGCCCGAGCAGCGCGAGCGAAAGAAGCCAGAGTTTCATGGGTTGCGACGATGAAGTTATAGACAACGGGGGCGGGAGAAAACCATTAAGTGCGTTGGCCGCCAACGGGGGGG
>CAZHIM010000047.1:0-38302 GCA_964532525.1 uncultured Bifidobacteriaceae bacterium
AAATTGAGCGCCCCGGCCAAAAGGTGGCAACGTAACCCACATTACGGAATTGCTGCAAGTATGGCCGGCCAATTGACAAACCTGCCGACGAGGCGCAACCTACGAATGAGAGTCCAAATGAACAACCCGGAGAACAGCGACTTAGCCCTGAACAGCCGACATCTGGTGCATCTGAATTGGATGTTCGAGAACCAGCCGGACCTCGTCCGCCAGCTCCACCAGTCGGGCAATCTACCGGAGTATCTGGACGACCGGATGCAACCAGCAATCCGCCGAGTGGAGGAACTGATGCAGGAGCGCGGCCTGACCTCGGACGAGGCGTGGGAGATAGCGGCATCGGAACTCCTTTGCCCCCCGGACGGCCCGGCGTTCCAGGACAATCCCCCGGAGCCGGTGCCGCCGGCGGAACAGCGGAAGATCATCGAGAGCCTGTAGTCCCACTGCCCCCTCAAGCACCGACCGAGCCGAAAGCTCCGGGCGTGGACGATCAGAACCACGTCTTGCCCAAGGACGAGGATTGGATTCCCACGGGTGATAAGGCGAAGGCGCAAGCCAACATCGCGGCGGTCAAGTTGCTGCGGAAGTTGGAGGCCGAGAACCGCAATCCCACGCCGGAAGAGAAAACAGTGCTGGCCAAGTATGTGGGCTGGGGCGGGTTGAAGCCGGTCTTTGACGCGGGCAAGGCCCATTACCGTGAACGGCCGCCGTGGAACGAGGACCAGCGGAAGGAGTACGAGAATTGGGAAAAGCAGTGGGGCAAAGCATATGACGACGTTAAGGGATTGCTGACGCCGGAAGAACACGCGGCGGCGGCGGTTTCCATCCTCAACGCCCATTACACTGACCGGGTAGTTATCAACAAGATTTGGGACGCCGTGCAACGGCTGGGATTCACGGGCGGCAAGGCGCTGGAACCGGCGGCGGGCGTGGGCAACTTCGTGGGGCTGACGCCGGAAAGCGTCCGGGGCAAGACGCGTTGGACGGCGGTGGAACTGGACAGCATTAGCGGGCGCATCCTGGGCAAGCTGTATCCGCAGGCGCTGGTGCATCAGACGGGATTTGAGCAGGCGAAGATTCCGGCCAACTCGCAGGACTTGGCGGTTACGAACGTGCCGTTCGACAAGGACGGCCCGACCGACGACCGCTACCCGCCGATGTCGTTGCATAATTACTTCTTTGCGCGGGCGCTGGACGTGGTGAAGCCGGGGGGCATCGTGGCGGCGATCAGCAGCGACAGCACGATGGACAACAATACGGCCAGCCGGAAGGCGCGGGAATACTTCGCGGAGAAGGCGGACCTGGTGGGTGCAATCCGCCTGCCGAACAATGCTTTCAAGAAGAACGCAGGCACGGAAGTCACGACGGACATTCTCTTCTTTCGCAAGCGCGACGGGACGCCGTTCGCGGGGCAGCCGTTCTTACGCACGGAACCGGTGGCGATCAGTCGCGGGGCACCGGTGGAGATCAACGAATATTTTGCCAAGAATCCGGACATGATGCTGGGCCGGATGTCGAGGGAGGGCACCATGCACGGGCCGGACCAGCAGGCGCTTATTGCCACGCCGGGCGACTTGGGGGCGAAGCTGGACGCGGCCATTGGCAAACTGCCGGAAAACGTACTTGGTGCGCAGACGGCGGCCGAAGACATGGCCAAGCCGATCATCAAAGCGGCGGTCGGGAGCAAGGTGGGACAGATCGTGGGCAAGGATGATGGGGTTTACGTGGTCCAGGAGGATGGCACGCTGGCAAAGCCGGAATGGGCGAGCGATGCGAAGAAGCTGGCGCAGGCGAAGCGGTACATTGCCTTGCGCGATCACGCCAAGGCGCACGTGGACCTGATGCTCAAGGACGATGCCACGGACGCGGACATTAAGGCGTCCATGCAGCAGTTGAACCGGCTGTATGACGAGTACGTGAGCAAGCACGGCGTATTGAACCGAATGAGTCGCGGCTCCAGCGCCTTTCTGTCCGATGACGTTGATTCTCCGGCGGTGATGGCGCTGGAAGATGCCACGGCGCAACTGGTGACGACGAAGCGCGGCGGCAAGGAGGTAATGCGGCGGGTGTGGGAGTTCAACAAGAGCGACATCTTCCACAAGCGGACGGTCTTTCCGCGACGGCCCCCGGAGCACGTGGACACTGTGGGCGATGCGTTGCAGGTGGCGATGAACTTTGCCGGGCGGGTGGACCCGGATTACATGGCCAAGTTGACGGGCAAGCCAGTGGACCAAGTGAAGCAAGAATTGGTTCACTCCGGGCAGGCGTTCGAGAATCCCAAGACGGGGCAATGGGAGGGCCGGGCGCAATATCTGAGCGGCTTCGTAAAGGACAAGCTGCGGGAGGCGACGGCGGCAGCGGCGGACAATCCGCTTTATGCGAAGAACGTGGAGGAATTGACGAAGGTGCAACCGGCCCCGGTGCCGGCCAACGAGATCAGCGTAAAGTTGGGGAGCGTATGGGTGCCCCCGAAGGTGATTGAAGGGTTTCTGCGGGACGTGCTGAACGTCAATGCCAAGGTATCGTTCTCGCCCGAGACCGGGCATTGGTACGTCGCGACAAAGGACAATTCCAAATACGACGACCGCAACGTCACGAAGTTTGGCGTGCATAGCTGGACGGGGCATGAACTGGTGGAACAGTCCCTGAATCTCAAGAGCGCCTACGTGACCCGCGAGGAGCCGAACGCGGACGGCAAAGGAACGCATCCCGTCCGGGACCAGGAGAAGAGCCTGGAGGCGCAAGAGAAGCAGAAGCAACTGCAACAGGAGTTCAAGCGCTACGTGATGTCCAGCGGCGACATCAGCCGGGAGCTGGCGCAGATTTACAACGAGCGGTTTAACGGTGTGGTCAAAACGAAGTATGAGGCGCCGACGTGGGCGAATTATCCGGGAGCGTCGGCGGACATCCAATTGCGCCCGCACCAAAAGGCGGTGGTGACGCGCATCCTGCAAAATTCCACGTTGCTGGCCCATGCGGTCGGAACGGGCAAGACATTCGTAATGTGTACGGCGGCAATGGAAATGCGGCGGCTGGGGCTGGCGAAGAAACCCATGATCGTGGTGCAAAACGCCACATTGGAACAGTTCGCCCGTTCGTTTAAGCGGCTTTACCCCACGGCGAAAATCTTGTGTCCCTCGCCAAAACAGCGCGAAGCAGCGGAGCGGCAGCGGACCATGAGCCGGGTGGCAACGGGCGATTGGGACGCCGTGGTTGTCCCGCAGTCGTTCGTCAACATGCTCCCGGACGATGAAGAACGGGAAAAGGCGTACATCCATGACCGGCTGGCCGAACTGCAAGACGCGAAGATTGAAGCGGCACACGCTGAGGGCAAGCGCTCACCAAAGGCGGCGGACATCGAACGCGCCATCAAGAAGCTGAAGGAGCGGCTGGACAATCTGGCGGGGCGGAAGAAAGACAATGTGCTCACGTTTGAACAGACGGGCGTGGACGCGTTGTTTGTGGACGAGGCTCACGCGTACAAGAAACTGGAATTCACGACGCAGATGGACAACGTGAAGGGCTTGGACAAGGGTGCCAGCCAGCGGGGATTGTCCATGTATTTCAAAACGCGGTGGGTGCAAGAGCACAACCAGGGGCGAAATGTGGTGTTCGCCACGGGCACGCCAGTAAGCAACACGCTGGCCGAAGCGTGGAACATGATGCGGTACGTTCGCCCGGACGTGTTGAAGGCGTACGGGATTGAGAATTTTGACGACTTCGCCAGTACGTTCGGCGAGACGACGACCCAGCTTGAAATGACGGCGGGAGGCTCATGGCAGCCGGTCACCCGGTTCGCCCGGTTTACGAACGGGCCGGAGTTAATCCAGGCGTGGCGGCAAGTGGCGGACGTGGTAACGCCAGAAGAAGTTAATTTGCCGGGCCTGCCCGCAGTGAAAACGGGCAAGGCGCAAAGCATTACGATCAAGCTGACGCCCCGGCTCAAAGCCTATATTGGATGGATTCGGGAACAGCTTGAAGCGTTCGCGGCGATGTCGGGCAAGGAGAAGAAGCTAAACAGCCATATACCGCTGGTCATGTTTACGCTGGCCAAGAAGGCGAGCTTGGACATGCGGATGGTGGACCCCTCCGCGCCGGACGAGCCGGGCAGCAAGTTGAACGTGGCGGCGGACAACGTGGCGCGTATTTATGCCGATAGCACGGCGACCAAAGGCGCGCAGATGATCTTTGCCGACTTGTACCAGGACAACCCGGATAACCCCCGGTTCAACCTGTACGACGAGGTTAAGAGGAAGCTGATTGAGCGGGGCATTCCGGAGAAGGAGATTTTGATTGTCACGCCAGATGTGAAGGACGCCAAACGGGAGGCGTTGTTTGCCAAGCTGAACGACGGCGATATCCGCGTGGCAATCGGCGGCTCTGAAAAGATGGGCGTGGGCGTCAACGCGCAGGAACACTTGATCGGGCTGCATCACTTGGATTGCCCGGCCCGGCCAATGGACATCGAGCAACGCAACGGGCGCATTGTGCGGCAGGGCAACATGAACCCGGAAGTCGAGGTGTTGAACTACGGGGTAGAGAACACGCTGGACGCGGCGATGTACCAGAAGAACGCGACGAAGCAGCGCTTCATTAACCAGATCCTGCGGGGTGACATTTCCGGGCGCAGTTTCGAGGACGCGGCGAACGAGCAAAGCCTGAGCTTTGATGAGATGATGGCGGCTTTCGCGGGCGATAAGCGGGCGCTGGAACGGGTGGCGCTGGAAAACCAGGTGCGACAACTGGAAGCGCTGCGCAGCGGTCACTACAAGCAAATCCAGGATGCCCACGACAAGATTAGGTACATGCGGGAAAAGGCCATACCGGCGCAGCGCGTGGAACTGGACAAGTCAACGGCGCAGGCGGCGCAGTACGCGAAAGCCTTTGCGGGAGATTTCAAGCTGGAAGCTGGCGAGCATAAGGTGACGGGGAAGAAGGAAGTTGCCGCCACGATGGACGCAATCCTGAAAGCGGAAATGGGGCGGCTGGCGGAACAGGCGAAGAAAATCACATCGGGCCGGGCTGGGGTAAGGGCGATGGTCGAGTTGAACGGACAACGCATCCTGTTGGATTCGGACGCTCCCCCGGGCACGGCAGTAAAGAACAGGGACGGCACTTTCTCTGCCCCGCCGGATATGACGCTGGCGACGACGGATTGGTACTTTGAAGCGAACCGTCGCGGGGGCCGGGTGACGACGGGGGCGGGCTTCATGCACTCGCTTTCGGGAGTGCTGGAGCGAATCGCGCACGAACCGGATGAGATGAAGGCGTCCATTGGCAACCAGGAACGCAACCTGCGCGAACTGGAAAGCTTCGTGAAAATGCCGTTCGAGCGGGCGGCGGAATTGGATGAGGCGCAGAAGCGGCTGATGGCCTTGGACGCGGAGCTAAAGGCTGAAGGCGAGGCGCAGCACAAGGCGGCACAAGAGCTTTTGAAGAACAAGCCGGCCGATTTGAGCGGCACAGCGAAGCAGTTGATTGCAGCCGCTAAGAAGATGCGGGCGGATTTTGAGACGCGGTTTGAAAGCTGGGGGCTGGTGTCGAAGGCAGACCGGGCGGCGGCGGCGCGCAAGGTGCAAGACTTGGTGGAGCGCGGCATTAGCGATTACAAGCTGCCGGAGAAGGAAGCGGCTTACATCCGGGCGGCGACGGCGTGGGACGGCGGCTTGAAAAACGCGGGGCCGGGCGCTGGCGAGGACGTACAGAACAGCATGAGCAGCAGCGCGGGCGGGGGCGGAACAACCGGGGCGAGCGGTCGGCGGTATCGGCCGCAAACGGTGGCTGAGATTCAAAAGCCTGCGAGTGATTTCATGCGGGACGTTAACCGCTTCCGTTCCGCCGTTGCTCCGCAGACGTTGGGTGAGATAGCCCGGTTTACGGCGAACTTGCTACGGCAGTTGATGGGCGAGGCGGCGAACGAAGAGGCGCGGGCGGACGCGTCGTTGCGCCCGTTCCGCAATTCATTCGACCGAACGCCGGTCCCGAAGAAGTGGAAGTATGACCCGACTTTGCCGTTACCGCGGAACTACGCGTTGATTGACGCATACGAGGGCGGCGAGGCGGCAACCCTGGGGCCGATTGAGGGAAAGGCGGCGACGGAGTTGAAGAACCAGAACGAGCGCTGGCTGGACATTTTGCACGGCCTGGGCGAAGGCATCTTGGAAAACTTCATGGAGAACTATTTCCCGCACTTGTGGGACGACCCTGACCGGGCCAAGCGGGTCATCGGGGCGAGCCTTGGGCATAGCCCGCTGACCGGGCCACGCTCGTTCTTGAAACAGCGGGTGTATCAGCTTTTCCGCGATGGCTTGGCGGCGGGCCTGCGCCCGGTGCATGACAATCCAATTGATATGTGGATGCTCAAGCGGCGCGAAATCAGCCGGTACATTCTGGGCGTGAAGTTCTGCCGGGCGATGGAAGAGGCGGGTCTGATGCAGTTCGTGCATGTTTTCCGCCGTGCGCCGGACGGGTGGAGCACATTTCCTGACCGGGCGTTTCAGCGTTATGGGCCGCCTACGGTGGAAATCAAAGAGGCGTATGACGCTGGGATGCGAGAAGCGACGTTGGATGTCCTGCGGCAATTGGGCGTGCCGATGGAACGGTTGGCCAAGATCGGCGGACGGGGCCGGTGGGGCTACGAAGCGCATAGGGTGGGGGAGAAGGGCAAAGAGCGGATCGTCACGAAGTTTGGCGGACCGGACTGGCTGATTTGGCACGAACTGGGGCACGTGCTGGACAACCGCTATGCAGATCTGCGGCCTGCGATGTTCGCCACGGACCAAATGCAGAACGAAGTGCGGGCGCTGGCCGATGCCCGCTGGGCGGGTGAGAAACCAAGCGATAACTTCAAGCGCTACGTGCGTTCCGCTGAGGAGAAAATGGCGGTGATTCTGCAAGCGTACCTGCACGCACCAAAGCTGATGGACGAGAAGGCACCAATGGTCAAGAAGGCGTTCGAGGGTTTTCTGGCGGCACACCCTGAGTTGAACATCATCAACAACATTCGCCCCAGCTTGCGGCTGGGTGAGGACACGGCAGAGCAAAACGCAGGCGGCTTGGTGAAGCTGGGAGACTACTACATGCCGGACCAGGCGGCGGCGGTGATGCGCAATTACCTTTCGCCCGGCCTGAATCCGCATTTGTGGTATCGGACGCTGCGCGAGACAAGCAACATGCTCAACGCCATTCAGCTTGGATTTTCGGCGTTCCACTTGGGCTTCACCAGTCTGGACGCGGCGGCGTCGCGGATGTCGCTGGCGATTAAGGATGTCATCCCGCAAGCGCTGGGCGGGTATGGCGAGCTTGGGCGGGGCCTGCGGACGTTCGCCAGCCTGCCAGTGTCGCCGATAGCCAATCTTCGGGCGGGCAACTATTTGAAGAATGCGGTGCTGGCCGACATTACGGATGGGGAAATCGGCCAGCTGGTAAAGGCGTTGGAAGCGGGTGGCGGGCGCGTGGGGCAGGATGCGTTTTGGCAAACGGAGTTCACCCGGCGCATGGTGCGAGCCTTTCACGAGTACACGGCGACGGGCTTTGTGAAGGGAACGCTAAACGCTCCCTTTGCGCTGGTGGAACAAATGATGAAGCCCATCATGTCGTACGTGGTGCCCCGGCAAAAGCTGGGTGTCTTCGCGGAGATGGCCAAGCGGGAGTTGCTGGCGCTGGGACCGAACGCCAGCCCCGAAGACGTGCGGGAGGTAATGCGCAAGTGCTGGGACTCGGTGGATAACCGCATGGGGCAAGTCGTTTACGACAACCTATTTTACAACCGCGCTTTGAAGGATGTGAGCTTGCTTACGTTCCGGGCCTATGGCTGGCAACTTGGCAAGATGCGGGAAGGCGCGGGCGGCGGTTGGGACGCGTGGCAGTATGCGAAGGACGTGAAAGCCGGGAAACGCCCGGACTTCTCACACCGGATGGCCTACGTGATGGCGCTCCCGCTACTGATCGGGATTCTCGGCTATCTGGTGACGCGCCTTGCCACCGGGACAAAGCCGAAGGGGATGGACTACTTCATGCCCCGCATTGGCGGTGAGGATGTAAACGGAAATCCACTCCGGGTGAACTTCCCAAGCTACATGAAGGATGTCATATCGTACTGGAAGCATCCGGGCGAGAGCTTGGGCCACAGTTTGAACCCGCTGCTGAGTTCGATCTATGACTTGCTCATGAACCGGAATTTCTACGACGTACGTATTCGTAACGAGGATGACCCAATCTGGAAGCAGGGCAGCGAGCTTGCGGAATGGGCGAGCAAAGAAATGGTGCCCTTCTCTGTGGGCGGCGCAATGAAGCTGCGCGAGACGGACACGAACGCATGGAAAGAAGTTGCGCCTTTCTTCGGTATCACTCCCGCCCCCGCTCGGCTGACGATGACCCCGGCGCAGGAATTGGCGGCGGAAATCTCGGCGGCTTCCATGCCGAAGGAACCCCGGCCCCAAGAGAGCTACGACCGCAGCCAGCTACTGAAACAGGTTGTCCGCGATATCAAGGCCGGGCAGCAGCGGAAGGCGGTTGCAGAGTTGCGCGGGGGCTTGGACAAAGGCATTCTGAACGAAGCGGCGGCGCAAACGCTGGTTGAGCGGTTGCGGTACACTCCATTGCAGTTCCAAGTTCACAACATGACGGCGGAAGCGGCGATGCGGGTTTGGCGTGTGGCAAACGACAGCGAGCGGGAAGACATGCGGCCTATTGTCCGGTCAAAGATTGCCAACAGCATGAGCCTGAGCTTGGAGCAGAAAACAGTCATGTTGCGTGAAATGAAGTGAATTTGCCAACTTGCATCAGACCTTGCACCCGGCGAAATCTCTGCTGTGTAACATATTGAAAATGCGGAACTAACGCTGGACTTGGTGAGCACTGAAAATCCTTGTGTCCCCGGTTCAATTCCGGGTCCTGCCACCACAATTTAAAGCCCGGTTTCATGCGAAACCGGGCCTTTTGCTTTGATTCTAAAGGGTTTCCCGAGTTCTTCAGTCCTTGATAACCGTGATGTTCACCCCGGCCAGAGGTAGTCCTGGGATGCCGTAGGAAGTTTGGAAAGTTGCTGCCAAGGATTCTTTGGCAGTAACAGGAGCTTTATCCCTTTTGTTTACGGGCTTGTCCTGCGTTGCGACTGCCCGTTTGCCCGGTAACGCATCAAGATTCCTTCACTTGACAATACGTGCTGGTGCGGCGCTTAATCTGGTTCGTTGAGACGCCGGTTGGTTTGTATGTCGGCGAAGCAACGACTTGATCAGGATACGATCAGAATTAGGCAACATCACACACGCGTATGAAATGGACAGTTATCACAAATGGGAACCGCATATTATATCGTGTTGGAGAAAGAGATTGAGGGTTTGAACACCATGATGGACGGCAAGGGGGTGGGTTGTAACATAGTTGTGCTGGATAACGCCGCGAGCGAGCTTGGTGTGCGGCCACTTTCCATGTTTCTTAGCATGGACAAGGCCGTGATTGTTGACATTCTCGGTGATGACGCCGAGGGCATGGAGATTCCCCCCTTGCAGCAGTTTGCTGCGCGGGATGGACTGGCCACGGTGAGAGCCTTGCTGCCACGACCCGAGGCACAGCCGGCGATTCATGACTTGCGCGAGTGTGAGCGAATTTTGACGGCGGCGGCAGAACGCGGAGTCGGCTGGCATTTCCAGATCGATGTCTGACTCTGGCCGTGTGGCCTGACCAATTTTATGTCACCCATCAACCTTGCAATCGTTGGCTTGAGACTCTTGGCGGTTTATTGCTTCGTCACGGCGGTGCCATTGTTTTCTGAATTAGGCCTTCTTCCGGCCATGTTCGTGCCGGGAGCGTTTAGCCAGAGTCGGTCCACCGCGATTTTCTGCGCCTTACTTCCCGGCGGTTTGCTGCTGGTTCTATCCATCTTGCTTTTCGTTTTTTCACAGCCGCTGGCGCGGCGGATCGCGTCCACGACTTCCTCCGAGCCGGACGGGAGCCCATGCACCTTTGAGCAGGTTCAGTCTATTGCCTTCGCCGCGGCGGGGGTTTTGATTTTGGCCACGGCGCTTCCCAGCGTGGGACGGGCGTTGCAGGATTTGGTCGTTTTATATTCCTACCATAAACAGGGCTTCATCAATCCGGCAGATCGGGTTTTTAGCAGTTGGTTGTATTCCGCCGGAGTGATCGCCCAGGTTGCGGTGGGCTTGGCATTGCTCCTTAAGCCGAAAGCATTCCAAAATATTTGGCGATATCTACGGACCGCCGGTACCTGACAATTCGAGGCTGGCTGTGAATGCGGCGCGTGGAACAAATAGGCAACCGGTCCGATTGAAGGTACTGCTCTTCGTTCTTGAACCAATCGGACTGGGAAAAATTTCTTGCAAACCTGCGGAACCGGAAGAGAATCACGAAAAATGAAACAGGTCCGCGCGTGTCGTGGGCGAGAATTCCAATGGGAAATCCCAGCTCTGATGTTCCCGCGGAAGAAAAACACACCACTAAACCTTGTACCTTAAGATGCCCCCGTTTTTTTCCTCCCGTGCCTTGGTTCATGCCCGGCACATGAAATTTATTTTGCGGCTTTTGCTGGCCATGCTGTTTGTGGCGGCGTGGTGCAAGAGTCAAGGGGCGGAAACCAACCACAATTTCGCCGTGTGGGAAAGGGAGATTGCCGCCTATGAACGGATGGACCTCACCAATCCGCCGCCCAAGGGCGGGATTGAATTCGTCGGTTCGTCAGGCATCAGGCTTTGGAAGACGCTCGCAGGGGATTTCGCCGGGCAGCCGGTGTTCAACCGCGGGTTCGGCGGTTCGGAGGTGGTGGATTCGACGCATTATGCGGATCGGATCATTTTTCCCTACGCGCCGCGGAAGATCTTTTTCCGGGCGGGCGGCAACGACCTCGCGGCGGGCAAAACGCCGGAAGAGGTCTTCGCCGATTTTCGGGAATTCGCCGCGCTGATTCATGCGCAGCTCCCCGCGACGAAAATTTTTTACATCTCGTGGAATGCGACGCCGGCGCGCTGGAATCAACATGCGGCAGAAAAGGCGCTCAACACCATGGTTGCCGATTTTATCCGGGACAAACCGTATCTAAAATATATCGAGGCTTATGACATTGCACTCGATGCCGAAGGCCAGCCACGCCCTGAATTATTTGTGGGGGACAAATTACATTTTAATGCCGCTGGTTATCAGTTGCTGGCCGGGCGCGTGCGGCCTTTCGTGAACGGGACAGCCACGAACGAGCCGAGCGGCGGGACGGCAAAATAAACGCGCGGTTGCAACGGAAGCGCCACGTCGCTTTCGTGCGGGCAACGGTACTCAAAAGCTTGCAGATCTCGCGAGCGTGCGAAAGCGCCGTCGCCGCTGGCGCTTTGCCGGCGCAGTCCAAGACGCGAATGGAATTGCCAAGCGCGGCGTAATTGCGCGAGGCGTCATGGACTGCGGTGACATGTCGCCCACTCTCCAAAAAACCGGTTGGCTTTTTCCGTAATTGGTGTATCCCGTTGCCGGAAAATTGATGACTACCGCCCATCCCCAAAAAGCCCACACCCATTCATTCATGGTCCTCGGCGTCGGCGCCTTCGCGCACAGCATCGGCGGCGCTCTGGCCGACGCCGGCGCCGGTGTTTCCTCCTATCTTACCCGCGATTACGGCCAATACCCGCCCTCGCTCGTCGGCCCGGTGTTCTTGCGGGACGTCTATCCCAGCCCCGTGCCGCTCCTCCGCGAGCGCAAGATTGAAGCCGTCATCCCGCAATCCATTGATTGGGCCACGCAGCCGTGGGCGGCCGAATTGGTGAAATCCGGCGTGGGCATCTTTTGCCCCACCGGCGAAGGCATGCGCCTGGAACGCGAGCGCGATTTCGCCCAAAAACTCTGCGCCCGCTTCAAAATCGCCTTCCCCAAATCTTTTGTGGCCGCCAATCGGTTGGCCGCCGAAACCATCCTCAACGAGCATCCCCGGCCGTTCGTCATCAAAAATCCGCTGTGCTCGCCCACCAGCCCCGTCCACACCATCCTTTGCGAAACGGTGGCCGACACCCGCGCCTGGCTCCGCAACGTCAACTATGCCGAAGGCGTCTTCCTCCAGGAATATCTCGGCCGCGCCGAGGCGGGCCACATCGCCCTGGTCAGCGGCGGCGAAATTTATTCGCTCGTCACCAACCAGGAATACAAATACGCCTTCAACGGCAACCTCGGCGTGGTGGCCGGCGCCCCCCTCGGCGGCCTCGTGGAGCGCGACGAAAACGACAAGTACGGCCTCGCCCGCGCGCTGCTGCACCCCCTCCTGCCGTGGTTCCGCGAAGTGAAATATCACGGGCCCGTCCAAGTCACCGCCATCCAGGTGCCCGCGCCGGCCCCGGGCAAGTGGCACGTCATCGAATACAACATCCGCATCGGTGTCACGTCCGGCCCCATGATTCTGCGCATGTTGAAAGACCCTGCGGAAATCGTCCTCCGCACCGCCCGCAACGAAAAACTTTCGCCCGCCTTCCACGACGGTTTGAATTTCGGCTGTTCCCTCACCCTCGCCGGCTACGGCTATCCCTTCACCCAGGTGCGCGGACCGCAACTGCCGCTGGTGGTGGACGGCGAATTCGATTGCGACGTGTGGTGGAACGAAGTCGCCCGCGGCGCGGACGGCCATCTGCTCGCCACCGGGCATCGCATCGCCGACGTCATCGCGCTGGCACCGCAACTCGATGCCGCCATCGCCCGGGCCTACGCCAACATCCGGAAAATTCACGTCGTCGGCAGTTATTATCGCACGGACGTCGGCCAAAGCCTCTGGCCGCCGGGCCGGGTTTGATGGCGCGGCCAGGCAAAGGGCAGGGGACCCGCCTCGTTAAAATGACGTCACTGATTTCGCCGCCGGCCCATGGGAAACAATTTGCGCCACGCCCCGTTGTTTGTAAAATCAAGGCCTATGAATTTAGACGCGCTCTATTCTGAATTAACGCTCAAGACCAAATCCAAGCTGGCGCTCGTGGTCCTCGACGGCCTCGGCGACATCGCCACCAAGGAACAGAATTATCTCACGCCGCTCGAAGCGGCCCACACGCCCAACCTCGACCGGTTGGCCAAGGATTCCGCCCAGGGACGCCTGATTCCCGCCGCCCCCGGCATCACCCCCGGCTCCGGCCCCGGCCACCTCGGCCTGTTCGGCTACGATCCCCTCGAATTCCAGGTGGGCCGCGGTGTCATCGAGGCCCTCGGCCTCGGCGTGGAACTCCAGCCCGGCGACGTCTGCGCCCGCGCCAACTTCGCCACCCTCGATGAGAAGGGTATCATCACCGACCGCCGCGCCGGCCGCATCCCCACCGAGACCTGCGAAAAGCTCTGCGCCATGATCGCCGCCAAGGTTAAAAAAATCGGCGACGTCGAAGTCATGATCAAGCCCGGCAAGGAACACCGCTTTGTCGTCGTCTTCCGCGGCAAGGGCATGGAAGGCCCCGTCACCGATGCCGACCCCAACCGCGAGGGCTTTGCCATCCCCACCGTCAAGCCCCGCGATCCGAAGAATGTGAAGCAGAAGAAAGTCGCCAAGCTCGTGGCCGATTTCTACAAGCTGGCCCTGCCGATCATCGCCAAGGAGAAACCCGCCAACGGCTTCCTCATGCGCGGCATCGCCCATCAGCCGGAAATCCCGCTCTTCGCCGACCGTTACCAGCTCAAGCCCGCCTGCCTCGCCGTCTATCCCATGTACAAGGGCCTCGCCCAGCTCGTCGGCATGAAGAAAATCGAGGGCCCGCAGACCATCAAGGAACAATTCGAGCGCTACCTCGCCGAATACGACAACTACGACTTCTTCTTCATCCATTTCAAATACACCGACAAGTATGGTGAAGATGGCAATTTCGCCGCCAAGAAAAAGGCGGTCGAGGATTTTGACGCCGCCCTGCCGATCCTGATGAAGCGCATGCCGGACGTGCTCGCCATCACCGGCGATCACTCCACGCCGTGCGCGCTCAAGGGCCATTCCTGGCACCCGCAGCCGGTCATGATTCTCTCGGCCGCCAGCGGCTCGGACAAGCTCGACCGCTTCACCGAGACCGGCGCCAACAGCGGTTCGCTCGGCGTTTTCCCCGCCAAGTTCCTCATCCGGCTCATGCAGGCCAATGCCCGGATGTTTGATAAATATGGAGCTTAATCGCGGATGATTGATGGACCGGGGGTGGACCGGCGGAATTGCCGCCAGTCCACCCCGTCCGCAATTCCTAAAACCCCTCTGGATGAACTTGCCCAATAAACTGACCGTTTCCCGCTTCGGGCTGACGGTCGTGTTCCTTTGGGCCATGTTTTCCAAGTTCAGCTATAACAACACGCTCGCGTTGGTTTTTTTCTGCCTCGCGGGCGTGACGGATTTTCTGGATGGCCGCATCGCCCGTTCCCGCGGCCTCATCACCAACTTCGGCATCCTCATGGACCCGCTGGCGGACAAGATCATGACCTGTTCGGCGTTCATCGCGTTCGTGGAAAGCACCCACCTCAACCCCGTCGCGCCCGTGAAGGTGGGCGCGTGGATGGTCGTCGTCATTGTTGCCCGCGAACTGGCCATCACCGGCCTGCGCCTGCTGGCGGCCTCCAAAAACATCGTCCTGGCGGCCGAGCGCTTCGGCAAGCACAAGACCATCTCCCAGATTGTCACGCTCATTGCCCTCTTGGTGGTGGATGCCAGCCAGGAATGGTCGGCCGGATTGAAGAATCTGTTCACCCCCTGGGTGCCCGCCTTCGCGGGCATCATGCTCTGGGTCACCGTGATCCTCACCGCCATCTCCGGCGGCATCTACCTCTGGCGCAACCGGAAGTTGTATCTCGAGGATATGTGATTATTTCCGGGGCAGCGGCAGGGTGTCGCCCCCTCCGGCCGGCTGGTAAACCGCCGGCGCCAGATTTTTGAGCGGATCATGCGTCTGGTGGTGCCGCCATACCCACATCCCCAAACCCGCTATCGCCAGCGCCGCAATGATTCCCATGCCCGCAAAGCCGATCTTCCAGTTCAGTTTCGCCCACAGCAGAATCAGCGTGTCCAGAAAGGTTTTCTTGTTCTCCATCAGCGGCGGCGGTTCGCTGAATTTCGCCGTCCCCTTCAATTCCGCGTCCAGCGCCGCCAGCAGTTTCACCTCGTCCAGCTTGAGCACCCGGGCGTAGTTCTTCACCGACCCGCGAATGTAGATCGTTGCGGAAAAGGCGGCGAATTGTCCCGCTTCCAATGCGCGGACCCGGTCGGTGCGGATCTTCGTCATATCCGCCACCTGCTCAATGGTGAGTTGGCGCGCTTCCCGCGCCTCGCGAAGCTGTTCGGCCACAGTTGACATTTTCCTGTATTTAGCGGCTTTCCCCCGCCTTTGGCAATCTTCGAAATTCAGCCGGCTCGACTTTGCCCGTTCCCGGGAGCAATATCTACCCTTATGGCAGACTTGAATGCACGCTACCTCGACAAGTTGGAAATGAACATCGCTCACTTGGAGCACCAGCTCGAGCAATTGAACAGTGTGGTCATCGAACAGGGCAAAATGCTCGACCGCCTGAAGAAGGAAGTCCAGCGCCAGTCCAACACCATGGACACCCTCGAATTGGAACGCATCAAGGCTACCAACCCCCGCCCGCCGCACTATCAGTGAGATTCCCCCGCCTCAGCCGCCGCCAGTTTCTCGCCGCCGCCTCGCTGGCGGTTCCGGGCGCGGCGGCGGTGGATGCAAAATGCCTCGAGCCCACCTGGTTAAAAGTCCGCCATCTCCGCGTTGGCACTGGGCATGAGCATCGTCTGGTTCATTTTACCGACCTCCATCACAAAGGCGACCGTGAGTATTTGCAGGCGGTAATCCATCAGATCAATTTGCTTGAGCCCGATTTTGTCTGCTTCACCGGCGACATCATCGAGGAGAAAAAATATCTCGCCGAAGCCCTGGAGTTTCTGGCCACCATCAAAGCCCCGATGTTTGGCGTGCCGGGCAACCATGATTATTGGAGCAAGGTGTCGTTTGCGCCAATCCATGAATGCTTCAATCGGGCCGGTGGGGCGTGGCTTCTGGACGGCCAGCGGCCGGTCGCCGACGGTAAAATCAACCTGATCGGCATCACCTGCAGCCATGCCAACCAGGCCAAACTGCCGCTCGACGCATCGCGAAAGAACATCCTGCTCATGCACTATCCCGCCTGGGTTAAGAAGCTCGGCGATCAGAAATTTGATCTTATGCTGGCCGGGCATTCACATGGCGGCCAGGTGCGAATTCCTTTCTATGGTCCCATTATGGTGCCGTATGGCGTGGATCAATACGACCTCGGCCTGTTTCAGACGCCCAGTGGACCGCTCTACGTCAACCCCGGCATCGGCTACATTTACACATATAACGTGCGCTTCAACTGCCGGCCGGAAATCACCGTGATTGAGATTTGATTTCGCGGCTTGTATCGTGCGGCAAATGTCAGCATCGGAAAACCATGCCTTGCAGGTCCCGGCCGCCCCCGCCAAAAACGGGGCGGGTCCCGCGGTGTCCGCCTTGCGGGCTCCCATCACCTCCGTCTGGGGCGTGGGTGAGGAACGCGCCCAGCTCCTGGCCCGGCTCGACATTTTCACCGTCGAAGACTTGTTGCTCCACCGACCGCGCCGGTACGAGGACCGCAGAAAATTCCTGCCCATCCGTGAGTTGAAATTGAAGGAGCCGGCCACGGTGCATGGCAAAATCATCGCCGCCGGCATCAAGCGGTTCAAAAAAGGGACCCGCGCCATGTTTGAATGCGTCTTCGACGACGGCACCGCCCACCTCTATTGCCGCTGGTGGCAGGCCCAGCCTTGGATGACCGACTGGTTCGCCGTGGGCCGCGAATTCCTGGTGTTCGGCAAACCCGAGTCGCTCCAACCCCGCACCATTGACCATCCCGAAACCGAGCTGGTGGAACCCGGCGAAGACGAGTTCATCCACGTCAACCGCATCGTGCCCATCCATCCCCTCACCGAGGGCCTCAGCGCCCGCGTCATGCGCAGCCTAGTCTGGCGCGCCCTCGAGAAATTCGTCACCCCGTCCCGCGACGGCGCGGCGCCGTATCCCGAGTGGCGCGCCGCCGATCAGAAACTGGCGGCCCTGCCCGCCACCGCCCGCACCTTTCCCAGCCGCGCCAATGCCGTCCACATGGTCCATTTTCCCGAGGCCATGGCGGATGTCGAAATCGCCCGGCAACGCCTGGCCTTGGACGAATTCGTGGACTTGCAGACCCAAATTCAGGCGCGCCGCCGGAAATTTGAGGCCACCGCCCGCGCCTTGCCCTGTTCCGGCGACAACCGCCTGATGAAACCCTTCCTGGCCGCGCTCGGCTTTTCCCTCACCGGCGCCCAAACCCGCGTCCTCCGCGAAGTCCGCGCCGACCTCGGCGGCGCCCACCCCATGCGCCGCCTGCTGCAGGGCGATGTCGGCGCCGGCAAAACCGCCGTGGCCGCCTGCGCCGCGCTCATGACGCTCGAAAGCGGCTTCAACGTGGCGCTCATGGCGCCCACGGAAATCCTCGCCGCGCAGCATTTCCGGAATTTTTCCCGCTGGTTTGTGCCGCTGGGCATCCAGGTGGAATTGCAGACCGCGAATCGCAAGACCGCCGCCGCCCAGCCGCCCGCCGCCGATCGCCCGTCGCTGTTCCTCGGCACCCACGCGTTGCTCACCGGCGGCTTTGACCTCCCGCGCCTCGGCTTGGTCATTATTGACGAGCAGCACAAGTTCGGCGTGGCCCAGCGCGAAACCCTCGTCCGCAAGGGCCGTTACCCGCACCTGCTGGTCATGACCGCCACGCCCATCCCGCGCACCCTCGGCCTCACCCTGTACGGCGACCTTGATGTCTCGGTCATGGGCGAAGGCCCCGGCGGCCGCGGCAAAATCAAAACCTTCCTCCGCACCACCGACAAGCTGCCCCAGGTCTTCGCGTTCATTCGCGACAAGCTGGCCCAGGGCCGGCAGGCCTACATCGTCTATCCCCGCGTGGACGTGGCCGACACCGACAAGGATATCAAGGCCGTCACCCGGGAATTCGAAAACGTGCGGCGCGCCCTCTCGCCGTTCCCGGCGGGGCTGCTGCACGGGCGCGTGAAAGCGGCGGACCAGGAGCAGGTCATGGCCGGCTTCCGCGCGAACAAAATCCGGGCTCTCGTCGCCACCTCGCTCATCGAGGTGGGCGTGGATGTGCCCAACGCCAGCGTCATGCTCATCGAAAATGCCGAGCATTTCGGATTGGCCCAATTGCACCAATTGCGCGGGCGCATCGGCCGCGGCGCCCACGAGAGCTTTTGCATCCTGATTTCGGATGCCGGCAACGAGGAGGCCCAGGCGCGGCTGAAAATTTTGGAAGCCACCACCGACGGCTTCAAAATCGCCGAGGCCGACCTGAAATTGCGCGGTCCCGGCGAGCTGCTGGGCCAGCAGCAAAGCGGCGCCATGAACTTGCGCTTCGGCGACCTCACCGAAGATTTGCCGCTGATCCAGTTGGCCCGCGACCTCGTCAAAGGCTCGACTTCCCCCGCTCCGGGCGTAGCCTGACGCCATGAACACCGTTCGCCTCCTCCTGGCCGCCGCCGTCTCAGTGGCCTTGTTCAGCGGCTGCGACAAAAACAGTTCCGCCGACAAGGCCGTCAATCCCGCCGACGTCAACAACCCTCTCGTGAATGCCAAGCGCACCGCGGACAAGGTCATTGACGTATCCTACCTGAACCAGGCCCTCCAGTTGTTCAACGTGCAGGAAGGCCGTTATCCCAAAACCCTCGACGAGCTTACGCCCAAATATGTCGCCAAAATCCCCGACGTCCCGCTCGGCTACAAACTGGTTTACGACGCCGCCAAGGGCGAAGTCACCGTGGTGCGCGAATAGGGGGTGAGACGGAATTCTTCCATACCCCCGGGTGCATCTCAGTTTTTGAACGACGCAGCGGAACGAATTGCTGCAGTCCCGCAGGGACTTCTCGAGAATAGCCCCCGGATTTATCCGGGGGTATAGGTGTAAAACGGGCAACCGTCCCAACGGGACGGCTGAAAACACTTCGTATTCTCAGCCGCCCCAACCTGTCGTGACCGGTCGGGATCTGCTTCCCGCCGCAGTCCATGACGTTCCGCGAAATGACGCCGAGCCCGGCAAGCCCATCGTGTCTTGGACTGCGCCGGCAAAGCGGTAGCGTTCCGACCTGTCGGAATTTCGCCCGCCCGCGCGGGCCGCGAGTCTTTCAGGACCGTCGCTCGCACGAAAGCGGCGTGGCGCTCCGCTTCCCGCCGCAGTCCATGACGTTTCGCGCAATTTCGACGCGCCCGGCAGTCCGTTCGCATCTTGTTCCTCCTGAACCAGGGGACCCGCCGTCTGGCGTTTATAAACTGAGATGCGCCCAGTACTCCCAGACCAACATGCCACTCGCTTGCCTTTAAGTTTGGCTTGTGCGACGATCAGGTATGGTTGCGAGCGACGTCACCAAGCTGGCCTTTGAGCTAACACCCGAAGAACGCCTTGAGCTGGCCCGCCAGCTCGTGGAAAGTGTGGTGGCTCCGGAGAGCCTGACGGCCACCATTGCTGAGGGCATTCGTCGGATTGAGGATGTGGCCACCGGTCGTGTGAAAGGTTTGACCGAGGAGGAATTTCGCGCGGCATTCCGATGAGAGTGCTTTTTCCGAATCACCCGTACATTTATTGCGCCATCACCCGAGCGGCAGTCGTCGAATAACGGCAGGCAGCTATTGACATATTATGAATCATCACACGCCACATTGTTTTTTCGCGCTGATTCTTGCAGCTCTTTCGGGGCCGGGTTTAAAAGCTCAATTAAATTCGGCCTCGTCACTGGTTCTTCAACCAAATGAATGGGCTTATAATAAACATATTCTCGCTTCGCTCGTAATCACCAACAAGCCTGGAAACTACCCTTTAATGCCTGCATGGAGTGGTGTGCAGAAGGTCACTGTATGCAATGGGTGGTTTACAAATGATTTTGAGAGAAAATATCAGACCAATCAGTTATTTCACTTCAATAGACTTACAGTGTGCTCTGGCCCCATATTGCCCATACTAAAGGAAGACCGTTTTATTTGTGAAGCCGACGGCAGCGCCCACGTTTCGGGTAGCATGTTTGGCTATCGTTCCACACTGCCGAGCGATAACGAGTTGTTGGCCATGCAGGATGTGGCCTCAGTGACTAATTTCTTTGGCTTTAATGCCTTCGAGCAATCTGACGGCCGTCAGTCAGAAATTGGTGCCAGCTATTTTTCACTTGGTGGCAACGATTCGGTTGAAACACTTAATGCAACGTTTATGAAGCGGTCTGGGACAAATATTGTTGGCATAATCGTAAAGCGGGGACATTTCCGCTGCAATTAACAGATGTGGCACTGCCGCCATAGCACATCAGCCCACTTCCGGCTCCGTCCAGTTGACACCGCGCCGCTGATTGGCTTCCGGTTTGAAAAATGGCCCGTTAATCCGTCAGAGCGTCAGATACCGCAGCACCTGCACCTCGCGCTTGAAGATCAGTTGGATCGAGCTGCCGTCAAAGCTCCAGCTCACCGGGCAGCGGTCGCGATCGTAATAATCCCACATGACGCGCCCGTCCGCCGGCCGCAGGCGGGCGATTCGGAGGTAGGGCGGCCGTTGCAGATCGGCCATGGTTTGGTCCAGCACGTCGTGGTCCCGCGGGTTCGGGTCGTAGCACTCCACCACGTAAATGAACTTCCCCGATACATAGGAAACAAATCCCCCCGGCTTCACCGTCCATAGGGTCTTGCCCGTCTTTGCCTCGATCTTGGAAATCACCGACTCCGTCTTGCGCGTGATGTCAATCTGGCGCGAATACTTGATGTCGTCCGGATTGCCCGTGGTGGTGTTCACATACACGTTGTCCCGGTCGTCAAAAAACAAACCGACCACGCCCACCGATGGCAGCCGCCAGCGGGCGTTGCCCGAGGCCACATCGAAGGCCGTCAATACCGCTTGGTCAAATACATAGAGCGTGCCGCCCCGTTCCACGCACGGCCCTTCGCCAAAGGCGGAAATGCCCTGCGACACTCCGGCGGGCACCGGATACGTCAGCGACGCCCCCCACAGCTTCTGGTTCGTTTTGTCCAGCACCACCACGCTCCTTCCGCCCGCGACCACGTTGACGGTTTTCAACGCGAATAATTGCGGCGGCCCCACCACTTCGCCCGTCCAGTCGGCCGCCCCGGCATCGGGCAAGTGTACCGTCACCTGGTACCGGCTCTCGTCCTCGGTCACGGTGTCCCCGCCGTTATTCCGCTGCATGTCGTTCAGCACTTCGTTGGCCACTTCCGTTGTCTTGGTGGCATTCAAATCGCCGTTCAAGGCGGATTTTCCGGGCGCCTGCATGGCCGAACGGGTGACCACATGCTGCTCCAACATCCGCCAGGTGAATTGCACAAATCCCGCCGGCCCCGGCACCAGTTGCATCAGCTTCCCATCCGCCGCCAACGTCGGGGATTGCTTCTGCCGGGGATGGTCCGAATCATCTTGCAGCGCCGCTTCGAGCTGCTGCTCGTACCGGGCGTTGCTCAACAGGGCCGGCAGCGCAATTCGCCCCTGCAAATTCAAATTCTGCGCCTGCGCCTCTACGTTGCCGGGATCCATAGGCTGGCCATTGTTGTCGGCCATGCCCGGCAACCCGCCGCCGGCCTCGTTTTGCGCTGTCGTCGCCACCGCCCCGGTCGCCCCCAGCGGCTCTACCTGCGAGTCCCCGCTGGTCAGGTTGACGTGCGTCACCGCCCGCCCGCCGACCACCGCCAATTCATCCCCGCCCGCCACCAGCTCGCCGCCGCCGACCGGCAGTGCCACTTCCCGGGCCGCCTTGCCGCTGGTCCAATCGTAACGCTTCACCGCGTCCGCCTGGCCCACCCAGATGTTCTGGCCCGCCACGTGCAGCGACAACCGCGACTGCAACCATTGCCGGGCCGAACGCTCGATCTCCTCCCCGCTGCGATGGTTGTGCATCCCGAAGCCCTCGTTCATCTTTGACTGGATCGCGTTCTCCACCTTCACCACGGCGGCGAGTTGCTCCGGGCTGATCACTTCCTGCGTCCAAACCGGTTTCTGGGTCTTTAAATCGTAGCGCGCCAGCGTGCCGCCATGCAGAAAGACGAGCTGGTCCTGGCCCACGAGCTGGGCTTGTCCGTAATACCCCCGGTCGTTGTCAGCAAACCGTACTGAAAAATACGGGTGTGGCACCGAGCCCCACCACGCATACCAGATCCACACCCCCACAAACAACACCGCCAGCACGCCCAGCACCCCCGCGATGAGGCCGGTTTTGCGCCAGAACTTCGTCTCCACCACGTCGCCGCGCCCCGCATAAGCCGGCACGTTCAGCTTTTGCGCCTCCGCCTTGCCCTTGCACAGGGGCGAACAAAAATAGCCGAACAATTCCAGGCACTTCGGGCAAATGGGTTTGTGGCACACCGCACATTTTTCCGTGGCCGGTTCATGATGCCGCGCACAAATGGCGGCCGCTTCCAGGGGCTCCGCCGCCATCGGCTCGGGCGTGGGCACGGGAGGGAAAGCGGGCGGGGCAGGGGGCTGCTGGCCGCCGAATTCCTGCCGGATGAGGTCGTTCACAAACGCCGAGGCGTCCAGTCCGCAGCTCGGACAAATAAACTTCACCGGCTGCTTTAGCATCTCCGGGGTGGCTTCAAAGGCGTATTTCGCGCCGCACGAACATTGCAATTTCATGGCACTAGGGTCGCGGGTTCAATAGCACGATGCCGGGCGTCACGGCGAGCGAAAACGTCAGTTGCGCCGCCGACAGTTCCACGCTCCCGTCGCTCAGCAGAAAATTTCCGCCGTACTTGTGGTGGTTGTTGCCCGGCGGCCGCCCGTCCGGCGAGAACACCAGCTCGCCCGCCCGCTTCGGCTCGGCATTAACCTGCCGGTCGGACATCAGCGGCGCCGGCCGCCCGTCCAGCCGCCGCCCCATGAAATACGCGTAGCTGATTTTGTGCCGGCTCAACGTTTCCCCGGACGGGATCATCGCATCGCGGCCCGCCGGGCAAATGAAGATCGTCGTGTCCGCCGTGTATTTCGGCACCAGTTCGTCCAAGACTTCCTCGGAGGTCGCCGCGTTGGTGTTCCACGGCAAGGCTCCCGCGAAATCGTTCGCGTAAATCTCCATCGCCAGGTGGATCTTTTGCAGGTTGTCCGCGCACAGCTTTTGCGCCGACCGCTGGTGGCTGGCCGACCCGAACCCATACAGCATCGCCGACAAAATGCCGATGATCGCGATCGTCACCAGCAGTTCGATCAGTGAAAACGCACGGACGCGCCGCCCGGGGGCACAATGCTTCATAAGTACTTTGTAGCGCAATCTGCCGCCGATGGCAAATGCCGCCTGCCGGCTCAGGATCACTTCTGCAACAGCGCCGGCGAATTGGTCTTCCACCGGTAAACCGCCACCTCGTCCGGCGGCACCTGTCCGAACGCAAACGGCAGCGGCCCTGGATACGAATAAAATCCCGCGCCCACATCCACGCTCCACGTCGTCAGCCAGCGGGGCCCTGGGACCCGGATCACCGCCAACAGGTCCGCCACTTCAGGCTTCGGCTCGAAGATGAAACTGTTGTGCAGCGGCATCACCATGATTTCGCCGGTCCTCAACGCCGGATGCGTCATGTCCAGCGCCGCCCCGCCCAGCAAACCCATGTAATATTGGAACCCCCAGTGCCCCTGAAACCAAAGCTTGCCCGTCTTGGGATGGTATTTGGCGAAGGTCTCCCGCGCGCTCTGGCGGGCAGTCTGGGCCACCTGCATGTCCGACCACGCCACGCCGAATGACAGCACTGCCGCCAGGCCCAGTGCCACCAACACCCCCGGCGTCCAAGCCGCCGATTCCGTTGGCCGCCTCTCTTCCCAGGCCCGCGCCAGCAAAATTCCCACCGCCGGCGCCATCGGCAGGATGGACCGCCCGTTGACCGTCCAATTGCAAAACGCCGCAAACCCAAACGTGCCCAGCAGCCACAGGCACAACAGCACCGAATGCCCGTCCCGATGTCTCCGCAAGTCCGCCCCCGTCAGCACCAGTACGCAACTGCCGATCACGATCCAAAATATCGTCTGCCACTCCGTGAACAGCCGCGCCGCCCCGGCCAGCGGAATGCTCGGACGCAACAGCCCGTCTTGCCACCAGACCGCGGCGCCCGCTAAAATCAGCCCGCCGGCGAAAAAGGCCGCCGATCGCCTCCGCCAGACCAGCGGCAGGAAAAACGCCGTCACCGCCAGGCACCCGCCCGTGTACGCCAGCGCCAGCAAGGCGGACGTGAACCGCGACACCCCCACAATCCCCTTCGCGAACCCCGTATATTCGATCGTTTCCGTCATCAGCGCCCGCCCGTAGAGCGCATGCGTGATCCACTGGTACGCGCACATCGCCGCCAGGGGAATCAGCAGGCACCCGGCCCACGGCCCAAACCGCCGCTTTTCCACCAGGCTGTAGGCCACCAGCAGCGGCAGCAGCGCCACGCCAAAGTATTTCGACAGCATGGACAGCGCGATCAGCCCGCCGGCCGCCGATAGCTTCCCGTAATCGTCCGCCGCCAGCCCCTCCACCCAGAACACCACCGCCCACACCCAGAACGCCAGCATCAGCACGTCGCTCATCACCGTCCCGCTGGAAACCAGGAACACCGGCGTGAACAGGGTGGCGCACGCTGCCAGCAGCGCCTGTCCGCACAGCCGCCGCGCCAGGCGCCAGGTGCCCAGGATCACCGCCAGCGCCGGCAGCAAAAACGCCCCGTGCAACGCCGGCTCGCTCCACCCGAATATCCCCGCCGCCAGCGCCGCGTAATAGCATGCCCCCGGCGGATTCTCCGTGGCCACCGACATCGGGGTCACCGACGCATACCAGTTCACGTCAAATCCGTACGGGTTCGCCGGATGCGCCTGGATCTGGTGCGCCGCCCAAAGAAACAAGGGATCGTCAATATTGAATGGCTTGGCCAGAAACGGCCCCAGCGCCAGCCCCACCAGCACAGTGAGCGTCCAGCAGGGGTGCGTGGCCGCCCACGCGCGGATTCGATTGTACATGACGGCCATTTATTAGCCGGGTTTGTCTGCAATTAAAACCATTTTTCGCTCGCCATGCGCCCCCGCACCGTCGAAAATCTTTGCTTTCGTCATGTCCGAAAAAATTATCATCCTCGATTTTGGGTCGCAATACACGCAGGTCATTGCCCGGCGCGTTCGCGAGTGCAACGTTTATTCGCTCATCGTGCACTTCAACACCCCGGCCACCGAAATCGCCGCCATGCAGCCCGCCGGCATCATCCTCTCCGGCGGACCCTCCAGCGTGTACGCCCCCGCCGCGCCGCTGCCGGACAAAAACATCTTCGCCCTGGGCGTCCCCGTCCTCGGCGTCTGCTACGGCGTCCAGCTCTTTGCCCAGTTCCTCGGCGGCAAGGTCGAAAAAGGCCTCAAACGCGAATACGGCAAGGGCACCCTCACCGTCAAGGACCCTGCCTGCGTCCTCTTCGACAAGCTGCCCCGCGCTCTCCAGGTCTGGAATTCCCACGGCGACAAGCTCACCCAGATCCCCGCCGGCTTCAAGCCCGTCGCCGTTACCGATAATTCCGAATTCGCCGCCATCGAAAACCGCGCCAAAAAATTCTTCGGCCTCCAGTTCCATCCCGAAGTTGTCCATACCCCGCGCGGCCGGGAAATCATCGCCAACTTCGTCCACGGCGTCTGCGGCTGCGGCAAGAGTTGGACCATGCGCAAATACGCCGACCAGGCGGTCGAGGAGATCCGCGCCCAAGTCGGCTCCGAACACGTCGTCCTCGGCCTCAGCGGCGGCGTGGATTCCAGCGTGGCCGCCGCCCTCCTGCACCGGGCCATCGGCGACCAGCTCACTTGCATCTTCGTCAACAACGGCCTCCTCCGCGCCCACGAAGCGGAAGTCGTCCAGCAGGTCTTCGGCAAGAATTTCCGCATGAAGCTGCAATACGAGGACGCATCCAAAATCTTCCTCTCCCGCCTCAAGGGCGTTACCGACCCCGAACGCAAGCGCAAGATCATCGGCAAGACCTTCATCGAGGTCTTTTACGCCGCCACCAAGCGCGCCGGCCAGGCCAAATTCCTCGCCCAAGGCACGCTTTATCCCGACGTCATCGAGTCCATTCCCATTGCCGGCAATCCCGCCGCCCTCATCAAAAGCCATCACAACGTCGGCGGCCTGCCCAAGAAAATGAAGTTCCTGCTCGTCGAGCCCTTGAAGCGCCTGTTCAAGGATGAAGTCCGCCTCCTCGGCGAGGAACTCGGCCTGCCCAAGGAAGTCGTCTGGCGCCAGCCGTTCCCCGGCCCCGGCCTGGCCGTCCGCGTCCTCGGCGAGGTCACCCCCGCCCGCTGCGAAATCCTCCGCAACGCCGACGCCATCGTCGTGGAGGAAATGAAGGCCAGCGGCTGGTATTACAAAGTCTGGCAGAGCTTCGCCGTCCTCCTCCCCGTCCGCAGCGTCGGCGTCATGGGTGACGAGCGCACCTACGATTACACTATCGCCATCCGCGCCGTCGAATCCCAGGATGGCATGACGGCCGACTGGGTGAAACTCCCCTACGATCTCCTCGAGAAACTCGCCAGCCGGATCATCAACGAGGTCAAGGGTGTGAACCGTTGCGTCTTCGACATCACCAGCAAGCCCCCCGGCACCATCGAGTGGGAATAGCCAGATAGTTTGCTTCGGCAAATGCTTTCTGGCAGGCTGCCGTTAACCAAATGCCTCCCGGCTCAACTCAGAATCGGAAGCTCCGGTTAGATTACTTCTTGGCGATTGTTGCCACTTTGGTGGCCTTGGCCTTGCATTGGCTTTTTTTCCTCCATGCCGGGGCTTTGTGGCGCGACGAGGCCGGCTTGGCCAGCCTGGCCACCTTGCCCTCCTGGCATGACGTCTGGACCCTCCTCACCCACGACAGCTTTCCGATCCTCTTCCCGGCCGTGATCCGCCTGTGGTGCGTCGTCGCCGGCCCCGGCGATGCCTCCCTGCGCGTGCTCGGACTTGCCTCCGGCCTGCTGGTCCTGGCCAGCTTTTGGATTGCCTGCCGGTGCTTCCGTCGCGGCGTACCGCTGCTGCCGCTCTCCCTGGTCGCCGTCAACGCCATGGCCGTGCGCGCCGGTGATTCCCTGCGGGCTTACGGTCTGGGCTGCGCGTTGAACGTCCTGTCGCTGGCCCTCATCTGGCGGGTGGTCCAAAAACCTTCGCGCGGGAACATCCTGCTGGCGGCCCTCGCCGCCATGCTGAGCGTCCAGTGCCTTTACCAAAACGCTTTCTTCGTCCTGGCGGCCTGCCTCGGCGGTTTTGCCGTTTGCGCCCGCGCTCGCCGCTGGCGTGATTTTCTTTGCGTCCTGGGCATCGGGCTGTTCGCCGCCCTCTCTTTGCTCCCCTACGTCTTGCCGGTAATCCACAGCCAGGGTTGGTGGCAAGTGGAAAAGTCCGACTTCAATCTTAACGAGGGCTGGGCCCAGGCCGCGCCCCTGTTTGGCTTTCCTTGGCTGGAGTTCCGCTGGCTATGGGTCGTTCTCGGCGTTCTGGCCGGGGTGCTCGCCTGGAAACGGTTCCGCGCCGCTGGCGCTGGCGGCGACTTGACCCTGTTTTGTGCCGTCGCCTTGGCGGCCGGCATCCTGGGATTTTACGCCTTCCTCAAGTCTTCCGGCTTGATGACGCAATACTGGTATTATCTCCCCTTGCTCGCCTTTGCCGTGGTCTGCCTGGACGCTGCCTTGGTGGCCCGAGCCGGTCGCTGGCCTTCGCTCTTGCTTTGCGCCTTCACGCTGCTCGCCACCTGCCGCGCCTGTCAGACGGGCTGCAAATACATCGTTTTCCGCCAAACCAATATGGATTGGGCGGCGACCGTCCTGGCCAGCCAGGCCGACCCGGACGATTTCATCATTGTTAGTCCTTGGTATCTGGGCGTCAGCTTCAACCGCTATTACCACGGCCTCACTCCGTGGAACACCGTCCCGCCAATGGCCGATCACACCTTCCACCGCTATGATTTGTTCAAATTGCGAATGCAGGATCCGCGGGCCCTCCAGCCCCTCTACGACCAACTCCATGCCGCCTTGCAGTCCGGCCACCGCGTCTGGATCGTCGGCTCCATGACCTTTCCTCATACGGCGCCCGAAATTAGCTTCGCGCCCCACCTGCCCTGGCCCCAGGATGTCGCCTTCAATTCCGTTTGGGCCCGGCAAGTCGGCCACGAATGTCTCGCCCGAGCCAGTCAAAGCCAAATGATGCTGGATCCCATGTTGGCCCGAATCAATGGCCTTGAATTTGTTTCCATTTACCGCTTTGACGGCCGGAAGGGTGCGGCCCTTTCCGTTGCCCGATGATCCCCGCTGGTCACTCCCCAATAATCTTTACCAGCACCCGTTTCCGCCGGTTGCCGTCGAATTCGCCGTAGAAAATCTGCTCCCACGGCCCAAAATCCAGCGCCCCCTTCGTGATGGCCACCACCACTTCCCGCCCCATGACCTGTCGCTTCAGGTGCGCATCGGCATTGTCCTCCCCGGTCCGATTGTGCTGGTATTGGGAGGTCGGCGCGTGCGGCGCCAGCTTCTCCAGCCACACCTCGTAATCGCGGAGCAGGCCGCTTTCCGCGTCATTGATGAAGACGCTCGCCGTGATGTGCATGGCGTTGACCAGGCACAGGCCCTCCTGCACGCCGCTCTTGCGCACCAATTCCGCCACCGTGTCCGTGATATTAACGAATCCCCGCCGGCCCTTTACGTCAAACCACAATTGTTCAGTAAGCGATTTCATTGTCTGTTGCCTTTCATTGCCGTGTAGCTTCCCCGCCAAAAATGCGGGCGAAGCCACCCCTAGCCAAGCCCAAAATACCGCCGCCGCCCCCAGCTTCTCGCCGTGACACCCGCCGCGCTCTCGTTTATTTTTCCAAGCATGCAAACGCAGTCTTTGACCCTCGGTCATTCCCCCGATCCTGACGACGCCTTCATGTTTTACGGCCTCGCCAAGGGGCTCATCCCCACGCACGGCTTCCAATTCCAGCACATTCTCCAGGACATCCAGACCCTCAACGAGCGCGCCACCCGCGGCGAGCTCGATATCACCGCCGTCAGCATCCATGCCTACGCCTACGTCTCGGATAAATACGCCCTCCTGCCCACCGGCGCCAGCATGGGCGACGGCTACGGTCCCATGCTCGTCGCCAAAAGCGCGCTCTCCCGCGAGGAAATCGCCAAAAAGAAAATCGCCGTCCCCGGCACCATGACCAGCGCCTTCCTCGCCCTCCAGCTCTGGCTCGGCAAACCCGCCCGGGATTTCAATTTTATCGTTGTGCCCTTCGACCAGATCTTCGCCACCGTCAAGAGCGGCCGCGCTGACGTCGGCCTCATCATCCACGAAGGCCAGTTGACCTACCGCAATGAGGGCCTCGTCCTGTGCGAAGATCTCGGCATCTGGTGGGGCCGGCAGAACAACGGCCTGCCCCTGCCGCTGGGCGGCAACGTCATCCATAAAAAATTCGCGCCCGCCGCCCGCCGCCAAATTTCCGACATCCTCACCGCCAGCATCCGGTTCAGCCTGGATCATCGCCCCGAGGCCGTGCAGCACGCCCTCCAATACGCCCGCGACATGGGCCGCGACCTCGCCGATAAATTCGTGGGCATGTACGTCAACCATTGGACGCTCGATTACGGCGATCCCGGCCGCGAATCCATCCGCCGCTTTCTCGGCCAGGCGTTCGAGCAGGGCATCCTTCCGCACCGGCAGGACCTGGAATTCGTCGTATGAAATGGCTCCGGCTGCTGCTCGCCTGGGCCTTCGCCGCCGCCGCCGTGGCCGCCCCCGCCAAGGAATTCCTCGTCTTCTTTGGCACCTACACGGGCGCCGTAAGCCATGGCATCTATGTGGCCCGTCTGGATAGTGTCACCGGCAGCCTTTCCACGCCCGAATTGGCGGCCGAAGCCGCCAGCCCCAGTTTTCTCGCCATTGCGCCCGGTGAAAAATTCCTCTACGCCGCCAACAGCGTCTCCGCTATCCGCGGCGGGAATGGCGGCGCCGTCAGTGCCTTTGCCATTGATAAAACCTCTGGCCGCCTCAGGCTCCTGAATCAGGAACCCTCCGGCGGCTCCGATCCCTGCCATCTCGCCGTGGACGCCACGGGCCGCTGTCTTCTGGTGGCCAACTACAACTCCGGCACCTTGAAATCCTTCCGGCTGAACCCCGACGGCACCATTGGTGCGGTGGGCAGCCTCCTCCAGCACCACGGCTCCAGCGTCAACCCCTCCCGCCAAACGGCCGCCCATGCCCATTTCATCTGCCCAGATCCCTCCAACGACTTCGCCCTCGCCTGCGACCTCGGCATGGATCAAGTGGTCATCTACCGGATCGAGCCCCCCGCCGGCACGCTCGCGGCGCACGCCTCCGTCACCCTCCCGCCCGGTTCCGGCCCGCGCCACTTGGCTTTCAGCCCGGACGGCAAATTCGCCCGCGTCATCAACGAAATGGCCTGCACCATCACCACCTTTGCCTGGGATGCCGCCGCCGGAAAACTGAAGCCCGTCGCCACCATTTCCGCCTTGCCGCCCGGCCTGACCGCCCGGCCCGATTTCACCGCGGCCGAAATTCTCGCCGCCGGCAATTTTGTTTACGCCACCGTTCGCGGTCCCGACCTCGTCACGGTCCTGGCCGCCGACCCGTCCAGCGGCCACCTGCTGTTCGTCCAAAGCCTGCCCGCCGGCGGCAAAATGCCCCGCGGCTTGGGCGTTGACCCCACCCATCGCTGGCTTTTTACCGGCAATCAAACCACCGACAACGTGGTGGAGTTCGCCATTGACCCCGCCACCGGCAAACTGGCCCCCGCCGGCCGGGAATTGAAAATTGGCTCGCCCGTGGATGTCAAATTCGTCGCCGCCGAATAATCCGTCATGAGATTACCTCGAAACATTCGCGCATTGAACCCCTGAACCGGGGTGGGTCCAAGGCGAGCCTCTTGCCCGTGCAAACCCAGGCGCACCGCCTCGCCACCATCCTCAATCTTCCATTCTCGGTTTTTATCCCTGTCCCCCCGTCGCGGTCCGCTTGGCCGCCTCCGCCTTCAGCGCCCCAAAATTTCCTTCTTCGCTGCACGCCACAAAGCCCTCCGTCACTGATTTCAATTCCTCCCACCGCGCCCGCATTTCCTTCGCCTCCGCCGGCGTGATTTGATTGTCCGCCGCCGCGCTGGCAATTACGTGCAGCAAATCCGCGAAGTCCTGCACGATCTGGTTCGTCGCCGGAATCAGGTAATGCGGATGCGGCGTGTTTTTCGGGTTCAGGATGAAAAATCCCCCCGCCCGCTGGCACAGCCACTGGATGAGCCGGTGGTCTCCCGTGCTCGTGAACAACGCCTCCACCCGGTCCAGCGGATTCTCCACGCCGCTGCCCTCCCCGGACCGCGGCTGCGCCCACTTGTAAACCATCGAAGTGGACAGGTCGAGGTCGGCGGAAATTTCCTTGGGCGTCTTCTTGTCGAAAACTTCGCGGAGTAGTTCATGGGATTCCATGCCGCGAAAATGAAAAACCCGCCCCCGCTTGGCAAGCGCGAAAATGAGACGTTTGCGTGCCCCTTCCGCGTAGCGGCGAACTGGCGTTCGCCGCCATCTGGAAAAAATGCCCGGCACCGGCACCGGAGTCGCACGCCAGCCAGTCGCGCAGCCCGAACCCATCGCCGCTGTTCCTTCTCCTCGGGGGAGCAGGTAAGGATGAGGGCGAGCTCGTCACTGACTCCGCCTTTTCTTGTTCCGGGACTGGACAGCCCGCCTGGATTTTATATTCTTCATGCCCGTTTCGGCCGGTTCCCCGGCCGAAAACTTATTTTAACAACGGCAGTTTTAACCTCATTACATGCAGACTTCGGACTTGGATGAATTGAAGGCGCTGGTGGCCGAATTGCGCGCCGAACACGTGGCCCAAAAAGAACAAGCCAGGCGCGAGGGCTGGACCAAATACGTCTCGCTCACCATGGTCGTCGTCGCCGTCCTCGCGGCGGTGGCCTCGATGAAAGGCGGAGGCTATTCCACCCGCAGCCTTACCGAGATGAACGACGCCACCTTCAACCAGACCAAGGCCTCGGACCAATGGGCGTATTACGAGGCCAGTTCCATCAAGGGCAACCTCTACGAACTTGAACTCGATCACCTCGCCGCCGACCCCGCGCCGGACTCCGCCGTCGTGGCCAGGGTCAAGGCCAAGGTGGATAAATACGACCAGGCCAAGACCGATACCACCGCCCAGGCCAAACAGTTCGAGGCGGCGCGCGACACCGCCCGCAAAAACGCCGCCCTCGCCGCCGACCATGCCCGCGAGCTGGGCCTGTCCATCACGCTGTTCCAAGTGTCCATCGCCCTGGGGGCCATGTGCCTGATCGTGAAGAAAAAGCCGCTCTGGTTCGCCTCCATGACCCTCGGCACCCTCGCGGTGGTCCAAATGCTTTACGTCCTTTACGGTCTGCCTTTGTAATCGGCCATTTTCTGCTCGCGGATTTTCCCCGTTTGGCGTATTTAATCCGGCAGATAGGAATGGGTCGGACTCATGGTTGTTTTTCTTAACGGAAATTTTTTGTCTGAAGCAGACGCGGTCGTTCCCTTGAACGACCGTGGCTTTTTGCTGGGCGATGGCCTGTTTGAGACCCTGCGCGTCGCTCATGGCCGGCCCTTCCGCTTCGGCCAGCATCTCGAACGCCTCTCCCGCGGAGCCGATTTCTTGCACATCAAACTTCCGTATGCCGTCCGGGATATTCAAAAATTCGCCGCCGAGCTGATTGCCAAAAATGAAATGCCTGAGTGCGTCCTGCGCATCACCCTCACCCGCGGCCCCGGTTCCCGCGGCTATTCCCCCAACGGCGCCGCCCAGCCCACCCTTGCCCTCACGCTCCATCCCCTGCCGCCGGACGCCGGCGATGAGCCCGTCCAATGGAGCCTCGTCACGTCGTCCTTCCGCATCCCCGCCAGCGACACCCTCGCCGCGTTCAAATCCACCAGCAAAATCCTCAATATCCTCGCCCGGGCCGAGGCCGAGGCCAAGGGCGCCGACGAGGCCCTGCTCCTGAACACCAACGGCGAGGTTGCCGAAACCGCCGCCGGCAACCTGTTTTGGGTCTATCACGACAAGATTTGCACCGTCCCCTCCGGCCGGGGTGTCCTGCCGGGCATCACCCGCGCCGTCGTGCTCGAAATCTGCCAGGCGCTCGGCTTGGAGACCAACAAGCGCGTCGTCAAACCCGAGATGCTCCGCAACGCCGAGGGCATTTTCGTCACCCAGAGCGCCCTCGGCATCGTCCCCGTCGTCTCGTTCGACGGCCTGGCCGTTCCGCCCTCCCCCCTGACCGATCAAATCGCCACGGCCTACAATGATTTGCTCGTGGGTGAGTAAAACTAACGAATCGCATTAGTCATCATCAAATCGTCCGCCGCCCCCTTGCCAGCCGCCGGTCATGCAGCGTATGGTCATGACAGATCCACGAGGTGATATATGATGAACGCCAGTTTGGACACTTGTTTCTCTTTCATCAACAGCCATTCGGCGGCTCCGGCTGGCCACTCCGTGGCTGAGCCCTTTACCCGCCGGGCCGTGACCATCTCCCGTCAGGCCGGTTGCGGCGCCATCCTCGTTGCGCAGCGCCTCGCCAATTATCTCCAGCAGCAAACCCGCCATACCGAGGTCAAGTGGACCGTCTTTGACCGCGAGCTCATGGACAAGGTGCTTGCCGACCATAACTTGCCAACCTATCTGGCCAAGTTCCTGCCCGAGGATCGCGCTTCCCAGGTGGAGGACACCCTCGCCGATATTTTTGGCGTCCATCCGCCCACCCACACCGTCGTCGAGCAGACCGCCGAGACCCTCCTCCAATTGGCCGGGCTCGGCGGCGCCATCATCATCGGTCGCGCCGGCAACATCGTCACCGCCAAGCTGCCCAACGTCCTCCACGTCCGCCTCGTCGCCCCCCTCGAAGACCGCATCGAACGCATCTGCCGTGACGATCACAAGTCCCCCGACGAAGCCCGTCGGTTCTGCCTCGAAGAGGAGCAGGCCCGCACGCGCTACCTCAAAACCTATTTCCACGCCGACATCAACAACGCGCTGCTCTATCATCTCGTCGTCAACACCAGCCGCGTCGGCTGCGAAAACGCCGCCCGCATCATCGGCGACGCCCTGCTGCACCTGGACGAATGGAACCCCGCGTAGCGGCGAATTGGTCCACCCTCCGCAGCGTTACTACGGAGAACGTGTGTTTGCCACGAACGCCAGAGGCGTTCTGGAGATTAGCCGGGGGTTGAGCGACCAGGGAGCGATACCCCCGGAAAACGGCCCCCTTTTTCCCGCACCCCGGCAGGCGGTGCCGGAAGGACCCGCTGGAAATGTTCAGCCTGGTATGCCCAGCCACCTCAAATGCTTGTACGCGCAGTAACCCCCCGCGCAATCCCTACACCCCGCCGCTGCTCCTTGTCGCAGAGCGACATTGGAAATTAGCCAGACACGCGAGTGTCTGGTTTGGATCATAATTTGAATTCGTCCTGAAGGGACGGAGGAAATGCGCAAATGCGATTGCGATGCGGAAGCTTCCGCCGTCCCGCCCCTCAGCGGCTCTTGCAGGAAACGGTAGCGGCGTCGAAACGCGGAAAAACAATCGCATTGACAATAAAACCAGTGGGTTCACAGTCGAGTCAAAACCTCAATGTTAGGCCGCACTAGAGCGGGCGACCCGGTGCTGGGCAGATTCAGTCTCGTATTATGAAAGCAATACTCCTGTGTGCTCTAGCTTTTACGATCTCGCTAAGCTGCAAGGCGAGTGACCCAATTGACAAGCTTGTAGCGGAGCTTACCCACAATTCGCCGGAGCTTAGATTTTACCACTTTCCGAACGGCATGTGGACTTCTATTGACCTTCCCGCCACAGCGTCGCCGGCGCAGTTGCTTGCGAAGCTTCCGAACGGGGGTTCGTTTAGTTTGAGCACCACAAATTATAGCATTGTGGAGACATGCCATGTTCGTATTGCTTACAATGAGGAAGATGCCCGCGTACTCGACCCCAATTATACTGCGATTTTGGTTCGGACGCCTTCCGGCCAGAAAGTCGTGCTCGCACAGTTTCAAGGAAGCAGCACCAACGCGTCATGGGATGCGCGAGTTTATGTTGCGAAATAATCTGCGTTTATCCTGCTTTAATCCTTGAGAATGTCGGCATGAAGGCGAGCTTCCCTCACCACTGACATTGCCTTTTCTTGGCTATCGGACGTAGAGATTGCCCGCCGCCCCGAAAACCCCCACCATCCCCGCGTGAGCGACTTCCTTCAGCGGCTCGAACTTGCCGCCAGCCGGCGATGTCTCCTGGCCCGCGGCCAGAAAATCCTCGTCGCCGTCTCCGGCGGCGCGGATTCCATGGCGCTGCTCCACGCCCTGCATCTCGTCGCTCCATCGCACCGCTGGCGGCTGGCTGTCGCCCACTTCAACCACCGCTTGCGCGGCCGCGCCAGCAATGCCGATGAAGCCCTCGTCCGCCGCACTGCCGCGGCACTCGGTCTGCCGTTCTTTGCCGGCGCTGCCGATGTCAAAACCATCGCCGCCCGCTCGAAAATCTCCCTCGAAATGGCCGCCCGCAAGCTGCGCCACGAATTCCTCGCCCGCACCGCCGCCCAACATCACTTCCCCGTCATCGCCCTCGCCCATCATGGCGACGACCAGGTGGAGCTTTTCTTTCTGCGCCTCCTCCGTGGCACCGGCGGCGAAGGCATTGCCGGCATGAAGCTCCGTTCCCCCTCGCCCGCCGACCCCGCCGTCACCCTCGTCCGGCCCTTGCTCGATTTTAACAAAACCGAACTCCTCGGCTTCGTCCGTGAACATAAAATTGCGTTTCGCAACGACGCCACCAACGCCTCCCACGACTTCCTTCGCAACCGCATTCGCCATGAACTGCTGCCCTTGCTCCGCAAAAACTACCAGCCCGGCCTCGATAAAACCGTCCTGCGCCTCATGGAAATCGTCGGCGCCGAAGCCGACTTCGTGAGCGCCGCGGCGGAAAAATTCTCCGCCGGCCGCGCCCGCGGTTTTGCCAGCCAGCCGCCCGCGATCCAGCGCAAGGTTTTGCAGCGCCAATTGGCCGCCATCGGTTTCCTGCCGGACTTCGAGCGCATCGAACAACTTCGCCTCGCGCCCGGCAAAAAAGTGAGCGCCTGCGCCGGCCTCACCGTCGCGCGCGATGCCGCGGGCAAAGTCCATTGCCACGAAACCTCCGCCCCCGCATTCAACTCCGCCGGTCTCACCCTGGATCTCTCGGGCCGGCAGGGCAGGGCGGAGTTTGCCGGCCGGAAGCTTCGCTGGCGGCTGGAACCCGCCCAGCCGTTTCGCCGCCCGCCCGCCGGCCCCGCCGCCCACCGTGCCCCGCTTCAGGAACTCTTCGACGCCGACCAAGTCGGCGGCCGGATCATCTTGCGCCACTGGCAGCCCGGCGACCGTTTCCAGCCCATCGGTCTGAAATCGCCGGCCAAATTGCAGGACCTCTTCGTCAACGCCAAAATCCCCGCCGCCCGTCGCCGCCAATTGGTTCTGGCCGCCACCGCCGCCGGCACGATTTTCTGGGTGGAAGGCCTCCGCATCAGCGACCCCTTCAAACTAACCCCCCGTACCCGCCGCCAGTTGGTCTGGCAAGCCTCGTAATGCTCCGTAGCGGCGAACTGGTGTTCGCCGCCATCTAGAAAACCCTTTACGGGATCATCCGCGTCGCATGATCCATCAGCCAGAACACGTCCTGGTTAAATCCACTCAGCTTGGTCGGATAGGTGCGGACGATATTGGCGGCCGGCGGAGTCCGCAGCAACCCGCTCGTCCACGTTCTCACCTGGCAATGGCCGTCCGCGAAGGAAAAGCTGGCGCCGCCATTGTGATATTGCGCCGGGAAATCGCAGATGTCATCCGTCGTGCCCGGATAGGTCAGCATATCGGTGACAAAAAAGCCGTCATTGATGCGATCCATCGGCTCCTCGACAAACACGAAAACCTGGGCTGGTCCGGGCGTCACCAAGTCTCCGACCCGGTAATAGACCCGGTATTCGCCGCTCTTGGTCCCCAGTTGGGTGTTAGACCAGCCCATTTTATCCGGTCCGCCCGCCGCGTTGCCGCGCCCGCCCACCCAGTTCAGCATGGATACACTCCGCACTCGCGGCAGCGTCTTTCCGTCAACGGTGACAACGCTCGGGTCGGCCGGGCATTTAAAGATGGCGGCATTCTTCCCGCAATCCGGCCACAACGGACTCTTCATGATATCTACGCTCGGGTCCCAGTTGCTTCGATTGTTGGGATTGTAATCCAGGTCGCCGGTCATCCAGGTGTTCGGCCCACCCTTGGCGCTGGGCAAGCGATCGCGCGAATCCTCCACATACATGCGCCAAGCCAGCATGAGCTGCCGGTTGTTGCCCAAGCATTGCAGACCTTGCGCCCGCCCTTTGGCGCGTGACAACCCCGCCAATATCAGGGCGGCCAAAATACCAATTATGGCCAGCACCACGAGCAATTCGACCAGTGTGAATGCCCGCCGTTCCTGCCGGCCATGGGGGAATGTTGCCTGCAACGTGTGATCATCGTGCCTGATGCCGCCCCGGATTCAATTCCATTGTTCATGGTTTGTCCATTACTCAACTTCGCCAATTCTGCCTGCCACTTTTTGGCCTTGCGTAAATACGCATCAACCTTGGGACTCGCGCCATTTGTCATGGGGTCGTGTTCGTTGTGATTTGTAGTTTTCATGGCCTCCAATTTGTTCAGCCTATCATTCCACAACTTGCGGACTGGTTCAACAGAGTCGCCCGCTCTCCGGTTCCCGCCGGAGGCCATGACGCTCGGCGCAATTTCGACGCGCCTGGCAATTCCGTTCGCGTCATGGACTGCGCCGGCAAAGCGCCAGCGGCGACGGCGCTTTCGCCCGCACGCACGAGCCGCAAGCTTTTGAGCACCTTCGCCCGCACGAAAGCGGCGTGGCGCTCCGCTTCCCGCCGCAGTCCATGACGCCCCGCGCCCGGACCGCGGCTGTGTCGCAGACCAGCCGCAGCAGCTTCGCAGGAATGACCGCGTCCGAAATATTCAACCCGGCTTGCGGACCCGACGCGCTGCGGCTGATCCCGCACCGCGCGGGACACAGCCGCGGTCCATTGCAGGGGCGGCGGAGAAATCCGGGCGTCCGGGCCAGGGGAGCCGGGAGTTTTGGGTTCGTTTTGCCGGCAAAAAACCATCCGGATTGCGCGAACCCATTGCATTTGAATAAGCTCCGCAGGAATTGCTTTGGGTTCGTTTCGTGTGCAGCCCACAAGGCTGACAGAGCAGCCGGTGAAAGTCCGGTCAGGA
>CAZHIM010000048.1:0-37992 GCA_964532525.1 uncultured Bifidobacteriaceae bacterium
GGAGACACCGCGCTTGACCGGGGTGGCGAATCCAATAATTAAAATGTCGTTGCACGGCAGCCACAACCGATGGCTGATTTGTTGAAACCACGCCAACACTGGCTCTTTAGGTGGCGCAGACGGAAATTATTCCTTGGCACCGGCTGGGGTAACCAAGGGCTTTTGGGAAATGCCACTTTTCGCGGTGACTTTTTGTCCCGCTTTGAGGCGACCACGGCCCCAGCGGATGAGGGGCAGGGAAAAGTAATGGTACACCGCCATGGCGGCAAGAAGGCTTAGAACCATGGGGATCAGTGCGGTGAAAAGATAGTGCCACAAGTTCTTCGTGGAATAGGGAATCCCACCCATCCACGCCCGGAATTTTTCCAACGCCTGAAAATGCAGGAGAAACCACTCATAACTGACCAGACCCAAATAGCGGACCGCCGGGATGGAAAAGAAGCGCGCTCCGAAGACCGTGGGGTCAAAAACAAAGAACAACGCCAGAAAAACCGCTGGTCCGACCAGGTTCAGCGGGACTTCGAAAGAGATGACGGATTTCAGGAGGAAGTATTTTGCGTCCAAGAACATGGTGACGGCCAGGAGGAAGATTCCCAGATAACCCATGCTGGCAAATTTCCTCATTCCGCCATCCTGCCCGGCCTTGGCGGAATAGAGGCAGGCGAACAAGACGCCCCAGGAGAAATTGGTGAGTCCGTTGGGAAATCGCGCAGCATAGAAAAGCGTTCCGGACGGCCCGGCGGGAAGCAGTTGGCGGGTCAGAAATGGAACCACGAGCAGCAGCAGAAAAACGGCCGTCCCGGTCGCGCGATTGCCAAATCCGCGGAAGAGGAAGAACAGGATGGGGAGCAGGACATAAAAGCCCACCTCAACCCACAAACTCCAAAAAACGGGATTGAAATCAAAGGCCGTGGGAAGATTGACGAAGTCGGGAATACCGGCCAGCCAGAACGCGCCATATTTGAGCTGAACCGGATCGTTTCCGACCCAGAAAAAATAAGCCGAAAAGGCGGCGATGGTGAGATAGCAGGGAGGGATGATTTTGAGGAACCGGCGGGTGGAATAACCATACGGGTACCAGAAGCGCGGATTTGCGAGCCGGGCGGCAAAAAACGGCTGAGAAATGAGAAAGCCGGACAGCACAAAGAAAACCTGCACACCCAAATGGCCGCTGCCCACAAACGCATGAAGCAACCGGGGCCAGCCAGCGTAGCGGATGTTGGGGCTAGTGTAAAAAAAGGCGTGGGCGCAGACGACCATCAGGATGGCCATGCCACGCAGCCCGTCCAGACAGTCCCAATGCTGCCCGGAACTGGGGAAGACCAGTTTTTGGCGAAGCCAAGCGGCGAACGAGCCTTTGGTTTTGGTGGTGGGGCTTTCCTGGGGCATTGAACTTTATTTGTTAAATTTTTTGCCCCACCGCATCATTGGTGCCTCGATGGAGATGTGGAGAAGCCAGGCAGCGAGCAAGACGGCCGGCAAGCCGAACAGGAGCATGAGGAGCAAAGCATTTAAGGAGGTTATCCGAGGCTGCCAGTATAGCAGTCCGGTCATCAGAAAAATAATCAGCGGCCAATGGACCAAAATGAATCGCAGACGCGGTCATTTCGACTTTTCCAGTTCCTGGAGGCAGACATCAAACACCCGCTCCACACTAATTTCCTTCATGCAGGCGATGTTATTTTGGCAACCATTGATCCAGTGCAAACAAGGCAGGCGGTGATGGCAACCCTGGCACGGGACCGTGCTGACGACGGGAGACTGGCGGCAGTTTTCCGAAAACCGCAATTGCGGGCTGGTTGGTCCCCAAATTCCCACAAAGGGCGTTTTGACCCAAGCCGCCATGTGGAGCAGACCTGAATCAATTCCAATGAGCAATCTGGCCTGGGAAATTGTTCCAATCGTTTCTTCCAGACTCAGCCTGTCCACCAAGGAGATGACGCCGGGGATTGGATTGGTCTTTAGCTCCCCAAGAAATGCGTTTCGGCTGGCGCCAACCTGCACAATATTTGTGAGGCCCGCCGATTGCAGCCGGCCGATCAGCAGACACCACGACTCATGCGGCCATTCCCGGATCAGCCAAGTGGGACCGGTGTGAAACACGATCAAAGGTCCGCCGTCCTTTTTTAGACTGCCTGCCAACCGGTTGGCAGCGCGGCGGGCCAAGTCTTCCGGCAATTTTACTTCCGGATGGTCCCGGGTCGGCGGCACGCCATGCTGCCGGCAAAACGCTTCAATGGGAAATTCATCGGAAACATAGTAATTTTTACCGTCGCTGCCCCATTCAAACTCGTAAATTGCCGCGAAGAGAAAGGACCAATATTTTTTAAGGGGCTTGATATCCGTTGAAACCACCACTGAGGCAACGCCGGCCAGCAATGGCATTTTGAAGAATTCCGGATTGCAATTGTAAATAAAAACCGCATCCGGATGCCTGGTTTTCAGCCGTTGTGCCGCCGGAAAGGTGCAGATGATGTCACCTGCCCCCAACCGGCGCCAGAACATCACCGGGCGCCGGCGGTGGGTGAGGATCAGGGGGATGATCCGGATTCCCACAAACAGAAGACTTCTGCCAAAGGCGAGGAGTTCCCCGGCGGATCGTTTTAGGGTGCGCAGCACATAATAGGCAGGCTTGGTCACGGGAGACGCCTGCAATGACTGGCGCAACTTGTTGGCAAAATCGTCCATACAATTAATTTAATTCAGCCTGAAGTTCCAATGGTCTTGGGCCCAATCAAGTGATTGATGGCAAATAAATGAAAGCGGGCCATGCTAGACTTTCCAATAAGCCAGAGAGGTTCCGGCAATTCTGCGGATATTCCGCCCGGCGGCCCTCCATTCCAAGAGAAATTTTATCACTCCGGGATGCCATTCGTCACAGTCATGCCATAAAAAAACGCCGGATCCTCCACTCAACGCGAAACATTTTTCCGAATCCTGTTTGCAGTATTCGTAAGTATGGGAGCCATCAACGAAGAAAAATGTCGGCTTCCCAAACTCTTGGAAGTTGATTTTGGCGGTGTCGCCAAAATGTTGTCTGATTCGGTTCTCCACGGCCTGGCCTTTAAACTCCCGGCCGACGACCCGGCGCCCAATCAGATGAAAATCGTCCTTGGGCATGTCTGGGTCGGAACTGCTTGAGGCGGAGAAATCCGGCGGCAGATCCACGGTATGGATGGTGGCTTTTGGCAAATTTTGCGCCATTGCCCGGGTGGTGTATCCCATGTAGGTGCCGATTTCCAAGACTTCATTGGGATTTTCCGCAACCAAGAGCGCCAGCAGTGCCAGGGCATCGTTAACAGGCATCAAGCCATCCTCATAGCGGGACAGATCAAAAGTCATGACGGCCCGTTTATCGCCCAGAGTGGCGTCCAGCAGATCACGAAGCTCCATGTTTGGAATCGCGTTCAAGGCGTCTTTAATCCGCTTTTGCTTCAAACTTTCCGGGGACTCAAACGGGTGGGCGGCCGCATGGCTGGCTTGGCTGGCGGAGAGAAATTCGTGCGGGCCGAGTCGCAGTCCCCGTACTAGGCTGGAGCCGTTCAAGCCGGAAAGGAGTTGCAAAATCTTTTTCATGCGATTGTCCGGCGAATCATAATTCAGAACATTTAAGCCAAACAGAAAAATAAATTAAGGTTCCAAGCCGGACAACTCTGTGCCGGAGCGGTTGACTTTAACGGCGGATGACGGTGGTTCCGCCAGGTCGTTTGCCTGTGACCGGTATTCCCGGCGCTTGAGCTGATAGATTTTATAGCTGGGCAGGAAGACGGCCCAGAGGGCCAACGTATAGCCCACGACCTCCCCTGAAATGCCCCAAAGCCGGGCGAACGGCACCATGAGGGCGATGCTTAGGACGGCGTTGAGGACCGACATCCAAACGAGCGGATCGCGTTTGTGAGCCCGCAGCTCCAGGCACATGGAGGAGACCAGCAGCGCGGTAATCTGCGAGGCTCCCAACCAGACATTGACGGAGAAGGGGGCAAGCCGGCCGGGGACCTTCGACAGGACGTGGCCGAGGAGGGGGACGTGGGCCGCCAGGGCGGTATGGCTGAGAATGAGGAGGGCGGCGAGGAAAGAGAAATAGCCGAGGAGATAGATGCTGACGACTTGAATGGTGCTGTGGCGCAACAGGGCGTCAAATTGCCGCCAGGCGCGGGTGGCGATGAGCATGCTCAAACGCGGCGCCTTGGTATTCGTCCAAGTGAGGGCAATCCGTGCGATCATGTAAACGAGTTGCACGCTCATGCCAAGCCGACCGGCCTCCACCGGGCCGCAGAAGAAGAAGGCGACGGGATTGATGATTTCGAAGATGAAATAGTTGGACATCCAGCTCGTCGCGATGCGCCATTGGAAGGGC
Organism: uncultured Bifidobacteriaceae bacterium; assembly: GCA_964532525.1. Lineage (GTDB taxonomy): Bacteria > Verrucomicrobiota > Verrucomicrobiia > Limisphaerales > UBA11358 > UBA11358. The sequence goes on from CAZHIM010000048.1 coordinate 4,358, forward strand.
CAGATTTCGCGGGACCAGGAGACGCGGCCGTGGCGGGGGTGTTCGAGACACTGGCGAAGGAACGGCCGCCAGCGGGAGCCGAGATAGATGGCGGACACGAGGAGATTGAAGGCGGCGCCAATGCCGGAGGCGTAGATGCCGGCGCCGGCGACGAGCGCGACGGCCACGGCGCCAAAGACGCCGAGGCTGGCCCAGAAACGGAACTGGGAGAGGATGGCGATCTGGTTGCAGCCCTCGAGCAGGGACCAGGCGGGATTGATGGCCAGGGACAGGGCGGCGGTGATGGCGATGAGCCACCAGGCGCCCTGCCAAGCGACGTCGCTGCGCATGATCTCGGGAAAGGCGTCTTCCAGTACCAACCGGTTAAGATGAGCCAGGCCGCGGCCGCGGGGATTCTGCTCCCGCAATTGTTCCGTTTCCGGCCGGAACTGGACATGGGCGGCATTGAGCGCGGGATAAAGGGAGGTCTGCGCGAGTAGAACGTTGAGGTCGCGGCTCAAAGCGGCTTTGAATTTTTTTTCCGCCGATTGGCCGGCCAAATAATTCGTGAGGACGGCGCGGGTGGGAGCGGTCAGGTTCTGGCAGACGAACTGGGCCGCGGGATCGGACTGTCGTTGCAAGCGGAGGGCGAGCGCGGCCGGGTTCTTGAAGCTGCCGGTGGAAAACCGGGTGGAGGAAATGGCAAAGAAGATGTGGCCCCCCACGCCGATGGCGGCCAGGAAAATAAGGGCCGCCACGGCATAATAACGAAAGGACAGGCGGGCCAGCGAGCTGAGCCGGGATAGCGCCACCGGGTCGCCCTCAAGCGTGCGTTGGCCGGTGAAATGGAGCCGGGCGTATTCATGGGAGGCAAACTGGAAAATGTTTTGGGAGAAGCCCATTTCCAGGAACACCTGCATGGCGGCCACGCCCGCGAAAGCGTAGAAATAGCCCTGGATCTCCGGCGTGAGATAACGGAGAACCAGCGCCATGGTGATGGGGCCGGTGATCAGACGGACCACCTGGGCCGCGCTGGAGAAGAACACGGCGCGGTCCACGCCGGCCCAACGGCGGAGTTGGTGCAATCGGTCAAACATTACACAATATGGCGGCGGGTGCGGGCTTTGGGTTGATTCATTGAAGGCCTGTCCATGATTAGCGTTTGGCGATGAGTTTTTCCATTTCCAGGAGGCGGAGGTTCATGCTGTTGAGAATGAGGCCCAGGCTGAGGGAGAGAAAGGAGAGCATGACCAGCGAGGCGGCCAGGACGGCGCTGGGGAGGCGGTGGACGTAGTGCTCGGTGATGAATTCATAGACGGGCATCACGCCGGCGGCCAGTCCCAACAGAAACAGCAGCAGCGCCAGGGCGCCGAAACAGGTGAGGGGCTTGTAGGTTTTGAGAATGAGAAAGAGGCGCAGCAGCACGCGGATGCCGTCGCTGAAGGTGTTGAGCTTGGAAAAGCTGCCGGCGGGGCGGGCGCGATAGGGGGCGGGCATTTCCCGGATGACCTGGCCGCGATAGAGGGCCTGCAAGGTGAGCTCGGTCTCGATGTCGAAGCCGCGGGTGGTGACGGGGATCTGGCGGATGGCTTCGCGGGTGAAGGCGCGGTAGCCGGAGAAGATGTCCGAGACGCGGGACTTGAACATCCAGTTGATGATGCCGCAGACGAGCTGGTTGCCGGCGACGTGGAGGGGGCGGAAGGATTTGTCGTCGTGGCTGGTGAGGCGGGTGGCGACGGTCATGTCGGCATCGCCGCGGAGGATGGGCTCCAATAATTTGTGGACGTGGCCGGCTTCGTAGGTGTCGTCGCCGTCCACCATGACGAGGATGTCTTCGCGGATCTGGTCGAACATGGCGGCGACGACGTAGCCCTTGCCCTGGCGTTTTTCGCGGCGGACGATGGCGCCGGCGCGGGCGGCGAGGTCGGCGGTGCCGTCGGTGCAGTTGTTGTCGTACACGTAGATTTGGGCAGCGGGGAGTTCGCGGCGGAAATCGGCGACGACCTTGGCGATGGTGAGGGCCTCCTGGTAACAGGGGATGACGACGGCGATGGAGGGCTGGGGGGCGGGCGCGTTGGGCATAGGCTCGGTTAGTCAGCCATGTTCTCACGAACATGGCCACGGAGAGTGTTGGGGGCGGCGGTGTTGGGCATAGGGTCAGGGAGTGGCGCCGGCGGGCAGACGGGCGACGAACAAGAGGGACTGGCCGAGGGGCGGGGGCAGGAGCGCCTCGAGACGGGAGAGGAGCGGGACGATGGCGGAATCGAAGAAGCGGATCTGGGCGTCGCTCTGGCTGGGGCGGCGGGAGATTTTGGCGTTCCACCACCAGGCCCAGATGCCGGGGAAATTGTAGTAGCGGAGGGCTTCGAGTTCGAGCTGGAGGGAGGCGACCAGGGGGCGGGCGGAGCGTTTGGTGTAGCGGCGGTAATGGCCCAGGCGGGTGTCGGTGGGTCCAAAGGCCCATTGGCCGGCGGGGACGAGGACGACGATGCGGCCGGCGGGGGCGAGGAGTTTCTTCAGGGCGGCGAGGACGGCGTGGTCGTCCTGGATGTGTTCGAGGACGTTCATGAGCACGATGGCGTCGAATTTTTTATCCGCGGGGATGACCTGGTGGAGGGACTCGACGGTGGCACGGCAGGCGGCGGCGTTTTTGAGTGGGGCGATTTTTTCGCTGAGCTGGCGGAAGCAGTATTCGTTGGGCTCGAGGCTGGTGACGAAGCGGGCGACGCCGGCGAGGCGGGGGGTGAAATTGCCGATGCCGCCGCCGACTTCGAGGACTTCGCCGTGGAGGAAGGGCGCGACCATCTGGAACTGCCAGCGCTGATAGTTTTGGGCGCGGGCCATCTGGCGCAGGTCCTCGACGTAGAAAGGGTCCACTTCGACGGCGAAGGAATCGGGCGGTTGATCCATGGGCGGGTCAAGTTGGTTGCTGGGCGGATTTGGTTGTCACGGCTGCCCTGATTCGTATTGAGGAGGGAAGGGCGCGTCAAGCCTTAGATTGTGTGGGACGGGTAAAAATTGGGCGACCGGCGGCGGCAGATACGCGTCCCGAATGACTTTTGCATTGAAATCGAAACCCATCATTCAATAATAGGAGCATGGATTATGAACCTGAATTCGGTGTACGATCCGCCTTTCAACAGCTTTCGTTCCTCGGTCATGAACTGGCCATCCTTCAGGATGGCAAACCCATCCGTTGGTTGATTCTCTTATTCAGCCCCTCCGCCGGAGTCGTTATTTCCTATCGAATCGACCGCTTCGGTTATCTGCTCTTTGGCCGCCTGTGGAGCCTGTTGCGAATTCTCTTGGTTCCTTTATTCGCCCTGCTGGCCTTCTTTAGTTGCCCCCATGAAATATGCTTCAAAGCCGACATCGGCCGCGGTTTGCGTGTGCGCCACCCCACGCTCGGGGTTGTTGTCCATGGCGAAGCCATTGTCGGATTCGGATGCATACTCAACGGCGGCAACAGCATCGGTTCGCGTAAACCAGTCCGGCGCGGCGACCTGATCGTTGGCGACTCCGTTGAACTGGGAATTAACGCCTGCATCCTCGGACCTGCCACCATCGGGAATAATGTCATGATTGGGGCCGGAGCAATCGCAATCTCCGATATTGAAGACAACAGCGTAGCTGTTGGCACTCCCGCAAAAAAGCTCCATCCCCACAAATGACGCCATGGCAGAGGTCACCCATTAGCATTTCAGCCGGCACGCCGTTTGAAAGGGGTTAATGACCAGCATGTTGAGAACTGGTCACTTAGCAGGCGGGTGTCAACCCATAACAGGGATTTGGTTTGAAAGCCGATGAGAGAAGCCTGATGTTCATCGGCCCGACCGCAGTTTTTCCTTGGCCTGCTCCCAATCCAGCACCGTTTCCTCGCCGCGCGCCCGGCGTTCGGCGGTTTCCCGCAGGGCGTCAGCGTGCCACGTCGGCGATTCCAACTCCGCCTCATCCCGGCTCAATTCCGTCCACAGCATTTCCATGAGCTTTAATTTTTCCTGCCGGGGCAGCTGTTGGATTTCGAGCGCACTCATGCCCGAAGTTTACCCCCACCGTTTTCGTCTGCAAGGGGCAAGCCACCGCCCCGCGAGAATGGCGGTGGTTCCGACAGGTCAAAGCGTGTGGGCGGCGAAGTTGAGGTAAAGCAGGAGGGTGCAGAGGTCGGCGAGGGCGAGGCTGACGGGGCCGGCGGCGATTTTGGGGTCGAGGTGGGAGCGGTGGAGGGCGGCGGGGACGGCGAGGCCGATGAGGGAGGCGACGACCATGGAGGCGGCGATGCTGGCGCCGATGACGAGGGCGGGGAGGGGTTGGGCGCGCCAGAGCCAGGCGACGGCGGCGACGGTGAGGCCGCAGGTGGCGCCGAGGAGGAGGGCGGAGAGGGCTTCCTTGCGGAGGGCGCGGAGGAACCATTGGCGGCTGGGGGCGCGGCCGCGGAGGGCTTCGACGGTGACAGTGACGGATTGGGCGGCGACGCTTTCGCCGAGGCCGAGGACGAGGGTGAGGAAGAAGGCGAGGATGATTCTGGCGGCGAGGGTGGTTTCGAAGGCGCCGGTGACGAGGGCGCAGCCGAGGCCGCCGCCGAGGGTGGCGAGGAGCCAGGGCAGGCGCAGGCGATAAGCTTTGAGGGGCGAGGCGCCCTGGACTTCGGCCACGCGGAAGCCGATGCGCTCGAAGATTTCCCCGACGTGCTCGGCCTCGTTGAGGCCGATGGCCTCCTCGGTGAACTGGCTGAACATGCCCACGTTGATGACGCCGGCCAGGCGGTGGTCCGGGGTGACGACGGGGAAGGCGAGAAAGCGGTGCATGAGGAACATTTCGCAGGCTTCGAGCACGGTGGCGGTGTCGGGGATGGTGACGACGCGGGAGATCATGATGTCGCGCAGGCGGGCTTCCGGGGCGGCGAGCAGGAGGCGGCGGGTGGGGAGGACGCCGACGAGCCGCTGGGCGGCGTCCACGACGTAGAAATAGATGATTTGCTGGGCGGCGCCCTGCCGGCGGATTTGCGCCAGGGCGCCGGTGACCGTGAGGTCCTGATCCAAGGCGGTGAAATCTTTGACCGCGAGGTTTCCGACCGGTTCGCTTAAATGATCCGTCGTCATGGTGGGAAAGTAATTGAAAGCGGGCGGGGGAAGCAAAGGAGAATCGGCGAGCGGCGCAAATTGCGTTTTTGGCGGGATGCCGTCACAATGGCGGGCACGTGAAACTGGAAGACAAAGCGGCCGGGGCGAAATGGTATGCGCTGGCGTTTGGATTGTTCCTGGGGCTCTGCATCTGGAAATTCGGAGACCCGGTGATCCTGGACCGGAAGATTGCGACGCCGGCGACGGCGGGGGATTTTCTGGGGGACGCGTGGCCGACGCATTGGGCGTACTGGGTGCTGGGGCCGCTGGCGGCGCTGGGGGCGTGGCTGGTTTTCCGGGAAAGGCGGACGGCGGACAGTGGGGACAAGCTGTCGCCACCCCGGCACTTGTGGCGGGGGCTGTGGTTGTTGCCGCTGGCGTGGCTGGGGTGGCAGTTCGTATCGGCGGCCGGGACGGTGGACGGGGAATTGACGACGGCGACGGTGGGGCAGTTTTGCGGCTGCGTGGCGGCATATTTTTTGGGGGCGAAGCTGATGGCGCGGGAACGGCGGGCGCAATGGCTGTTGATTGGAGTGCTGGCGGCGTTTGCCTTTTGCCTGGTGCGGGCGGTGGATCAACGGTTGTTCGAGTACCCGCAGAGCCTGCAAGGGATGCGGGAGGGGGAGCGCAGCGGATGGACGAATTTTCCGCCGGAAGCGGTGACGGAGATGAAAAACTCGGGGATGATCGTGACGACCAACGGGGTGGACGTGGCGAATCCGGTGATTGTGGCCAAGTTCGCCCACGGGCGGGTGAGCGGGACGCTGGTGTATCCGAACGCGCTGGCGGAGATCATCCTGCTGCTGTGGCCGGTGTCGCTGGTGCTGGCGTTTGGCGGAACGAAGGAGTTGCGGCCGATGGTGCGGTGGGCGGCCATCGGGATGACGTGTGGTTTGGGGGCGGCGGCGTTTTTCTGGACGGGATCGAAGCTGGGGTGGCTGATTGGGATGGGGCTGGCGGGGCTGGCCTTGTTGCGGCGGAACTGGCCGCGGCGGCTCAAGCTGGCGGCGGTGGCGCTGGTGGTGGTGCTGGGGTTGGGGGTGTTCGCGGTGCGGTTCCATCAGTATTTTGCGGCGGGGGCGACGAGTGCGGGGGCGCGGCTGGATTATTGGCGGGCGGCGGTGGAGACCACGGGGGCGAATCCATGGCTGGGGACGGGACCGGGGACGTTCCAGCGACCATACGCCAGGATCAAATCGCCGACGTCCGAGATGGCGCGGCTGGCGCATAATGATTATCTGGAGCAATTCTCGGATTCCGGCATTCCGGGCGGGCTGGCCTATGTGGCATGGATACTATTGGCGCTGGCGGTGGCGGGCCGGAAGGTGTGGTGGACGGGGAACGCCTTTTGGTTTGCGGTATTCCTGGGATTGACGGGGTGGTTTGCGCAGGGGTTGGGGGAATTTGGGCTGTATGTGCCGGGACTGGCATGGCCGGCGTTTACGCTATTGGGGTGCGTGATCGGGCAGAAGGGCGGGCTCAGCACGGCTGATTCTTAATCCCTTCAAGCAGGAAATCCTTAGCGTAATTCAAACTTGGAAAAAACAATTCAAAATGAAACGACAACTCCGCGTGGGATTATTCGGTATCGGCCTCGATACCTACTGGACGCAATTCAAAGGACTCAAACCGCGGCTCGAAGGCTATGTGCGCGTGGTGGAAAAGAAGCTCGCCCGCCCCGGCGTCGAGGTCGTGAACTTGGGCCTGATTGATAATCCGGTGGCGGCGCTGGAGGCCGGCCACCGATTCCGCGAGGCGGACGTTGACGTGATTTTCCTGCACGTCACCACCTACGCGCTCTCGTCCACGGTCTTGCCGGTGGTGCAGCGCGCCAAAGTGCCCGTCATTATTTTGAATTTGGCACCGGAAGCGGCGATTGACTACGCGAGCTTTAATAAAATGGGCGACCGCACGGCGATGACCGGCGACTGGCTGGCGCATTGTGCCGCGTGTCCGGTGCCGGAAATTGCCAATGTCTTCAACCGCGCGGGAATCGCTTTTCACCAAGTCACCGGGAGGTTGCAGGACGACCCGGTTTGTTGGGACGAAGTGGAGGCCTGGCTGGAAGCCGCGCGCGTGGCGCACACGATGTTCCACAACCGGCTCGGCCTGCTGGGGCATTATTATGGCGGCATGCTGGACATTTATTCCGATACCACGCTGCAATGCGGGACGTTTGGCGGGCACCTGGAACTCGTGGAGGTGGACGAACTGGCCGCGTTGCGCCGCCACGTGACCGCCCGGCAAATCAAGGACCGGGCCGCGCACTTCAAGCAGGTTTTCGAGGTGCAAGACGACTGTTCCCCAGCCGAACTGGAACGCGCCGCGAAAACCTCGGTGGCGCTGGACCGCCTCGTCCAAGAGCATGACTTGGGCTCCCTGGCCTATTATTACATGGGCACCGGCAACGCGGACAACGAAGACGCGATCAGCTCGATCATCCTGGGCAACACGTTGCTGACCGCGCGCGGCATTCCCGTGGCCGGCGAATACGAAGTCAAAAACGCCCAGGCCATGAAAATCATGGACACCTTCGGCGTGGGCGGCTCATTCACGGAATACTACGCGATGGATTTTGCGGACGACGTGGTGATCATGGGTCACGACGGCCCCGGCCACATCAGGATTGCGGAAGGCAAAACCAAGGTGCGCCCACTCAAGGTCTATCACGGAAAGGTGGGCCGGGGACTCTCCGTGGAAATGTCGGTGAAGCATGGCCCGGTGACGCTGTTGTCCGTGGTCGAAACGGCTGGCGGGAAGATCAAGCTGTTGGTGGCCGAAGCGGAGTCCGTGCCCGGGCCCATCCTGGAAATTGGCAACACCAACAGCCGTTACCGTTTTCCGGTGGGCGCGCGGAAGTTTGTCAACGACTGGAACGTCCAGGGTCCGGCGCATCATTGCGCGGTCGGGGTGGGTCATATTGCGCAGAAGCTTGAAAAGCTCGGCAAGCTGTTGAACATCGAAACCGTCAAGGTCTGTTGAAGTTTTACGACGATTGGTACGCGGCGACGGATTGGGACGAACGATGGTGTCGCGGGCCCCAGGATTCAACTTTTAAGAGTTGATGAGTTGATCGGTGTCGCTCCCGCGACAATTTTGGGGCTTAAATCATGAAGCCGCGGCTGAATTTACGGTCCGGCGTGCTGGCGGCGGCCATTTAGTTTGAATTCGACAAAAAATGGGGGAGTGCTACGCTGGGCGGGATGAAAATCCTGTTTCTGAACGGGCCAAACCTCAACCTGCTCGGGACTCGCGAACCGGAAGTCTATGGCCGGCAGACGCTGGCCGACATCGAGACGGAAGTTCGGAAGCGGGCGGAGGAGTTGAAGGTGCAGGTGGAGTTTCGGCAGTCGAACCAGGAAGGGGATCTGGTGAATTGGATTCAGGAGGCGAAGGGAAAGTTTGCGGCCATCGTGATCAACGCGGCGGCGTACACGCACACGAGCGTGGCGTTGCGGGATGCCATTTCGGCGGTGGGGTTGCCGGCGATTGAGATTCATCTTTCCAATGTGCATGCGCGGGAGGAGTTTCGCCGTACGTCGCTGATCGCGCCGGTTTGCCGGGGACAGATTTGCGGATTTGGCGCAAAATCGTATGTTTTAGGGCTGGAAGCTGCCGTTGACGTTAACGTCACGAGAAAATAGGGCCATTCTTGGTGAAAATGGACGGCAAAATTTTGAATTTCTGACTTGACGTGACGGTGGGTGAAAAATACAATCCGTCCACCATTGAGATTCACTTCAAGGCGAGGGGCCTGATTTGACCTGTCGTTTGCTGGTTTTTCGCTGGTTTTAGAAACACTTTAACGAAAACGCTCCGTGGAACTAAAAGATATCAAAGCCATCATTGATTTGATGAAGAAGAACTCCATTACGGAGTTTGAACTGGAAGAAAAAGACTCGAGACTGCGGCTGAAGCGGGGCCTGAATGGTCCGGCGCCAGTGGTGCAGAGTGAAGAGGCGACGGCGATAATGGCCATGCCGGCGGCGCCGGTGGTGGCTGCGCCAGCCCCGGTGGTGAACACGGGGGAGACGGATATCAAATCGCCGATGATCGGGACGTTTTACCGGTCGCCTTCGCCGGAGGCGGTGTCCTATGTGGAAATCGGGACAGAGGTCAATCCGGACTCGGTGGTCTGTATCATTGAGGCGATGAAGGTGATGAACGAGATCAAGGCGGAAGTCAAAGGGGTGGTCACCCAGATGCTGGTGGAAAACGGCAAGCCGGTGGAATTTGGCCAACCGCTGTTCAGGGTGCGTCCCAATTAACCATCCGGCCAGCAACGAAGGGTGGCTGAGCCGATGGTGCGCCGGGACAGTTTGATGCGCATAAAACTCAGCGCCTAAACTATTTAAGGGTTCATTACCATGTTTGAAAAAGTTCTGATTGCCAATCGCGGAGAAATTGCCGTCCGCATCATCCGCGCGTGCAAGGAACTGAACATCCGCACGGTGGCGGTCTATTCGGAGATAGACGCCAATTCGATGCATGTTCAGATGGCGGACGAGGCGATATGCATCGGCAAGGCGCCTTCGTCGGAGAGTTACCTGCGGATTGACCGGATCATCAGCGCGGCGGAAGTGGCGGACGTGGATGCGATTCATCCGGGGTACGGATTTTTGTCGGAGAACGCGCATTTTGCGGAAGTTTGCGAGAGCTGTAACATCCGGTTCATTGGGCCGAGTCCGCAGGCGATGAATGCGCTGTCGGACAAAGCGGTGAGCCGCGCGCTGGCGAAGAAGGCCGGGGTGGAGACGCCGCCGGGTTCGGACAGCACGGTGGAGAATGAAAAGGACGCGCTGGTGGTGGCCAAGCGAATCGGCTACCCGGTGATGATCAAGGCGGTGGCCGGGGGCGGGGGCCGCGGGATGCGGATTGCGCACAATGATATTTCGCTGGTGAAGGGCTATTACACGGCGCGGGCGGAGGCGGAGAAGGCTTTTGGCAACTCGGGGGTCTATATTGAGAAGTTCATCGAGAACCCGCATCACATCGAGATCCAGATTTTGGGCGATCACAAGGGCAAGATCATTCACCTGGGCGAGCGCGACTGTTCGGTGCAGCGGCGCAACCAGAAGCTGATTGAGGAATCGCCGTCGCCGTTTTTGGAGAACAAGTTTCGCAAGCTGCGGGAGAAGATCGGCAAGGCGGCGGTGCGGATCGCGGAGGCGGCGCGGTACACGAATGCGGGCACGGTGGAATTCATCGTGGACGAGAGCGGGAACTATTATTTCTTGGAAGTGAACAAGCGCATCCAGGTGGAGCATCCGGTGACGGAGGAAGTGACGGGGGTGGACTTGGTGCGCTACCAGATATTGCTGGCGATGGGCGAGCCGCTGCAGCATTCGCAGGGCGACATCGTGGTGAAAGGGCACGCGATCGAATGCCGCATCAACGCGGAGGATCCGTTTGACGATTTCCGGCCGAGCCCGGGGCGCATTGAGATGTATTATCAGCCCGGCGGGCGCGGGGTGCGGATGGAGACGCACGCGTACGCGGGGTACACGATTCCGCCGACGTACGATTCGATGATTGGGAAGCTGATTGCGACCGGGAAGGACCGGCGGGAGGCGATTGACCGGACGAACCGGGCGCTGAACGAGTTCATGATCACGGGCGTGAAGACGACGATGTCGTTTCAGCAGGCGATCATGCAGGATCCGAACTTTCGGCGCGGGGTGTACAACACGAATTTTGTGGACCAACTGCTGGGCGGGGCCAAGCGCGAGTTCATCGAGGAAAAGACGTAAGGGCCGGGGTAGCGCTTCCTTATGCTGATATCAGCATAAGCTTCCGGTGGTCGCTCAATCCATCCCCGCGGTTTGATTTGCGGGAACGCGCCGTTCCCGCCCCGGCGCCGCTGCTTAAGAACTGAAATGAGCCCCGGGCGAAGGGGGGCAAAAATTGTTTGTTGACATTAGCGGTGGTTTTGCTAGAAAAGCCAAGTGTCTCGTTCAAAGAATGAACAGTGACGGTGTCAGTCCGACAGAATGGTCCGTGAAACGAAACTTGAAACGACATTCAGCGATCCTGCCAATGCAGTCCTCCCACTCGGTTTTTTGAGCGTCTCCAATAACTATGAGCCAAGCCAGATTATTCGTCGGGAACCTGTCCTTTCAGACGGGGGAGAACGACCTTCAGGATTACTTCGCCCAAGCGGGTGCGGTAACTTCCGTCAACCTCATGCTCGACAAGATGACCGGCCGTTCCCGCGGTTTTGCCTTTGTGGAGTACGCGACTCCCGAGGAAGCCCAGAAGGCGATCGAGCAGTTTCATGACAAGGATTTTCAGGGGCGCAAGATCACGGTGAACGTGGCGCGTCCGCGGGAGGAGCGTCCGCCGCGGAACGACCGGTATGCCGGCGGCGGCGAGCGTCAGGATCGCGGCGAGCGGCGCGAGCGGTATTAAGCGGCTTTTCAGCCCGTTGAAAAACCGGACAGCCCCCGCGGGCTGCTCCGGTTTTTTTATGCGTCCGGGGTGGGCGGAGACGGCGGGGCGGGGCAGGGGGTGGGCGGCACTTATTCATGGGCGGCGGTGGAATTACATTTGACAGTGGCGCGGCGCCGCTTATCTTTTCACAAACAACAGACTATGGCCGACAATCCTCTTCCCAATCCGCCCTCGGGACCGACCGGGGCCGTACCTCCGCCGAAAAAAGAAACGGGGAAGGTGCAGCCGAAAAAGGAAACCGTTCGCATCAATTTGCCGCCGAAGCCGACTGCCGCGCCGACGATCAAGCTGCCGACCTTGCCGCCGGGCGGTCCGACGGGCGCACCGAGTCAGGCGCCGGCACTGGCGATTACGCATACGGCGGCACCGCCGCCGCGGGCGGCGGGCGCGCCGGGGACCTCCACGGGCAAGGGCGGCGCCAGCGGAGCCCAGCAGCGGCCGGGCACCATGCAGCAGCGGCAGGCCGCGCCGGCGGCGCCGTCCATCAAGATGATTGACAAGGCGCTGGTGTACGTGGCCACGGTGGCCGCGCTGGCGGCGGCCGGGATGAATTTCTACGTGTTTTATTTTGTGTTGAAGCCGCTGGTGGAAACCTTCCAACAATAAAGATATTAAAATGGCCTCTCCGTTGATCGTTACGCTAACGCAGGATAATTTTGAGACCGAAGCCCTGAAATCGGCCACGCCGGTGCTGGTGGATTTTTGGGCCGAATGGTGCGGCCCGTGCAAGATGATTGCGCCGGTGCTGGATGAACTGGCGGGGGAATACCAGGGCAAGGTGAAGATCGGCAAGGTGAACGTGGATGAGCACCAGGAGCTGGCGGCGCAGTACAAGGTGACGGCGATTCCGACGCTGCTGGTGATCAAGAACGGGCAGGTGGCCGAGCAGATGGTTGGCGCCAAGAGCAAACGAGATTTAAAAGCCAGCCTGGACCGCGCCGCCGCCTGAACCATTGGGGCGTTTGTCCTTATGGTTACGCCCCGTCAACTCAACCGCCGCGCGGCGCTGTTTGAGCAACTGGCGGGGATGATTGCGGCGGGCGTGCCGCTGCCCAAGGCGATGGAGCTGGTGGGCCGCAACCGGTCCACGGGGATGCCGCGCGGGGTGCTGCAAGCACTCACCGGGCATTTGCAGCAGGGGCACACGTTCAGCGACGCGATGCAACTGGTGAGCGGGCAGAAGCGGGACCATGCCGCGGCCGGCCGGACGCACAAGGAATTTTCCCTCTCGGATTTCGACGTGGCGCTGCTGTCGGCGGGCGAGGAGGCCGGGCGGCTGGATGAAACCTTCAAGCTGCTGGCCCACTATTACGCGGGGCGGGCCAAAATCATATACGAGGCCATTTCGAGCCTGGCCATCACGATTGTGACGGTGCACGTCTTCCTGCTGGTTTTTCCCATCGGCCTGTGGCAGGCGTTTGCGTTGGGCATCCTGCACGGCCAGTATCGGGACTGCGTGCCGTTTCTGGAGGAAAAGGCGGTGGTGTTTGGGGGCTTGTACGGGCTGGCCTGGTTTTTAATGTTTGCCTGCCAGGGCAATCGCGGGCGGGGCTGGCGGGCGGCAATGGAGCGGATTTTCGGCCTGATTCCCGGGCTGCGCTCGGCGGTGAAATCCCTGTCGGTGGCGCGGCTGGCGATGGCGCTGGAGGCGTTGTTGGGCGCGGGGGTGCCGATGATCCGGGCGTGGGAACTGGCGGCGGCTTCGAGCGGCTCGCCGCAGTTGCGGAGCGACGTTGCACGCTGGGCGCCGGAGCTGGAGGCGGGCACGACGCCCGCGGAGATGGTGGGGCAGATCCGGTATTTTCCCGAGATGTTCACGCATTTGTATCAGACCGGCGAAATGAGCGGCAAGCTGGATGAAACCCTGGAGCATCTGCACACCTACTTCGAGGACGAGGGATTCCGGCAGTTGCGGATGTTTTGCCGGGTGCTCAATTTTTTGATTTATTTCGCGGTGGCGGCCTTCATTGCGGTGTTCGTCATTCGTTTTTGGATAAGCTATTTCAACCAGGCGCTGGGCGCCTTTTAAGAAAAACACGGAATCATGACGTTGACGGAAATATTAACGGACGAGACATTGCGGCAGGCGGAATTCCCGGTGACGCGGGAGAAAATTTTTCTAGCGCACGCGGGCGTGTGTGCGCTGCCGCGGCGGGTGGCGCAGGCGATGAGCGATTGCGCCGTCCAGGGGACGCTGGGCGACCAGGAGGAGCTGGTGATGCGGCGGATCACGGACGCGCGGCAGGCGGGGGCGAAATTATTGAGCTGCACGGCGGAGGAAGTCTCGCTGGTGGGGCCGACGTCGCTGGGGCTGAGCCTGGTGGCGGCGGGCCTGGAGTTCCGGCGGGGCGACAACATCCTGATTTACCACGACGATTATCCGACGAATGTTTATCCGTGGCTGGCGCTGGCGGCCAAGGGGGTGGAGGTGCGGCTGCTGAACACGCGGGGGCTGGGGGCCATCCGCACGGTGGACGTGATGGGGCAGGTGGATGAAAACACGCGGCTGGTGGCGCTGGCGTCGTGCCACTTCGTCAGCGGGCAGCGCATTGAGCACGAGGTGATCGGAAAATTTTTGCGGGAACGGGGCATCCTGTTTTGCCTGGACGCCATCCAGACGCTGGGGGCGTTTCCGACGCCGGTGGAGTACGTGGATTTTCTGGCCGCCGATTCGCACAAATGGCTGCTGGGCCCCTGCGGCGCGGGCTTGTTTTATGTGAAAGCGGATTTGCAGGCCCGGCTGAATCCGCCGATTTACGGCTGGCACAACGTGCGCAATCCGGATTTCGTGGCGCAGGAGACGATTGAGTATTGCGGCGGGGCGGCGAAGTTCGAGCCGGGCACGCACAATCTCGTCGGCTTGGTGGGCTTGGTGGCGGCCCTGGAGCTGGCGCTGGAAATCGGGGTGGACGCCATCGCCGCCGAGCTGGCGCGCAAGCGGGCGTGGCTGGTGCCGGCGGTGCAGGCCAAGGGCTACAGCGTGTTGAATCCAAATCCCAAGCCGGCATGCGTGGGCGGCATCACCTCGATTTATCGTCCGGGCGAGGACCTGGGGCCGTTGCGGCAGAAACTGGCGGACGCGGGGGTGATGGTGTCTTTGCGGGGGGACCGGCAGGGGCAGAATTATCTGCGGATCTCGCCGCATTATTACAATACGGACGCGGAATTGCGGCGGCTGGTGGAATTGCTCTGAGCGCAGGGGCGCAACATCGTTCCAGGCGATTGGGCGGAAGTTTTTTCAATTCACACCCGGGGGGCGGTTCGGCTTACGCTGGCGGCGTGAACATTGAATTTGGAGCTGGCACCGGCGCCGGCAGGCGGCGCGGTTAATCTGGAGAAACTTTATGGAACAAGTGGTTTTGCTCATCCTGTTGGTTCTGGGCGTGCCGCTGGTGGCCGGCATCTGGCTGGTGGTGCGCGCTTTCATCGTCCAAAACCAAATCGCGGAACTGACCCGGCGCGTGGAAGGACTTCAAGCGGAGTTGTGGAAGCTGAAACGCGCGGGTGGCGCCGCCCCGCAAACCGCCGGGGAGAAGGCGGCGGAATTCGTGGCGGCCGTGCTGCCGCCGCAACGGGCAGAGACCGAGGTCCCGCCGCAGGCTGCGGTTCCGATGCCCGTTCCGGACGTCAACGTGCCGCCGGCGCCGGAACCCGCCCCGGAAGTCCCGCCGCCGGCCATGGCTCCGTCCCTGTGGAAAACCGCGGCAGCCGCGCCGGCCGAACTGCCGTCCAAAGCGTCCGCGACTCCGCCGCCGATTCCCCTTATTCCGCCGTTGCCGAAACCAGCGGCGCCACCCCCGGTGCCCGCGCCGGAGGTCGCCGAACCGTCTTGGGAAAGCCCCGAGGCTGCCGCGCCACCGGTGGCCGAAGCACCGGCGGCGGTGGAGAAAACCTCCTTTGAAATGCGGGTGGGGACGTACTGGCTGGTGCGCATCGGCATCGTGATCTTGGTCACGGGCCTGGCGTTTGGCGCCAACCTGGCGTACCACCGGATCGTGCCCCGGCTCGGCCCGCCGGAAAAGATATCGCTGCTTTACTTGGTGAGTGGGTTGCTGCTGGGGGCGGGCGCGTGGTGGCAGCGGCGGAACGTCAAGGAGTCGCTGAAGAATTACGCGCAAGTGCTGTTTGCTGGCGGGCTGGCGGGGGTTTATCTCACGACGTACGCGGCCCATTACGCGCCGCCGGTGCGGGTGATTGCCAGCGCGCTGCTGGACGGCACGCTGCTGTTTTTGTGGGCCGGGGTGATCGCCTGGATCGCCGACCGCCGCAAATCGGAGGTCATGGCGCTGTTTGCGGTTTGCCTGGCCTTTTTCTCGTCGGTCATCACGCGGGTGGGGGAATTCACGCTGTACTCGAACCTGATTTTGACGCTGGCGGCGGTGGTGTTCCTGGTGCGCAACCGGTGGGCCGGGTTGTCGCTGGTGAGCCTGCTGACGAGCTATGCGGGCTACGTCGTCTGGCGGTTTTTGGGGAGCTTTAGCTGGCACTGGGCGGCGCCGGACGCGAATCTCTGGTGGGGCGCGGGATTTCTGGCGAGCTACTGGCTGGTGTTCACGGCGGCGACATTTTTGTCCAAGAGCGAGAACCTGACCGGGGGTCGGCGCGCGGCGTTTCTGACGCTGAACAACGGGGCGTACTTCACGCTGTTTGTGCTGACGATGTGGCAGGTGCACACGGGCGGGTTCTGGAAATTCTCGCTGGTTTACGGCGCGGTGCTGCTGGCGCTGGCGGCGGCGGCCCGGCGTTTCCTGCCGGCGGAACCGGCCGCGAAAAATGCCTATCTCACGCAGGGTCTGGTGCTGGTGACGGTGGGATTTATCGCGAAGTACTCGGGGCTGAACCTGGCGGTGGTGCTGGGGGCCGAGAGCGTGGTGTTGTACGGGCTGGGCAGCCAGCGGCGGAGCGCGGTGATGCAAGGCTTTGCGTTTGCGGCGGCGGTGCTGGCAGTGGGCTGGTGCGCGGCCACGGCGAAATATTTTGACGCGCAGGATTTTTGGATGAGCGCGGGTCTGGGCGGGTTGCTGGCGGCCAACGCGGGGTGGGCGCACCGGCTGGAAACGCGGGCGAATCCGGAGTCCCGGCGGCTGGCCAGTTCGGCGTTTGCGCTGCTGGCGTTTGCCGCCTGGGTGCTGGCGGCGTGGTTCAACACGCCAGAGCAGCACCTGCCCGTGGCGGTGGTGCTGGCCGTGGCGGGCGTGGTCTTTTACGGGGCCATCGGTGGATACCGGGCGGCGGCGCCGAAGGTGGTGGCGTTTGCCAGCGGGGCGGCGGCGGTGGGCTGGTGGCTGGCGACGGCGCCGCGGTTGGCCCCGACGGGCCTGGAGGCGGGGGCTGCCATTGGGGCGTTGCTGCTGCTGAACGCCTGCCGGGCGCACCGGGAGGGCGCGGCGAGCCCGCAACTGCTGCGTCCCGAACCGACGGCGTGGGCCTTGGCGGCGCTGGCGGCCTGGCTGGGGGCCACGTGGTACAACACCACCGAAGCGCATTTGCCGCTGGTGCTGACGGCCGAGGCAGTGGCACTGACCTTCTCGATTTATGTGGTGCGCGTCCGGGAAGTCACGCTGCTGGGGCAACTGTTCCTGGTCATCGCGCAGGTGACGTGGCTGTACCATTTCCAGGGAGCGAAGCCGCCGTGGTGGAATCCGCTGGCGATCATCGCGGTGACGATTGGCTTGAGCCATTGGTGGCAGCACCAGAAATCGGTGGCCGTGAACCGGGATGGCTTTGCCATCGGCGCGGCAGTCTATGCGCTGGCGGCGGTGGGGGTGGCGCTGGTCTGGCTGCATCCGCTGGTGGGGCCGCCGGGGTGGCTGGTGCTCACGGGCCTGCTGGCGGCGGGCGTGACGGTTTACGGGCTGGTGACGCGCGCGTGGGCGGTGGCGATTGCGGGTCAGATTTTCCTGGCGGTTGGGGCGTGGGAATTTGTGCGGCAACTGCTGGGCGCGCGGCCGGAATGGTATTTTCCGCTGGCGCCGCTGGCGGTGCTGGGGGCGTTTTCGCTGGGCACGGTGGTGTGGTTTGCGCGGCAGGGGCAGGAGGCGCCCGCGCGGGAACCGCTGCTGCAGGTGGCGTTGATTTACCGGTGGCTGGCGCTGGCGCTGTCGCTGCTGTGGGTGTGGAATTACGTGGGGGAGCGGCAGCGGGTGTGGGCGTACATGCTGGCGGCGGCGTGGGTGTTTGCGGCGGGACTGTGGCGGAACTCGCGCGAGGGGCTGGCGGCCGCGGCGGTTTATGCCGCGGCGTCCCTGGCGCTCCTGTGGGGCCACGAAGGCCTGGCAATGGACCTTTATGGTCCGAACCTGGTATCGCTGCTGGCGCTGCTGGTGATGCAGCAACTCCTGCGGTTGGCGGCGGCCCGGCTGCCGGTGGCGGAAGGAATTCACGGCGGGGTGGTGCTGGTGGCGGGCGCGAGCCTGTGGCGGTATTTGTCGTGCTGGACGGCGCAGGCGGGGGGTGGTTTCACCGTGACGATGACTTGGGCGGGCTTGGCGGTGGCGGTGTTTGCGGCGGGGATGCTGCTGCACGAGCGGTTTTACCGGTGGTTCGGGCTGGGGGTGCTGGCCACGGCGGTGGGGCGGGTGGTGCTGGTGGATGTGTGGAAGGAGGAACCGATGTACCGGGTGATGACGTTCATGGCGCTGGGGGTGGCGCTGCTGGTGGTGGGGTTCCTGTACAACAAATACCAGGAAAAGATCCGGCAGTGGCTGTGAGATTTGCGGCATTTGCTTGACTTGTGATGGCCAAAGGCCTCATTTAACGGCCCAAAACGAGTGGACTTCATGAACCTCTTCCGCCGCAAGTCAGCCGCCGCCCTGCAAGCCGAGGCGCATGCCGATAAAAGCCTCAAACGCGCGCTGGGCCCGGTCAACCTGACCGCCCTGGGCATTGGCGGCATCATCGGGGCGGGGATTTTTGTGATGACGGGCCAGGCGGCCGCGGCGTACGCGGGGCCGGGCATTGTGTATTCCTTCATGCTTTCGGGGCTGGCGTGCATGTTTGCCGGGCTATGCTACGCGGAATTTGCCTCGATGATTCCGCTGTCGGGTTCGGCTTACACGTACGGCTATGCCACGTTGGGGGAATTCGTGGCGTGGATCATCGGATGGAACCTGGTGCTGGAATATTTGTTCGCGGCGTCCACGGTGGCGGTGGGGTGGTCGGGCTACGCGGTTTCAATTTTGAAGGACTTGCACCTGACAATTCCGCCCGCGTTTACGTCGGCGCCGTATGACCATGTGACGGATCCGTCGGCGCACTGGTGGAACCTGTGGCAGTTGTTTGCGCACGGCTGGACGAGCACGGGGGCGGTGCTGAACGTGCCGGCCATGGCGGTGGTGGGGGCGGTGACGATCCTGCTGGTGATCGGCATCAAGGAATCGGCGAATTTCAACAACGTGGTCGTGGCGCTGAAGCTGGCGGTGATCCTGACGTTCATCGCGGTGGGGGCGGCCTACATCAACAAGGCGAACTGGCACCCGTTCGTGCCGCCGGCGCTGGGGCCGGGGCACTTTGGCTGGAGCGGGGTGGTGCGCGCGGCGGGAGTGATCTTTTTTGCGTACATCGGATTTGACGCCGTGTCCACGGCGGCGCAGGAATCGCGGAATCCGCAGCGGGACATGCCGATTGCGCTGCTCGGTTCGCTGGGGATCTGCACAATCCTGTACATCCTGGTCTCGCTGGTGCTGACGGGCTTGGTGAACTACACGCAACTCAACGTGTCGGCGCCGATTGCGGTGGCAATCAGCACCCTGGGGCCTTCGCTGGCGTGGCTGGAATACTTCGTGAAGATCGGCGCCATCGCCGGGCTTTCCTCGGTGATCCTGGTGCTGCTGCTGGGCCAGACCCGGATTTTTTACACGATTTCGAAGGACGGCCTGCTGCCGGCGGTGTTCAGCGCGGTGCATCCGAAGTTCAAGACGCCGTGGATCGCGCAGCTCATCACCGGGGCGTCGGCGATGCTCATTGCGGGGCTGTTTCCCATTGGGCTGCTGGGGCAGTTGGTTTCGATCGGCACGCTGCTGGCGTTTGCGATTGTGTGCGCGGGGATCTTGGTGTTGCGGGTGACGGATCCGGGGCTGGAGCGGCCGTTTCGCGTGCCGGCGGTCTGGCTGGTGGCGCCGCTGGGGGTGGGTTCGTGCGGCTATCTGATGTTGAATTTGCCGCCGGACACGTGGGCGCGGCTGATTGTGTGGATTGCCATCGGCGTGGTGATTTATTTCTGCTACAGCCACAGTCATTCCAAGCTGCAGCCGGGGCGGCCGGGCGGAAAATAAGGGGACGGCCGGCGGGGGGGCACGACCCTATTCTTACGCGGGACAGAAAAAGATGGTAAAACGCGCACCTCACGAGTTGATCGGGGAATTCTCTCCCCGTTTTCATTTTTAAACCCGGAATAAAATGGCTCATGTTTTTGGAATAAGTGAATATGAATACGATAAAGGCGATCTGGCTTCTGTGGGCTTTTACTTGTCTAGTCCTTTCCCCGGCTCATAGTGAGCCGTCCCAGCCAAACACAAAAGGCGTGCTTGGTGACCAGGTGGATATACTTGTACAAGATAAAATGTCCAACGAGCAAATCCCGGGTTTGGCGTTGGCGGTAATCAAGGATGGGAAGATTCTCAAGGCGCGAGGTTACGGTTTTGCCGATGTGAAATTAAAAGTACCAGCCAGAACCAACACCGTTTTTCGGATCGCTTCGCTCAGCAAACAATTCATTGCCACCGCAATTATGATGCTGGTCGAGGAGGGTAAACTCAAGCTCGACGACCCAGTGAGCAATTATTTGGACGGGACACCCAGCGAGTGGAAACCGATCACCATTCGTCATTTGCTCACGCACACTTCGGGAATTCCGGATTTTCTCAACGAAAATATATCAGTGCATTCCTGGCTTTATGGTTTTGACCTGGGGGTGTTCAAAGCCGTGGCCCGCTGCCCGCTGCACTTTGTGCCCGGCGATGAGATGCGTTATAGCAACAGTAACTACCATTTGCTCGGAATGATCATTCGCAAAGTCACCGGCGAGGCGTACGGTGATTTTTTGCGCGAACGGATTTTTCAGCCGCTGGGTATGACGCAGACCGAGGTGTCACCCATCGGCAAGAGTATCCCAGGTCTGGCCATCGGATATGAATTGAACAATGGCCGCCTGGAATTCGGCGATAGTGTCGCCCAATCCGCGAAGGCCTATGCGGGCGGGGGCATTGTCTCCACCATCTCAGACATGGCCCAATGGGATGCCGCGCTTTATTCGGAGAAGCTGGTAAAACAATCGAGTCTGGAACAAATGTGGACTCCCACCCGCTTGAATGACGGAATGAAAACCCGTTATGGATTCGGGTGGGGAACTTCCGGTCGTAGCGACGGAGGCCACCTGATCATTTCGCACGAAGGGAATTTCAGCGGATTTTCATCGGTTATTTACCGTGCCGTGGATGATCAACTTACGGTGGTGATTTTGGCCAACCGATTGAATTCCTACGACGCAGCGGCGGAATTATCACAAAAGATCGCCAGGCTCTATGTTTGGAGCGGGCCGGATTACCGCCCCATTCCTGACAACGAGCCTGGAATCACCGCGCGTGTGCGAGACATCATCGATCGCGCCGGGCTTGGCAAGTCGCAAATGGCAGATTTCACGGCTGCGGAGTGGGCGGAGTGGAAGCCTTGGCAGAAACAGGCGCAATTGGACAGGATGGCCTACGGTCAGGCCCTTTCGCTGGCTCTCGTCGAGCGCACGGAGAAAAATGGCAACCGGAGCTACCGTT
The DNA here is from genome assembly GCA_964532525.1 of uncultured Bifidobacteriaceae bacterium. Lineage (GTDB taxonomy): Bacteria > Verrucomicrobiota > Verrucomicrobiia > Limisphaerales > UBA11358 > UBA11358. The sequence goes on from CAZHIM010000048.1 coordinate 25,674, forward strand.
ATCGGGTGGGATATAAGTTTGGAACAGTCCTGCTTAACATTGCCGTTGACGAACAAAACAGAATCGCCGTTTGGAAAATGGAAGATGTTGATTTGAAATGACCGGTTCCAACGGCGCGATCAAGGCTCGGGACGCGCAAATTGGGCTGTGTCGCGGGAATCAAGGGAAGGCCGGTTTTTGCTGGCGAAATAAGGACCCGGCCGGGCTGCGCGGCGGGGGGCGCGGGCAAATTGAGTTGACACGAGGGGGGATCTTACCTACCGTTCGGTAAGTTATGGGCAAACCGGCAAATCACACCGACGCGCGGCAGCATCTGCTGCGGGCCGCGCTGAAGCATTTTGCCAACAGCGGGTATGCGGCGACGTCGGTGCAGGACATTGTGGGCGAGGCGAAGCTGTCCAAGCCGGCGCTGTATTATTATTTCAAGGACAAGGCGGGGCTGTTCCAGGCGCTGGTGCACGAGGCGCACGACGAGCGGTACCGGATCCTGCGGGCGGCGGTGGAGGGGACGACCGGCATCCGGGCGCAACTGGAGGCGGCGCTGGCGGCGCTGTTTGCGTATTTCCGGGAGAACCGGGAACTGATGCGGATCTCGTTTGCGACGATGTTTGCGGCGCCGGGGGAGGCGCCGGAGGACGCGGACTGCGCGGAGAAGTGCGAGCGGAATTTCGAGTATGTGCATGCGCTCATCAGGCGGGCGCAGCAGGCGGGGGAGCTGGACCGGCATTTTGGAAGCCAGGAGCTGGCGTTCGGGGTGTACGGGCTGGTGAATTTTTACATCGTGGGGCACCTGGTGTGCGAACAGTGCCAGCCGGACGACGTGACGGCGCGGCGGATTGTGGATTTGTTCCTGGCCGGCGCCGGGCCGAAGGCGGGCGCGAAGAAGATCAAGCAGACAACCAAACGGAAAAAATGATACGTAAATTATCCATCGGCATCGGCATAGTTCTGGTGGCGGGCGGAGTGTTGGCGGCGGTCAAGTTCCTGCAAATCCGGACGATGATGGCGGCGACGCAACCGCCGGAAACGGCGACGGTGGCGACGGCCGTGGCCCATGAGGAAAACTGGCCGGACACGCTGTCGGCGGTGGGCTCGGTGAGCGCGGCGCAGGGCGTGCTGGTGGCGCCGGAGATCGCCGGCACGGTGACCGAAATCGCCTTTGAATCCGGGTCGGCGGTGCGGCAGGGCGACCTGCTGTTGCGGCTGGACACGTCCACCGAGGAGGCGCAATTGCGCGCGGCGGAGGCGCAGGCGGAATGGGCAAAGCTGAGCGTGGAGCGCCAGCGGAAGCTGGTGGCGGACAAGACGACGGCGCAGGCGGAGCTGGACCAGGCGGATTCGGCCTGGAAACAGGCGGCGGCCAATGCGGACAACATCCGCGCGACCATTCAAAAGAAGACCATCCGGGCGCCGTTTTCCGGCAAGCTGGGCATCCGCCTGGTGAACCTGGGCGAGCAGCTCGACGTGGGCAAGGGGATTGTGTCGCTGCAATCGCTTTCGCCGGTGTTCGTGGATTTTTCGCTGCCGCAGCAGGATTTTGCGAAGTTGCAGCCGGGGCTGAAGGTGGCGGCGGTGGCGGACGCGTATCCGACCAACGAATTTTCGGGCGAGATTGCGGCGATCAATCCGGATCTCGACGCGGCGACGCGGAGCGTGCGCGTGCGGGCGCGGTTTGAGAATGCGGACGAGCTGCTGCGGGCGGGGATGTTTGTGCGGGTGACGGTGGTGTTGCCGGCGGAGCAGCCGGTGCTGGTGGTGCCGTCCACGGCGATCCTGAGCGCGCCGTACGGCGACTCGGTGTTTGTGGTGTCGGCCGGACCCGGCGCGACGAACCTGGTGGCGCAGCAGGCCTTTGTGCGCTGCGGCCGGGCGGAGGGCGACTTTGTGGTGGTGGAATCGGGCTTGAAGGCGGGGGACCGCGTGGCGGCGGCGGGGACCTTCAAGCTGCGCAACGGCATGTTGATCAAGGAAAACAACGAGCTGATGCCGAAGACCTCGAAGTTGCCGACACCCCCCAACAGCTAAGGCGGCATGAAATCATTTACCGATATCTTCATCCACCGGCCGGTGCTGGCGATGGTGGTCAGCCTGCTGATTTTGCTGGCGGGCCTGCAGGCGATCCGTTCGCTCAATGTGCGGCAGTATCCGCGGAGCGAGAATGCGACGATCACGGTGACGACGGTTTACGTGGGGGCGAGCGCGAACCTGGTGCGGGGGTTTGTGACGGAGCCGCTGGAGCGGGCCATTGCGGCGGCGGACGGGATTGACTACATGGAGTCGGCGAGCAAGCTGGGGCTTTCGACGATCACGATCCACCTGCGGCTGAACTACGATTCGAAGAAGGGGCTGGCGGAAATCAGCTCGAAGGTGGACCAGGTGCGGAACGATTTGCCGCCGGAGGCGGAAATTCCGACGCTGGCCATTGCGACCGCCGATTCGCAGTTTGCGTCGGCGTACCTGAGTTTTTCGTCGGACATCCTGGAGGCCAACCAGATCACGGACTACCTGACGCGGGTGGTGCAGCCGCGGCTGACGGCGCTGGACGGGGTGCAGACGGCGGACATCCTGGGCGGGCGGACGTTTGCGATGCGGGTGTGGCTGAAGCCGGAGCGGCTGGCGGCGTTCAACATCAGCCCCAACGAGGTGCGGCAGGTGCTGGCGGCGAACAACTTTCTTTCGGCGGTGGGGCACACGAAGGGTTCGCTGGTGCAGGTGAACCTGACGGCCAACACGGATTTGCGGTCGGTGGAGGAATTCAAGAACCTGGTGGTGCGGCAGAACGGGGACCAGTTGGTGCGGCTGCGGGACATTGCGGACGTGGTGCTGGGAGCGGAGGATTACGACAGCGAGGTGCGGTTCAACGGGGAGCGGGCGGTGTTCATGGGCGTGTGGGTGCTGCCGAACGCCAATTCGCTGGACGTGGTGAAGGAAGTGCGCAAGGAGATGATCGCGATCCAGAAGGACCTGCCGACGGGGCTGACGGCGCACATTGCCTACGACGCGACGCAATACATTTCCGACGCGCTGCAGGAAGTGGAGAAGACGCTGCTCATGACGCTGGTGATCGTGTCGGTGGTGATCTTCCTGTTTTTGGGTTCGTTCCGGTCGGTGCTGATCCCGCTGGTGGCGATTCCGCTGTCGCTGATCGGGGCGGTGTTTTTGATGCAGGTGTTCGGGTTCACGCTGAACCTGCTGACGCTGCTGGCGGTGGTGCTGGCGGTGGGGCTGGTGGTGGACGATGCGATTGTGGTGGTGGAGAACGTGGAGCGCCATGTGCGCGCGGGGAAGACGCCGTATGAGGCGGCGCTGCTGGGGGCGCGGGAGCTGGTGGGGCCGGTGATCGCCATGACCATCACGCTGGCGGCGGTGTACGCGCCGATCGCCTTTCAAGGCGGGCTGACGGGCTCGCTGTTCCGGGAGTTTGCGCTGACGCTGGCGGGGGCGGTGTTCATCTCCGGGATCGTGGCGCTGACGCTGTCCCCGGTGATGTCGTCGGTGCTGTTGAGCCACGACCGGGAGGAGCACGGGCTGGCGGGGCGGATCAACACGGGGTTCGACAAACTGAAGCGGTTTTACGGGCGGGTGCTGGACTGGACGCTGGCGCGGCGGCCGCTGGTGTACGCGGTGTGGATCGGGCTGACGCTGCTGACGATTCCGATGTTCCAGATGGCCTGGCAGGCGAAGGAGGCGGCGCCGACGGAGGACCAGGGGGTGGCGTTCGGGGTGGTGGAAACGCCGCCGGACGCGACGGTGGAACAGGTGCAGTATTATGCGGACGCGGCGGAACAGGTGTTTGTGAAGGTGCCGGAGACCATCCAGATATTCCAAATGTCGGCGCCGGACCAGGGCTTTGGGGGCATGGTGGTGCAGCCGTGGGGGGAGCGGAAGCGGTCCATTTTCCAGATCATTCCGGGGGTGCAGGCGTCGGTGAACAACATTCCGGGCATCCGGATGTACATGGTCACGCCCTCGCCGCTGCCGACGGGCGGGGAGAATTTCCCGGTGAACCTGGTGTTGTCGTCCACGGCGGAGCCGGAGCAGATCCTGGAATTTGCGCAGCGGCTGCAGCGGGAATGCGCGACGAACGGCATGTTTGCCTTTCCGCCGCAGATTGACACGAAGGTGGACCAGCCGGAACAGGCGCTGGTGATAGACCGCGACAAGGTGGCGGCGCTGGGGCTGGACATGCAGTCGGTGGGGGCGGACCTGGGGGCGCTGGTGGGCGGCAATTATGTGAACCGGTTTGATTTTGCGGGGCGGAGCTACAAGGTGATTCCGCAGCTCGAGCGCGGCGCGCGGCTGAACGCGGAGCAACTGGAGAACACCTACGTGCGCGGGCCGGCGAACCAGATGATCCCGGTGAGCACGTTTGCGCATTTGGAAAAGCACACGACGCCGCGGGCGCTGAACCGGTTCCAGCAGTTGAACTCGGTGAAGCTGAGCGGGGTGGCGATGGTGCCGCTGGACACGGCGCTGAAGTTTCTGGAAGGGGAATGCGCCCGGATGCTGCCGAGCGGCTACAAGCTGGATTACACGGGCGACTCGCGGTTCCTGCGGGTGGAGGGGGACAAGTTCCTGCCGGCGTTCCTGCTGGCGGTGGTGCTGATCATCCTGGTGCTGGCGGCGCTGTTCAACAGCTTCCGCGACCCGTTCATCATCATCCTGGGCTCGGTGCCGCTGGCGCTGTTTGGCGCGCTGGCGTTCTGTTTCCTGAAGATGCCCAACCCGAACATTCCCTATTGGACGAACGGCTGGACGACGTCGGTGAACATCTACTCCGAAGTGGGGCTGATCACCCTGGTGGGCTTGATCGCCAAGAACGGCATTTTGATTGTGGAATTTGCCAACCAACTGCAACGCCAGGGGCGCCCCAAGCTCCAGGCGGTGCACGAGGCGGCGCTGCTGCGGTTGCGGCCGGTGCTGATGACGACGGTGGCGACCATCGCGGGCAATTTCCCGCTGACGCTGGTCTCGGGCGCCGGCGCGGCGGCGCGCAATTCCATCGGCATCGTGCTGGTGAGCGGGATGACGATCGGCACGCTGTTCACGCTGCTGGTGGTGCCCTCGATTTACATGCTGATTGCCAAGGATCACGCCGCGGAAGCCGCCTTGGGGACGGAGACGGGCAAATTATGAGCGACGAAAAAACGGCCGCGCTGCCGGCGAAGAACAGCAACGGCGCCGCGAGATTCACCTCACCCATCATCCTCTGGCCGGCGGCCGTGGTGCTGGCCGTGGGACTGTATTTTGGCATTGCGTATCTGGCGGACCTGTTCACGCACGAGTCCACGGACGACGCGTTCATTGCGGGGCACATTGTGTCCATCGCGCCGCGGATTGCCGGGCAGGTGGCGGCGGTGCACGTGGACGACAACCAATTGGTGCGCGCGAACGACCCGCTGGTGGAGATTGACGCGGCGGACTACGCCCTGGCGGTGGCGCAGAAGCAGGCGGCGGCGGATTCGCAGAACGCGAATTACCGGACGGCGTTCGCGGGCTACCAGTTGATGCAGACGAAGGTGGAGACGGCCGCGGCGGAGGCGCGCAAGGCGCAGGCGGACGCGGACGCGGCGCAGGCCAGCGCCGAGATTGCGCAGACGAATTTCCTGCGCAGCCAGAACCTGCTGAAGGCGCGGACGGTTTCGCAGCAGGAGTTTGACACGGCGCAGACGGACACCACGCGGGCGCAGGCGGACCTGAAGTCCGCGCTGGCCACGGTGGCGGAGGACAACTCGAAGGTGGTGGAGGCGGACCGCACGATGGTGGCGGCGCGGGAGGAAATGGGCACGGCGCTGTCCCAGTGGTCGGAGGCGCAGACGAACATCGCGGTGGCCCGGCAGAACCTGTCGTACACCAAGATATTCGCGCCGATCACCGGGCGGGTGACGCGCAAGGCGGTGGAGACGGGGGATTATTTGCAGGTGGGGCAGCAGATCATGTCCATCGTGCCGCTGGAGGTGTGGGTGGTGGCGAATTTCAAGGAATCGCAGCTCAAGCGGATGCAGACGAACCAGCCGGTGCTGGTGGCGATTGACGCGTTGGGGGGGCGCGCGTTCAAGGCGCACGTGGACAGCGTGCAGGCGGGCAGCGGCGCGCAGTTCAGCCTGCTGCCGCCGGAGAACGCCACGGGCAATTACGTGAAGGTGGTACAGCGCGTGCCGGTGAAGATTGTTTTCGATGAACCGCTGCCGGCGGACCATGTGATCGGCCCGGGACTGTCGGTGACGCCGAGCGTGGCGGTGAGCGGCTTTATTTTTCCCGACTGGGCCAGCGCGCTGCTGGCGGTGGCGCTCGCGGCGCTGACGGCGGCCATTTTCGGAGCGGTGGCGGGCCGGCCGGGCAACGACACCAACGGCACCAGCGACAAGTAGTTTCCATGGCTGAGGCGTCGCAACAGGAGTGGCATCCGCGTCACAACCCGTGGTTGATCTCGGTGACGGTGATGCTGGCGGTGTTCATGGAGGTGCTGGACACGTCCATTGCGAACATCGCGCTGCCGCACGTGGCGGGGAGTCTTTCGGCCACGCCGGAGGAGGCGACGTGGATCCTGACGAGCTACCTGGTCTCGAACGCCATCGTGCTGCCGATGACGGGGTGGCTGGGAAACCATTTCGGGCGCAAGCGGGTTCTGCTTTTCTGCATTTTCATGTTCACGCTGGCCTCGGCGCTGTGCGGGCTGGCGTGGGACCTGCCGACGCTGATCCTGGCGCGGATCCTCCAAGGGGCGGGCGGCGGGGCGATGGTGCCGATTGCGCAATCCATCATGCTGGAGAGCGTGCCGGCGCGGAAGCGCGGGGCGGCGATGGCGGTGTTTGCGCAGGGGGTGGTGGTGGCGCCGATTTTGGGGCCGACGGTCGGGGGCTGGATCACGGACAATTACTCGTGGCGGTGGATATTTTACATCAACCTCCCGGTGGGCGTGCTGGCGCTGGCGCTGGCCAAGTGGCTCGTGGAGGACCCGCCGTACATCAAGCGGAACCTGGAGGCGACGATTGACTATATCGGGTTCGGGCTGCTGGCGCTGTGGCTGGCGACGCTGCAAATCGTGCTGGACAAGGGGCAGGAGGCGGACTGGTTCGGCGCGGAATGGGTGCGCTGGTTTGCCCTGGTGTCGGTGGTTTCGTTCGGGTTGCTGCTCTGGTGGGAATTCAAGGTGGAGCATCCGCTGGTGGATCTGCGGGTGTTCAAGAACCGGAATTTCACGGTGGGGCTGATCTTGATGACCACCCTGGCGGCGATCCTTTACGGCACCACGGCGGAGCTGCCGCTGTTCCTGCAAACGCTGATGGGCTATCCGGCGCTGCAAAGCGGCTACGCGATGAGCCCGCGGGGTCTGGCGGCGTTCGCCACCACGTTCGTCGTGGGGCGGCTGGTGGGGCGGGTGCCCGCGCGCTGGCTGCTGGGCGTGGGCTTTACCACGCTGGCAATTTCATCATTCATGCTGGCGGACATCAACCTGCAAGTGAGCCAGATCAACGTCATCTGGCCGAGCGTGGTGAACGGCATCGCGATCAGCTTCATCTTCGTGCCGCTGACGGTGATGACGCTGAGCCACCTGGGCCAGGCGCAGATCGGCAACGCGACGGGCCTGTACAATTTGATGCGCAACCTGGGCGGGAGCGTGGGCATCGCGTTTGTGACGACCATGCTGGCGCGGGGGGCGCAGGTGCACCAGGCGCTGATGGTGGGGCATCTGACGCCGACGGACCCGGCCTATACGCAGCGGCTCGCCGCGGCCAAAAACCTGCTGCTGCGGCACACCGATGCGGTCACGGCCTCGCGGCAGGCGTACGGCGGCCTCTACTCGCTGCTCGATGCGCAGGCGCATCTGTGGTCGTTCGTGGACAACTTCTTCTTCTTCGGGCTGCTGGCGCTGGCGGGCCTGCCGCTGCTCCTGCTGTTCAAGCGCGTGCAATATGCCAAGCGCCCGCAGGACGCGGGGCATTAGCCCTTGATTTTGGCGAGCGCGAGGGCGGTGATTTCGCGGGCGCGCCGGTCGGTGCCGGCCTCGGCGTAGCAGCGGAATTCGGGCGCGTTGCCGGAAGGGCGCAGGTGGATGATTTCCGCGTTGGCGAAAACCATCCGCAAGCCATCCGTGCGGTCCAGGGTGGCGACTGCGCCGCAAATTTCCCCGAACAGCTTTTCGGCCGCGGCGCGGTCGGCGGCCTCGGAGCCGGATTGGAACCGGGCGAGCACGGCGCGGCTTTTTTCGGGGGCGAAGTTCTTGAGCCGGTCGCTGGCGGTGAAGCGGGCGGGCAGGGCGGCCGCGAGCTGTGAAATCTTTTGGTCCTGCCGCTGGGCGAGCGAGAGGACGGCGAGGATGACGATCACGGCGTCGCGCGTGGGCAGGGCGCGCAATTTTTTTCCATCCGCCAGGAGGTCCGAATCCAGCAGGAAGCCGCCGTTGGCCTCGTAGCCCACGACGCGCTTGGCGCCGGCGGCGGTGGCCTCGATCATGGAAGCGACGACATAGGGCGAACCGATGCGGGTGCGGCGGACGCGGGGGAACCAGCCGCATTTTTCCACGGCGGTGTTGCAGCTCACGGGCGTGCTGATGGAATCGGCGGCCAGGAATTTCGCGCAGAGAATGCCCGCGATGTCGCCGCGCAGCCAGACACCGGTTTCGTCGCTGACGAGCGGGCGGTCGCTGTCGCCGTCCGTGGAAACGAGGGCGTCGAATTTTCCCGAGCCGGCCCAAGTGGCGGCGAGCTGGACGTCTTCGGGGCGGATGGCTTCGGTGTCCACGGGGATGAATTTATCCGAGCGGCCGAGGGGGGTGACTTCGGCGCCGAGATGGGAAAGGATCTTCACGAGGAGGTCGCGGGCCACGGCGGAATGTTGATAGACACCCACGCGCAGGCCGCGGAGGGCGTCGGGCGCGAAGAAATCCAGGTAGCGCATGACGTAGTTTTCCCCGGCCTGGGGCGAAACGGCGGGCGTTGCGGGAACCGGCGGCCGGAAATTTCCGTCCGGGCCGAACCAGTCAGCGGGGCATTCCACGAGCTGGCGGCTCATGCCTTGTTCATCCGCCTTGAGCACCTCGCCGGCGACCTTGTTGAACTTGATGCCATTGCGGTCGTCGGGAATGTGGCTGCCGGTGACCATGATGGACGGGATGCCGTTCTCCAGGCCGAACAGCGCGACGGCCGGGGAGGGGATTTTGCCGCAATTGACGGGTTGATAGCCCAGCGCCGCCGCGGCGCGGCAGACGGCTTGGACGATGCGGTCGGTGCTGGGGCGGAAATCGCCGGCCACGGCCACGCGCTCGCCGGCGCGGCGGAGGTCGCCGATGGCTTCGAGGTACTGGAGAAAACCCGTGGTGTAGGCGCAACAGACGGAGTCAGTCATGGCGGTGGCCAGTCCGCGGGCGCCGCTGGTGCCAAAGGCCACGCCGCTGCGGGCCATAAGTTCCTGGATGGAGATTCGCACGGGAAAGCTATTTTGCGGCGGCGGCCTTTTGCGCGTAAAAATCCTGGAGGACGGTGAAGGCCAGCTTTTTTTCACCGTGGGCGCTGACGAGACCCTTGAGGTTCCAGCCGTCCTGGACGCCGGACAGGAGTCGGCGCGGGGAGCGAAAGTCGCAGAGGATCCAAGGCGTGCAGCCGCTGAAGCCGGGAATTTTTTCCAGCATGGGCAGCGTGCGCCGGTAAACGTCGGCCTGGTATTCCTCGCTGAAGCGCGTCAGGGCGTCGGCATGGAAGCCCTGGCGGGCGTCGGCGCCGAATTCGCTGATGAAGACGGGCTTGTCATATTTGATGCTCCAGGTGAGGTGATCAATTTTGTCCGGGAGGCCGTCGTACCAGCCGGTGTATTGATTGAAGCTGCACAGGTCGGTGAATTCGCCGAAGGGGTCGTCCACGATTTTGTGGTTGGGATCAGCGGGATCAATGCGCACCTCCATGGCGGCGGAGACCAGGCGGGTGCCGTCGCGCGAGCGGGCCTCGTCCACCAGGGTGCGAAGGAACTTGGTGCGGGGCTCGCTGACGGGGGTTTCGTTGGCGACGGACCAGACGATGACGCTGGCGCGGTTCTGGTCGCGGACGATGAGGTCGGCGAGCTGGGCTTGGGCGTTGGCAAGGGTGTCGGCATTGGTCCACTCGATGGTCCAATAGACGGGCACTTCCTCCCAGCACATGAGGCCCATTTCATCGGCCAGCCGGGCCATGTGCTCGTTGTGGGGATAATGGGCGAGGCGGACGAAATTGCAGCCGAGTTCCTTGGCCCAGCCGAGGAGCAGGCGGGCGTCCGCTTCGGACCAGGCGCGGTTGCCGCGGAGCGGATTTTCCTCGTGGATGGCAATGCCGCGCAGGAACACCGGCTTGCCGTTGAGCCGGATTTCCCGGGCGCAGGTGTCAATCGTGCGGAAGCCCACGCGGTCCTGCAGGCGGTCGTCACCGGCGGAGATGTCCACGGCGTACAGGGTGGGATTTTCGGGGCACCACAAGGCGAGGTTGGTGGCGGGCAGATCGCATTGGGCCACGCCGTCTTGGTCGGCCATGGGTTCGGCGGCGAGCTGGAGCTTGGGGAAAGCGATTTTGACGGCCTTTTGGCGGTCGGCGCCATCGAGGCGGACGCGGCATTCGATCGTGTTGGTGGTGCCGGGCTTCAAGCGGACAAGGAAATCGGAGATGAAGGTGGCGGGTTCCTCGACGAGGAGGACGTCGCGGGTGAGGCCGCCGTAGTTCCACCAATCGGTGTTGATGGTGGGCACGCCGGCGGAACGGCGCTGGTTGTTGACGCGGACGACGAGCGAGTTGCCGGTGTCGCGGGCCAAGCCGGTGATTTCGTAGGCAAAAGGGGTGAAGCCGCCGATGTGTTTGCCGAGCTTGGCGCCGTTGAGATAGACGTCGGCCTCGTAATTGGCGGCGCCGAAATACAGGAAGAGGCGGTGGTCCGGGGCGGTTTTCTTGACGTCGAATTTGGTGCGATACCAGACGGAACCCTCGTAGTAGAAAAGTTTGTCGTCCTGCGAATTCCAGTCGCCGGGGACGTTGAGGGTGGGGCTGGTGTCGAAGTTGTATTCCACCAGCTCGCTCTTGCTGTCGGCGAGGTGGTCCAGGGCGAAGCCGCCGGAGATTTTGGGCGCCTCGTCGTAGGGCTGGTGGCGGTAATCATAATAGCCGGTATCGTAGGGGTCCACGATGACATGCCACCGGCCGTTGAGGCTGGTGGTTGGGCGGGCGAAGACGTTGGCGATGACGACTTCGGCGCGGGCCGGGGCGATGGCCAGGGCCAGGCCGGCCAACAGGATGACGGGAGATTTATTCATGAGCGGAAGGTCGCAGTGTGGGTAAAAGTCGGCCCCCCGGCCGGCGGTCGTTCTGAGTCTGGATGGCGGTGTATTCCTGCATACGCGGTGCGTGACGGGTCAGTGCGTGCCGCAGCTTAGGGGATGGCCCGGGGCGTGTTAAGCAGAAATGCGGGGCGGAAAAAAGAGTTCTGACACGAATTGACGGGAATGAACACGAATTTTGGAGGACGGGCGGACATGCGTTGGGCCAGGGAATTTTGGAAGTCTCTTTGGGTTGACCAAGGTTGACCAGGGTTGACCGGTTGCACTCCCCAACGCGAGCGGATGTCTGCAAGTTCCAAAGCGCGGACATGTCTGCGGCAGGCATAAAGCTCCGTGTAGTTTCGACGCGCCGGGCAATTCCGTTCGCGTCATGGACTGCGCCGGCAAAGCGTAGCGGCGACGGCGCTTTCGCGCGCACGCCCAAGCCGCGAGCTTTTGAGGACCGTTGCCCGAGCGGAAGCGTGGTGGCGGGACAAGGAATTCTTGCGGGCGGACGCCGAGGGGGCGAACCGTCCGTATCCAGGCTCGATTGTGAGCATGCGGGCTCATCCTGGCGGGGGCGGTTTCCCAGCCAGGGCGATTTTAGCAGGGTCGGCGGATTCACAAAGTTAGCCGCTAACGGGAAATGCGTAAATGGTTGAGCGGGAAGTGAATTCAGTTCCAAGAAAATGGTGGGGAGTATAGAAACCCCGCCAGGCGTTCCGTGGTTGCCCCATTTTTTCGCCGATCTATGGGTGACCACTCTTCGGAAAACGAACCAAACTAAGGCCTGCCCCCTTCGCCGATTCAACGCTTACAGCGTAGGGGAAAATTTTGCGGGGTTTGTTACCCAGCGTAGCCGCTCCGTTGTTGCGGCAACGCTGGGCTGGATGATTTAATCCCTCCGGGATAGGTTGAAATGACGTCGTCGCCTACGAGCATCTGACGCGGTTGGCAGATAGGGCAGAATCTTCCCAGCGGAGTCTTCTGGCACCGCGGCTGTGTTCCGCGCAGCGCGGAATCAGCCGCAGCGCGTCGGGGCCTCAA
>CAZHIM010000049.1:0-37881 GCA_964532525.1 uncultured Bifidobacteriaceae bacterium
TTCGCCTCCAGCCTGCAAAGGCCTGAAGAGAGACGGTTCATGGAAAGGGCCGGGGTGCGGTGCTCGTCTCACCATCTTTTCCGTTCTGAATAACGACAGTCAAAACACTCCAAAACAAACAATTGCGCCTTGACCCCGGCGCTTGCCAGATTAAAAATCATCCTATGTCCCGCCTCAATCCCTACATCATCCTCCTTACTTTGACCGCGACGCTCGGCGGTCTGTTGTTTGGCTACGACACCGCCGTCATCTCCGGCGCGGTGGGCAGCCTCCGCGCCTACTTCATTGACCCGCGCCATCTCACCGACCCTAACGCCGCCAATTCCCTGTTGGGCTTCGTCACGTCCAGCGCCCTCATCGGCTGCATCATCGGCGGTTTGCTGGGCGGCTGGGTGAGCACCCATATCGGCCGCAAACGGGGGCTGATCATCGCCGCCGTGCTCTTCTTGGTGTCCGCGCTCGGCGCCGCCGCGCCCGAATTCCTCTTCGCCCCCATCGGTCACGGCGGGCCCACGTATATGGTCAACTTCGTCTTCTACCGCATCCTTGGCGGCATCGGCGTGGGCCTGGCCTCCATGCTTTCGCCCATGTACATCGCCGAGATCGCGCCCGCCAAAATTCGTGGCAATCTCGTCGCTTGGAACCAGTTCGCCATCATCTTCGGCATGCTCGTCGTCTATTTCGTCAACTACGGCATCTCCCGGGTCGGCCACAGCGATACCTGGCTCAACCAGGTCGGCTGGCGCTACATGTTCGCTTCGGGAGCCATTCCCTCCCTCGCTTTCCTCCTGCTCCTCGTGTTCGTGCCCGAAACGCCCCGCTACCTGATGCTGCGCGGCAACGAAGCCGGCGCCCGCGCCGTCCTGGGCAAATTAACCAGCCCCATCGAAGCCGAGGGCGAACTCACCGAGATCCGCGCCTCGCTTGCCGAACATCATTCCGGCCGCCTGCTCTCCTTTGGCGGCCTCCTGATTTTCATCGGCATCATGCTCTCCGTCTTCCAGCAATTCGTCGGCATCAACGTCGTCCTCTATTACGCGCCCGAAATCTTCAAGAACGTCGGCTTCGATACCAACGCCTCCCTCTTCCAGACCATCATCGTCGGCGCCGTCAACCTCATCTTTACCGTCGTGGCCATCGTGGCCGTGGACCGCTTCGGTCGCAAGCCTCTCCAGATCATCGGCGCGCTCGTCATGGCCGTGGCCATGCTCGCCCTGGGTACCGGTTTCGCCCTGCAGGCCACCGGCCTGGTTTCCCTCCTGTGCATGCTCCTCTACATCGCCGGCTTCGCCGTTTCCTGGGGACCGGTCGTCTGGGTGTTGTTGAGCGAAATCTTCCCCAACCAAATCCGTGGCAAGGCCATGGCCGTAGCCGTCTGCGCCCAGTGGATCGCCAATTATCTCGTGAGTTGGACCTTCCCCATCCTCGACAACAATCCGCTCCTCGTGAAACAATTCAACCACGGGTTCGCCTATTGGATCTACGGCTTCATGAGTATTCTCGCCGCCCTCTTCATGTGGAAGTTCGTTCCCGAAACCAAGGGCCGCACGCTCGAAGAATTGGAATCTCTCTGGACCAAGGCTCCCCACCCTCAGCCCCCGGTCAAATCGCAGGCCCCGGTCGTCCCCTGAGATGAAATCTCTCCTTCTCGCTCTCAGCGCGGTGCTGGTCCTCGGCCACCTGAACGCTCAAACAAACGTCTGGCAACCGGCGGCGGGACACGTTCAGATACCCATCTGGCCGGGAGCGGCGCCCGATGCGCAGCCGGTCCCGGGACCGGAGTATGTTACCAACAAGCCCGACAGCCACGGCAAACCCTGGGCCTGGGTTGGCAACGTCACGCAGCCCACCCTGACCGTCTATCCGCCCACGAAAAAAAACACCGGCGTGGCGATGGTCGTGTTTCCTGGCGGCGGCTATATGGGGCTGGCCATTGACCTCGAAGGCACGGAGATTTGCGACTGGCTCAACTCCCGGGGCATCACCGCCGTGCTCTTGAAATACCGCGTGCCCGTCAAGCGCGTCGGCACCTACGCGGAGTCGCCGCTGGCATTGGAGGATGCTCAGCGCACGCTGGGACTCGTCCGCTTTCACGCCGCCGAGTGGCACATTGATCCGCACAAGATCGGCGTCATCGGCTTTTCCGCCGGCGGCCACATGGTGACGGCCACCAGCACACATTTTGCCAAACGTGAGTATCCGACCGTGGATGCCGCCGATAAGGAAAGCTGCCGGCCGGATTTTGCCATCGCGCTTTACCCCGGACATCTCTGGGACCCTGATGCCGCCTTTGCGTTGAATCCGAATGTCCCCGTCACCACCAACACCCCGCCCACGTTTTTGGTGCAGGCGGAGGACGATCCCGTGGACCCGATCAACGGCTCCCTGGTTTACTACCGGGCGCTAAAGGACGCCCGCGTTCCCGTGGAGATGCATTTGTACGCCCATGGTGGACATGGCTTCGGCCTGCGGAACAGCGATCTTCCGATTGGCGAATGGCCGCACTTGGCGGAGAAATGGCTGCGCACCATCGGCATGACTTCGGAATAGTCCGCCGCCCTCAAAGACTCGCCGGATCAACCGCAATGGCCGACGGCGGCAGGCTCGCGCTGTCCGCGCCCAGCTTCTCGTTGGGCACATTGCCCATTTGCAGTTCAATCGTGCCGCCGTTCTGGATGTCGGCATGTTTGAACCACACCTGCGGGAGCGGCTTCCCGTTGAGCACCACGCTTTGAATGTATTTGTTGTCCCGCGAATTGTTTCGGCAGACGATCTTCAAGCTCTTGCCGTTCGCCAGCCGGATCGTGATGCGGTCAAACACCGGGCTGGCCAGGTCATACGCCGGAAGCCCCGGCGTCACCGGATAAAAGCCCATCATGGAAAACACCACAAACGCGCTCATGCCCCCGCCGTCTTCATCTCCCGGCATCCCCAGCGTCGTGTCCGTGAACCATGTGTCCACCAGCATCCGCACCCGCTTCTGCGTCTTCCATGGAGCGCCCAGGTGATTGTAAATATACGGAATGTGCAGGCTCGGCTCATTGCCCATGGAGAACTGTCCCACCAATCCGCTCGCATCCGGGAACTTCGCCCAAAACTCATACTTGCTCCGCCCCAGTGACTCGCGGAACAACTGGTCCAGCTTCGCCTCCGCCGCCGCCCGCCCGCCCATCAGCTCAAACAACCCCTGCAAATCGTGCTGCACGTCCCAATCGTACGTGTACCCGTTGTTCTCGGTCGTGTAATCCCGCCCGCCCTGCCCGCCCGACCAGCCCGGATCAAACGGCTCGATCCATTGGCCATTTGCATCCTTCGGCGACATGTGGCCCGTGTCCTGCCGATACACATTCCGGTAGTCGGCCGACCGCTTCAGGAACGTCTGATAATCGCCCTCGTGATTCAGCGTGCGCGCGATTTGCGCCGTGCACCAGTCGTCATAGCTCTGCGCCAGCGTCACCGAAATGGCCTGCCGCCGCTCGCGCGGCTGCACCCGGCTCACGGTTTCCGTCTCGCCCGGATGCAGCGCCGGCATGTAGCCGTGCTCGCTGAAAAAGTCGTCCAGCGCACATTTCGGCCCCCGCCGCCACGGCAGCCACGTCCCCTCCAGGGAATTCTTCTTGATGCCCGCATACGCCGTCGCCAAATCAAAATTCGTCACTCCCTTGCTCCACGCGTCCGCCGCCCAGGGCGCGAACGGATTTCCCGTCATGCACTCGTGATTGCCCCACAGCACCGCGAATTCCGGCATCCATCCCGATTGCTCGTACATCCGCACATACGATTGCAACTTGTCCGCCTCCATGTCCGGATTTAACAGCGTTTGCAGCGGCTCCAGCGCCCGGTATGTGTCCCACAGCCAGTTGTCCACGTAAAACGGCCGGGGGTCCGCATGCACCTGATGATCAAACGCGCTGTAATACTTTCCGTCCTCGGTGATGTTCACCATCCGCTCATAACAGCGATAAAGCGATGTGTAGAAAACCCGCTTCTGCTCCGGCGTGCCGCCTTCCACCTGGATCTTGCCCAGCGCCTCGTTCCAGCGGTCCCGCGCCTGAGACTTGATCCTGTCGAAATTCCAGCCCGTGATTTCCGCCGCCAGGTTGTGCTTTGCCTGCTCGATGCTGATGAACGAAATCCCGTATCGAAATTCCAAAACCTTCTGCCCCACGCCCGCCGTCACGGTCAAGCGCTGGCCGTTGCCGCTCGCGCTGCTTTGCACTTTTACCGGCGCGTTGAACTGCCCGTACACATAAGCGTGCATCGTCCCCGGCGTCACCGTGCTCTCCGCTACAATGTCCTCCACGCCGGATATGGCGTCCTCGCCTTCCGCCGTCAGGCTGCCTCCCTGCCGGTTGGCCAGCAACACCACCGGCTTCCCGGCCGGGAAACTGAAACGAAAATACCCGCACCGCGCCGTCGGCGTGA
The DNA here is from genome assembly GCA_964532525.1 of uncultured Bifidobacteriaceae bacterium. Taxonomy (GTDB): domain Bacteria; phylum Verrucomicrobiota; class Verrucomicrobiia; order Limisphaerales; family UBA11358; genus UBA11358. The sequence goes on from CAZHIM010000049.1 coordinate 4,426, forward strand.
ACTCCGTCCGGATCAGCGAAGCATCAAATCGCGCCGAATAATAGTAGGGCGTTTCGATTTCCTGGTCATACGTCTGCGGGTTCCCCCCGCCGGCCGAACCGTCCCCCGGCATCAGCCAGAATAATTCCCCCAGCCGGTGCGATATGATGGTCAGCGGAAACGAATGAATCTGGTCGTCCAACTGGTCCTTGCGGACCGGATACACCCGTACCATGCTGTTCGGCAGCGACACCGTCGCCCGCGTTGGCTCCAGCATGAACCCCTGCCCGCCCATGGCCGGATCAACGTATTCCACCTGCGCCGCCGCAATTTTCACCCAGCCCACCGCCAGAATTACCAAGCCCAGTCGTTTCATGAGGTTTTTGTTCACGGGATAAAATGATGGTGCGTTCAATTTGTGGTAAAAGTTCGCTACAACCTATCCAAATGCGCCGGCAATGAACATCCCCGAAAACGAGGAGCCTCCCGCTTCCCGGCATTGTTCTTATCGCGCCAACAAAACCGGGGGAAAACACCGTCGAGACGCTGGGATCGTCTCTCCCTCTCCGCGTCGGCGCAGTCTGTGTGCCTCAGGAATCTGTGAGATTTAAGCCGCCTTACTTGAAGGTGGAAAACGGGCGCATCTCAGTTTTTGAACGAGGCAGCGGAACGAATTGACGGAGTCCCGCAGGGACTTTTCGAGAATAGCCCCCGGATTTATCCGGGGGTATAGGTGTTAAACGGGCAACCGTCCCACCGGGACGGCTGAGAATGCATGGTTTTTTCAGCCGTCCCGCTGGGACGCGACCCGCGATTGCCGTCCCCCGGCAATAAATTGCCGGGCTATTTTCGCTGGTTCCTCCGGAACCAGCGGTCCGGCCGTCTGGCGTTCAAAAACTGAGATGCTCCCGTGGAAAGCGTTCATTGAATTACCGACTCGACAAAACGACGGATGAGTTCTAAAATCCACATACCCGCATTGCGGGGCTTCAATGCGGGTATGTGTTATTTTTTGTTCAACCATCCCAGCTTTGAAGTTCACCTTTTTCAAAGAGGAATTGTTTGGGTTATGTCCCGAGAATTCGGGAACTCCAAAGCAACTTCGTTTTAGCTATTCCATCGAAAACAGCGAAGAACCCTTCAAAGCGGTAGATTTGGAACGGGGGTTCATGGAGAGCAGCGACCTTCAAAATTGGATGCACATTGGGACCATGAACCGCGTTCGAAAAGCTTCGTTAATAATCAACTACTTGCGAACACGGTTCATGGGAAGGCCGGGGTGAAGTGCGCGTTTTACAATCTTTTCTGTCACGTGAAAGAGAAGTTTCAAGATGCCCTATTCGCCCGCCCCCGCCCGCAATTTTGTTCGACAAATCGCCGGAACGCGCCAAATTGCAGGGCAGACCGGCGCCTTCCATCCCGGCCCGCCGAAAAAAGGTTTTGCCAATGAAATTCTCGCTGCAACACAAATGGGTGCTCATCACCGGCGCCTCCAGCGGCTTCGGCGCCGCCGCCGCCACCGCCTTCGCCGCCGAGGGTGCCCGCCTGCTCCTCGGCGCCCGCCGCCTGGACCGCCTCGAACAAGTCGCCGCCGCCGCCAAAAGCGCCGGCGCCCCGGAAGCCCATTTCCATGAACTCGACGTGGCCCAAACCGCCAGCGTGAACGAGTTCATCGCCTGGGCCGGCAAGAAAATCCGCGGCCCGCAATCCCCCGACGCCGCCCTTCATGTCCTCATCAATAACGCCGGCGGCGCCCACGGGCTCGATACCGTCGCCGAAGGCAAGGACGCCGACTGGGAGGCCATGATTCAGAGCAACGTCCTCGGCCTCCTCCGCGTCACCCGGGCCGCCTTGCCGCTGTTGCCGCACGACGATGGCGCCAGCATCCTCAACATCGGCTCCGTCGCCGCCCGCTCGGCGTACGCCGGCGCCTCCGCCTATTGCGCCGCCAAGGCCGCCGAATTGCAGATCACCCACGTGCTCCGCCACGAACTCTTCGGCACCGGCATCCGCGTCAGCACCGTGGACCCCGGCCTCGCCGAAACCGAGTTCTCCCTCGTGCGCTTCAAGGGCGACATCCAAAGGGCGAAGGAACTTTACGCGGGCACCAATCCCCTCTTCGCCGGCGACATTGCGGATATCCTCGTCTGGATCGCCAGCCGCCCCGCGCACGTGAACATTGACGAATTGGTCGTCAAGCCGGTGGATCAGGCGGACGTCGGCAAGGTCTTCCGCCGGCCGGCCTGACCCCGGCGAGATTAGATCCCGCGGTTGGCCCGCCAAAGCAGGGCGGCGCCGATGGCTTGGAAGAGGAAATTCGGCAGCCACAAAATCAGGTAGGGATAAAGCTCCGGCCGCCCGGCCAGCGAATCGCCCAGCATCGTGAAGCCGTAGTACACGATCACCAGAATCAGCGCCAGCGCGATGCCAATGTTCGTCTCCCGCCGCTGCACCCGGATTCCCAGCGGAATTCCCACCAGCGTAAAGCCAAAACACGCGAACGAAAACGCGATCTCCCGGTGCATCGCCACCCGCACCTCGCCGATCTGCTGGCCCCGGATCTTGCCCGCCTCCCGCAACAGCGCGCTCGTCTCTTCCGGCGAGGCATTGGTCTTCACCGTCAGGTTCAAGTGCTGCAAATCCATCAGCGACGCCGGTGACTTGATGTTCGCCGGCGTCAGTTGGCCCCGCCGCAGCTCTCCCATTTCCTCCACCAACTGTCCGAACGTCATGTCGCTGATCTTGGGCTTGATCGTCTTGTTCGTCATCCCGCTCAAGTCCAGGTTGAACGGGATCCGTTCCGAGGTGGTGATGCCCGATTCGCCGCGATGAATGATCCGCACGTCTTCCAGTGCCACCATCAATTGGTTCGGCGTGCGATTGGTTAGAATCTGTCCGTGCGCGGCGTGAATCAGCGCGTCCCAGTTGGTTTCATTCTCCATCCGGTAGATGTACACGTCCTCCAGGTTTCCCTCCTGGTTTTTCCCCACGTAAAACTGGTAGGGCGGAAAATTGACGAGCTGGCCCTCCGGAATCTGCGCATTGGCGACCGCGTGCAGCAGGTCGTATTTCAACGTCAAAAACTCCACGCGCGAACGCGGCCCGATTTCCAGGTTGAACCACGCGCTCAGCACGCAACAGAGCAGGCTCAGCATCAGCACCGGCGTGATCAGCCACAGCAGGCTCACCCCGCTGGCCCGCATCGCCGTCAGCTCCTGGTCCACGCTGAAGCGGCCGAACACCAGCAGCGTCGCCGTGATCAGGCCCATCGGCAGCGCGTACACGCAGGCAAATGGCAGCAGCAGCCCGATTGCCTTCGCCACCAACCGCAGCGGCACGTGTCCCCCGAGCAATAGCGGCAACACATCGTGCAGCACGTTCACCAGCAGCACCACAAAGGCAAACACCGCCACCGTGAGCACCAACGCCGACAGCACTTGGCCGGTGATATATCTATGCAACGTCTTCAAGTAATAATCCCGTGAAAGTGACGAATTTGCCGCCCCATGCAAAGCCAATTCCTTCGCCCCGCCCCCGCGTTTTGGAAATACGAGTGGCGGGATTGATCGGACTGCCCTTCAAATATCCGCAAGCCGTGGCAGCGGAAAGCCCTCGCCTTCGCGCGTTGAACCTCTGAGTCGTTTTACCATCTTTCCTGTCCTGCTTTTACCATCTTTCCTGTCCTGCGTAAGAACAATCTCAAGCAACTTCAGCCCTTTGCGCGCGTGAAAGATGCGCCCTATTCCATTGCCTGTTCTGAAAAAATATTGACTCCAACTTCCTCCTGTTTAAACTCGCGGACGTTCAGGATTAGAAAAAGCCAAGCAGCAAATTCCAAAAGAGGAGTATTCCGCATGAAAACACCAGTTCGTCTCTTGGGCTCAATTACCGTGGCCATTTTGGCCCTCGCCGCCGTCACCCTTCTCGCCGGCCGCGCCTTGGCCGATTCCATTACTTTTTCCGAAACTTACCAGGACAACACTGCGGCCGGCGTTTACTCGTCCACCACCGATACCGGAACGTTCACCGGCTCCCTCACGGTTCCCGGCTTGTCCGCCTTGTCCGCCAATGACTGGTCCAACATGGAGGTCTCCGTCACCTCCACGCCGCTCGTCAACGCCTATACCAATGATCTTTTTGCGTCCGATTTTGACGACGTCATGTCCGACGCCGTGAACCAAGCCGGCTTCCTCTCCGCCACCAGCGCCACTTTCTTTCTCCAGGCCGATGACACCAATGGCATTCCCGTGAATGTCGTCAAATTCGTCTTCACCCGTTCCGGCAATACCTTCACCTTTACCGAACAACCCCTGTCCCCGCCCAGCTTCGACGGCCCTTGGTCCCTCTTCGCCTACAACTTCGCCGACTACACCGGATCCCTGTCCAGTTATGCCATCACCGATCAGGTGTCCGTCCAAGTCACGCTGTCCGATACCGCCACCACCTTTGCGCAATATGACGACGTCATCAAACTCCTCAACCTCTCCATGACCAACTCGATCACCTACGACCAGGACGCCGACGAGTTGAACCACATCCGCATCACCGGCTCGGGCGATTTTATTGCGCCCGTCGTGACTCCCGTGTCCCCGTCCACTTCCATCACCACTACCAACGGTTTGTTCAGCCTCGAAGTCCGGGCCACTGACAGCACCGGCGTGACCAACGTGGAGTTCTATTGGGATGGACAGGATTTCGGCCCCGGCAATCCCGGCTCCTCAAATCTCTGGTCGCAAATTTATGCGCTCGCGCCCGGCGTAAACTCCTTTGTCGCCGTGGCCGGCGCGTCGGATTTCAATGCCGCCAGCAATGTCGTCAACGTCACCTACGTCAACCGGCAGACGAACACCAATTCCATCCAGTTTTCCGAACATTTGATGGATTTTTACACGGTGACCAACTCCAGCACCACCAATTTCAACTTCAATCAGGACGTCGGCGTCCTGACCGCCGCCTTGTTCGTTCCCGGCTTGGCCTCCCTGTCGGCCGATACCTGGTCCAACCTCGTATTCGCCTTCTCGTTCGGTGACTTGGATTACTCCAACAGCCTCACCACCGCCGATGTTTTGTCGCCCACTTCCGCCACGTTCTATACCACCTTCTACTACGGAACCTCGTCCTCGGCCACGCTCGAACAACTGACGCTCACCCGCTCGGGCAACACCCTCCTGGTTTTCAAACGAACCGGCAATCCCTCCTATACCACCGACAACTCTCCCATAATTGCGGATTTTTACGAGGGCATGAACGGCCCGATCGCGGATCAGGAGCCGCTGTCATTGATGCTGTTGAACGGCGCCACCCTGCTTCCCTACACCAGCATTTCCGTCCCCATCTACATCTCCGGCACGGATGCCGAAAATGTTGATGGCAACGACCGTGAATTGGATGACATCCAGATTTCCGGCCACGCCGATTTTACCCCGCCCACCGTTCAAATCACCGCCCCCATCTCCGGCCAGCAGTTGAGCAACGGCCTCTTCACCGTTACCGGCAAGGCCGGCGACAACTTGGCCGTCTCGAACGTGTTTTATTCGCTGAACCATTCCGCTTGGACGCCCGCGAATACGACCAACAACTGGACCAATTGGTTCGTTCAGGTCAGTCTGGTCCCCGGGCCTGATACGCTTGCCGCCTACGCCATGGACAACAGCGGCAACGTCTCGCCCACCAACACTGTCACCATCGTCTATGTCGTCAGCGCCCTCCTGACCGTCGCCACCAACGGCCCCGGCTCGATCACGCCCAATGACAACAATGCCCTGCTCCAGATCGGCAAGAATTATACCCTCACCGCCGCCGCCAAATCCGGCACGGGCTTTGCCTTCACCAACTGGACCGGCGGCACCTCGCAACCCTTGTCCGTGCTCACCAACAAGCCCACCCTTGAGTTCGCCATGGTGACCAACCTCATCTTGGCCGCCAACTTCGTGGATACCGAAGCGCCGGTCCTGCGCATCACCAACGTCCTCTCCGGCTTGAATGTCAGCAACGCCAGCTTCACCGTCACCGGCACCGCCACCGATAACGTCGCTGTCGCCGCCATCCGCACCCAGTTGAATGGCACCGGCTGGTTAAGCCCCACGACTTTCGCCGGCCGCAACTGGTCTGACACTCTCACGCTCCTGCCCGGCACCAACCGCTTCCAAGCCTGCGCCGTGGACGCCGCCGGCAACGTCTCGCCCACCAACACTGTCACCATCGTCTATGTCGTCAGCGCCCTCCTGACCGTCGCCACCAACGGCCCCGGCTCGATCACGCCCAATGACAACAATGCCCTGCTCCAGATCGGCAAGAATTATACCCTCACCGCCGCCGCCAAATCCGGCACGGGCTTTGCCTTCACCAACTGGACCGGCGGCACCTCGCAACCCCTGTCCGTGCTCACCAACAAGCCCACCCTTGAGTTTGCCATGGTCACCAACCTCATCCTGGAAGCCAACTTCGTGGACGTTACCGCACCCGCTCTCAGCATTACCAATCTCGTTTCCGGTCAGCGGATCACCAACTCCGTCTTCACCGTCGCGGGCAAGGCCGGCGACAACGTCGCCGTCGCCGCCGTTTGGCTGCAATTTAACGGCGGCCTCTGGACCAACCCCGTCACCGCCAATAACTGGACCAACTGGACCGACCCGCTCGATTTGCTCCCCGGCACCAACACCCTCGCCGTGTATGCCGTGGACACCGCCGGCAACGTCTCGCCCACCAACAAGCTGGCCTTTAGCTACGTCCCCGCCGGCGTCCAGTTCCCCATCGCCACCACCGGCCAGCAGATTGCCGCCAGCGTCGCCTTTACCGGCTCCAATTACCTGGCCGCCATCCTCGGTGACGGCGTCAACGCCTCCAACGTCACCGCACAACTGTTCTCCTCCACCGGCGCCCTCCTCGGCGCCCGCCTCCATACCGGCCGCACCGGCGACGTCCCCGGCGGCATGCCGGTCGTTGTTTGCGGCTCCAACGCCGAGCTGATGGTTTGGCAGGATAACGCCGGCGGCACCGCCCTTCCCTACGGCCAGCTCATCACCAACGGCGCTTTGCAAGCCGCCGCGTTCCCCGTGTCCTCGCATGCCAGTTCCAAATCCACCTTCACGCCTCCGGGCATCGCCTTCGGCAATGGCCAGTTCTTCGTCGTCTGGAACGATGACCGGTCCGGCACCTACGCCGTCTTCGGCCGCTTGGTCGCCGCCGATGGCACGCTCGGCCCGGAAATTCAAATCTCAACCGGCTCGGATGACCAAAAACATCCGGCCGTGGCCTTCGACGGCACCAACTTCCTCGTTGCTTGGGTGAACGAGACCGGCACCAGCCCGGCGCAATGGGACATCTATGCCGCTTTTGTCTCGGCCGATACCACCGTCGTCGGCGCTCCCTTCCAAATCAACCAGACCTCGTCCCCCGCCGAGAATCCGCTGTCCGTCGCCTTCGATGGCGCCAATTATTTCGTGGCCTGGAACCGCGCGGTCGGCTCCAGCCCCTCCGTGTGGGACATCTACGGCTGCCTGGTCTCGCCCGCCGGCACGATCACCGTCGGCGAATTTCCCGTTGCCACCGGCTCCGGCAACCAGGTCCTGCCCCAAATCACGTTCGGCCAGGGCGATTACCTCGTCCTCTGGGGTGACCAGTGGTACACCTCCAGCAACACCGTCACCGCCCGCTTCTTCACCACCGCCGGCCAGCCCGAAGGCCCCGCCTTCGCGCCTTACACCGGCGTCGGTCCCAACAAGCCGTTGCTCGCCGGCGCCGCCTTTGATGGCGCGCGCTTCGCGCTCGTCGGCACGCTGGGTACCATGACCACCTCCGGCCAAATCCTCAGCGGCCAGGTTTACGGCACCTTCGTGCGCGCTTTGGCCGCCCACGACGAATTCGCGCCTTGGCTCGCGTCCAAACTCGTGTCCGCCCCGCCATTCCAGCCTCTGGAATTCGTCCGCCAGGCCGGCGCCCTGCAGCTCCGCCTCTCCGCCGCTGCCCCCACCAACGGCGTCGTCGTCATTGAAACCTCCACCGACCTCGTCCACTGGCAGATCGTTCAGACCAATTCCCTCCCCGCGCCCGGAATCCTCTTCTCCCTGCCGGTGGACGCACAGCCCGCAAAATTCATCCGCGCCCGGAGGTTGCCCTGACGCTCTTGCCGCTCGCGAAACCCGTGCCCCGCGCCGCTCACCCCGGCGCGCCAGCGCAACTCTGACCTTGCGTAAATCTGACATTGGCGCAATCGTCGAAGTCTGTTAGTTTCCCGCCGAATGAATTTTCTGGGTCAAACTTGGATTGGCGATTGGCTCGCCGGGCTGGGCCGCATCACCATTCTGGCGCGGGACGCCATCGCGTCCTGCCTCACCTTCAAGGCCTCGCGCCGTGACCTGTTTTACCAAATCTATTTCATTGGCGTCAAATCCCAGGCCGTCGTCCTCGTCACCGGCGCCTTCACCGGCATGGTCCTCACCGCCCAAACCTATTTCCAGTTCCATAAGGTCAAAATGGACACCGCCACCCTCGCCGTCGTCGGCGTCTCCATGTGCGATGAACTCGGCCCCGTCCTCACCGCCCTCATGGTCGCCGGCCGCGTCGGCGCCGCCATCGCCGCCGAAATCGGCACCATGCGCGTCACCGAGCAAATTGACGCCCTCCGCACCCTCGCCACTCATCCCGTGGACTATCTCGTCGTCCCCCGCCTCCTCGCCTCCATGGTCGCCTTGCCCCTGCTCACCATCGAGTCCATCGTCCTTGGCATCGGCTCCGGTTACATCGTCGGCTCCCAGCTCCTCGGCATTGACCCGGTCTATCTCTATTTGAACATGCTCAAGTACACCAGCGACATAGATATCTTCTTTGGCCTCATCAAATCCTTTGTCTATGGCGGTATCATCGCCCTCATCGGCTGCTACAAGGGCATGTCCTGCGGCCTCGGCGCCGAAGGTGTCGGCCGCGCCACCACCGAAGCCGTGGTCTATTCCTCCATCTCCATTCTCATCTGTAATTTCTTCCTCACGCTGGCCCTCCAGCGGCTCTTCGTGCTTGTCTCATGATCGAAGTCCGCCAATTGAATAAAAGCTTCGGCGCCCAGCCCATCCTCGCCGGCGTGGACTTGCGCATCGAAACCGGCGAATCCGCCGTCATCATCGGCCGCAGCGGCGGCGGCAAAAGCGTCCTCCTCAAGCATCTCATCGGCCTCCTCCAGCCCAACTCCGGCGAGGTCTTCGTGGACGGTGAACGCATCACCCGCATGAACGAGCGCCAGTTGCTCCGCGTCCGCCGCAAATTCGGCATGGTCTTCCAGGGCGCCGCCCTCTTCGACTCCATGACCGTCGCCGAAAACGTCGCCTTCGGCCTCCGCCGCGAACACCTCACCGAGGCCGAAATCGCCAGCCGCGTCGCCGCCACCCTGGAAATGGTGGACCTTCCCGGCACCCAGCGCAAAAAACCCGCCGAACTCTCCGGCGGCATGCGCAAACGCGTCGGCCTCGCCCGCGCCATCATTTACGAACCCCAGATTCTCCTGTACGATGAGCCCACCACCGGCCTGGACCCCATCGTGTCCGACAGCATTGACCAGCTTATTATCCGCGTCCGCGACCAACTGAAAGTCACTTCAGTCGTCGTCACGCATGACATGCGCAGCGCCCGCCGCGTTGCCAATCACGTGTTTCTCCTGCATAACAAAAAAATCTACGCCCACGGCGCACCTGGCGAGTTCTTCGCCTCCCAGGATCCCATCGTGCGGCAATTTATTGACGGCGTGGCCGACCCGAAGGAAACTGAATTTTAGTCATGGAAAAATCTCATCTGGAAAGAAAAGTCGGCGTTTTTATCTTCATCGCCATGGCCCTGCTCGGGGTGATGCTCATCCTGTTCAGCAAGGGCACCAGCCTCTTTCATGGCACCTACACCGTCAAGCTCCACGCCACCAATGTCGGCGGCCTCAAGCAGGAATCCGCCGTCCTCCTCGCCGGCGTCGGCGTCGGCAACGTCCACGCCATCCACCTCGAACCCAGCGGCACCAACGTCACCATCGTCCTCGAAATCTACAAAAAATTCCCCATCTATCACGATGCCCGCTTTGTCATCGAGGAGGCCGGCTTCCTCGGCGACCACTACATCTCCGTCATCCCCACCCTCAATACCCCCCCCATCCTCACCAACGGTGCCGATGTCGAATGCGAATCCCCCTTCAACCTCCAGGAAGTCGCCCGCGGCGCCGCCGGCTTCGTCCAGCGCCTCGATGAAACCGCCAAAAAACTCGATGCCTCCGTCACCGATCTCCGCGCCCAGGTCCTCAACGCCCAAACCCTCGCCAATTTCGGCATTTCCATCACCAATCTCCGCTTCGCCACCGAACAGACCCTCGGCACCATCCATGACATCCACGGCATCATCGGCTCCAACAGCGCCCCCATCAGCCTCGCTGTCAGCAACTTCGTCCTCTTCTCCGCCCAGTTGAACCAGCTCGGCGATTCCGCCTCCCTCCTCCTCGCCACCAACGGCGCCAACCTCACCGCCGCCACCAAAAACATCCAGGAACTCACCGTCGGCGCCCAACAGGTCCTCGACGACGTCCATAACGGCAGGGGCCTCGCCGGCACCCTGCTCCAAAACGGCCAGACCGCCACCAACGTCCAAGTCCTCGCCGAAAACCTCTCCCTCGTCAGCAGCAACCTCAACCGCTTCGGCCTCTGGCATATCCTCTGGGCCCACACCCCGCCGGACACCAATTCCGTCAAACCCGTCACCCTCCAAAACCCGCCCCGCCGCAAATGAAACAGCTCTGGCCCATCCGCATCCTGTTCCTCAGCCTCTGTATCATCGGCGGCTTCGCCGTCAGCCAGGCCCCGGAATACCTCGCCCAGGAACATAACGCCATCCTCGGCATGATCATCGGCTTCGGCTTCGGCGGCCTCCTCATCGCCATTGACGAAATGCTCAAAGGCTTCTCCCTCCGCGCCTTTTCCGCCACCACCTTCGGCCTCCTCCTCGGCTCCCTCGTCGCCTTCCTCGTGGACCATTCCGGCCTCTTCGAGGAAGCCGACCCCAAGGTCCGCTGGCTCATCCGCCTCGCCCTCTTCCTCAGCTTCGGCTACATCGGCATCGTCCTCGCCATGCGCAGCAACAAGGAGGATTTCTCCCTCATCATCCCCTACGTCCGCTTTGCCCCCCAAAACAAACCCGATAACCTCCTCCTCCTCGACACCTCCGTCATCATTGACGGCCGCATCGCCGACCTCATCGAAACCCATCTCATCGAGGGCCTCATCGTCGTCCCCCGCTTCGTCCTCCTCGAATTGCAGCAAATCGCCGACTCCGCCGACGAGCTCAAGCGCTCCCGCGGCCGCCGCGGTTTCGAAATGCTCAACCGCCTCCAGCAAAACACCAAGATGGAAGTCCGCATCCACGACGGCGACTTCCCCGACGAAACCAGCGTGGACGCCAAGCTCGTCCGCCTCGCCCGCAACCTCAACGCCAAGCTCTACACCAGCGATTCCAATCTCGCCAAGGTCGCCAACCTCCAAAACGTCGTCACCGTCAACCTCCGTGAAATCGCCCTCCTCATGAAGGCCGCCCTCGTCCCCGGCGAGACCGTCTCCCTCAAGCTCGTCCGCGAAGGCCGCGACAAGGGCCAGGGCATCGGCTACCTCCCGGACGGCACCATGGTCATCGTCACCAACGGCCAGCCCTTGGTCGGCCAGCAAGTCGAAGCCCAGGTCCAAAGCACCGTCCAAACCGGCGCCGGCGTCCTCGTCTTCGCCGAAGTCAAACTCGACTCCGCCGTCTCCTCCTCCCTCCGCCGCCGCGACCCCGCCCCCCCCCAAACCAAATAATCCTCACCGCGTCACCGCTGCGGGCCAGCCAGCGCGACGCTCTGTCCGATGGCCGGAATTATAAACGGCTCGCTGGAATGCGTCCGCCAGTCAAACCACAGCCAACGGAAATCTAGCGAATCCAGCGACGTGTCGAACCGGAACGCAACTCGGGACGCCAGTCCGGCGGCATCGGATTCGAGGACTTCCACCGCGAAGCCATTCAGATCGTAGCGGTCGCCTTTTTTGCATCGCGGTATGGGCAGAATCTGGCTGCAAGCGCTCAAGGCGTTGACGATATGAATGGAGCCCACGTCGTCGCAGGAGAATATATTCGGACCCTGGGATTGAATCACCAGCGTTTTGTCATCCGTCCGCTGGACGTCAAAGCCCGTGCAGCCCGGCACCAGCACCCGCAAGGTTTTGGGCAGTAACTGGTGTTGATACGCTGCGTAAGCCGGCGCATAAACCGACTCCAGCGGGATGGGATGGTTGACCACGATCACATTCTCTTTCTCGACGTTTGGCCAACTCGGCAGAGTGCCCCCCGCCCAGGCGAAAATCAAAGCGTTCACTTTAACCACCACCACCACTCTTTTGGCGATCGCTCCCGGGCCATGCACCAGCATCAACAAAACGCAGGCCACACCAGCCGCGATTCGGTAGGCCCGCTGTTCCAGCCATGGATTTTGCCGGCTAACCACGCTGGCTGCAAAACTCGCGATCAGCCCAAAAGCTCCCACCGCGATAAAGCCGATGTTTTTGGAGATTGGCACCAGCACCGCCTCGGGGATGGCGGCCAGGATCATGACCGTGAACCAGAACGCGGCCCATTTGTTACGCCGCACCCAAGGCAGGAAAACCACCAAAGCCGAGGCCACGCACAGGCCAAAAAGCGCAATGATTACAGGCTGCAATGCAGGTTTCACCGCCAGCATGACCTCCGGTGGCACGCTGGTCAGTTGGCTGCCCAACAAAATCAGGTCTCGGGGAATCAGGTTCCGCGCAAACTGAAGCGGCGCTTGGGCCGGGTCGGTGTACAGCCCCTCCTGCGTCAGGCCGTAGCCGGAGCCCAGATAGGTGATTCGCCACGCAATGATCACCAGCACTGACGGCAAAACCGTCAGCGCCCGGTTGCGAACAGAACCCGGCTCCAGCACCAAGGCATACGCGAGGATGAAGGCAAACGTGGAAGCTCCGCCTTCTTCCGAGAACAGGGAAAGCGCCAGGAACAACGCGGACAACCCCAACGCGCGGCGCGATTTTCTGGCCCGCCATTGATGATGTTCATAAAGACACATCAGGCCGAAGAACAGCGCCATGATAAAGCCGCGGTTGGCCACGAACGCCACCGGCAAGTAGGTGTTGCTATCCAGCAGGAATAACAGCGCCGCCAGTCCCGCCGCCCAGGTCACTCCCATGAGCTTCCGATAAACAACCGCAGCCAGAAAAACGACGCCGGCATACCACGCGATATTTTCCGCGTGCATCAGCGCCGGCGAATCGGGAAAGAGCCGGTAGTCAATCCAGTGCGTCAGCGCGGCCACTGGGCGGCAAAGACTGCATCTTAAATTCTCAGGCGTCCACCACGGCAAGGTGCCGTAGTTCTTCATCGCCGCCAGGCATTGTGGATTCCGGCTGAAACCGAAAAGGTCAAACAGGACGGTCGAGAAACTGCCAGGATTCGGGGCATTGCCCGTCTCCTGCATGCGTGGCGGCAATTGGTCCGGCCGCAGCTCAACCGCCCGTTGGGGCAAATCGTCCGCCACCAGCCCAGTCCCCAAGGCCGGCAGCATCACCAGTATCGCCCCGATTGCCAGCAGCGCGGGCAGTTGCTGGTGCTCCAGAAATTTTTCCAAGAGCCCCCGCATCCAAACTCCGAACATCCCATTCGTCTTCATCGTTTCCATTTGATTTGGTCAGTCATTGTTGCCGGCCTTCATGCATAGACATGGCAACCCGCCATTTCGCCCGCCGCAATAAAAAACAATGTAGCATCCTCATCTGCACAGAATTTGCGCCCCCCACCGCAATATCCTGGTTATGCCCACAGGCGCAGACCAATCAGGCCCCAATACCCCATATAGGCCGCGACGCTGGAAAGGGCAACGGCCACCAAGACCGACTGCCAATAGACGATTCGACTCATGGGCGTGCGCCGGTGACGATAAACCAGATATAGACTCGCGGCTGCGGTCAGGGCGAAGGCCATGCTCGAAAGCATGATGGCAGTCGAGACCGCGCAACAGTTGCCCAGCGGCATAAGATCCTCCCGATTGAAATAGAAGAGACCAAAAAATGAGCCTAGAAAAAGCGCACCCAGCAAAGGCATCGCCCGCACGGACCATGGCGGGGCACGGTGCGACTTGCCCAATAGCTTTCTCCCGAATCTAACCAGCATAAAGACCGGCAAACTCAGCATTACCAGGCAGATCGTAAGGATGGCAAACCATTGCCCCCACACGCGCCAGCCGGAAACTTTCTTGAACGTCATCCAACCATATTGGATCAAGGTCTCTCCCTCACTGTCAGGCAGCAAGGCTAGCGTCGCAATGGATTTGTCTTTTTCGCGAAATAGCCGATCGGTCACCGGTACCATTTTCGCGCGACGCAGGCCAATGACTGAAGCCCCGTTGGTCGTGAAACCGACCCATTCAATGCCCAGCAAACGCTCCAGCCCATACGCCATCTGCGCGCGCGGGCTGATTTCCTGGTAATATCCCCCATAGTGTCGCTGTACGTCCTCCGGAACAAACGCCACCGGCGGCATGGCCGGCGGAGTCAACCCGCGAATGAGGTAGTGCCGGACCAGTTCGGAAATCCGCCACAACGCCCGTCCGTTTCCCGAATTAATCATGAAGGCGTAACCGCGACCATAGTCCGGAAGATAAGCCATTTCGGTCAAACCACCGGAGATCCCGCCTTGATGGCCGTGAAAAACGAAGGCGCCTTCAAACGATTCGTAATTGTAAAGGCCGTATCCGGCCATCCTGCCCAATTTTGCCGATGGCAGAGTCTCCGGAGTTTCCATGCGCTCAATGGACGCGGCCTGGAGCAGTTGTTCGCCGTCAAAGCTGCCGCGTTGAAGATAAAACCGCACGTAATTGGCCATGTCCTTGGGCGAGGCGTTGACGGAGCCGGCGGGTCGGTAGGCAATGTGCCAATAAGGATACGGTGTGACGCCGTCGGAATGATACAGCTTTGCCAAGTGCTGCTGCACAGCGGGAGTATAAAAGTAGCTGGCGGTGTCCATGTGCAGCAGATTGAAAAAATGTTTCTGCACATAATCTTCAAAACGCTCGCCGGAAACTCTTTCAATGACCGCCGCCAGGACAGCCGGACCGGAATTGCAGTAGGACATCCGTGAACCCGGCGGCCAGCGGCAGACCCGCGACGACGCCCCGAAAGCCAGCGCCTCTTTCAACGGGATGGGCGTTGGGTCATTGAGCGCATACTCACGCAGATGGATGTCGTCAAACCCGGACGTGTGTTCCATCAGGTTGACCAGGCGCACCGGATCGTTTGATTCCCACGCATTGACAAAGGCCACGGCGGGCACCCATTGCCTCACCGTATCGGTCAGCCTGAATTTCCCTTCTTCCTGCAATTGGAGGGCTGACAACGCGGCGAATGCCTTGGAAACCGAACCGACGCGAAACAGCGTGTCAGCGGTGACGGGCACATTGGCGGCCACGTCGGCCAGGCCGATGCCGGCCACCCACTCCGCCTTGTCGCGCGAGACGATGGCAATGCCCACGCCCGGGGTTTTGGTTTCCTTCAAAACCTTCTCGATGGCGGTTTGCAGCTCGGGGATGGATTGGGGTCCGGGCCTGTCTTCGGCTCCATACGCCCCGGACAATGCGCCGAGAAACCAGAGGAGCGCCGTGACGAGTTGCTTCGTCGAGATCATCTAACCTTTGACAATGCAAAAGGTCAGCAGTCACGTTCCTCAAGGCTGAAAGCCTGTCATGTTACAGCCCGGGCTGAAGGCCCGGGAACATCGCCCCCAAAAATTCCTTGAGGCCTGTAAGGCCGGCCCCTTTTTCTCCAGTGGCCGATCGCAGTGATTCAACCGCTCCAGAATCACCAGCATCACCTCAGTCAAGTCACGATAGATGTGCCATCGCGCGAACGGCCTTCGCTGAATGGGCCAGTTGATTTCGCAATCCAAATTCCGGCACCGGTTGAATTTACACCACTGTGCGTTCATACTTTTTATACGTAAAGTCGCACAATATCAGCTCTTCACTAGACAAAAATATTCCTTTGTTCTATTTTCCCCAGCCCGATCACCCATCGGGCCATGATGAACGCCGATCATGTCATACCGTTTGCAAACCGGGTGCCACCACCCGACGCCCCCTCGCGCGTTGGTCGCCACCCCACCCGTCCTGCAACCGCCCCAACCTTCCGCGCCCGCTTGCCCCTCCCCGGTCAACCCTGGTCAACCTTGGTCAACCCTAAAGAGGCTCCCAAATTTCCCCCGCCACCGCTCAAACCCTCAGTTTCTTTGAGACCTGCCAATTCGTGCAATCTGTGTCAAAGCCTTTGTGTCTTGCCGCCTTTGCTGCCCAATTTTTTTATCTGTGTTGATCTGTGTCCGTCTGTGGTTGAACTGTATTGTTCCGACTCAGTGGGATCCAGCGTCACGCTGGAATTCCATCTTTTCAAACGCCGAACCTGTGACTATCCTCTTCCTCCCGTTTCGACCCCGCCGGAGTTCTACCGGTACGGTCTCAGAGTTTTTGTATGGCACTGATTGTTCAAAAATACGGCGGCACCTCGGTGGGCAGCACCGACCGCATCAAAAACGTCGCCGCGCGCGTCGCCAAGTATAAGGCCCGCGGCGACAAGGTGGTCGTCGTGGTCTCCGCCATGAGCGGGGTCACCGATGGCCTCATCAAGCTCGCCAAGGACCTCGCCCCCCTCCCCAGCGAGCGGGAAATGGACATGCTCCTGGCCACCGGCGAGCAGCAGACCATCGCCCTCACCGCCATTGCCCTGCAAACCATCGGCGTCCCGGCTGTTTCCATGACCGGTGCCCAGGCGGGCATCGTCACGGATGGCGTCCATACCAAGGCCAGGATCCACAACATCACACCCCAGCAGGTCCACAAACAGCTTAACGCCGGCAACGTCGTCATCGTCGCCGGTTTCCAAGGCGAGACCCCGGAAGGCCAGATCACCACCCTCGGCCGCGGCGGGTCCGACCTCACCGCTATCGCCCTCGCCGCCGCCCTCAAGGCCGATCTCTGCCAGATCTACACGGACGTGGACGGCGTCTATACCACCGATCCGCGCATTGTCCCCACCGCCAACAAGTTGCCGGAAATCTCCTACGACGAAATGCTGGAGCTCGCCAGCCTTGGCGCCAAGGTCATGCAGAGCCGCTCCGTGGAATTCGCGAAAAAATTTGGAGTCGTTTTCGAGGTCCGCTCCAGCCTCAATGACAACCCAGGTACCACTGTGAAAGAAGAAACCAAAAGCATGGAAGGCGTCGTCGTCCGCGGCATCGCCCTCGACAAAAACCAGGCCAAAATCACTCTTGTCGGTGTTCCCGACAAGCCCGGCGTGGCCGCCAAAATCTTCAAGGCCCTCGGTGATGCCACCGTCAACGTGGACATGATCATCCAAAACGTCAGCCACGGCACCGGCGCCCCGGCCACCGATATCTCCTTCACGGCCGACAAGCCTGATCTGCTTAAGGCGCAAAAAGTTATCGAAAGCCTCAAGAAAGAGGTCGGCTACCGCCAAGTCATCACCGCGGATAAGATTGCCAAGCTCTCCATCGTGGGTGTGGGCATGAAATCGCACACCGGTGTCGCCGGCAAGTTGTTCGAGACCCTTGCCAATGAAGGCATCAACATCGGCATGATTTCGACCAGCGAGATCAAGATCTCCGTCGTGATTGATCTGGCCAAAGGCGAGCAGGCCGTCAAAGCCGTCCATGCCGTCTTTGTTGGCTGAACGCGGCGCGACCCCATGCGACCATTGCCACCAGCGGAAAAAGGTTGACCGGAATGAACCGCCGCACTATTGTTCCGGCGTGACTTTTAAGTTGAACCTCAACCTGCTGCTTGCAAACGCGCTGCTAACCGGCGCGGCAGATAGGGTTTGAGCGTTTGCTGATTTTCCAAACCCACTGCCATCCGGCGGTGGGTTTTTTGTTTTAACCACAGATGAACACGGACCAACCTGAACCTGCTGCGACTCCCGGCCCGGCTTTGCCCGGCGCCGTCGTTCAGGACGTTCGCGTCCCGGGCGGCAACCGCCCCTCCGTGTTCCCTGAAGCCGGCCGGCCGTTTAGCTCCTTTTAGCCATGCAAACAGATCCGTCAAAAAAATACCGCCCGTTTCCGCCAGTTCGCTTGCCGGAACGGCAATGGCCCAACCGCGTGCTCACCCACGCCCCGCGCTGGTGCAGCGTGGACTTGCGCGACGGCAATCAGGCGCTCGCCGTGCCCATGAACGTCTCCCAAAAACTGGAGCTGTTCCAAACCCTCGTCAAAATCGGTTTCAAGGAGATCGAAGTCGGTTTCCCGTCCGCCTCCAACACCGAGTTCACCTTCAACCGCCGCCTCATCGAGGAAAAACGCGCTCCCGATGACGTCTGGTTGCAGGTCCTCGTCCAGGCCCGCGAAGACCTCATCGAGCGCACCGTGGAATCCCTGGCCGGCGCCAAAAAGGCCATCATCCATCTCTACAATTCCACCTCGCCGGCGCAGCGCCGCATCGTCTTCGGCAAGTCCAAGGACGAAATCAAGGCCATCGCCGTCCGTGGCGCCCAAATGATCAAGGACCGCCTGCCCCGCCTCGCCGGCACCGAAATCATGCTCCAGTATTCCCCCGAGAGCTTCTCGGCAACGGAGATGGAATTCGCCCGGGAAATCTCCGAGGCGGTCATGGACGTCTGGGAGCCCACCCCGCAGCGCAAGATGATCCTCAATTTGCCCGACACCGTCGAAGTGGCCATGCCCAACATCTATGCCGACCAAATCGAATGGATGTGCCGTCATCTCAAAAACCGCGACTCGCTCATCATCAGCCTCCACACCCACAACGACCGCTCCACCGGCGTCGCCGCCACGGAGCTCGGCTTGTTGGCCGGCGCCGACCGGGTCGAAGGCACCTTGTTCGGCAACGGCGAACGCACCGGAAATCTGGACCTCGTCACCGTGGCGCTGAACCTCTACATGCACGGCATTGACCCCAAGTTGGATTTCTCCCACCTCAACGCCATCATTGACGTTTACGAGCGCTGCACCGGCATGACCGTTCCCGTCCGCCAGCCCTACGCCGGCGAACTCGTCTTCACCGCCTTCAGCGGCTCGCACCAGGATGCCATCAAAAAAGGCCTCGCCGAATGGGAAAACGAGAAGCACGAGCACTGGGACGTGCCCTACCTGACGATTGATCCCCGGGATCTCGGCCGCGAATACCGCGAGGTCATCCGTGTCAATTCCCAGTCCGGCAAGGGCGGCGTGGCCTATTTGCTCGAAAGCGAATTTGGCATCGAACTGCCCAAGGACATGCAGCGCGAATTCGGGCCCATCGCCAACGATGAAGTGGACCGCCTCGGCCGCGAGGTCAGCGGCGCGGAGTTGAAAAAAATGTTCTGGCGGGAATACATCGAACGGGCCACTCCCTGGTCGCTCAAGCGTTTCGAGGCCGACAGCAAAAATGGCGTCGTCAAATGCCGCGCCAAGCTGACGCGCGAGGGAAAGGCCGTTGAATTGAAAGGCGAAGGCAATGGCCCGCTCGCGGCGCTGGTTAATGGCTTGACCAGCACCGGCGTCCCGCGATTTGAAATCACCGCCTATAGCGAACACTCCCTCAGTGCCGGCGAAACCGCGGCCGCCATCGCCTACATCCAAATCAAACTCGCCGACGGCAAAACGCGCTGGGGCGCAGGCGTGGACACCAACATCGAACTCGCCTCCGTGCGGGCCGTCTTGAGCGCCCTGAATCGCCTTTGAGTCTCCGCTCAACCACCTTGCAAAACACAAACCCCGCCCGGGCAAAGCCGCCGGGCGGGGTTCACGAACACGCGCTGCCGCATTCCTGGCGCGGCTATTTCCGACGGCTGAACCAGAGAATGCTCAGACCGCCAAAAATCGCCAGCATCATTCCCGCCGGCTCCGGAACGGTCACCGTGGGAATCGTGGAGATGCTCCCCGAATAAGGAGCGTCATATCCCCCCGCCCCGCTCGACAACTGTGAAAGCGAGAGACCCGGGTTAAACGTGAAGCCCAAGTCCAACGACGCCGGTTGATTGGCCGCCAAATACCGCAGATCTGGATTGGTCCCCGTGTAAGTGATGCCAGAGACGTTGATGGACACGGATGCATTGATCACCCCCACGCTCTGGAACAATGTCGTGATATCAATTAAATTGACGGTCCCCGTCAACTGCGCTGTTCCATCGCTGATGACCAACTCCCCCAGCGGCCCCAGCACAGTTGCCGACTGCACCGACCCGCCGAAAGTGTACGTTATTGGGCCATACACGAACGGCCCACCCGTAATCGAGCCCAGAAGGCCAACCGCGCTCGACCCGCCACTTTCCGACGTAATGTTCCACTGGTAACCGTTTTGCGCGGTGGTGAATTGGAAGGTATCGGCGTTGCCGCCAAACTCGATGGCGGTTCCCTCATTGTTGCCAAAATTAAGCGTCAAACCTTGCCCCCGTCCCAAGCCGGTGAACAATGCCAAAACTGCTAGCCCAACGGTTACAACTTTGATCTTTTTCATTTATTATTTCCTGTTCTTAGGGTGATGTTGAATTGAGGGGTTTTTAATCTGTCTTTCTGCGAAAAAATCCGTACGCACCTGCCAAACCAGCCGCTATCAGCGCGCAACTGTCTGGTTCGGGAACTACGGCAAACTGAAGATTCGGCCCAAAGATCGCCGGCGCATAGCTGTTCGCCGGCAGCCCCAGTGAGGAATTGTTGTCGTATGAGTACCCAAAGAAATTGATCGCCGGGTCGGCTCCCGCTCCGCTGGTCGCAAAATACCCCAAATCTCCCGTCCCGGCCGTGTACAGTCCCACCACCGCATACTCCGTCCCCGGCGTTAACAGCACCGGCGAAATCGCCTGATAGAGAAAATCACCGCTCGGCGTCGAAGCACCCGTTACCGTCGTGCTCGCCAGCAGGTCCGCGGTCGAAACGTCATACAACCCAACCAAGTTGCCATTGGCGGCAACCGATGAAATATAGCCCAATGCCGTCACCGAAATTGCCGTGGTCGGCGTGAAAAACATTCCGTCATTTCCCGTCGGCTCAAGCGCAGGCGCAATCTCGGTGAGAACCGGCGGTGTAAAGGCCGACTGGGCCTCCGCGTCTTCCCCCCAAACCAAGCTGATCGCCGTGCCCGCCAGGAAAACCATCAAATGACACATTGTGTTTTTCATACGATTATTCAAACGTTCTGAATTGATCTTTCATCTGCCAGTTACTGCGGTTTCCAGCCACCGATTGCGGAAAACGATTTCTGCCAGCGGCTCAACTCGCCCGGTTCACGTCTTGCCCGGCTTTGCAAATTGCATTCACAGCGTTAGAAAAATCTGTTTTAGGCTGAACAACAGTCCAGACCGCCCCCGCCTCCGGCTCGCCCCTGTGCTTCTGAAGGCCGGCGCCTGCACCCTCCGCCTTTGGGGCGGATTAAGGGGGCGCCCCGTATTGGGCGCCACTTGGACGCATCGGTCATCCCAAAGCTCGACCATGTTCAGATCTTTGACGTTTGTGATCTCCAAATCCGGCAAGCCGCACCCGGCCAGCCATGCCCGGATGCCCGCAACTTGCGCCGGCGAAGAGGCGCGCGCCGTGAAAACCTTGACGGTGCAACCGTCGGCAACCCACCCTTTGATGCGGGCCACCATCTCAATCACCGGCTGGCCAATCTTCGGCCGACCGTCTGAATTCCACAGTTGTCGCCCGGTGTCGGTCGCCAAAGTTCCGTCCAGATCCACTCCGATCCACGGAGAGCGCGCATCATGAATTTGCCCCTGCTCAAACACTTGCCGCTGGCAATGCCGGCATTTGGCAATCCGCCGCCCCCCCTCCAACACCACGGTCTGGAGTTTTTCACCGCAACAATATTCATCCTCCACCGCCCGGTTTCCCTCGATCGGCTCACAACTGAATGAAAACACCATCCCGGGATCCACCCCGGTGGCTCGCGTCGTAACGATGTTTCCCGCTTCTGCCATAAGACGATCCGCCATAAACTAAATCGGTTATTCCGCCTGCTGCGGTCTGTTTCCGTTCATCACTATGCAGGTATTTTCTCGCCGATAGCCCTTCTATTACAACGAATAAGGATTCACAATCATGGGTAAAATGCTCACACCCGGAGCCTGGTTGTTTCCATCACGCACCGGGTTATTCGCCAACCGTTGGATTACCCCATCATGCAGTGACACTTTTTCACCGGATTAACAGTTATTCACACCCCCGGGTGGTTATTCACAGCCCTTGCCAATTCACAATTCGCCATTCCTCTAAAAAAAGTCCTTGAAATCAGCCGGGTTTTCTGCTATGTGAATAACTGAGGGTCAGAGTCGGCAGAAGTCACAGATGTTCTGCTGGGAAGACATGTGGAAAAACGAGGATACCCAGCCAATTTGAACGCCACGCGGCAAAAGAACGCAATTGAAGCCGTCGTCGCATCTCTGAATTGACGATATTTCGTGGGTGGGTGGGTGTTCCAAGTCGAATAGTGGGAATGTGACGATCAGGATGAAACCGTATGGGGCAAGGCTGAACAACCTTAGAAACGTTGAGGATCTATGGCTCAAGGAGCAGCAATAACGCCGAAAGCGCAACCACTTCACCAAGTGCCGGCTGTGCTTTTACCGAGCCTCGAGTTCGGCACTCTCATCGGCGTCGCCTGCAAGTGTTCGGCCGACGACGACGCGGATTTTCTAATAAAGTCGGACCGCATCGTCTGCGCCGCTTGCGGCAAGGAGGTTCTCTGCACGCCGCCCATCTTGGGAGTCTTCAAAGCCACCTGTGCCTGTTGTTGTTCCCACTCGATCAAGTCCACGTTCATTCTCGATTCAAAAGGCGCTTACGTTTGCACCTGGTGCGGCGTCACGCGCTGATCCCAGCCCAGCCCAGAGCCCAGCGGGCGCAAAATTGGCTCGCCAACATCAACACAGCGATTAACTTGTGGCTCATGAAAGTGCGTCAGATTTCCTGTGTGTTAGCGGTGCTGTGTCTGGCCGCAGGCGTTTTTGCCAGTGCCCAACCGGCGGCGACGGTGGCCTCCGCGCCTGTTTACGTGCCTGATTACACGCACGCCAATGATCCGCTGCCGGCCGGCGTTATCGCTTGGGATGCCACCCAGAAGACTGCCGAGGCTACCAACGGCCAGGATTTTGCCCGCTTCACCTTTACGTTCACCAACCTCGCCACCCGCCCCGACCTCGTACAAGTAACGAACGTCACCTGCCTCACCAATTTCACGATCACCACCAACACGGGGTTTTGGTCCATCTTTTCCGGCCGCAAATTCTCATCCGTCGCTCACGTAACCACGAACCCGACCGTGGCCACCCTCACCAATTCCATAACGCCCGCTCCCGTGACCATCCTTCACGTGCATCCATCCTGCGGTTGCACTACCGCGGAAATTCCGCCCCAGCCCTGGTTGCTCCCTCCCGGAACCAATGGCGTTATTCGCGTCAGCGTGAACCTTGCGGGCAAGAGCGGCATGCTCTTTAAGACCATCTCGATCAGCACCGATTACGGCAAAATGGACTTGATCCTCCGCATCAACATCCAACCCGCACCTCCCGCCAAGCCCATGACCCCTGAAGAACGCGCCCGCGGCATCGCCGCCGCCAAAATTGACCGGCAGGCCGTCTTCAAAGGCGATTGCGCCAGTTGTCACGCCGCGAACGTGAAGGGAAAATACGGTCAGCAGCTCTTTGCGGTGGTTTGTGCCGTTTGCCACGAGGGCAATCCCCGCGCCACCATGGTGCCAGACCTGCACAATCTCAAGGACCCCACCAGCGAAGAGTTTTGGCGCGCGTGGATCACCTCCGGCAAAGCCGGCACCCTCATGCCCGCTTTCTCCACCTCCCAGGGCGGCCCGCTCGACGACCTCCAAATCGCCTCTTTGGCCGCCTATTTGAACGCCGTCAATCCGCCGCACACCCCGGCCCAGGCCGCCAAATAAGAAACGCGAGTTGTGCGCCATGCCAGGGAACTTGAAGGCCCCCAAGCGCGGACCCCGTGTTTGTTCCCCCGCCCAAGCGCCGTTTAAACACTTCGCTTGCGAAAAGCCTTCCGCGCGCTATGATGTCAACCATGATGGAACAACAGGTTGACGTAAAAAACCATTCAAAAATCTCCGAACTCGGTCAGCGGGTTCTCGCCGGCGGACAAATTTGTCGCGACGAGGCAATCTGGCTCATCAACCTCGAAACGTCCGCGGACATCATGGATTTGTTGTCGTGGGCGAATCGCATCCGGGAAAACTTCAAGGGCAACAAAATCCATCTCTGTTCCATCGTCAACGCCAAGGCCGGCGCCTGCTCCGAAAACTGCAGCTTCTGCGCCCAATCGGCGTTTTACCAAACCGGCTCGCCCAAGTATGGTTTTGTTGATCCCGAACCGGTCGCCGAAGCCGCGGACGAAGCGAATCGAAACGGAGTCACTGCCGTCGGCCTGGTTGCCGCTTGGAAAGGCTTGAACGAAGGGCCGCTGCTTGATGAGGTTTGTGACCGGGTTCGCGAAATGAAAGCCGCCGGCAAAACCCGGCCCGATGTCTCGCTCGGCATCATCAAAAGCCAGCGGGTTGCCGACCGCCTCAAAGAAGCCGGGGTCGAGTGTTACGGGCACAACCTCGAAAGCTCGCGCCGTTTCTATCCCCACACCTGCACCACGCACACTTTCGACGATCGTCTCCAGACCATTGCCTATTTGAAGAAAGCTGGCGTTAAGATCTGTTCCGGCGGCATTATTGGCATGGGTGAAACCCGTGAAGACCGCTGCGATCTGGCATTTGAATTGAAGGCCGCCGGCGCCAATGTTGTACCCATCAACATTCTGAACCCCATCCCGGGCACCCCCTTTGCAAATAACGCCCCCGTCCCCGTTTTGGAAGCGTTAAAAACCATCGCCTGTTTCCGCTTCATCCTCCCACGCCAGGAAATCATGATCGCCGGGGGGCGCACCACGAATCTGCGCGACGCTCAATCCATGGTTTTTATGGCCGGCGCCAGCGCCCTCATGGTCGGAAATTATCTCACCACGCTCAATCAACCCGTCGAGAAGGATCTCCAGATGCTCAAAGACCTTGGCCTGGATTGCCGCTGGGACAACCACGGGTTCCGCGATCAACAAGCCGGCTGCGACACTGCCGCCGGCGACATAAAATCCGGCACGGAATTGGTGGAAAGCCGATAAGCCTCCGCCGCGCCAAATTCTCCACCCCTCGCCGCCCAAGCTGGATACCGGCATTCCGGCCTGGCATCCGTTCGGTTGCCGCAGGCCCGCG
Source organism: uncultured Bifidobacteriaceae bacterium (assembly GCA_964532525.1). Lineage (GTDB taxonomy): Bacteria > Verrucomicrobiota > Verrucomicrobiia > Limisphaerales > UBA11358 > UBA11358. The sequence goes on from CAZHIM010000049.1 coordinate 29,699, forward strand.
CCAATCAATTCACGGCAGCGTATATTGCAACCGATACAATTGGTTGTTGGTGTCAAATTGGAACGTCTCCAAATATTGGTTCCCGATTTGAATCGGCACTCCGCCCACCGGCGTCCACTGCGGGGAAACCAAATTGGTGGTCGTGTTCAGCTCAAAGCCGCCTGGCTCTACCGGCCAGAAGACAAACAGCATGCCGCCCGACCGTGCCACTGACAACGCAGGTGGCATGACCACATTGAAGGGGTTCGCCAACCCCGTTTGTCCCGTCCCGTCGTCCGCCTCCAATACCAGGTTTGAATCCGTCTGCGGAATGGTCAACGATCCGCCCCAGACGCCTTGGACAAAATTGCCAGAGCTCGACGGCACCACCGCCGTACCGTCAACCGCTGTCAGGGAAACCGTACCGGTGAAGTTGGTGAACACTTGGTTGACGGAGTCCACGGCCTGAATGGTGACGCTAAACGGCGCGTTCACAAAGCGCGGCGACGGAATCGTGCTCCAATTGAAATGGTCCAAGGTGTCAATCACCGTCAGTATCGCGTTGGAACTGATGGTCACTCCAAAGGCATTCGAGACGATCAAGGCACAGGCACCTGCATTGGCCGGCTGGACAGCGAAAATTATCAAGGTCGTGTCGTTGTCTCCGCTCGTCAGATTGGTGGGGCCGTCAAACACCCATTGATAGCTCATCGGCAACGAGCCCGTCGCCACACTGGAAAATATCGCCGTACCGCCGACGGGGATTGTCTGATCCGCTGGCTGGGTCGTAATGACCGGTGGCGCCTGCACCGTCAGCCCGGCATAAGTACTGAGCACCGAGCCAAAACGGTTCGTCACTTGCACGCTATAATAACCGCCGTCGGCAAATTGCACATTCTCCAACACCAACAGGGAATTCGTGGCCCCCCCGATGTTTGAACCATTGAACTGCCACTGGTAGCTCAACGGCGACGTTCCACTGGCGGTCACACAGAAGGTCGCGCTGCCGCCCGCAGCCACCGTCTGATTTGTCGGTTGCGAAGTGATGGTTGGCGCAGCTTGCACCACCAATACGGCGCCGGCACTGTTCGTGAAACCGTAGTTGTTGACCACCAGCACGGAATAACTCCCGGCGTTTGACAGTTGCACATTGGTCACCGTCAACGTGGCATTGGTCCCAGTGACAAGGTTCGTTCCATTGAAGCTCCATTGATACTTCAGCATTGGCGTGCCGACGACGCCGACAGTGAACTTTGCGGTGCCCTTGGCGTTAACAGTTTGATTCGTAGGCTGACTATATATGGTGGGCGGCAACGGGCATTTTCCCCCACTGCCCGCCTGATAAATCGCGGCAATTTCATTCGATGACAGCGCCCGGTTGTAGAGACTGATTTCGTCTATCAAACCAGAAAACTTATCGGACGGAGCTGCAGCTGAACCACCAAACGTTCGTCCTCCAATCAGTAAGTTTGTGAAACTGGTCTGTGGCGTAAAACTACCAATAGTGGCATTGAAGACATTCACCCCATCAAGGTAAAGCACGGCCAAACCCGAGGCCTTATCATACGTCAGAGCAATGTGTTGCCAAATACCGGAAGCGACAAGGTTGCCTTCCGACACGACACTATGAGGCATCTGATTAACGTCCACAAGATTTGCCATGATCGAACCAGGACCATTGCCACCGCTTGGCGGGAGATTAATATAAAACAGAATGCCCACATCCGCACCATTTCCACTCCCCAAAACTCGCTCGTACTCAAAAATCGGCATTTGAACTCCGGTCGTGTTCGGATTGATCCACCCTTCAAACGTCAGCCCAGTTCCCAGCCCGACGTTCAAATTTGACGGCGAACTCGGATTGGCCAGCACATAGTTATTGACGCCATTGAGATTAAATGCCATTCCCACCTCCCCGTTGGTGAAGGTCGTCCCATTCTTCAGCGTGCCATTGTTCCCGAGTACGCTATCCAGCGCATTGCTCTCCGCCGCCCACCAAGCCACAAGTCCAGCAGGCGCAGGGTCACACGACGGGGGCAGATTCACCGTCAGGATCGCGATGGCACTTTTAATTGAACCAAAAGTGTTCGTGACCAAAACCGAGTAGTCGCCCGACTGACCCAACTGCACGTCCGACAGGGTCAGCATGGCATTGGTCGCTCCAATGAGATTCGTCCCGTTGAAATTCCATTGATAGCCTAAAGGCGGCGTGCCAACTGCCGCCACGCTGAAACTCGCCGCTCCACCAACCACAACCGTCTCGCTGGAGGGCTGCGTCATGATAGTGGGCGGAATTCCATAAACCGTCAGGACTGCCTCGGCGCTGTTGGTCGCCCCGTAGAGGTTGCTGACCAAAACCGAATAATCGCCAGATTGGTCCAACTGCACATCCGTCAGCGCCAGCGTCGCATTGGTTGCCCCAGCAAGATTCGTCCCGTTGAAACTCCATTGATAGCTCAGTGGCGGCGTGCCCACTGCCACCACACTAAAAGTTGCCGTCCCATCAACCGCAACCGTCTGGTTTGAAGGCTGCGTTATAATGGCGGGCGGCAACCAGTAAACCGTCAGAACCGCCGCGGCGCTGTTGGTCGCCCCGTAAAGATTGCTGACCAAAACCGAGTAGTCGCCCGATTGGTCCGACTGCACGTCCGTCAGCGTCAGCGTCGCATTGGTCGCCCCAACAAGATTCGTCCCGTTGAAACTCCATTGATAATTCAATGGCGGAGTACCACTGGCGGCTACGCTGAACGCTGCCACTGCACCCACAACGACCGTTTCGTTGGTCGGCTGTGCCGTGATCGCCGGCGGGGTCGGCGTAAAACATTTTCCCTCGCTGCCTGCCTGATAAATCGCGGCAATTTCATTCTCTGACAGAGCCCGGTTGTAAACACTCAACTCATCCATGCCTCCAGAAAACTTGTCACTCGGTGCAGTCGGCGACCCCATAAACGTTCGAGCGCCTAGCAATAGATTAGTGAAACTTGTCTGCGGGGTAAAAGTGCCAAGATTTGATTGCGTAACCACCGAGCCATTGAGATAAATCATCGCCATGCCTGAAGCCTTATCATAGGTTACCGCAATGTGCTGCCAGACGCCGGGAACGATCAATCCGCCAACCGAGGTGATGAGATGACCTGCCTGCTCAGTATCGGCAAAGTCAGCCATGATTGAGCCCGGGCCATTGCCACTGCCCGGTGGCAAATTGATATAAATTAAAATGCCAATGTCCACACCGTTCCAGCTTCCAAGGACCCGCTCGTACTCAATAATTGGCATTTGAACACTGGTCGTGTTCGGATTGATCCACCCCTCAAACGTCAGCCCACCCCCCTGCCCCACATCCAAACTCGACAGCGAACTCGGATTGGCCAGCACATAGTTGTTGATGCCATTGAGATTAAAGGCCGTCCCCACCTCGCCGTTGGTGAACGTCGTCCCATTCATCAGCGTGCCATTGTTCCCGCCAACGCCGTCCAACCCATTGTCTTCCGCCCGCCACCAAGCCACTATCCCCGAAGGCACCGGATCACAGGGCGGCGGCGGATTCACCGTCAGAACCGCCGCGGCGCTGTTGGTCGTCCCGTAAAGATTGCTGACCAATACCGAGTAGTCGCCCGACTGGTCCAACTGCACGTCCGCCAACGTCAGCGTCGCATTGGTCGCTCCAGTGAGATTTGTCCCGTTGAAATTCCATTGATAATTCAATGGCGGAGTACCACTGGCGGCTACGCTGAACGCTGCCACTGCACCCACAACGACCGTTTCGTTGGTCGGCTGTGCCGTGATCGCCGGCGGGGTCGGCGTAAAACATTTTCCCTCGCTGCCTGCCTGATAAATCGCGGCAATTTCATTCTCTGACAGAGCCCGGTTGTAAACACTCAACTCATCCATGCCTCCAGAAAACTTGTCACTCGGTGCAGTCGGCGACCCCATAAACGTTCGAGCGCCTAGCAATAGATTAGTGAAACTTGTCTGCGGGGTAAAAGTGCCAAGATTTGATTGCGTAACCACCGAGCCATTGAGATAAATCATCGCCATGCCTGAAGCCTTATCATAGGTTACCGCAATGTGCTGCCAGACGCCGGGAACGATCAATCCGCCAACCGAGGTGATGAGATGACCTGCCTGCTCAGTATCGGCAAAGTCAGCCATGATTGAGCCCGGGCCATTGCCACTGCCCGGTGGCAAATTGATATAAATTAAAATGCCAATGTCCACACCGTTCCAGCTTCCAAGGACCCGCTCGTACTCAATAATTGGCATTTGAACACTGGTCGTGTTCGGATTGATCCACCCCTCAAACGTCAGCCCACCCCCCTGCCCCACATCCAAACTCGACAGCGAACTCGGATTGGCCAGCACATAGTTGTTGATGCCATTGAGATTAAAGGCCGTCCCCACCTCGCCGTTGGTGAACGTCGTCCCATTCATCAGCGTGCCATTGTTCCCGCCAACGCCGTCCAACCCATTGTCTTCCGCCCGCCACCAAGCCACTATCCCCGAAGGCACCGGATCACAGGGCGGCGGCGGATTCACCGTCAGAACCGCCGCGGCGCTGTTGGTCGTCCCGTAAAGATTGCTGACCAATACCGAGTAGTCGCCCGACTGGTCCAACTGCACGTCCGCCAACGTCAGCGTCGCATTGGTCGCTCCAGTGAGATTTGTCCCGTTGAAATTCCATTGGTATGAATATGGACTGGTACCGACGACGCTGACCGCAAATTGCACGTTCACATCCGCATAAACCGTTTGATTAGTCGGTTGCGAGGTAATGACGGGAGCCGACGGCACAATCGTCAGCGCCACATTGGAACTAGTGACGGTACCGGCGAAATTTGTCACCACCACCGTATAAATTCCAACGTTGGCGGCGGACACCGGGCTGATCGTTAAGTCAGCCGTCGCGGAGCCGGAGAGGCCTGCGCCGTCCGTCAAGTTCGTCCCATTAAACTGCCATTGATAAACCAATGGCATCCCCCCCGCGGTTTGCACGCTGAATAACGCTGCCGCCCCTTCCAAGACCGCTTGGTTTGTCGGCTGTTGTACGATGCTGGGTGGAGCGATCACCGACAGCGAAAACTCGCGACTTTGGCCGCTTTGATCGTTCACATTGGTAAACCATGCCGTGGCACAATAAGCCCCCGCCACCAAATTGCTGGCCACCTCGTTTAAGCTGATCGTCACCATGGCCGCCGCCCCCCCCGGCCGCAAGGTTCCGCCGCTGCCAGACACATGGAGCCAGGAGGACGTGTTGGATAAGCTCCACGTCAGAGTATTCGTTCCGAGGTTGGTTAGACAGTATTCTTGAGACGTCACCGAAAATGGCCCGCCCACTCCGCCCACCGCCGAGAAACCGCTCGCAGGTTGGATGGCCAAGGGTTCCGGATTGGCCAGCGCATCGATCAAGCTTTGCCCGGCTGGCGTGCCCCAACCCGTGCAGAGATCGTAACCTTGCACCGCATAGAATTGAGTCGGACTTTCGCTCCACGTGTTGTTGCCGGTGGTGATATCGTGAAAAACCGTTGTGTAATTGGCCCCTGACCCAATGGCAGCCAACGCCGGATTGATGAAGCCAATCTCAGGCTGGCTGGTCCTGGTCGCCTGCTGGTTGACCAGTGCTGCAAAGCCGGCCCACAGTGGTGCCGCACAACTGGTTCCCCCCACCCACATATTCATCCCGTCCGACCGTACATAAACATTGTCCGCCGTCATGGCCACGTCAGGCGTGTTACGTTGCGTCGTAGATCCGCCATTCGATGCCATCGTAATATTGGTTTGCCAGGTCGGAATTCCGTACTGCGTGCTAATGCCGCCGCTGCTGCCAACGCCATCTTCGCCATATTCAACCCCCCAATTCCAGACCGTTTCTGAAACCCACGCGCCGCCCGGCCCGCTGGTTGTCAACGTCGTCCCGCCAACTTGCGTGATGTAGGGCGAGTCGCCCGGAAAACTGATCAACCCTGTATATGCATCCTCATCCCCGGAGGCATTGAAAAACGATTGTCCCTGCGCTGCCATCTGTTGAAAAATTGCGTCGGCCACCGCATCGGCGGTCCCTCCCGGAATATACCAGGAGCAACTCAATTGCCGCGCCAGATTGTCGTCGGCCATACGATTCAGCATGTCGTCCCAACTGCCTCCCTGCCCCGTTTCATAAACCATCACCTTGGACAAATTGGTGGCCATCGAAATGGCCATGTCAATGTCCAGCGAAACCTCCACCTGGCCACCGGTCCCGCTCGGATTGCCCGAAAAACCGTCAATCAGGACATTTTGCAACGGAACGTTCCGAAGCTTCGCTGCCTGTTCGTAGTAAGCAATGTCGCTGGGCAAATAACCGTCAAACTCCAGCAATCCCACGACTTGCCCTGAACCGTCCAGCACGGTGTTCGGAACATACGCCGCCCGGAAATCAGACCCCATGTACGCGCCGCTCGGACCCGAACCGCCGTTTCCTAGAACACTTTGACCGGAAACCATCCTCGTCGCATGCACATGGGGACGCGGCAATGCGTAGTTGTCCAAGCCCCCTATGTGCACGACTGGCACGCTCAAGTCCAAGGCTGGCTCCCGGTCTGGCGCATAAAACTCTCGGTTCGCCGTCGGATCCTGATACGTCTCCAAGGTGACATGCAACGCCTTTTCCACCGCCGCGGCTGTGCCACTGACATCCAGCAATAACCGGTTCGGATGCGTCGCCGTCACCACCAAGTGGTTCGCTTTGGCAAATGCCACCACGGCCTGATAGTCCCGCGCCGTAGGCCCAAACCGCTCAGTAAACTCGGCCCGGGTCAGATAATGACGATAATCCGGGCTGGCCGGGTCGTAAATTTGCTGGAGCAAATTGGACAGCGCCATCGCATTCCGCAACGGTAGAGCGATAACCAGGCTCAACTGGGTGGAATTCGCCAAGCGGCCCGTGGACGTCAAATGCTTCACCGCCGATGGCACATGCCCCTGCAGGGCCTGCATTTCAGCTCCTTGGACCGACAACGCCCCACACAAAGCCGCCAGCCACCAGCCGCGGCGCAACCGGCCGGAGACGCGAAAATGAATGAGCTTCGCCCCTGAAAAAGATCCAAAGAGCTGTTTCATGATATTGTCTTTCTTCTGAGTTTCCGACGATGACTTGCGAGAGGACTGCAAAAAATGGCCCCGTCTCTCTGTTTATTCGAGCGAAGCCATCGATTAACTGGCTATAATTAGAGCAGCCATGATCGAAACTGTCAATCTGAAATTTGGCTCGAACCCGCAAAAAAGCCCGCAAAAACGCGGTATGTGCATCAATGCAATGCAAATATGAACTTGGAAAGGACCAAACGACAGGACCAAAAACTGAGGATTGAAGGTCGAGGATGGGATCAACCGGAATTTCGTCCGGTGAATCCTGTCTTCCCCCGGTTCGCCACGATTTATCGCCTTTTGCTCGCGCCGGAATAGATATGCCCGCCCGCCGATTGCGGAAAAAAAGTTCAGGGTTGCCGGGGGGGGACGATCCCGGAATATGTCAACGTTTAACGATACCGCAAAACGTGCTCCGGGGCCGGTTCCGGGGCGGTGGAAAAGGGGGCAAAACGGGGCGACTTGCGACACAAGGAGCGGGCGGACCGGGGGCGGCCGGTCTGGGCTGGCGGCGAGGCTCCAGGAACGGTTGGCATTATGCAGCTCCACTTGACGCGCACTCCAAATGCGAGTGGACACAGCCAGAAGTATTTCGCTACCATAAAAACTTGCAAATGAACATGCCTCGAACCAGCGCCCTGCCACCAACTTCGGTGTGCGCGAGCATTTTTGTTGGTCGGTTCCGTCCGCCCTCGGGATCGAAAGAACAATCGGTGTCGCTCACAAGGCGAGGCCCATTGGATTTTACGATTCTCGCAAGTTTCGCGAACTGAAATTGCCGCCAATTCACCGAACAATGACTCCTGTAACAGTGCTGCGTGACCTTCACCGGTTATGGAACAGATCGGTCAGTTTTTTCCGGTTGCTAAAACCGCGTCTCGTCGGATTGCGGACGGGGCGCAATATGTGCGTGGGCGGGGGCATTGAGTGGCCACTGGGCAATGTGCGCAATATTCACATCGGGGACAATGTGAGTCTTGGGAAACGCGGCTGGTTTTATATACCACTGAACAATCGCCAGGCGAAAATTCAAATCGGCTCAGGAACAGCGATCGGAAATGATTTCGTAATCACGGCGAACA
>CAZHIM010000050.1:0-36720 GCA_964532525.1 uncultured Bifidobacteriaceae bacterium
CTAGTGGCATTGGGTTTCCAAACCTGCTGTATCGCCGATTTCCAAATCGGCAGGGTGTCGCAATTGCGTGGCGTCTGCGGATTGGAAAACCCGCGCTAAAGCAGACCGGGAAGTCTTCGCCACCAGATTGCCAATGAAATAACCAGCTTAAAGCCATGAGAGGCCGCCCCAACTCGTCGCTTCCCTTCCGGCCAGCCCGAGGGGCTGGCAATCATCCAGCCCGGCGTTGGCACGCACTGCGGAGCCATTCAAGGACGCGTCGAACACGGAATTTCGCGCCTTTCGAGAGCGAACGGGGCGCTTCGGAACGGCACTATGGCGGAGTTTTAATTTGGAATTTGCGGATGACGGGTATAAACACTGGCAAATGGCTGAAATCTCTTACGATTGGAAACGCTATTGGGTGCCCCGCGAGGGACGGATGCCTTGTGATGAAAGCGGGTTTCTGATCCCACCAGCAGCGGACGCCTCGTGGGCAAAATGGTACTCAACTGATGCTGCTGGATTTGAGGAACTAAACAAAAAACCGTGCCTGGTTCTTTTGGGTGAACCCGGCATCGGAAAATCTTTTGCGTTGAAAGATGCGGAAAACAGCGCGAGAAAATCAGAAGAACCAGGGGGAGCCCGGTTTTTAACGCGGAACTTGAACATATTTGACGCCGGGAAACATCTCGTCACCGAGATTTTTGAAGGCCCGGATTTCAGATGGTGGGAGACTGGTGGCGGGCAACTCCACGTTTTTTTGGACAGTTTTGACGAATGCCTATTTCGCGTTGATACACTGGCGGAATTGCTCTCCGGTCGAATCATGGCGCTGAGAAACACGCACAACCTTTTTTTCCGGATCGCCTGCCGCACCGCAGAATGGCGAACAAATTTGGAAGATTCATTGCGGCAAAAATGGGATGATAAATCCGTTGGGGTTTACGAGCTCTGTCCCCTGACTGAAAAACAGGTGCGGGTGGCGGCTGAGGCGCGCTCCCTTGACACGGATCGGTTCATTGCGTCTGTAAAATCCAGTGAAGCCGTGCCGTTTGCGGTAAAGCCATTGACCCTTGAATTGCTATTTCGCATTTGGAAATCACAAGGTGGCAGATTGCCACCGACCCAAAAGGAAATATACGAAAAGGGCTGTCTGGAACTTTGCAGGGATAGTCCGGATCGGCAGACCCCAAAATTGCAGCGTAAATTCTCCGCCGAAGAAAGACTGACCGTGGCAAGCCACATTGCGGCCGCGATGATATTTTGCAAAAAGTCTGCCATTGCTACCTCAAGCAGAGGCGACGTCGCGGATGCGGACATCTCATTGGATGAACTTGCGGAGGCATCCGTCCTTGTAAAGCGCCGCCGCTTGCCGATAACGGAGCCGGCTCTGAAAGAGACACTTGATTCGGGGTTGTTCACCTCCCGTGGACGCAACCGGCTCGGCTGGGCCCACCAAACCTACGCAGAATTCCTAGCCGCCCGCTTTTTGGTCAATCAGGGTCTGACGGTCCGCCAAGTGATGGACTTGCTTACCCACCCTGGCGATTCAGACCATAAAATGGTGCCCCAGTTGCAAGAAACAGCGGCTTGGGTCGCCGGCGCAAACCGGGAGATATTTGAGTCGTTGGTAAACATCCAGCCGGACGTCATGCTTCGCAGCGATGTGGCTACGGCGGATTATCACGCGAAGGAAATCTTGATTGACGCGTTGTTAAACTATGTTGGCCGCGATTTCATGCACGGCGATCCACGGTTGACGCACACTCGGTATCGAAAGCTAAGCCACCCGAAACTCGCAGTTCAGTTGCGGGGATACCTACGCAACACCAAATTCGCGCATGAGGTCCGGCTTGAAGCAATGCGCATAGCAGGCGAGTGCGAAACCAGGGAGTTGTTGAAAGACTTCATTGATCTTGCTTTAAGTCCAGCGGAAAACCAGACATTACGCACATGGGCCATTATTTACATAACGAAGTTCGGTGATGAAAAAACCAAGGAACAACTGAAACCTGTGGCCCTTGGCCAGTGTGGCCCCGATTTAAACGATGAATTGCGGGGAGGGGCTCTATCGGCTTGCTGGCCGAATCACGTGACGGCCAAAGAACTATTTCCTTCTCTCAAGGAACCTGACGGTGGCCACATTGGCCTTTATTCATCGTTTTTCAGGAATTCACTGGTGCGGGGCCTGTCGGATGATGACTTGCCGCTGGCTCTTGCTTGGGTGGAAAAGCAATCATCTCCAAGATCCCATGCTTCAGACAGTTTTACGATAGCCGTTGGTGGAATAGTCTCGAGGGCCCACGACCTTCTTCACTTGTCCGAAATACGGATTGCATACGCACGGGCGTTTCTCGTTCAATTTAGAACACACTGTGACATTTTTGATCACGATACTGCGGGATTGAATCATTTCCTTCAGACGCACCCCACAGAAAGGCTGCACCTAGTTCAAACCATGGTATCCTTGTTTGAGAATCCGCGGATGGATGCTCCCGTAATGACCCGGTACGGAATCCTCCTTGTCGTCAAGGAAGACTTGAAATGGCTTTTGGAGCAAATAGAACTCGCGCAGTCCGAAACAGAAAAACGCGGTTGGGTATATCTCGTCGGCTACATCTATTCCCCTGAAACCTCTGCGCAGGCGGATTTATTATTGGATGCCGCCGCAAAATCCCCGCTGTTAAGCGAGGTAATGGCGTTTTGGCTTAAAACGTGTGACCTGGACGCGAAAGAAACAATCAGCGCTAGGGAGGTCTTTCTCGCACACAAGCGCTCTGCTGAACAAGCGGAAGAACGTCAGAAGAAGGGATTGCAAACATGCAACCCGGACGAAAAAATTGCGAGATTAATGGGCGATTTTGAACAAGGCAATCGAGATGCGTGGTGGCAGATGACGTTTTGGTTTGAGCGGAAAGATGACCAGGAATACCACTCGAACCATTCAACCCTTGATATCCGCAGCCTGCCCTTTTGGAAGAACGCACCCGACGATATCAAGCGGCGAATTGTTGCAAGTGCTAACATTTACGTGCGTGAAGGTGATTGTAAACCATCCGAATGGTTTGGCCGTCGGGATATCGTGTACCACCCAGCGGTAGCGGGATTTCGCGCCTTGCTATTGCTGCAAAACGAAGCTCCGGACATTTTCAATTCTCTGCCGGCAGAGGCCTGGCGCAAATGGATACCGATCATTCTCCACTGCCCCAACTACATCCATCAGTGCCAGCACATCGCGTTGACAGAGGGGGCTTTTAAACATTGTCCGGCAGAGTCGGTTGAGTGGCTGCTGAAAGTTTTCGACCAGGAAACCAAACAGGGCGAACACCCATGGGTATTGCAGGTTCTTCCAAAAAAGGACGCGGGTTTATGGGGGCCTCCACTGTTTGAAAGATTGAAGGGAGGCAAAGTCAGACCGCTATGTGCTGAACAACTGACACAGCTTTTGATAAAAACGATGCCCGTGGAGCTATTGGATTTCATCCGGTCGAAGGTCCCAAGGTGTGTGCCAAAGACCGAGAAGAAACGGCGCGCCGCACTTTTTCACTTCCGGCTGTTGATGGAGTTCGGCGAGTTTGCGGACTGGCCTAAGATTAAGAAATTGGTATGGCGGGACCCGGTTTTTGGCAGAGAATTGTTTGAAGGGTTCGCGCATGAATACGACCGGGCTCCTGCTGCCATCCTCGAGACACTTCACGAAGATGACGTGGCGGAGCTTTGGTCCTGGATGATGGAGCAGTATCCGGTTACAACCGATCCCGACCGCAGCCGCGGCGGAAGCGTCACACCGCGATGGGCCATGGCAAATTTGCGGGACAACATAATTTCTCACCTGGCAAGCCTTGGGACCAATGCCTCGTGCAAAATCCTGGCAGATTTACTTCACCAGCACCCAGATCTGAGCGAATTCTTGTCGTGGCAACTTTCCCTCGCCAAGGAAAGAGCGAGACGAAACACTTGGAAACCCCTTTCTCCAACGCAACTGTTTGCGCTGGCAGAAAGCCCACAGAGGCGAATAGTCCAATCGGCAAACCAACTGATGCAAGTGGTGGTGGAGTCGCTCGACCTCTTCCAAGAAACTCTCCAAGGCGAGAACCCGTTGGCGCATTTGCTATGGGCGGGCAACCACCCGAAACTTGAAAAAGACCTTTGTGACTGGCTTGCAGACCACCTTAAGAAAGAATTGGCCGGCAAAGGAATCGTTGTGGGCCGTGAAGTCCAAATACATCGTTTGGACCGTTTGGATTTGCGGATTGACGCAATTGCAGAACCAGAAGCAGGGAATGCCCTTGAAACCGTCCGGGTGATTGTGGAAGTCAAGGGTTGCTGGAACCGGAAAATCAAAGAGGCAATGGGCACTCAGCTTGTTCACAAATATCTCAAAGACAGGGACTGCCAACATGGGTTATATGTTGTGGGTTGGTTTCTTTGCAACGCTTGGACAGGTAAAAACCCAAGCCGGAACGCTGTCAAATTTGCGAATATTGATGAAATGAAAAAGTTTTTCTTCGGCCAAGCTGGAGCATTTTCTGCGAACGGAAGACGAATAAAAAGCGTCGTGCTGGACATCACAACAGCCGCCGCCACTAAAGCGTCCCGGAAAAAGAGGCGTGGTCATTGACGGAGTCAGCCCATAGCATGGCTCGTTTTTGGCCAACTTTGAGCGCAGAATCCTCGCAATTCGCGTCAAAAACTCCTTCCCTGCCATTTTTTTCGTATTAAATTTCCCTCCCCCACAACCACTTACGCCATTCGCTTTAGCCGCTAACTACCACCCTCGCCCCGATCTGTGTCATGCTCGCAATGTGAGACTGCCACCACAACGCAGCCGCCCCTCCCGGGCCTCCGTCCCGGCGATGCCCCCCGCATCGCCCGACTTTTTTTTAGCCTCTTTAGTTGCGGCGTTGCCGCGCCGCGCCGTTGGCGATGGAACTCTCGGCCCGGCCTTGAATCATGAAAATTACGAAACGAACCCAAAGCAATATCTGCGGATCTTATTCAAATGCAATGGGTTCCCGCTGTTTTGCTGGTTTTTTTGCCCGCAAAAAGAACCCAAAACTCCCCAGACCACCGAGGACCATCCTTCATCCTTCAGCCTTCCCTTCTCACTCCACCGTCACGCTCTTGGCCAGGTTCCGCGGCTTGTCCACGTCGCAGCCCCGCGCCACGGCAATGTGGTACGCGAACAGTTGCAGCGGCACAATCGCCAGGATCGGATACAGCAGATCCAGCGTCTTGGGCACGTACATCACCGCGTCCGCCACTTGCTTGATGCCCTTGTCCCCCTCCGTCGCCAGCGCCACGATGGGCCCCTTGCGAGCCCGGATCATCGCCAGGTTCGCCAGCGTCTTCTCGTACATCGCATCCTGCGGCACCACAAACACCGTCGGCGTCTGCGGGTCAATCAGCGCAATCGGCCCGTGCTTCATCTCCGCCGCCGAATACCCCTCCGCATGAATGTACGAAATCTCCTTCAGCTTCAGCGCCCCTTCCAGCGCAATCGGAAACATGCACCCGCGCCCCAGGAAGAAAAAATCCTCCGACTGCGTGTATTTCTTCGCCAGCGTCTTCAGCGCCGCGTTCTGCCCCAGAATCTTCTCGATCTGACCTGGCAGCGCCTCCAACCCCCGCAGGATCTCCCGCGCCCGCGGCGCGGCCAACTGGCGCAACCGCCCCAGATGGATCGCCAGCAGCGTCAACACCGTCAGCGTGGACACAAACGCCTTCGTGGACGCCACCCCGATTTCCGGCCCCGCATGCAGATAAATGCCGCCATCGGATTCCCGGGCAATCGTGCTGCCCACCACGTTCACCATCGCCAGCACCCGGTGACCCCGCCGCTTCGCCTCCCGCATGGCCGCCAGCGTGTCCGCCGTTTCGCCGGATTGCGACAGCACCAGCAGCACCGTGTTCTTCTCCAGCGGACAATTTCGATAGCAAAATTCGTGCGCAAATTCCACCTCCACCGGGATCTGCGCCAGTTCCTCGATCAAATATTCCCCCACCAGCGCCGCGTGCCAGCTCGTGCCGCTGGCCGCAATCACAATCCGGTCAATCCCCCGCAGTTCCGCCGCCGTCATGTTCAGGCCGCCAAACTTCGCCGTCGCGGCCTCCAAATCAATCCGCCCCCGCAAGGCGTTCTCCACCGTCCGCGGCTGCTCGTAAATCTCCTTGAGCATGAAATGCGCGTGCTTCCCCCGCACCGCGTCCTCCTGCGAAAACTCCAGGTTGCTGATCTGCACGTTCGCCGTGTCCGCCCCCAGGTTCCGCACGTCCAGATGCTCCGCCGTCACCGTCGCCACGTCGTAATCGTTCAGGTAAACCACCTTCTTCGTGTGCGCCACAATCGCGTTGGCGTCGCTCGCCACAAAATTCTCCTCCTGGCCAATGCCCACGATGATCGGCGACCCGCGCCGCGCGCTGACGATCGTGTTCGGGAAGTCCTGGCAGATCACCGCCAGGCCGTAGGTGCCGATGACCTCGCGCAACGCATCGCATACCGCCTGCGTGAGCATGTCCCCGGACGGATGCGGCGTCTCCGGCGCGCCGTTTTTCGAAATCCTGCCGGCCGCCCCGCTTCGGGGCGCCACGCGCGCGGACTGGAGCATCTCGTAATGTTTCCCGATCAGGTGGGCGAGCACCTCCGTGTCCGTGTTCGAGAGGAACTTGTGGCCCGCCTTCGCCAGTTGCTGCTTGAGGGCCTCGTAATTCTCGATCACGCCGTTGTGCACCACGGCGATTCTGCCCGAGCCGTCCAGGTGGGGATGCGAATTCTCGTCGGCCGGCATGCCGTGCGTCGCCCACCGCGTATGGCCGATGCCCACGTTGCCCGCGACCGGGTCCGCCTCCAGCAACCGCGCCAAGCCCTCGTCAATCCGCCCCTTCTTCTTCCGCACCAGCAGGTCCGCATTGTGCAGCACGGCCAGCCCCGCGCTGTCATACCCGCGATATTCCAGCCGCCGCAATCCTTCCAGCAGAATGGGCGAAGCCGCTTTCTTCCCGACGTATCCGATGATGCCGCACATAATCCGATTATCGTTGTTTTAAAATCCACGCCGCCATTTCCGACAGTCCGTCCACCACTTCCGCCGCCAGAAGCTTCTCCGGCGACTCGCGTTCCAAGCCGGCGCCATAGCCGGTGCGCACGAGTATGCTCTTTTTCACGCCCGCATTCCAGCCGCATTCCAAGTCAATGAGCTTGTCCCCCGCCATGAAGCTCTCCCCCAAGTCCAAGCCTAATTCGTCCCGCGCGTCAAAGAGGAACTGCGGCGACGGCTTGCGCCCGCGGCTCGGCTGGTCCGGCGCCTCCGGCGCGATATACGTCTTCTCAAAATGAACCCCCGCCCGCCCAAATTCCCGCGCCACCCGCTCGTTCACCCGCTCGGCGTCCGCCAGCGTGAAATACCCCCGCCCAATCCCCGACTGGTTCGTCACCACGATCAGCTTGAACCCCGCGTCCGCCAGCCGCTTCAACGCCGCACCCGCGCCGGCGAACACCTCCACGTCTTCCGGCCGGTGCAAATAGTGCTTTTCCACGATCAGGGTGCCATCGCGGTCCAAAAATACAGCGCGCTTCATTCAGTTGACAAATTGTGGTGTGAAAGTGACAAGAATGGAATTGAATTTTTCCGGCCGAAGTCCAAAATGCCCGTCTTTGGTCCAATAACTTATATAATCGAACACCATGAGCACTAAAGGCAGACTCGGTATTTTGGTGGGCGGCGGTCCGGCGCCCGGATTGAACGGCGTCATCTCGGCCGCCACCATCGAAGGCATCAACCAGGGCTACGAAGTCATCGGCTTCCGTGACGGCTTCAAATATCTCGCCCAAGGCGATGCCACCCAGATCAAACCCCTCTCCATCCGCGACGTGAAGGACATTCACATCAAGGGGGGATCCATCCTTGGTACCGCCCGTACCAATCCCACCAAGTCCGAGGAGCAGATGCAGAACGTTTTCAGCGTCCTCGATAAGCTCGGCGTCACCGCCCTCGTCACCATCGGCGGCGACGACACGGCGTTTTCCGCCAGCCACGTCGCCAAGCGCAGCGGCGGCAGAATCAAGGTCGCCCACGTCCCCAAGACCATTGACAACGACCTCCCGCTGCCCGGCTCCACCCCCACCTTCGGCTACGAAACCGCCCGTCATTACGGCGTGCAAATCGTCCGCAATTTGATTGAGGACGCCCGCACCACCTCCCGCTGGTACATCATCGTCAGCATGGGCCGCGCCGCCGGCCACCTCGCCCTCGGCATCGCCAAGGCCGCCGCCGCCACCCTCGCCATCATCTCCGAGGAGTTCCGCGGCCGCACCGTCACCGTGGACGAATTGTGCGATATCATCATCGGTTCCATCATCAAACGCAAAGCCGAAGGCTCGCAATACGGCCTCGTCGTTCTCGCTGAAGGCCTCATCGAAGCGCTCGGTGAAAAAGGCCTCGTCAACGCCCTGCCCGCCGGCCAGTTGGAGCGCTTTGGCAAAGTCGTCCGTGACGAACATGGCCACCTGCGCCTGGGCGAAATCGAATTCGGCCGCCTCATGAAGGAGTTGCTGACCCAGCGCCTGGAGAAGCTCGGCATCAAGATGACCTTCATTGACAAGGACTTGGGCTACGAGCTCCGTTGCGCCGACCCCATTCCGTTCGACGCCGAATACACGCGCGACCTCGGCTACGCGGCGGTGAAGTTCCTCCGCTCGCCCGAGGCCGAAAAGTACGGCGCCATCATCAGCTTCGTGGACGGCAAGATGAATCCGCTGCCCTTCGAGAAGATGCTCGATCCCAAGACCGGCCGCATGCAGAACCGCCGCGTCAACGTGGACGGTGAAGCCTTCGAATGCGCCCAAGCTTACATGATCCGCCTCGAACGCGACGACTTCGAGGACGCCAAGCATCTCGCCAAGCTGGCCGCTGTCGTCAAGATGAAGCCCGACGAGTTCAAGAAGCGCTTCGGCTACCTCGTCGGCGTCAAGTAACCGCCTTAATCACCAACGGCGGCGGGAACCTTTCCCGCCGCCGTTTTTTTTCGCTCCCCCACGGATTCCCTTTGTTCCCGGCCTTTTTTGTTGTTCAATCCTTTCCATGAAACCGCTCGCCGACTGCCGCCTCTACACCTTCGTGGACACCGCCTTTCTCCATGGCCGTGCGCCGGAACTCGTCGCGCAGCAGCTATGTGACGGTGGCAGCGATTTGATCCAGCTCCGCGCCAAGCTCTCTCCGCCGGACGACATCCGCGCCCTGGCGCAAAGGATCGTTCCCGTCGTCCGTCGTGCCGGCGTCGGCCTCGTCATCAACGACCACCTCGATATCGCCCAGGCCGTCGGCGCGGATTTCTGCCACCTCGGTCAGGAGGATTTCTTCGCCGCCGGTCGTCGGCACATTTCCGAACTCCCACCCCCCAGGGTCGTCCGCATTGGCCTCTCCACCCATGCCCCCGCCCAGGCGCAACGCGCCCTCGAAGCCGGGGCCGATTACATCGCCGTCGGCCCCGTTTATGCCACGGGCACCAAGCCCTCCGCCAAGCCCGTGACCATCGAATACGTCCGCTGGGCCGCCGCCAACGCCACCGTCCCCTGGTTTGCCATCGGCGGCATCAACCTGGAAACCGTGGACGCAGTGCTGGCGGCGGGGGGGCGGCGTATTTGTGTGGTATCGGCCATCTTGAACGCGCCCGACGTGGCGAAAGCCTGCGCGGAATTCCGGAAGCGATTGGAATAGCCTCAAGCCAGCGCCCAGCCGGGTTTGACTTCCGCATCCAGCGGCGGCAACGGCGCCTTGGCCAACAGCTTCCGCTCGGCGAGGATGCCGATCATCGCGGCGTTGTCGGTGCACAGGCCCTTTTCCGCGAGGCGCAGCGTGAGACCGTGACGCTGGCAGGCCTGTTCCAGTTCGTGCCGCAGGCGGCTGTTGCAGCTCACGCCGCCAGACGCCGTTACG
Source organism: uncultured Bifidobacteriaceae bacterium (assembly GCA_964532525.1). Taxonomy (GTDB): domain Bacteria; phylum Verrucomicrobiota; class Verrucomicrobiia; order Limisphaerales; family UBA11358; genus UBA11358. Next base: position 9,918 of record CAZHIM010000050.1, read on the forward strand.
CAGCGCACGCCTTCGCGCTTGGCCGCGCGAATCGTCTTCTTCACCAGCACTTCCACAATGGCCGCCTGGATGCTCGCGCACAAATCGCGGAGCTTCTGGGGATCATCGAGCAATGCCGGATGGTCACGAATGAAATAGCGCACGGAAGTCTTCAGACCGCTGAAACTGAAATCGTCATTGGCGTCGTGCAGCAAGGGCCGCGGAAAATCATGCGCAGCCGGATTCCCCCCGGCGGCCAGCCGGTCAATGATCGGCCCAGCCGGGTAGGCCAGCCCCATGAGCTTGCCCGTCTTGTCAAAACACTCGCCGGCGGCGTCGTCAATCGTGCCGCCCAGCACGCGATGTCTCAGCTCGGATTCGATGTGCACCAGCAGCGTGTGCCCGCCGCTGACAATGAGCGACACGCTGGGCTGAAAATGGGCGAACCCGGAAATGAGCCGCGTTGGCTTGGCCGTGCCCGGCGCCGCGTCGGCTCGTTGAATCCATGGCGAATACAAATGCGCCTCGTGATGGTTGATGCCAATGAACGGCTTGTTCAGGGCGAAGGCGACCGCCTGCCCCGCCTTGAACCCCACCAGCAAAGCAATGGCCAACCCCGGCCCCTGCGTGGCGGCCACGGCATCCAGCTCGCGCGCGGACACTCCCGCGTCGTGCAATGCGGATTGCGCGACCGGCAAAAGGTTTTTGAGATGCTCGCGAGCGGCAAGTTCAGGCACCACCCCCCCGTATTCCGCGTGGAGTTTGATCTGCGAGGACACCACATTCGACAGCACAACCCCGTTGCGCACCACCGCGGCGCTGGTTTCGTCACACGAAGTCTCAAGGGCGAGCAGCGTCATTCGTTGCCCCAGTACCCGCGATTCCCGGCCAAATTCCCAGCCGTGGCGCCCGGACAAAACCGGCCTGGCCCACGAACAATCGCGTTCGGCGTTCGGGCCAGGGACTTCCTCTGGCTTTCGAATCTTGAACTTCGGGCTGCCGACGCAACGGGCTTCATTTCGCCGCCATCTTCTCCGGCTTCGGCGAGCCTGTCAACCGGTCATAGAGGATCAACCCCTTCAGCAGGTCCTCAGCCCGGTCCATTTGCTCGTCACGCGCGTCGAGCACGCCGGCACGGTCCTTTTGCGGAAGCGACTCGATGCCGCCCGGCGTCCGCTTGACCAACACCGCCGCTTCCTCGGCATCGGTCAGCGGCACGTAAATGTCCGGCGTGATACCGTGTTCATGAATGACCTTGTGGCTGGGAGTGTAGTATTTGGCCACGGTGAGCTTAAGGGCCGAACCATCCTCCAGCGGAAAGATGGTCTGCACGGAGCCCTTGCCGAAGGTCTTCTCGCCCAGCACCACCGCCCGGTGCAAGTCTTGCAAACAGCCGGTGACAATCTCCGCCGCGCTGGCGCTGCCGAGGTTCACGAGCACCACGATGGGAATGTTCTTCAACTCATCGCCGCTCCCGTGTGCATAATACTTTTCCATGGTATGCCGGCCTTCCGTGGACACCACCAACTGGTTTGCGGGCAGAAACTTCTGGCAGACTTCCACCGCCTGGTCGAGCAAGCCGCCGGGATTCCAACGCAGATCAACGATCACCCCTTTCACGTGCTCCTCCTTGAGCTTGTCGAGCGCCGTTTCCAGTTCATCCCCCGTCTTTTCACCAAACTGAGTGATGCGGATATAACCGATCTGATTCTCATCCACCGGGAAAACTTTCTGTCCATTGACGTCTTTGACCATTTCCATCTGGATGATGGCACGCGTCAAGACGAAGGTCTTGGTTATGGCGGTGGCCGGCCGTTCGATCGTCAGGGTTACGGTCGAACCGGGGTCTCCCCGCAACATCTTGACCACATCGGCCAGTTCCATTTTATCAACGCTTTTGCCCTCGACCTTGACGATGCGGTCGCCGCTCAAGATGCCCGCCCGCGAGCCGGGCGTATCATCCATCGGCGCGATGACGGTGATCTGGCCGTCCTTCATGCCCACCATCAAGCCCACCCCGCCAAATTGTCCCTGGGTGTCATCCTGCAATTCCTGGTAGGAATCGGCGTCGAGAAATTCGCTGTGCGGGTCCAACCGGCTCACCGCGCCCTTGAGTGCCGAGTAAACGAGCTGGCGATACGTCAAGTCTTTGCCGTCCACATACTCGCCATGGATCTTCTGGAGCGCATCGTTAAAGACCTCCAAGCTCGCTTGGGCGCTGTCCGTTTCACTGGTGGTGCGCGCGGCGTTGAGATAGATATTGGCGCCCAGCGCCAGGTTGAGCACCAAGGCCACCAGCACCGAGCCAAAAATCAAACTCCGTTTCATATCTCCATTTTTACGCCATCATCTTCCAGTTCGCAACAGCGATTCAATAAAAGGCAGATCCGCCGGCACCGTCACCTTGGGATTGGGGCTGGCACTTTTGACCAGTTGCACCGGTTGGCCAATGAGTTCGCAGGCGGCGGTGTCGTCCGTAAGATGGAGCTGTTTCGCGCGGGCTGCCGCCAAGGCCCGGCGGATCACTTCCACGCGGAAGGTCTGCGGCGTCTGCACCGACCATAATTTTGAGCGGTCCACCGTGCCGGTTATGATTTTGCCGTCGTCGGTGGACTTGATGGTGTCGGTTACCGGCTGCGCCGCCACGGCGGCGCCGGTTTCCTGGGCGGCGCGAATCGTCGCCGCAATCAATTCGGGAGTGGTGCAGGGACGGGCGGCATCTTGGATGGCAACAATCGTCGCCTCCGGCGCCAGGGCCGCCAACCCATGCCAGACGGAATCCTGCCGTTCCGCGCCGCCAACGACGACGCGCAAGGGCTTTTTAAACCCAAATTTCGCGGCGAGTTCCGCAAAATCCGCCTGCAGGCCATCACGCACCACCAAAATGATTTCTGCGATGCAATCCGCTTCGTCAAATCGTTTCCATGTGTGGGCCACCACCGGCCGGCCCGCGATCTCCAACCAGAGCTTGTCCACGTCTGCGCCCATGCGCGTGCCTTTGCCGGCGGCCACAATAATGGCGGAAGTCATAATGTCCGCACAGGGTGCAGTCTCCAATCGCTGGGTTCAAGCACGGGCTGCGGATATCCGCGCGGCAAAGCCGCAATCAGAGAATTTTTGGCTCACACGAAGGCACGAAGGACACGAAGAAAAAGAAACCGCAGAGCTGAGAAGCACAAAAAGAGGCTTTCCCTCTGCGCATCTTGGCCTCTGTGATGAAACGATTTTAAGCGGGACGGGAAAGGGCCAACGGAAAACGCCAGGAAACATGAACCACAAAGACACGGAGACACAAAGTGACTGAAAGAAACATTCAACGCCCAACATTGCGGCGCGGCTCCAGGCAGGCACCTGGAAGCGCCTGAACGCCAAGCTGTACCGCTGGCGGAAAACCCGGGAATCCTCAGATAATGCGTCCAAATTATGGCCCCTTATGTGGCAAAGTTATGGTTTGACCCCTTTGACTATTCAAGCGACGGGCGGGAAACGGTTCCTTTCATGAGTTTTGTAAAGCAAGCGCAAGCAGTGGTCTCCAAAAAGACGGTCAAAGCAAGGCGGGTTCCCTGACGTTTCTTTTCAGGGAAGGGTCTCTCCCCGCTGTGGCGCCGATTTCCAAATCGGCAGGGTGTCGCCGTTGCGTGGCGTCTGCGGGTTTGGAAACCCGCGATACAGCAGACTTGGAAGTCTGCGCTACAGCTTTGACTATAAAATATCCGGTTTAGAGCATTGACAGAAAAAATGGGAAGATAACAACTGGGGAGTTTTCGCGCCGGGTCCGAGCCGCTGGAAAAAACGCCGGAACGACATCCGACATGAATGTCGTCCCGGAAACTGGCTCAGCTCCTAAAACGGCTTAGTGGTCCCGATGGCTGGCGCCGCCGTAGCCGCCGCCGCCACTGCCGTACTCACGGCGGGGAGCGCGGTCACGGCCGCCGGCGCCCGGAGGACGCTCTTCCTTGGGACGGGCAATGTTCACCGTCAATGCGCGGCCATCCAACTGCGCGCCATTCATGGCCTCAATCGCCTTTTGCGCCTCTTCCGCGGTGGAGTAGGTGATGAAGGCGAACCCGCGTGAGCGACCGGTCATCCGGTCCATCATAAGGTTGGCTTCGACGACCTGACCATGGGCGGCAAAGGCCTCCTGCAGATCGTTTTCCGTGGTGTTGAAGGACAGATTTCCGACAAACAGTTTTGTGCTCATTTGATGATTAGCTGCTGGATGTGTTTAACGGTTTTTGTCTGTTCCCGATTACCGGCTTTCAAATCATCATGGAAAGGAGCATCATTGAACGGAGTTCACTTGAAGGTTCACCATGGTCCGAAAGGTCAGTTGGTTTTAATTACAGACATGGTAATTGTAACCATTTGAAATGTTTTGACAAGCCAAAATCTTAACCACGCAAGTCATTGATAATCAACGCGCACTGCACGCCAGCCAATCCAGGACCTTCAATTGCACGGTGGTTCGGCCGTTGAATTCGTTGAGCGCGGGGGCGAAGGCCAGATCGAACCGCCCGGTCGGCAACGGGCCTTCGCCCGCATTCCACCAGACCGCCTCATGGGTCACCTGGCCGTCCGTAACCCACATTTTGACATGCCGTTTGTCAGCGCCGATCCGTTGCAAGGGTTTTTTGTGGATCAGATTGCGGGAACAGAATTGCAGGGCGGGATTGCCCATGCCCGTGGGCTTGAGCTTTTCCAATTCGGCGAGCGCGGGAATATCTATTTCCGCGAGGCCCAGTTCGGCATCGAGGCGCAGGGGGGGCTGGAGGTCGTCCGGGTGCAATTGGCGGCGGGCGATGGTGTTGAGGCGCTCGCGCAACTCGTCAATTTTCCCCGGCAGCACGCTCAAGCCGGCGGCCATGGCGTGGCCGCCGTGGCGCAGGAGTAAGTCGTCGCATTCGCGCAGGGCGGCGGCCAGATCGAACCCGGCGATGCTGCGGCCCGAACCGCGCATTTCGCCGTTCTCGCCGCCAATGATGAGTGTCGGACGGTAGAATTCCTGCAAGACCCGCGACGCCACAATGCCCACGACGCCGATGTGCCAGAGCAACCGCCCCTCCACGATGACGAAATCCTTTTGGGCGTCGAATTTGAGGCGCACTCCGCCAATCACCTTCTCGACAATGGTTTTTTCGATTTTCTGGCGTTCGCGATTGCAAGCATCCAGATTCCGCGCCAGCGGCATGGCTTCGTCCACCGTCTCGGCGCGCAACAGGCACAACGCTTCCTCGGCCGTCTCCAGGCGCCCGGCGGCGTTCAAACGCGGCGCGAGCTGAAATCCCACGTCGTAGGTGCCCAACATCGCCGGAGACTGGGCCACGGTTTTCAATGCGACGATTCCGGGCCGGCGCGTGGCATCCAGCCGGCGGAGACCGGCGGAGACCAGGATCCGGTTTTCGCCGGTGAGCGGCACCAAGTCCGCGATGGTGCCCAGGGCGACCAAGTCGAGCAGCGTCCGCAGATCAAATTCCGAGGCACCCGGCAGGCCGGTTTCGCGTCCGCGTTTCAGAATGGCATGCGCCAGCTTGAACGCCAGGCCCACGGAGCAGAGCTCTTGAAAGTTGGGGACTGCCGGCCGCGGATCGGCGGCGGCAATGTGGGGGTTCACCAGCGCCACAGCCTGGGGAGCCGGCGAAGATACCTGGTGATGGTCGAGGACGATGACTTCAACGTCGTGTTCCTTGAGCCAGGAAATCGTTTCGACGGCGGTGGAACCGCAATCCACGGCGAGGAGCAGTTTGGCGGGGAATTTCTTCAGGCAGTGTTCCACGCCGTCGCGGCTCAGTCCGTACCCCTCGTCCAGGCGATTGGGCAGATAGGCGTTTACCGACCAGCCGAGCCGGCCAAGGACCTCGAGCAGCAGCGCGGTCGAGGTGACGCCGTCCACGTCATAATCGCCAAAGATGACCACCGGCTCGGCGAGTTCGCGCGCGCGGAGCAGGCGTTCGACGGCGGGGGCCATGGCGGGCAGCAGAAAGGGATCGGCCAGGTGCCGCAGGCGGGGCGTGAGAAACCGCTCCATCACGGCCGCCTCGCTCAAGCCGCGATTGAGGAGGCACTGCGCGAGCAGCGGCGAAACGTGGAGCGCCGCGGCCAGCGTCCGGGCCAGCAGCGGTTGCGGCGGGGTAATCGTCCAGCGGAATTTCATTTTATGCCGGCGACGGCGGATGAGTCAAAGCGTGGTGGCATCTTTAGGTCAAATCGAATTCAGGGTGCGGAGGAATCATGGTTTCGGGGTTGCGGGCGGCGGGCGGCGAGGGAGCTCCCGATGGCGATGGCCACGATCGCGGTGATGACCAGCAGCGAAACGGGGGTGGAGATTCTGAATTGAATCCAAGTGGGGCTGCCTTGATGGGGATCCAGCAGCATCTTGGCGCCCACGAAGACGAGCACGACGGCGAGGCCGGCCTTGAGATGCGGGAATTTGGCGATGGCGTCGGCGACCAGAAAATAGAGCGAGCGCAGGCCGAGCACGGCGAAGACATTGGAGGTGAAAACAATGAACGCCTTTTGCGTGACGGCGAAGACGGCGGGCACGGAATCCAGGGCGAAAATCAGGTCGGAGGTTTCCACCAGCAACAGCACCAGCATGAGCGGGGTGAGGGCGAGCCGGCCATTGACGCGCGTCAGGAATTGGGGGCCGTCGAGGGCCGGCGAGATGGGAAAGAGTTTTCGCGCGCAACGGATCACGGGATTTTTTTCCGGTTCCATGGGTTTGGGCCGGCCGAAGAACATCCGGGCGCCGGTGACCAGCAGGAAAGCGCCAAAGACGTAGAGGATCCAATTGAAGCGCGCGACGAGGGCGGCGCCGGCGGCGATCATCGCGCCGCGCAGGATCAGGGCGCCGACGATGCCGCAGATCAACACGCGGCGCTGATAGGCCGGCGGCACTTGGAACGCGGAGAGGATGAGGGCAATGACGAGGACGTTATCGAGGGAGAGGGACAACTCAATCACGTAGCCGGTGAGAAACTGGGTGGACTCCTCATGGCCGCGCAGGAACAGGAGCAGGCCCGCGAACCCGAGGGCGAGGGCGAACCAGAAGCAAGACCAGGCGAGCGCCTCGCGGAACGTGACGGCCCGGGCGCGGCGGTGAAACGCCCCCATGTCCACGGCGACGCAGCACAGGACGAACCCGATGAACCCGGCCCAATGCCATGGGGTGATGGCAGTCATTCGGGTCAACAATTTACGATTCCGGCGCGGGGCGCAAATGCAATCGTCCGGGGCGCGGGTGCGACGGGCGAGCCGGGGCGTCCGCTCCGCGCGGAAGCCGGGAGCCAGCCCGGCTGCGCCCGCTCAGCGCAGTCCGGAAAGGCCATGGGTTCGGCGCGCGGGCGGTCAGACCTTGGCCGCCGTGGCGGCGGTCTGGACCGGCGCGGTGACCGCGCCGATGGTGGGGCGCTGGCCCTTATGCAGTTTGAGGACGATGGTGCTGGCGATGAAGATGGACGAGTAGGTGCCCACGATGATGCCGATGAGGAAGGTGAAGGCAAAGTCGTTGATGACGCCACCGCCCCAGATGAACAAGCAGAGAGTGGCGATCAGCACCGTGCCGCTGGTGATAATGGTACGGCTCAGGGTCTGGTTCAGCGCCTGGTTGATGACTTCCTTGAAGGAGCCGCGCACGCCGAGGCGCAAGTTTTCGCGGATACGGTCGAAGATCACGATTTTGTCGTTGATGGAGAAACCGATGATCGTGAGGACCGCCGCGACGACGGTGGCGTTGAACTGGCGCTCGGAGTGGGTGACCCCGTTGGCAATGCAATAAGCGCCGATGGCGAACAAGACGTCGTGGAGCACGGCGATGACGGCGGCCACGGCGAAGAAAAACTCATAACGGAAGGCGACATAGACGAGGATGCCGAACATGGCCATGAGGGAAGCGATGACAGCCGACTGGCGGATTTCAATGCCGAGGGTGGCGCCGACTTCCTGCTGGCCGACGACGGTGAAGTGGGCTTGGGGGAATTTCTCTTCGAGGGCAGCGGCCACCTTGGCACTGGAACCGCTCGAACTAGTGATGCTCAGGCGCTGCTCGTTGACGCCCTTTTGATACTGGATTTGCGCGTCATGCTCCGTCGGAGGCAGCGCGGCGCGAATATCCTTCAGGTCAACTTGCTGGGTAAAGGTGAAAAGCGTGCCGTCACCGCCCATGAAATCAATGCCGAACAAATTACTGCCGCGGGTGAAACCATAACCGAGCGAGGCGATGGTGAACACCGCGGTGGCGAGGGCCAGGGGAGTGGCGATGGACATGAAGTCTATCTTGGCGCTGCGGATGATGTGCAGCATGTGCAGCGATTTGATGATGTTCCGATCCACCAGGAAATTGAAGATGAGGCGGGTCACGACCAGCGCCGTGAACAAGCTGGCGGCCACGCCGATGGTCAGCGTCACGCCGAAGCCCTTGATTTCGCCGGTGCCCATCAGAATCAAAATGATGGAAGAAATGAGCGTGGTGACGTGGGAGTCGAAGATCGTGCCGAAGGCGCGGGCGTAGCCCGCATCAATGGCGCCGCGGAGGGACTTGCCTTTGCCGAGTTCCTCGCGAATGCGCTCGTAAATCAGCACGTTGGCGTCCACCGCCATACCCACGGTGAGCACGGCGCCGGCGATGCCGGGCAGCGTGAACGTGGTGCCGATGGAGCACATGACGCCCAGAAGAATGACGACGTTGGTGATGAGGGCGACGTTGGCCGCGACACCGGCCACGAAGTAGTAACAGAACATGAACAAGGACACGAAGGCCACGCCGTAGATGGCCGCCCGGATGCCGCTGCTAATGGCGTCCTGGCCGAGCGTGGCGCCCACGTCGCTGTTGGAAACGATGCTCAAGGGAGCCTTGAGGGGGTTTTGCAGGACGTTCGCCAGTTCCAGCGCAGTTTCCATGGTGTAGCTGCCCGTAATCTGACCGTTGCCGGTTTCAATGGGACTCTGGATTTCGGGGGCCGAATAGAGGTCGTTGTCCAACACGATCGCGAGCTGGCGATGGAGGTTGTTCCGGGTGGTTTCGCCGAAGCGCTTGGCGGCGTCCGGCGTCAGCTCAAAATCAATCTGCGGCTCGCCCATGTTGCCGCGCACCACCATGGCGTTCTTGATCACGTCGCCGGAAAGGCCATTTTCCGCAGTCTTTTTAACCACAAACTGCTCCAAGGTGGATTGATTGTTCTTTCCCTGTTCAACGTGCTTCATCAGCACATAGCCCGGCGGAATGGGATCGCCATTGTGAATGATTTCGGCGCTATTCTCAGCCACGAGGCGGAATTCCAAGTAGGCGGATTTGGTGATTTGTTCGCGGGCGCTGTCCTTGTCCGACTGGGACAAGCCGGGCAACTGGACCAGAATGCGGTTGCCGCCGACGGCTTGGATGATGGGTTCGGCCACGCCAAACCGGTCAATGCGTTTGCGCAAGACTTCGATGGCTTGGGACAGGGCGGCGCTGGCCACTTCCGACTTGGTCTGGCCGTTGTTGTTCGTGCTGCCCTGGAACAGGACGTCGGTATTCATCTCCACTAGGAAGGAGGTGCCGCCCTGGAGGTCAATGCCGAGCTTGATCTTGCCGGCGGCATCGCGCTGCAAATGGTTCAGGATATATGTATTGGGAAAGAGCTGGTTGCCGGCGGCGGTATAAAACGGAAAGTATCTTTGCAGGTCGTTGGTGCCGGTGGCGATTTGGAGGGCGGTGAATTCATTGGTGCCGGCCTTTTGCAAGGCCACCGCCTTATTGGTGAGCGTTTGAAAGGCGGCGTCCCGGTTCTGCGCGCGTTTGACGAATTGCTGCATCAGGTCGCGCGAGGTGGGCGGGTAAACCTCCATCAGCGCCCAGGCGATAATGACGAGGACGAGGATGAAACGACCCAAGTTGTTGTTCTTATTCATGGCAAATCCTTAGGCAGCCGGCGTGTTGGCGTCGTCCGGAACGATTTCCGTGATCGAGGCCTTGGTGACTTCAAATTTGGCATCCCCCGAACGCAGGGTGGCGGTCTTGTCCTTGACGGTGATAACGATCCCGACGAGGCCGGCGGCGGTGATGACCTTATCCCCGGCTTTCAAGGCGGCGAGCATTTTGGATTGCTGTTTGCTGCGCTGCTGCTGGGGGCGGATGAGGACGAAATAGAAAACGACGACCAGCAAAATCATCGGGAGGAACCCGATCAGCGGATTTTGGGCCGGGCCGGACTGGCTGCCAGCCGGCGGAGTTCCGAAGGCCAAGAGGCCACATAAACAATTCACGTGCATAATAAGAAAAACGGTCGGTCAGTTTAAGAAAGCAAGGGCTAAAGGCAAGATCATTTAAGCGCGGAGTTTGGAACGCACAGCGCGAAAGGAAGGCCAAAGCTGAAACTGAAGGCGAAAGGGGCGGGTCGGAGAATGCCGGACGGGACCGGCTGGGAGAGAGAAAATTTTGGTTTGATTTGGTTGGAGGACAAGAGGTTGGAAAACTGGATTTTTCGGGGGTTTTTGACGGCGGAAAGAGGAACGTGAATTGGTTCAGGGTTTAATGCGCTAACGGGGAACGAGGGCGAGGAGCGGTTTGGGAAGCCACCAGCGGAGGAGGGGGCCACACATGGCGGTGGTGACCAGCGCCATGATTACCAGCATGGTGAAGAGCTCGGGGGTGAGGAGTTTCAATTCCAGGCCCACGTTGATGGCGATGAGTGCCATGAGGGCGCGGGTGTTCATGAGGGCGGCGATGCTGGCGGCTTCGCGCGGGGGCTGGCCGGTGAGGCGGGCGCCCAGGTAGCAGCCGCCGAGCTTGCCGGCGATGGCCGCGGCGAGGATCAGGCCGCAGGCGAGCCAGGCGTCGGCGGTTTGCAGTCCGCCGATGCGGGTGTTGAGGCCGGTGTTGGTGAAGAAGATGGGCACGAAGGCGACGAGGACGACGCCGGAAAAACGGTCGCGCCAGGCCTTGACGATGGCGGTCTGGCGATGGAGGCAGGTGCCGAAGAGGAAGGCGCCGAAGATGACGAAGATGCCGAGGTAATGCGTGGCGAGGCAGGCGGCGAAGAGGCAAATCAGGAGGAGGGCGAGGAATGAGTTGGGCATGCCGGCTTCCAGCGCCGCCGGCGGATGCTTGTGCCAGAGGGCGATGAGGGCGGGGCCGACGACGCGCTGCAAGAGGAGGAAAAAGGCGACTATGGCAATGATTTGGAGGAGCAGATGCCAACCGCTGAATTGATGGGTGGCGAGCACGGTGGCCACGCCGAGCAGCACCCAGCCGATGACGTCGTCAATGGCCGCGGTGCTGACGGTCATGGCGCCGAGGGCGGTGCGTTCGAGGTTCATTTCCAGGAGAATGCGGCCCATGATGGGCAGGGCGGAGATGGAGAGGGCCACGCAGAGAAAAAGTTGGAAGCCGAAGTCAGGGGTGTCCGGGGCGAAGGTTTGATGGAGCCAGGGGCCGATGGCCAGGCCGAACGAGAAGGGAAACAGCATGCCGCAGAGGGAGACGGCGACGATGGATTTGGAGCGGGCGCGCAGATGGCTGTAATCGAATTCCATGCCGACCTGGAACAGCAGGAAGACGAGGCCGAGCTTGCCGAGCAATTGGAGGGAGGTCTGGGTTTCGGGCGGAAAGATGCGGGTGGGAATTTCGGCGATGGCGGGGTCGGCGAAGTATCCGGCCAGGGCGTGGCAGAGCTCGCCGAAAACGGAGGGGCCAAGGATGATGCCGGCGGCGATTTCGCCGACGGCGAGGGGTTGGTGGAGGTAGCGCCGGCCGAGCCGGCCAAAGGCCCAGGCGGCGGCGATGATGAGCATCCACTGGATGAGCACCAGTGTAAGGTGGCCCTCGATGGCGGTCGGGTTCATGGTCTCCTTTTAACCGCGGCGGCAAATACCGATTTGCCGGGGGCAAGGCAAGAATATTCAAGCGCGGAATTGGAACCTCAGTTTTGCAAAGGCCAATCCAACGTGTTCTTGGCATCTTCCCCGCCGTCGGGACCGATCGGGATGAGTTTCACCAGGTGGTTGGTTTCCCGCAGCACATAATTGCCTGGCGAATCTTCCTCGCGGAATTGGCCGCCAACATAGTAATTATCCCAACGTTCCATGCTATGGTCTGCATTGGTGGCGTCCGAGATCGTCGCTTGAATGGCGGCACGGACATCAGTTGCGTTGCGGTAACCAGCCTCATTGAGAGCCCCACTGAGCACCCCCACCTCGCCCTGCTCGTGAAAACGGAAACCCCACTTGCCGTTCCTCACTAGTTTAACCTCCATTTGCGGTAATGACTCATATCGCAAAGCCACGACGACTGTGCTTACGAGCAGGACCAGGCAAATCAACCGCGGGGCAGTTCGCCGGTAGCCGGTGCTGGCCAGGGCCAGGCCACTCACAATCAGCAAGCCGATGCCCAAGAAATAGGAGCCGCAATTCAGGGCGGTGTTCAAGGCGCCGGGTTGGCTGTAAAAATGGTTTTGATGTTCAAGATACATTGGCGAAAAACCGACCCAAACATCTTCGCCCATGTTTTTGTGGGACAACGTGGCGGTCAGTTTTGTGACAACCACCGGACTGCCAAACCATTGTTTTAGCAAGGGATGAGCCAATTCCTGTTGGGTGCTGCTGGCCACGGCGAAATGCGGCGCCGTGGCACTCGTGTCGCCGAAAACATAAAGGTCAACGTTCAACGAGCGGCTGCCAAGGCCGGTCAAACGCATGGGATAAACCGGTTTCTCGGTCTTGAACGTAAATGAAAGCGGGTGGGGGGTGTCGGTGCTGGAAGCGGCATTCTCCCGGCGGACTTTAGTCGCAACGAAAACCCAACCGTCCCGGACATAGCTGGCGATGACCGGTGCTGAATTCGTGGGCAGCAAATATCCGTTGCCAGAAAGCCAGGTTTGCAGCGCATTGGCATCGGTTGAAGCGATGGTCGTGGTTTCAAAAATACCAACCATTTTCCGGTCAAGGACGGAAATCTTTCCAGCGGGAGCCGCGGGTATTCCTGCCGTGGATAATGTCATCCCCGCTGGCAGCGCCATTGCGCAGAGGAAAATAGAGAGCACGAAGGTCCAGCCGATGACCGCGTAAACCGACCTGCTTTCAACGCGAATGAGAAAGACGTCGAAAAAGAGGACCAACGCAACAAAGGAAAAAGCGAACCAATTGAACGTCTCGTGTTTGGAGGTCGTGGCTGCCGCCACACCCACACAAAGACAAGCCAAGACATCCGTCCATTTTATTTGTCCCGTGGGCCGAACGAACACCAAAAGGCTGCCAATTCCGATCAAGGCCAGGATGGCGGCATAGTTATGGGGAACCTCGTGAATGATTTTTGGCCCGCACAGATAGCGCAGGGTCGGAAAAAATCCCGGCGTGGCTTCCTCGATAACCGGCGGGTTGGGGAACGGGACAACCCAGGCGAAATTGGTGCCCGCCCCGGTGAAGCGCGTTTCGATCACCAACCGTTCGACGCCGTTGCTGAAGGAGAGGGCTGCCTGTTGGTCGGGAATCGTCACTTGGGCGGGATAGGCGAGGGTTGGGAGCACGATTCCATCAGCCCAAGCCATCAAGGGCAGGAGAAAAAGCAGGAAAAATGGAATTATCCTTCGCATGATTACTTTGGAGTTATCAGCGAATTGGAAAAAGGCAAAACAAAATTTGCTGGGAGAGCGGCCCCGCACACGCAGAGACGAAGCTCGCAACTTCGCGTGCCTGGGGGGCAGAAATTGGCGGCTTTCGGGTTTTGCCGCCACTCATTCCGGCCTTCTCCAAGGGTCGGGAGACGCGGCTGCTCTGTCTGGACAAATCCCTTACTGAAAGCACCTAGAATCGGTGTTCGCGCACCAAGCCGCCGTGTTCATCGTAATAGCGCAGCGAGCGGGCTTCCAATTTGACGTGGGCAATCGCGTTGGTGGCGGTGCCGGCAATGAAATCATCCATTAAATCATATTGGCCGGCCGATTCACGGACGACGAGATAACGCGACTTGTCGCGTTGGGGAATCTCAATCGCCTCCACGTCGAGAATTGATCCATCGTCGGTTTTGGGCCTCTCGCCCAGGCCGCCAAATCCGTATCCCGGAAAATTGAGATCAAAGATAAGCATGTGGAAAAACTCCTCACGGTTTTTGAAGACTGCGGGAACTTTGGCGAGAGTCATGGCCTGCTCGATCCTGCCAAGTTCATTGGTGTCCAGGTTGTTAGGATCGTCTTTGTAATCCTCGTAGGTGGCGTAAGGTCTGGCCATTTTAAATTGCTGGCCCTGGTACGTTATGGTGTCGGACCACTCCCTATGTGGTCCATGAAGCAAACTGAGCACCACAACGGTGGCGATTAGAATCAACCAGAAGACCGGGTTCCGAATGGCCGGCGGCGAGGCGAGGGTGGAAGCTGCGGGTTTCTCCAGCCGTTGCCTGGCCGCCGCCACTTGCTTTTCTGTCATGGGAATGAACAACCGCCGACTCACCCGTTCTTCAAATCTTTTGACTTGGAGATCATCAAACCAATGGCGTAATGACTCCAGCGTGGGAAATTCCCGTGGCTGATCGCGGCGGCGCTGCACATGGGATAGGAATTGTTGATAAATGAAGCTGACATTATAGGAATCTAGGCAGATGACTTCGTCTTGGTCGAGTGGGTCAAAGCGGTTTTTGCTGTTGGTATAAGAAAGACAGCCCTGCTCAAAAACGGCCGTGAACGCTATGACAATGATGTTCCGAATGCTTCCCTTGGCGGGAACATATAACCGGTGATAAACCAGGTGCGCAACGAAACGGCGGCTGGAATCCAGATACACAATGCCGCCGGAATCGCGGAGGTTGGGATTCAGGCTCTTGGTTATCTTCGAATATCGGCAAACGGCAAAGCCCAGTTTTTCGAAATCCGCCCGGTGCGGCTTGGTGCCCTGCCATATATACTCGGATAAATCCTCCTGCCGACATTCAATGCTGCCCCATAAACCTGGCATCCAAGTGTCGTTTTGCGGCCGTTTGAAGCGGGTGACCAAATAGCTGGTAAATGCCTTTCGGAGTCCCACCATGCGGACAATCTCACGAAAACGTAACGCCCGAAAGTTTGTCTGATAATAGCCCGGCGGGAACATGTTGCTTCTGAAATTGGCTGGCGCCAGTTGGAAGTCAAGCTGTTATCAAAACTGGGTCAATCCAAAAACTGGGCCAGCCATGGATTGGTGCGAAGAAAGGGGGCGACCGCGGACCGGTTGGCAGGGGCTCCACCGCTCCCGACTTCGTTTTTCTTTGAACTGAATTTAGTTTCGGCGCAACCACTTACGCGTTTTCCGTTAGCGGCTAACTAACACCCCCGTAAGAACTGTGTCATGCTGGTCAGGTGAAAGCTGCCAGCCAGCGGCAGTGGGATGGGATGGCCGCGTTCGGCCGCACGCGGTCCGCGCCCCTGCGCGTCCCTGCGCATCCCCGTCGCGTCACGCTCTCCGCAATTCTGCAATCCCCGAACAAATCCAAAAAGCTGTGCCGCGCCGTTGGCGCTGGAACTCTCGGCCCGGCCCTGAATCATGAAAATTACGAAACGAACCCAAAGCAATTCCTGTGGATCGTGTTCAACTGCAATTGGTTCGGGCGGTTTTGGTTGTTTTTTCCCCTCGCAAAACGAACCCAAAAGTCCCTGGACCGTTCACCGAAATCTGCGAAAACCCCGGCAAAACCCCACATCGTCAAGCCTCGTCAAGCCTGAAAACTTTTTGGTTCGCCCGCCTGCCCTCCGTAGCTTTAGCGAAGGAGGGCCCGCCCCTCCCGGCCCCGCCATCCTCGATCCTCGATCTTGTCCATCTTGTTCATCCTAACCAGGTTTTCTGGTCTCTCGCTGCCCTTCCGGCGATGGGAAACAGAGGCGGCGCGTCGTCATTGCGCGGGGCGTCATGGACTGCGGCGGGAAGCGAAGCGCGACGCCGCTTTCGTGCGGGCAACGGTTCGCAAAAGCTCGCAGCTCGCGAGGGCGGGCGAAAGCGCCGTCGCCGCTGCGCTTTGCCGGCGCAGTCCATGACGCGTACGGATTTGCCGGGCGCGTTGTACTTGCGCGGGGCCTCAGGGAGAGCGCGGTGATCTATTCTCTACATCTGTAAATATTCAGCTTGACATTATTTACATTTGTAGAGAATATGGCCGCATGTCCAAGCCTGTCGTGGAACTCACGGAATCCGAGTGGCCGGTCATCAAGGCCGTTTGGGAAACCGAACCCTGCACCGCGCCCGTTATCCAGGAGCGCCTGGCCAAGCCCACCGGCTGGACCTATTCCACGGTGCGGACGCTCATGGACCGCATGGTGGCCAAGGGGCTGCTGACGGCCCGGAAGGAGGGCAAGCTGACAATCTATCATTCCGCCGTGACGCGCAAGCAGGCCCAGCGCGGCGAATTGTTTTACACGCTCAAGCACGCTTTCAATGGCGCGCTGACGCCCATGGTGCAGTGCCTCTTGGATAATCACAACCTCGATGACCAGGAGCTGGCCAAGATCGAGGAGATCATCAAGGCACGCAAGAAGGCGGGCCGGGGGAATTAAACCGCTTTTAATCGTTTTAAGAGGAAACATACATGCGCACCCATTGTTTTATCACCGCTCCGGTCCTGTTGCTGGTCATCGCGGGCGCCGTCAGTTGCTCCAAAGGTCCGGCCATGGGGCCGTTGCCGCCCAATACGGACAAGTTGGGCCAGGTGGAGCTGGCTCCGGAAATCCCGGCGTATTTCAGCCTGGCCAACCATAAGAGTTGCACGCTCACGGCGCGCCGGGTTCCCGACGGCATGGCAATCACGGTGGAAACCATGGCCACCAACAATCTCGGGGCCATTACGCATACCCTGGCCACGATTACGACCGTACCCGGCCGGGCGTGTGTCGTTTCCCTGGGCGACGAGGCCGTGGCTTTTACGCCCACCCTGAAGAAACAATGACGGCTTTGAATCTTGGCCATGAACTCCATCATCGAACATCTGGATCAACTTGGCGGCCAGTTTTTGACGTTCGCCTGGCCGATGTTCTGGCAGTCCAGCCTGCTAATCGGATTGGTCTATGCGGGCGACCGGTTGCTGGCGCGGAAGGTCCGGGCGGCGGTGCGCCATGCGCTCTGGCTGGTGGTTTTGGCAAAGTTGCTGCTGCCGCCGTCGCTGGCGCTGCCCACGGGCGCGGCGTGGTGGCTCTTTCCCACCGAACCGGCGGTCAAGGCGCCCGCGCCGAGGAATTTCGTGGTGTCAGTGGGTGACGCACCGGCATTGGAAAATTTCGTGCCGGTCTCCGTTCCGGTGGCGTCTCCGCCGGTCAAGCCGGATCTTGCGGGCTGGGCTTTGCTGGCGACGGCGGCGGTCAGCGTTGGGCTGATGGGGTGGTTGCTGTTCCGCGGGGGGCAGGTGGCACGCATGGTGCGCCGAGCGGCGCCGGCCGGTGAGCTTGCGCCCATGCTCGACCAGGTGCAGCGGGCGGCCGGGTTGCGGCGTCCGCTCCGGCTGAAAATGGTGGAGGACCGCACGTCGCCGGCGGTGGCCGGGCTGCTGCGTCCGGTGATCCTGCTGCCGCGCGTGGTGGCGGAGCAGTTATCCGCCGAACAACTGCGGGCGGTGCTGCTGCACGAGGCGATGCATTTGCGGCGCTGCGATCTTTGGACCAACTGCGCGCAGGCGCTGCTGCAAAGCCTCTACTGGTGGCACCCGCTGGTGTGGCTGGCCAACGGCCGCCTCCGGCGATTGCGCGAGGAAGCGGTGGACGATGCGGTGATGCTGGCCTTGGCGGACGGCGCGGAGATCTATGCGCCGACGCTGCTGGAGGTGGCGCGGCTGGCGTTCCGGCGGCCGCTGCTGAGCTTGGGGCTGGTGGGCATTTTGGAATCGCGCAGCGCCCTGCGGCAGCGCATTGAGCGGTTGGTGGCGTTTCGGGCGCCGCGCCGGGCGGGGCTTTCGCTGGTTTCGCTGCTGGCGATTCTGGGGTTTAGCGCGGTGGCGCTGCCGATGGGGCAGGGGCCAGCTCCGGCCACCGGCCAACCCTTGCCCGCCGCAAACCAGCACGGCGCCACCGACGCGACACCCGGGCAGCCTTTTCCGCGGCCATTGGTGTTGATTCAGGCTGAAATTTACCAAGTGCCACCGGACGAGCTGAAGCAGTTGGTGTCCGATTTGCCGACGGTCAAGGTTCCGGGCCACGGTGCGAACCATTCTCCGGCCGGCGAGGAAACCTGGTGGTCGGCCTCGCCAGCACAATATTTGGAATTGTCCGGCCGGCTGAAAGCATCGGGCTTGAAGCCGGAGCAGCGCCCGCGGATCCAGACATGCAGCGGGAAGCCGGCCCAGTTTTTTGTAGGGGATATTCTGGGCAAGACGGAGATTCTGCGCGGAACGGAGATTGATTGCCTGCCGGTCGTGCGGGACGGAAAGATCCAGTTGACCTTTACGAGCGAAGTCATGGATGGCACGGCCGGGGCCCGGCTTACCAACCGGGTCGAAGGGGATTGGGAATTGCCGAGCCACGGCGGTTTGGTTGTTCCCATGCCGAACGACACAAAGCACAGGGTCTTCTTTTTGACGGCGGAAGTTTTGACCAATACATTGCAGGCGCAATCGCCGCCCGGCAGTTCGAATCAGGCTGTCAAGGCTACGGAAGCCAATTTGGACAATGTGAAAGCGCTTCCTCAAGGGCGATCGCCCGTCCAGACTCCAGAAGTTCACATTAAGGCACGGTTTATTGAGGTGCCTGCGGATGCGATTGGTGGCCTGAAGTGGCTCGTGGCGGCCACGAATCTTTCGGACGGCGGCATCACCGCGCTGCTGACAAGCGAAAATGCCCATGCCGTACTCCAGGCACTGGAAACGCGCAAAGACATCGAAACGCTGGGCGAACCGGAGGTTACCGTGTCGAGCGGGCGCGAGTTTCAGATACGCCAGACAAGGGAGGTGACGATTGTTACCAATACGGCGTGTTACGATATTTTAACCAATGGGAACGACATGGCTTATATGTCCCCACAAACCACGCCCATTGATATCGGCCCGATACTGGACGCCGTCCCGCGAGTCATGGACGACCATTACACGATTGATTTGAAGATGACGGCCTCATTGACTGAGTTTCTCGGCTACGCGGCGGGCCCGACCAATGCTTTTGACGATCGCTGGCCAAACGCGGTTACCAATGCCGGCGGCGAGAGGGTTAACTTGCCGGTGGTCTTGCCGGCGGTGCAAATCCGCTCCAGTTCCACGCACGTCAACCTCCGCGACGGTCAGACCGTCGTGTTATGGCTGAGCCAGGCGCAAGCGCGCCAAGTGGCGTTCAATGACCAAGATAACTGGCGCGAGGCCTTGGTTGCCCAGCACATTGAACAGGCCACGAAGAAGAACGGCTCGACCGAAGTGCTCGTCTTTATCACCCCCACGCTCATTGATCCGGCCGGCAACCGCATTCACAGCGACGACGACTTGCTGCTGGCGCCGGGTGCGTTTCCGCCCCAGCCTGCGGGGCCAAAATGATCCGGGCGGGGGCCGAAGCCAGGGACGCGAGAACCGCCAGGGGAGATTCCGCGGCGGCTGCCGTTCCCGGGTCGGCGGGTGGTGGTGGGCAAATCAAGGATGCCAAAGTGGATTGCATTTTTGGGAGCAAAGCTTCAGGCTTTGGGGCACATGAAAATTCACTTCTTGGGTGCGGCGCGCACCACCACGGGTTCCATGTATTTGTTGGAGATCAATGGCAAACGGCTGCTGTTGGAATGCGGACTGTTTCAAGGGCACCGGGAAGAGACGACGCGGCGGAACTGCAATTTTCCCTTTGTGCCGCGGGAGGTGGATGCGGTGGTGATCAGCCATGCGCACATTGATCATGCGGGGAACCTGCCGAACTTGGTGAAACAGGGGTACGAGGGGCCGATTCATTGCACGGAGGCCACGCGGGATTTGTGCGGCATCATGCTGGTGGACTCGGCGCACATCCAGGAGCAGGACGCGCTGTTTGTGTCGAAGTGGCATGCGAAGCGGAACAAGCCGCCGGTGGAACCGCTCTACCGGGTGCCGGATGCGGAGCAGGCCGCGAAACAACTGGTGGGGCACGGCTACGAGAGGAGTTTTTCGCCGGTGGACGGGGTGCAGGTGACGTTTCGCGATGCGGGCCACATTTTGGGGTCGGCGCAGGTGATTTTGGACGTGCAGGAGAAGGGGCGGAAATTCCGGTGGCTGTTCAGCGGCGACGTGGGGCGGGGCGGCGACGAACTGCTGCGGGACCCGATTCCCGTGGAAGGGGTGGACTATCTGCAAATCGAATCCACGTATGGCGCCCGGGACCACGCGGTGCGCATTGACGCGGACGCGGAGGTGGGGCGGCTGGTGGGCGAGACGATTGGGCGGGGCGGCAAGGTGATCATCCCGTCGTTTTCGGTGGGGCGCACGCAGCAGATCGTCTATGTGCTGCACGAATTGAACCGGGCGGGGAAGCTGCCGTTCATTCCGATGTTTGTGGACAGCCCGCTGAGCTCGAAGGCGAGCGGGGTTTATGAGCGGAACCGGGCGAGCCTGCGGCCGGATTTGCCGGCGGCGTTTTCGTTTTTCATGGGCAACCTGACGTACGTCACGGACGCGGAGGAGTCCAAGAAGCTCAACGACCGGCACGAGCCGATGATCATCATCAGCGCGTCGGGCATGGCGGAAGCGGGGCGGATCCGGCATCACCTGAAGAACAACATCGGGGACGAGAAGAACCTGGTGCTGTTCATCGGCTATTGCGCGGAGGGGACGCTGGGCAGCCAGATTGCGGCGGGCAAATCGCCGGTGAACATTTTTGGCGAACCCTACCAGGTGCGCGCCCGGGTGACTTCGCTGGACACGTATTCCGGCCACGCGGACCGGACGGAGCTGAAGCAGTACGTGCAGCGGCTTACGGGCAACATCCGGCGCATCTTCTGCATCCACGGCGAAGAGACGCAGTGTCTGGCGCATGCGGAGACGTTGCGGGGGCTGAAACCGGCTGCCGAGGTTCTGGTGCCGGAATACCAGCAGGCAGTGGAGATTTAGGGCGTTTCCAGGTTCCAAAGGACAACGTGCGGCGGTTTGGCGCGGGCCAATCGGCAGATAGGGCTGACCGTTCCCAGCGGGGCCTTCCGGCACCGCCTGCCGGGGTGCGGGGCAATTCGGGGTCGTTTCCCGGGGGTATCGCTCCCTGGTCGCTCAACCCCCGGCTAATTTCCGGAACGCCGCTGGCGTTCAGCCGAACAATCTGCGGGGACGAGCCGTCCCCGCCCCGGCGCGGGCGGGACGTTATTTAGGCTCGGGGCCTTGGGTGACTTGAACCAAGTCGTTGGGGCGGAGCCATTTGGCGAAGGCTTGTTGCACGTCCTTGGCATCGAGGGTGGTGTAGATTTTGCCGGCTTGGACGGGTTCATCCAGCGGCAGGCCCAGTTCGGACCGGGAGAGCCAGCCATTGGCGATTTGGTCCACGCTGGATTCGGAAAGAGGAATATCCCGCAGCAGCATGAGTTTGGCCTGGTGCAATTCCTGTTCGGTGACTTTTTTATTCTGCATGTCGGCGAGGTCGGCCAGGATCAGGGTGCGGGCCTTGCGGACGTTGGGGGGATCGCAGGCGTAGGCGACCTGATAGACGCCGCGGGTGAGGCCGATGTTGAAGGTGGAGCTGACGAAATAGACTAGGCCGTTTTTCTCGCGGAGATCGCGGTAGAGGCGAGTGGCGTAGAAGCCGCCGCCGAGGACGTGGTTGCCGAGTTGGAGAGCGTAGTAATCGGCGTTGGTGCGGGTGATTTGGAGGGTTTCGCCCAAGGTGACCTTGTCCTGGACGCGGCTGGAGTCGGGAACCTGGGTGACGGACACGGCGTTGGTGGGGGCGGGCGGGAAGAGCGTGTTGGGCTTTTCGCCGATAGCCTGCCAGTCGCCGAAATATTTTTGGACGGCGGCGACGGCGTCATCCACGGACACCTTGCCGACGATGACGAGGGTGGTGAGGTCGGGCCGGAAGGCGGAGTTATAATAATTGCGGACGTCGCCAATGGAGAGGGCCTGCATGGATTCGGGGGTCGTTTGCCGCTGGGCGGGATCGCCCTTGGGGAAGAGCGCGAGGGTGAGGGCGTGGCTGGCGATATGGTCGGGGCTCTGGAGCTCGCCGGCGAAGCTGGCGGCGAGCTGGGGCTGGATGGTTTTGAAATCGGCTTCCGGGAGGGCGGGCGAGAGCTCGTTATCGGCGAGCAGTTGCAGGCCGCGGTCGAAGTGCTCGGGAAGGACTTGGAGCGAGAACTCGGCGCCGGCGGATTCGTTGGCGCCGATGTCATCGAGCGCTTTTTGGAAGGCGAGGCGGTCGAGGGAGGCCGTGCCATAAGAGAAGAGTTCGTCGAGGCCGCGGTCCACGCCGTCCTTGGCAGCGGGCATTTGGACTTTGGCGTTGTTTTTGACGCGGCCATAGACGCTGATGGTGTCGCTGACCGTCTGGGGCTGGACGATGAGGTGGAGGCCGTTGGCGAGGTTGGTGCTGAAGGGGCTCAGGGTGGAGATGGGGGCAGGAAGTTTATCGGTGAGCTTTTTGGCCCAGTCGGGGAGGGCGACATTGGCGTTTTTCGACGTGGCAAAATTCTCCTGGCCGCCGAAGCTTTTGGAAGAAATGGCCTTGCCGGAGGGCTGCGGGGTGAGGATGGCGCTGATGGCGTGGTCGAACTGGAGGTACTTCCGGGCGACGCGGTTCACATCGTCCACGGTCACCTGGCGGATGGCGGCGATGTCGTCATCGGGCGAAGTGCGGCCCTCGACGGCGACGGCTTGGGACCAGGCGGAAGCGAGGCCTTCGACGGAATTTTTCTGCAACTCGGCATTGATGATTTCCCGGCGTTTGGCGGCTTCGACGAGGTCGGCATTGACGCCGTTGGCGAGTTCCTGGGTGAGGATCTGTTTGATTTGGGCGAGCTGATTGGTGGAATCGGCGCCGGCGGGGAAACCGGCGACGGCATAGCCGAGGCCGGCGTGCTGGAGGGAGTCGTAGGCGAATTCGGCGAAGAGGGCCTTGCCTTGGGGCACGAGGGCGTAGAGGTTGCCGCGCTGGCTGCTGAGGACGTCGGAGAGGACTTGGGCGGCGGCGTAATCCGGGTTGTCGGTGCCGGGAAAGCGGAAGACGAGGCCGGTCATGCCGTAGGGCTGGTCGGTGTCGAGGTGGAGGGTGTCGGGTTTGACGTCGGAGAAATGGTAGTCGGGCCGGGCGGGCAGCGGGGCGGACGGGATGGCGCCGAAGATTTGTGTGGCGAGCTCGAGGGCGGCGGGCGGTTCGACGTTGCCGACGATGACGAGGATGGCGTTATTGGGGACGTACCAGGCGTTATGGAATTTGCGGAGATCGGCGTCGGTGGTTTTATCGAAGGAGGGGCGGGTGCCGAGGGCGTCGTGCTGGTAGGGGGAATCTTTGAACATGGCGTCGAGGAGCTGCATGTAGAAGACGTATTCGGGGTTTGAGAGGTCCTGGGCGACTTCCTGCTCGATGGCGCCGCGTTCCTTGGACCAGAGCTTTTCGTCGGCGAGAAGGTCGCGCATGCGGCCGGCTTCGATGCGGAGGGCAACATCCAGGTTTTCGGCGGGGGTGGTGAAGAAGTACTGGGTGACGGCCTGCTGGGTATCGGCGTTGTCATTGCCGCCCATGGCGGCGGAGGCGGCGGCGAGCTGGTCGGCGGAGAGGCCGGGGCTGCCGCGGAACATCATGTGCTCGGTGGCGTGGGCGGTGCCGGGGAAGCCGGGCGGGGTGTTATCGGAGCCGACGCGGTAATTGACCATGGTGGTGACGACGGGCGCGAGGGGGTTGCGCACGATGATGACCTGAAGGCCGTTGGTGAGGGTGGCGCGCAAGACGTCATCGGCGCGGCTGGCAGCGGGGAGGGCCAAGCCGATGAGCGTGGTGAGGATGAGGGGGATGAGATTTTTGACCTTCATAGGTGGAGCTTCGACAATGGTTGGTGGGGGCTGTTCAAGGCGTTTTTAACCGCACGGGTACGGACGGACACGGACGGGCACGAGCAAGAAGGCCCATAAAAATGAGGCAGGGGTATCCTGGCAATGCATGTACTTGTGCGGGAAAAACTTGGACAGGATTGGCTAGAAAGTTTCGTGGCGGTGACGGGAGGGGTGGGGGACAAAAAAATTTTAGGGTTGACGAGGGTTGACGATGTGGGTTTTTGCTGGGGTTTTTGCAGATTTTGGGGAGCGAAATTGCAGGTTTTTGGGGGTGGCGGGAGGGTGGAAAAGGATGAAACCGATACGACCCATGCGACCGATGGATGCGCGAGAAGACTGGGGGCCGTTTCCCGGGGGGTGAGCGACAAGCGGGAGGAAACCCACCGGCTGAGATTTTTGGGGCGCGGGGACGAGCCGTCCCCGCCCCGGCGCGGCTCCGCAGAACCAGGGAAGCGTGCTTCGCCTTCGCGATGGGGAAAATTCTGATGCAGTACCTCGTTCATCCCTGACTGAGAAATAGCACCTTGGCCGATTCAAGTCAATTTTAAAGGCGATAAAGTGATATATTTTTTGTATTACTTTTTAAGAAAAACAGGCCATATGGCGATGGAAGCTCGCGCGGGTGTGAGTACCGCTTCACCAATCAGCGGCGCTCTCACGAGACGCCGCCACGGGGATGAAAGCACGCTCCGGTGTGCGCGGGTCGGTGACGGGGAATGAGGGTAAAAGAAATGCGCAACGAGCGCTCAAGGAGATCGGCCTTTCCGCTAGGCGGAATACTGCTCCGAAGAGCAATCCGGGCCCCGGCACGAGGATCTCAAAGCCGGTACTTGGATGCGAGCTGTTCGTCGCGCAAGGGAAAGATTGCATGGATTCGGGCAGCGGCAACAAAAAGTTATTCACTGTTATTCACAGGGGAAACGGATGGTGTGGGCGGGCGGGCGGCAGCCACCGGCTGGCGTACCGCAGAATGAATGGGACGGGCGAGACAGAATTCTTCAGTTGGCGGTTTGTGCCTGTTTTTCCAGGGAATGGCACAAAGACGACGAGGCGCTTTTTGTTTTGACCCGTTTCCGGCGTCCCTTCAGGACGAAGTCAATTTTGCCGTGTCACCAGACACTGGCGTGTCTGGCTAATTTCCGGAGCCCTTCCAGGGTCAGGCGGAGGCTGACGAAGAATCTTGTTCCACGCCCGAACGGGGGCGCGGCGGATTTTTTTCTCGAAGGGAGGAGGGGGTTGAAGTTGAATGGGCACATGCGCGTGCACATTCTTTCGGATTTGCATCGGGAGTTTGGCGGGGCGATGGAGATCCCGGCGACGGGGGCGGAGGTGGTGGTGCTGGCGGGGGACATTGATCTGGGGGAGGAGGGGTGCCGGTGGGCGCGGCGGCAATTTCCCGAGCAGCCGGTGATTTATGTGATGGGCAATCATGAGTTTTACCGGCATTCGCTGCCGGAGCTCACGGAGTTGCTGCGGGCGGAAACGGAGGGGAGCCAGGTTTGCCTGCTGGAGAACAGCGCGGTGGAGATCAACGGCTACACGTTTCTGGGCTGCACGTTGTGGACGGATTTTCAAGTGGCGGGCAACCCGGCGGCGGCGATGCGATTGGCGGAGGAGGGGATGAGCGATTATCACGTGGTGCGGTACAATCCGGAGCACCGGCTGCTGAGTCCGCGCGACACGGCGCGGCTGCATGGGGAATCGGTGGCGTGGCTGCGCGGGGAGCTGGCGCGGCACGAGGCGGCGCGGACGGTGGTGGTGACGCATCACGCGCCGAGCGCGCGGGTGGAAGCGCCGTATCACGAACGCAGCGCGTTGAAGGGGGCGTTTGAATCGAATCTGGATGCGCTGGTGGAGGCGAGCGGGGTGCCGTTGTGGATATACGGGCACACGCATTACAACCGGGATTTCAAGATTGGGTCCACGCGGGTGCTATCGAACCAGCGGGGGTATCCGGACCGGTTGTGCGAGGGGTTTCAGGCGGGGCTGGTGGTGGAGGTTTAGCGGAGGGCAATTCCGGCGTTGGGCCTGGATTAGCAATGGGTTTGCGTTGTGGGGCGGGGGCGGCGAGAATGAATTTATGAAAGCGGACTGGAAGCGATTGCAGGCTTTGGCGCAGGCGGAGATTGAGGCGACGCTGGGGGAATTGCCGCCGGCGTTGCGGGCGGAGGCGGGGAAGCTGCCGGTGACGTTTGAGCGGGCGCCGAATGCGGGTTTGGTGGCGGATGGGATTGAGGGGGACACGCTGGGATTATTTACGGGGATGGAGTATGCGGAGAGCGGGGCGGAGGTGTTGCCGGGGCAAATCATCCTGTTTTTGGGGAATATATGGGATTTTGCTGGGGAAAACGAAGAAGTGTATGGGGAGGAGGTGCATACGACTTTTTTGCATGAGCTGGGACATTTTTTTGGATTGGGCGAGGGGGACTTGACGGAGCGTGGCTTGGAATAGGCCGTAAACATTGGGGATTAATGGGTTTTGGAACGGTCTAAAAATAATTTAAAAAACTCTTGCATGACGTCGTGGGTCTGTTATTCTGTTTCTCCCGTCGCGCTGGTAACGGTGACAGTGAAACGAAAGAGCGAAGGGCGGTTTTAAAAAAACCGGTTGACAATGGTTTGGAATCCGTTAGGATAGACAAACCAAAGCTTGAAACTGACAAGCCGACTTAAGAAGAAGTAAAAATCGGCGGTCAGGTTTTTTGTCCCCAAAATTGGGGTGAACAAAGCAAGCTGGCAGAATTTTGGCGGTAAAACGCCGACTGCTCTTTGAAAATTGAATTGTGCGATTAGTTAGGAGCCCCTTTAAAGCTGGCGGGTTAGTTCGCTGGTTTTAAGGAGTTTTAACCAAATAGATTAAAGTTGCCGATGTAACAGTCGGCAAGAATCAACTAACGTTTTTTAACGGAGAGTTTGATTCTGGCTCAGAACGAACGCTGG
>CAZHIM010000051.1:0-36585 GCA_964532525.1 uncultured Bifidobacteriaceae bacterium
CTGGTCATTGGCGGCAACGCCTTTCAACCCAGCCTCTCCTGCCTACTCTACTAAATTTTTTTGCGCCCGCCCCCCCCCGGCCGGGCCGTTTCCTGGCCATGCTTCGCCTTGGAAATCAAGGAGTTCAGTCGCTCCGAACCCAGTCCAACCCCAAAAAATGAATAAAAATACCCGGCCATTTTCTCAATTCCCGCTACTTTCAATGGGATTTTCGAACGCCACGACTTTACTTTCTTTCGTAGGTAGAGCATTTTCTGTGCAGATGAAGAAGTGCGCCATTCTGTTTTTTGCCGCCTGGGCCGCTCTGGCCGCCACGGCCGCAGAACCACCCATCACGGTCTCTGTGCTGGATAACACCATTCTCTGGGTCCGCGCCAGCCGGGTGCCGGACAACGTCCCGGACCAAATCCAGGCCGCCACCGTGTCCAAACACCTCGCGGGCACAGTGTTAGACCTGCGTTTTGCTGACGACGCCGCCACCAATACCGCCGATTATTTCATTCACCGCAAATCACCCTTGGTCATCTTGATCAACAGTCAGACGCGTGGCGCGGCGGCCACGCTGGCCACGCAGTTGCGCACCTCCGCCTCCGCCGTCCTCATCGGCAGCACCAATTCGCCACAAAACCTGCTCCCGGACATCGTGGTGGCCGTGAACGCAAACGATGAAAAGCGGTTCCAGGACGATCCCTTCTCCAAGACTGCGGTGGCCGCTCCCTTCGATGGCATCTCAGCCACCAATCTCCTTGCCTTCGTGGACCATACGAGCGAGGCCGACCTCGTCCGCAAGCGTATCAAAGACGGGGACGAAGATGGCGATGCCGCCACTCCGCGCGCCGAACCGCCGCAGCCGGTCATTCGTGATCCGGCCCTGGCGCGGGCGATTGACCTGCTCAAAGCCCTGGCCGCCCTGCACCCCGCGCGAGGATAGGGACCATGATAAATCCGGGCTGGCGCTGCGTTTCGGATTGACGCCGGGCTTCCGGCCAATCACTTTTATCGGCTCGGTTTTGATGAAGACAATTCTTTTTCTTTGCACGGGCAACGTTTGCCGCAGTCCGATGGCGGAGGGGCTCTTCCGCCACGCGGTCAAAGGCCGCGGCGAATTCCGCGTCCTGTCCGCCGGATTGGGCGCCACGGATGGCCAGCCACCCACCCATTTCTCCGTGCAGGCGATGCGCGAGATCGGCCTCGACATCTCCCATCAGCGCAGCCGGGCCCTCACGGCCGAGATGGTGCGCACCGCCGATTACATTTTTGGCATGACTCACAGCCACGTCGAAACCGTGGCGCTGCTCTATCCCCAGCAGGCCGAAAAAACCTTCCTGCTGCGCGAATTCGATGAGTCGCTCGAAGCCTACGAAAAGGATATCAGCGATCCCATCGGCGGCCCCTACGAGGTTTATGTGGAATGCCGCAACCAGATCGAACTGGGCATCGCCACCATTTTAAAATTTATGGAACAACAAAATCTCCTGTCAAAAACCGAAGCTGAAGCCGCGCTGGGCACGGTCAATTTTGCCCTCGGCGCCGACCATGGCGGTCTCGAACTCAAGGATACCCTCAAGGCCTGGCTGCATGAGCGCGGGCTGACGGTGACAGACTTTGGCGCCACCACCAAGGACCCGGTGGACGATTATCCCGACTTTGCCCGCCCCGTGGCCCAAGCCGTCGCCTCCGGCCGGGCCGAACTCGGCCTGCTCGTCTGCACCAGCGGCGTGGGCATGACCATTTCCGCCAACAAGATCCCCGGCGCCCGCGCCGCCCTCATCGGCGACGCGGAATCCGCCACCCTCTGCCGCAAGCACAACGACGTTAATGTCCTCTGTTTGAGCGGCCAGAAGACCTCCGCCGAACAGGCCAGGAAAATCCTTGAGGCCTTCCTCGGCGCCAAATTCGAAGGTGGCCGCCACGAGCGCCGCGTGCTCAAGCTGGACACCAAATTTGCGCGCCCCAGCCTCCGCCTGTGCCACGTTGACCCCGAAATCGCCGCCGCGATTGCTCATGAGTGCCGGCGCCAGCAGGAGAACATCGAGCTCATCGCCAGCGAAAACTTTGTCAGCCCCGCCGTCCTCGAGGCGCAGGGCTCCGTGCTCACCAACAAGTACGCCGAAGGCTATCCCAAAAGGCGCTGGTACGGCGGTTGCGAACACATTGACGTGGTGGAGCAACTGGCCATTGACCGCGCCAAGCAACTGTTCGGCGCCGAACACGTGAACGTCCAGCCCCATTCCGGCTCCAGCGCCAACATGGCCGTCTATTTCGCCATGCTCAAGCCCGGCGACAAGATGCTCACCATGGATTTGAGCCATGGCGGCCACCTGACACACGGCAACAAGGCCAATTTCTCCGGCCGTTTCTTCGAGATCGTCCATTACGGCGTCCGCAAGGAAGACGAGCGCATTGACTACGATCAACTGGCCGCCCTCGCCCGCGAGCATCGCCCCAAGATGATCACCGTCGGCGCCAGCGCCTATCCCCGCGTGATTGATTTCAAGCGCATGGGCGAAATCGCCCGCGAAGTCGGCGCCTACCTGCTGGCCGATATCGCCCATATCGCCGGCCTTGTCGCCACCGGCTTGCACCCCAGCCCCCTGCAACACGCGGACTTCGTCA
The DNA here is from genome assembly GCA_964532525.1 of uncultured Bifidobacteriaceae bacterium. GTDB lineage: Bacteria > Verrucomicrobiota > Verrucomicrobiia > Limisphaerales > UBA11358 > UBA11358. Next base: position 2,617 of record CAZHIM010000051.1, read on the forward strand.
CCACCACCACGCACAAAACCCTGCGCGGACCGCGGGGCGGCCTGATCATGTGCCGCGAGAAGTACGCCAAAGAGATTGATTCCCAGATATTCCCCGGCATTCAGGGCGGGCCGCTGGAGCACGTCATCGCCGCCAAGGCGGTGTGCTTCCACGAAGCCTTGCAGCCGGCCTTCAAAGCGTATCAACAGCAGATCCTCAAGAACGCCGCCGCGCTCGCCGAGGGCATGAAGCACAATGGCTATCGCCTCGTCAGCGGCGGCACGGACAATCATCTCATGCTCGTGGACGTCGGCGCCAAGGGCGTCACCGGCAAGGAATGCCAGAACGCGTTGGATGAGGCCGGCATTACCGTCAACAAAAACACCATCCCGTTCGAAACCCGCTCGCCGTTCCAGGCCAGCGGCATCCGCTTGGGCACCCCCGCCTGCACCACCCGCGGCATGCAGCAGTCGGAAATGGCCGCCATCGCCGACATGATTTCCGAGGTGCTCATGGACGTCAAAAACGTCGAGGCCGCCCACAAGGTCCGCACCCGGGTGCGGGAGTTGACGGCCCGGTTTCCGCTGCCATATTGAGGTAAATCATGTTCAACGTCGGACAAAAAGTCGTGCTCGTGGACGACAAATGGCCGGAATCGGTCAAGCAGCTTTACCTGCAATTGCCCGTCCGGGACACTGTCTATGTCGTCCGCGCCGTGCGCGTGGGGGTGAAGGCGGACGAACTCATCATGGATATGCGCCGTGTCTTGGAGCCGTCCTTGTTGCTCGTGGGTATCTATAATCCCACGAACAATCTGGGCGTGGAAGCCGGCTTCGCCGCCCGCCGCTTCCGCACGCTGGACGAGTTGAAACAGGAAGCCTTGGAAGAAAAGGAAGCGACGGTCTGAGGTCTCCGCCCCCCCGGCCGGCCATCCTGTGCTGATCGCTTATGCCTGGCCCCGCAATTGCCATTCCCAGCCGCCGGCCGCCGGCCAAGGCCGGATTCTGGCTCGCCTTGTCCGTCGGTTTCGCCGCCAGCCTCGGTCTCATGGTGGCGGCCAGCCGCGGGGCGCTGTCCTTGGACGAGGTCCTGTCGCTCGAAACCGCCCTGGGAGCCCGGAACTGGTTCTCCCTGCTTTGCCAGCCTACCGATGACAATAATCATCTGCTCAACGCCGTCTGCCTGCGCCTGCTCGGCTGGCAGCCGCATCTGATTGTCTATCGCATCCCGGCCATCCTCTTCGGCGGCTACACGCTGCTGGCCCTCGCGTTCACGGCGCGCCGTTGGGGCCGGGCGGCTATTTTGTGGACCGTTTATCTGGCCGGGTTGTCCTTTCCCATCATTCTGTACTGCTCGGAGGCCCGGGGCTATGCGGCCGCCATGTTCTTCGCCGTGCTTTCATTCGAACTGTTGCAATGCTGTTGGGAACAGCCCACTTGGGGCCGCATTATCCTGTTTTGGGTGGTCCTTTGCCTGGGCTTCGCGGCGCACTTTACGTTTGCCAACGTGCTGGTGGCCCTCGGGGGGTGGGCGGTCATCCGGGAACGCAACCGGGGAACGCCCGTCCGCGCCGCGGTATTGCGTCTCGCCCGGCTCTTTGCCCCGCCCGCCGTTTTTGTGGCGGTCGTGTATCTGGTCATCATCCGGCATCTCGCCATTCTCGGCGGACCGATTTACACGGAACGGGAAGTCATCGGCGCCGCGGCCGCCCACGCCCTCGGTCTGCCGGACACGGCCCACCTGCGCGTCGTGGCCGTGGCCGGTTGCGCCCTGCTGGCCATTTGTGGCCTCTGGCATCTCGTCCGGCGAAACCGTCCGGAATGGACTTACTTCGCGCTGGTGCTGTTCTTTGCGCCGCTCCTCATGACCCTCCTGACGCCTTCCAAGTACCTCACGTTCCGTTATTTCATGGTTTGTTTTCCATTCTTCTATTTGCTGCTCGCCTTTCTGTTCGTTGAATGGTGCCGCCGGCCGGGAATCTTCAAGCTGCTTCCCGTGGCGCTGATTCTTTGCATGACCACCGGCCACCTGTTGAAGCTGCAAAAGCTCGTGGACCTCGGCCGCGGCAATTTCTTGCAGGCCCTCAACGACATGGCGGGAGCCAACCGCACCCCGCTCATCCGCGTGTCCAGCGACAGTGATTTCAAAAACGGCAAGCTCCTCCACTTCTACGGCCTGCTCTTGCCGGCCAAAAAAGTGGAGTATATTCCGCATGATCAAATCACCGCCGAGCGACCGGACTGGCTGGTGGTCACGTACCTTCCCGACTATCCCAGCTTGCTGGCGGGCAACTCCCTCCGGTACGATCTGTTTTCCTACTACCCCTTTTGTGGGCTGTCCGGACTCAGCTGGTCGGTCTATCGGCTCGCCAACGAATCGCAAACCAATAACCATCAATTCCCCGCCGCTCCCCGGTCCCGGTGACCCTGGTTTACTGAACTTATGAAAACACGCGTGCAAAAATCAAAATTGACAGGGCGGCATTTTTACGCCAAAGTAACGGCGTTGACTGCGATTACCCCCTTGCCGATTTGAGATAAATCTCAATCGGTCAGTAAACTCAATTGAACTTTTCCTGACGCAGCCCGTTCAATGCGGGACGATTTTTCTCCGCGCATTGTCTGCCGGCAATGGAATCCAGTCACCGATTAACCATAATTTTTATGCCCAGAGTTTCCACCAAGAAGCCAGCCGCCAAAAGGTCGGCCAAAGCCGCCGCCGCCACCGTTGCGCCGCCGGCCACTGAAGCCCCAACCACACCGGAAACCGCCGTCAGTGAGCCGGCCGTTGAAGCGGCGCCCGCACCGGTGAAAGCCGCGGCCTCGCGGTCAACTGCGTCCGGCAGAGCCGCCGCCGAGCGGCGCAAGTCCGCATCCGCGCACGCGCCTGAGCCCGGCCCCATCCCCAAACCCGCGGCCCCGCCCGCGGTTCCAGCGGAACCTGCCAAGCCCGCCGTGGCTCCCGTGGCTCCCGTGGATGTCCCGCCGGCCGCCGCCGATTCCGCCCCGGCCACACCCGAGGAATTGCGTCCGCCTTCCGCCCCGGTCGAGCCCACCCCTGAAGATGCGCGCGCGGCCGAGCGCCGGGGATATCAGCGGGATAAAATCGCTACCTCGCTGAACATCGCCAAGCTCCAAGCCATGAGCATGACCGACCTCAACGCCATGGCCAAGGAATATGGCGTGGAGAACTTCGGCACGATGCGCAAGCATGAGGTGATTTTCCACATCCTGGAAAGAAACGCCCAGCGCGCCGGCGTGCTCTTTTCCGAAGGCGTCATCGAAGTGCTGCCGGAGGGCTTCGGCTTCCTGCGGTCACAAAGTTTTAATTATCTCCCCTGCCCCGAGGACATCTATGTCTCCCCGTCGCAGATCCGCCGCTTCGATTTGCAGACCGGCAACCTGATCGCCGGTCAGATCCGGCCGCCGAAAGAAAAGGAAAAATTCTTCGCCCTGCTGAAGGTCGAAGCCGTGGACGGCGAAGAGCCGGACAAGGCCAAGGACAAGACGCATTTCGACAATTTAACGCCGCTGTTTCCCAACCGGCGGTTCATTCTCGAAACCACGCCGGAGGAGGTCAACACCCGCGTGCTGGACCTCGTCTGCCCGATTGGCAAGGGCACCCGCGGACTGATCGTGGCGCCGCCGCGCACGGGCAAGACGGTTCTGATGCAGAAAATTGCCAACGCCATTCTGAAAAACAACCCGGAGTCGTACCTGTTCATTCTGCTGATTGACGAGCGGCCCGAGGAAGTGACCGACATGGAACGCAGTTGCAAAGGCGCGGAGGTGATTTCCTCCACGTTCGACGAACCGCCGGAGCGCCATGTGCAGGTCGCGGAAATGGTGATCGAAAAGGCCCGCCGCATGGTGGAACACAAACGCGACGTGGTGATCCTGCTGGATTCCATCACCCGGCTGGCTCGCGCCTACAACACGGTGCAGCCGCATTCGGGAAAGATTCTCTCCGGCGGCGTGGACGCCAATGCCCTGCACAAGCCGAAGCGCTTTTTCGGCGCCGCCCGTAACATCGAGGAAGGCGGCTCGCTCACGATCATGGCCACCGCGCTCGTGGACACCGGGTCGCGCATGGATGAAGTCATTTTTGAAGAGTTCAAGGGCACCGGCAACATGGAGGTGCACTTGGACCGCGCGTTGGTGGATCGCCGCATTTTTCCGTCCATCAACATCGAACGTTCCGGCACCCGCAAGGAAGAACTGCTTTACCATCCGGACGAGGCTTCGCGCGTCGTCATCCTGCGCCGGGCCCTTACCGGCGTCCCGCCCGTGGAAGCCATGGACCTGATGCTGGGCAAGCTCCGGAAGACCAGCAGCAACGTCGAATTCCTGCTCAATATGGGCGTGGGCTGACGTCCAGCATCGCGGCGGCCGGCCCGGCAGCCGGCCGCCGCTGCGGGAATGCATGATTAAAATTCCTTACCAGATCATTATTTTCGTGGTATTCATTTCTTGCCTGCAATATGGCAATATAAGATTAGTGAAAACCAAAGAACGTTTCGCCAGAGTGCCGTTCATGCGGTAATGATGGGATATTGAAATGAGACCTTCCGCCCGCTCCAACTGGTTGCCGCCCGCCGCCGCGGCGCTGCTGCTCCTCCTATTCGCCGCCGGTTGCGGCCGCGACAGCGTCAAAGTCTATAAAGTGGATTCCAGCGACATGGTGGCCACCACGCCGCCGCCGGTGGCTGCCACCAGCCCTGCCGGAATGCCCACGAGCCTGCCCGCAGGCCTCCCGGCCCCCGATAATTCCGGTCTGCCCAAGCTGAAGTACACGCTCCCTGATGGCTGGAAGGAGAAAGACCTGACGCAGTTGCGCGTGGCGAGTTTTGCGATTTCGGAAAATGGAAAAACGGCGGATGTCAGTGTCATTCCGCTGGGCGGTTCGGCCGGCGGGGACGCCGCCAATGTCAATCGTTGGCGCGGCCAAGTGGGACAACCGCCGCTGGCGGAAACGGAGTTGAAGCAATCCGCCGAAGCGGTTTCCGTCGGAAGTCAGCCCGCGGATTTGTATGACGTGGCCGGCACCGAGCCGGGCAGCGGCGACGACGCGCGGATTATCGGAGCCATTTTGCACACCGGGGAGTCCACCTGGTATTTCAAAATGATGGGTGATTCCAGTTTGGTGGAGACGAACAAGCCGGCGTTTCTGGCCTTTTTAAGATCGGTTGAATTTCAAGGTTCGGCGGCCCCCGCCACCCTGGACCTGAGCCAACTGCCGGCCTCGCATCCGGCGGTTCCCGGCATGGGCGCCGAGACACCCACCGCCGCCGGAGCCAAGCCTTCCTGGACGGTGCCGCCGGATTGGAAAGAGGGCGAACTGATGCAATTCCTGGTGGCGCGGTATGTCATCCAAGGCGCTGGCGACGCAACGGCCGCAGTCAACGTGAGCCAACTCGACGGCAATGGCGGCGGCTTGCTCGCCAACCTCAACCGCTGGCGCGCCCAACTGGGACAACCAGGCATCACCGGGGATGACGCAGCCAAGCTGCCGACGATTGACGCTGCCGGCACCCCGGCGGTGCTGGCGGATTTCAGCGGCACGGATGCGCGGACCGGAAAACCCGCGCGGCTCATCGGGGTGGTGCTGCCGTTTAATGGCCAGACCTGGTTTTACAAGCTCATGGGCGACCCGGACCTGGTCGGCCAACAGAAAGACGTCTTGATCAAGTTTGTCCAATCCGCGCAATATCCGGCGACGAAATAATTTTCGACCGTGGCCGCCATGAAAAAAATTGTCGAGTTCTTCACCTCGCTGAAGCTCACCGTCGTTCTGCTGGCATTTTCCATCGTTCTCGTATTCGTGGGCACGCTGGCGCAGGCGGATGAAGGCCTTTACGGGGCCCAGGCGCATTATTTCAAGCAATGGCTCGTCATCGGCGCGCATTTGTTCGGGCACAAGATTTCCCTGCTGTTGCCGGGCGGCTATCTCATCGGCACGCTGCTGCTGGTGAACCTGGTGGCGTCCCACATCTACCGGTTTGAATTCTCTCTGCGGAAGACGGGCATTCAACTGGCGCACGCCGGAGTGATTGTGCTGCTGGTCGGCCAGCTCTCGACCGATTTGCTTTCGCACGAACTCCAAATGCACTTCACCGAGGGCGAGACCCGCAATTACTCCGACAGCGCGACCGATTATGAGCTGACTTTTCAGTCCGGCAACGAGGTGACGGCCATTCCCGAAAAACTGCTGAAGGCGGGCACTGAAATGCAGATCGCCAGCCTGCCCTTCGTCATCCGCGTGAAGGACCATTGGCACAATTCGGATGTGAATTTCCGGGCGCCGATGCTGCAAAACGGACCGCCGCTGGCGCCCAACGGCATGGCCTTGAATTTCGATTTCTCCAAGAAGGATGACGTCAAGACCATGGACGAGCGCAACATTCCGACAGCGGTGCTGGAATTCCGCGCCGCCGGGCAATCCCTCGGCACCTGGGTCGTGAGCGATTGGGCGGGTGATCCGGCGCTGGTGGCCGCGGTCCGCAGCGGTTACGAACAGATGGGGGCGGGCATGGCCCAGAAGATTGCCGGCGAACTGGTGGCGCCCCAGGTGATCAGGGTGAACGGCAAAGCCTACCTCTTCACGATGCGGCCGGCGCGGGTCATGCACCCCTTTTCGCTCACTTTGCTGAAGGCCACGCACACGGTCTATCCGGGCACGGGCATCCCCAAGGATTTTCGCAGCCGGGTGCGGATTGACAACCGGCAGACGGGGGAAAAGCGCGAGGTGGAAATCTCCATGAACCATCCGCTGCGGTACGGAGGTTTTACTTATTACCAGTACCAGATGGACGCCGGACAGGTGGCGGAACAGGCCGGGCGGACGCCATCCTCGGTGCTGCAGGTGGTACGGAATCCGGGCTGGTTGACGCCCTATATCGGATGCGCGATGGTAGGCGCGGGGTTGGTGATCCAGTTTCTGTTTCATCTGGCGGGTTTTGTCTCGAAACAAAGAAAGAAATGAGCCGCGACCACCATCATTCGTTATGAAGAAGATTTTCCAGAAATGGCTGCCGGCATTGCTGTTGCTCGTGATGGCGGTGTGGTTCCTCGGGAATCTGCAAGCGCCGAAGGACAAGGATTTCGCCTATGGGGAATTTGGCCAATTGCCCATCACCGCCAACGGGCGCGTGGAGCCGATGGACTCGCTGGCGCGCAATTCCCTGCTGGCGATCCGCGAAAAGCAGACGCTCAATGAGGAACCGTGGAAGGATTGGGATCAGCATCCGAAGATCATTCCGGCGACCGAGTGGCTGGCGAACGTGATGATGAACCCGGCGGTGGCCGACGACTGGCCGGTGTTCCGCGTGGATAATCCGGATCTGGTCTCCCTGCTGAAATTGCCGGACCGCGATCCGGCGAAGCAGTCGGACGGGAAGCATTATTCCTGGAACCAGATCCAGCCGATGTTCGACACGTTTGCCAAGGAAAACGAGCGCGTACAGAAGATTGACGCTTCCGCGCGCACCGCCTTTGACAATGCCGTGGCGAAGATGGAGGAGCGGCTGCAGCTTTATGCAACCCTGAAAAACACGGTGCAGCCCGCCGGGGCGCAGAACTGGCCGGACGAAGTGTCGGCGTTTGCACAACTCATTCCGGACGGGATCGCGGCGGTGCAGGCGCAACAGGCGGGACAAAAATACAACGAGACGAATTTTAGTATTTTTGCCGCCTACATCCGGGAGTTTCAGTACATGTCCGGCATGCAGCCGCCGCTGGTGCTGCCGCCCGACGGCAACGGCCAATGGCGGCGCATGGGCGACGCCCTGCTCGACGCGCCGCACGCCAAGAATCCGGAGTTGGACCCAGGCATTCGCGACTATGCGCGGATGACCGGCGCTTTGGCGGCGGGCCAGCCGGACGAATTCAACGCCGCCCTGCGCGATCTCCACGCCCTGCTGGTCGGCAGCCAGCCCAAGGCGGTGGCCGCGGCCCAGGCGGAAGTGTTCTTCAACCAGATGGAGCCGTTTTATAACGCAATGGTGATCTATGTGCTGGCCGGGTTGCTGGCGTGCTTTTCCTGGTTCAATTTGTCCGAGACGCTCCGGCGTTCGGCGGTCTGGCTCCTGGCGCTGGCCTTTGTCATTCACACGACCGGCTTGATATATCGCATGGTGCTGGAGGGGCGGCCGCCGGTGACGAACCTGTATTCATCCGCGATTTTCATTGGCTGGGGGGCGTGCCTGCTCGGTCTCATTCTTGAGAAGTTCCACAAGAACGGCATTGGGGCGGTGGTGGCGGCGGGCATCGGGTTCATCACGCTGATCATTGCGCATCATCTGGCGCTGGAAGGCGACACGATGGAAATGATGCGCGCGGTGCTGGACACGAATTTCTGGCTGGCGACGCATGTGGTGGCCGTGACGGTGGGATACGCGAGCACGTTTGTGGCGGGATTCCTGGCGCTGATTTACGTCCTGCGCGGAATGTTCACCAAGACGCTGGACGAAGCCACGGGCAAGTCGCTGGCGCGGATGATTTACGGCATTGTGTGCTTTGCGACGCTGTTCAGCTTTGTGGGCACGGTGCTGGGCGGCATTTGGGCCGACCAATCGTGGGGCCGGTTCTGGGGCTGGGACCCCAAGGAGAACGGCGCGCTGATCATCGTGTTGTGGAACGCGCTGATTCTGCACCTGCGCTGGGGCGGCATCGTGCGCGAACGCGGGCTGGTGAATTGCGCGATCTTCGGCAACGTGGTCACGGCCTGGTCCTGGTTTGGCGTGAACATGCTGGGCATCGGCCTGCACAGCTACGGTTTCACGGAGGCCGCGTTCAAATGGCTGGTGCTCTTCGTGGTGAGCCAGCTAGCCTTCATTGCGCTCGGGTTGTTGCCGGCGCGGATGTGGAAAAGCTTCAGCGTGCGATCCAAGCCTGCGTGAGCTGCGCCCGGTGGCCGCTCACTGAAGGACTGCGGAGTGGGAGCTTGAGGCCGGCGTGGGACGGAACCAAAGCGCCACGCCGCCCAGCAGATTGGCGAGACCGATAATGGCGGGCAGCAGCGCGAATCCCCAGAGCGCACAGAACGAGTCCATCCGGACATTGCCGGGATTGTTGGCATTGTAGAGCAAAGACACCGTCTCGCCGACGATATAGGCCGAGGGATTGCCGCCGGAAGGCGATTCGATCTGGTGTTCGGCGCCTTGGAGATCCCGGAAAACGATGACCGGATAAAAGCGCGGGCCGTCGTCGCCCTCCTTCTTAATCACCGCAATGATCCTGCCGCTGGTACGAACGGCGGCGCGGACAAAGTCGGAGGAACTCTTTCCCACCAGCAGGGCCAGAATGAGGCAGACCACGCCGCAGGCAGAGAGGATACACGCCATGCGACGTGCCTTGGGCCTTGATTCGGGGTTCACGATTTCAAAAGTAGGACGGAGACAGGAGAATGTCTAGCTTAGTCTGCATGTGTAATTCGTCCCTTCAGGACGGACTGTTCTCAAGCGCTTACACCAGACACTGGCGTGTCTGGCTAATGTCCCTCGTCGCTTCGCGACGACGCGACGTCCGTTGAAAGTTCGCCCGGGGTGTGGCGAACTCACCCCAGGCTGTTCTCCGTCGCGACTTCAGCGCGAGCCGGTCTGCGCGTTCACTTCAGATGGTTATGAATAATTTTCCATGCCGGCGCACGAGCATACGGGGTTGCGGTCGCCGAAGACGTTGTCCACGCGGCTGACGTGGGGCCAGAATTTGAATTCGTGCAGGCTTTTGACCGGAAAGGCGGCCTGGTCGCGGGAATAAGGGTGGTTCCAATGATCGGTGGCGACTTGGTCGGCGGTGTGCGGGGCGTTCTTGAGCACGTTGTTTTTGGCATCAGCCGAGCCGTTTTCCACGGCGGTCATTTCGGCGTGAATGGAGATCATGGCATCGCAGAAGCGGTCCAATTCGTACTTCGACTCGCTTTCGGTCGGTTCAACCATGAGGGTGCCGGCGACCGGGAACGAGAGGGTTGGGGCATGGAATCCGTAATCCATCAGGCGCTTGGCCACGTCCTCGGCGGTGACGCTGTGGAAGGCGCGGAGGTCGAGGATACACTCGTGGGCAACGAGACCGTTATTGCGGTACAGGGTGGGAAAATATTTTTCCAGGCGTTTGGAGACGTAGTTGGCGTTGAGGATGGCGTATTGGGTGGCTTGGACGAGACCGTCCGCGCCCATCATGGCGATGTACATCCAGGAGATCGGCAGGATGCTGGCGCTGCCCCAAGGGGCGGCGGTGACGGGGCCGATGTGATGTTTGCCGTTGCGCGCTTCCAAGCGGGCCGTGAAATACGGATGGCTGGGCAGAAACTGAACGAGATGTTTGGCGACCGCGATGGGTCCGACGCCGGGGCCACCGCCGCCATGCGGGATGCAAAACGTCTTGTGCAGATTGAGATGGCAGACGTCGGCGCCGATGAATCCGGGCGAGGTGAGACCGAGTTGCGCATTCATATTGGCGCCATCCATGTAAACCTGGCCGCCGTGGGCGTGGATGATTTCGCACATCTCACGAATGGCGGCCTCAAAAACGCCGTGCGTGCTGGGATAAGTGACCATGAGACAGGCGAGGTCGCGCTGATGGGCTTCGGCTTTGGCGCGGAGATCGGCGACGTCAATATTTCCGTTGGGGTCGCAGACGACGGGGACGATTTTGAGGCCGGCCATGGCGGCGCTGGCGGGATTGGTGCCATGGGCGGAGGTGGGAATCAGGCACACATTGCGATGGCCTTCGCCACGCGACTGGTGGTAGGCGCGAATGACGAGCATGCCGGTGTATTCGCCCTGGGCACCGGCGTTGGGTTGCAAGGAGACGCCGGCGAAACCGGTGCAGGCCTCAAGCCAGTCCTCCAGGTTTTGGAACAGGATCTGGTAACCGCGCGCCTGGCCGAGGGGTGCGAACGGATGAATTTTGGCGAATTCAGGCCAGGAGATGGGGAGCATTTCCGCGGCGGCGTTCAGCTTCATTGTGCAGGAACCAAGCGGAATCATCGAGGCCGTCAACGAAAGGTCGCGCGATTCGAGCCGTTTGATGTAGCGGAGCATCTCAGTTTCGGAATGATAGCGACTGAAGACGGGATGCTGGAGAAACTGGGACTGCCGGTTGTTGATGGAGCGCTGTCGGCTGGCGGCCAGTTCAGCGAGTTTGAAATCCACGGGTTTATCGCCGTTGAAAATCCGCCAGATTTCGGCCACCTCTTGCGGGCTCGTCGTCTCGTCGAGCGAAATGGCGAGGGTATGGTCGTCCAGAGGCCGGAAGTTCATTTCGTGCGCGGCGGCCAATTTCAAGATGTCAGCGGCGGATTTGCGGCCGGGTTTAATCGTGAGCGTATCGAAATAGGGTTGGGTCCCCTGCCCCACTTGGCAGCCGAGTTTTTCCAATCCGGCCGCGAGGGCGCGGGTGAGGGCATGGACGCGCGCGGCGATGCTTTTAAGACCGTCCGGGCCGTGATAACAGGCGTAAAGGGACGCCATATTGGCGAGGAGCGCCTGGGCGGTGCAGATGTTGCTGGTGGCCTTTTCGCGGCGAATATGCTGCTCACGCGTACCGAGGGCCAGACGCAGGGCCGGCTTGCCGCGGATATCCTTGGAGACGCCGACGAGGCGGCCGGGCATTTGGCGTTTAAACTCGTCGCGGGTGGCGAAGAACCCGGCATGGGGTCCGCCGTAGCCCAGGGGGACGCCGAAGCGCTGGGCGCTGCCCACGGCGAGGTCGGCGCCGAATTCACCCGGCGGCTTGATAAGCGTGAGCGCCAGCAGATCGGTGGCGACGGCGAACAGGGCGCCCGCAGCGTGGGTTTTCTCGGCAAAACCGGAGTAATCATGGATGGCGCCAAGAGTGTCGGGATATTGCACGAGGGCACCAAAAACCTTGTCGCCGAAGGAGAACGTTTCGTGGTTGCCGACAACGATTTCGACGCCCAGCGCCGCGCCGCGGGTCCGGACGACGGCGATATTTTGCGGGTGACAGTTTTCCGAGACGAAGAACACGTTGCGCGTAGCCGAGCCCTTGAAGCGGTGACACATCATCATGGCCTCGGCGCAAGCGGTGCCCTCATCGAGCAGCGAGGCGTTGGCGATGTCGAGGGCCGTGAGGTCGCTGACCATGGTCTGGAAATTCAGGAGGGCTTCGAGGCGGCCCTGGGAGATTTCGGCCTGATAGGGGGTGTATTGGGTGTACCAGCCGGGGTTTTCGAGGACGTTGCGCTGGATGACGGCCGGGGTGATGCAATCGTAGTAGCCCTGGCCGATGAAGGAACGGAAGACCTTGTTGGCGGAGGCGATGCGCTTGAGTTCGGCGAGGGCCTCGAATTCGCTTTTGGCGGGCAGCAGATTCAGCTTTTGGTGGGAACGAATGGGCGCAGGCACGGCAGCGTCCACGAGAGCGTCCAAGCTCTTAAAGCCCAAGACGGTGAGCATTTCGCCGGTTTCCCGGGCATTCGAGCCATTGTGACGGCGGACAAATTGGTCAGGATGTGAGAACGAATTTTCGGTCAATTCCATCCGGGAAAAATAGGGTTTGGGGTGGCAAAAAGCCAGTCTAAGCGAGAACGATTCAGACTTAACCACAGATGGACACAGATGCAAAGACAAGGGGTGACGCGAATTACAATTTCCGCGAATTATTGGGGAGGGCTCGCACGCCCGACCGTTAACCGCGAAAGCGCAAAACGGTCATATTGGCGGCCAGTCGCCGGACATCCGCTTCAATTCAAGTGCCGCCCGCGTGCTGGCGCCGTGTTCACTGACCATCGCCACTATGCGCTCGTAATCGTTTTGATGCCGGGATTCGTTGCAACTTTGGATGGACAAGGGATCGTCGAACGGACCGCGCGGTGAAGCACCGGTTTGCTCTGGCGCACAGCAGGCGCCGGCGCTCCAGCGGCGGTCTGTCTGCCCACCAGTTGGAGCAGTTCAGCCACCGACTGTTTCATGCCTTCGGCCTGGGCGCTCAACTCTTCGGCAGCGGCGGCGCTTTCCTCGGCAGAGGCCGCGTTGCTTTGCGTCACCGTGTCCATTTGACCGACCGCGGAATTGATTTGCGTAACCCCGTCAGTCTGTTCTCGCGAGGCCGTGGCAATTTCGGACACCAGTTGGTCCACCTGGCGCACCTTGGCGACAATATCGCCGAGGGCCGCCGACACCTTGCTGCTGATCTCCACACCCTGGCCCGTCTTAACGATGGCGTCCTCAATCTTGGCGGCGGTTTCCTTGGCCGCTTGGGCGCTGCGCTGAGCCAAGTTGCGCACTTCGTCTGCCACCACGGAAAATCCCATCCCCGCCTCCCCGGCGCGGGCGGCCTCGACGGCCGCATTCAGCGCGAGGATGTTGGTTTGGAAAGCAATTTCGTCAATGGTTTTTATGATCTTCGCAATATCCCCGCTGGCCCCTTGGATGGCTTCCATCGCCGAAGACATGGATTGCATGTCGGTGACGCCTTTATCGGCGGCTTCGCGCGCGAGCTTGGCGAGGGCATTGGCTTGCCGGGCGCTCTCGGCGTTGCGTTTGGTCATGGAAGCCATTTCCTCGAGCGAAGAACTGGTTTCCTCCAGCGACGAGGCTTGTTCGCTGGATCCTTCCGCCAACGTCTGGCTGGCGGCAGCCACCTGCCCCGCCGCACCGGCCACCTGATTGGATCCGTCATGGAGCGAGGCGGCGACACGATTGAGAACCCGATTGGTGCCGCGCGTGATGAAAATCCCCAGGGTCACTCCGATCATAATGGCGACCGCCAAGCCGCCCGCGACAATGAAGGTTGCGGAAGAGAGAAGATTCGCGGCTTGTCCGGCGGCGCTGGTAGTATCCGTCAGGCCATCCTCCGCTATGTTTTGAGCTTCGGAGAGAAGTTCCGTTCCAGCCGCCAGCCGGACCCTGCTCACTTCGTCTCTTGCCTGCCAGTTGGCCAGCAGATCATTCATCCCTTGCTTATAAGCATCGGCGGCGGCCTGGCAGCCGGCGATCCGCTGGAGATTGGCGGCTTGGGCCGTGAGTGGACGCAGTGCATCCAGTTTGGCCTTAATGGTGGCGAAGTTCGTTTGGGCATCAATCAGCTGCTGTGGATCACGTTCCGCTTGGGCACGCCAGGCGGCAATCCGCACGGTTTGACCGGCATCCATCACCTCGCCGATCACAGTGATCTTCAGGTACCGGCTTCGAAAAACGTCGGCTGGCGTGTTCGTATTCAATTCCGCCACCATGGTGCTGTTCATCTCATTGAGATAACCGGTGCAATTCGTCATGAAGGCTTGTGCGGCGACATCCAGCTCTTTTCGATTCTGCTGGATGCCTTCGGTTTTCGCCATGGTTTGCCGGACGTATTGGTCGTAGAGCCGGATCTTGTTTTCTTCTTTTTCCGCCGCGGTTTTGAGGCTCGCCAGCAAAGGCGATGTGGCGCCCAAATCCCTGGCTTCGGCGATGCGCTTTTTGGTGGCTTCGAGGTTTTGCAACCCGACTTGCAGAAAATTGGTCTGCTCGGTATCGCCGTAACCGCGCATTTGATACAGCGTGAGATGAGCGGATCTTTCCACCTCGTTGGCCACCCGCACCTGCGGCACTTTCAACTCCGCGAGTTGCTTTGCCTCCGTTTCCGTGCGGCGCATGTTGATCACCGCCAGCACGCCCAGCACCGCGGTGATGAGGATCAAGACGGCAAAGCCCGAGACGATTCTTTTCCCAATGGTCCAATTCTTCATGTTGATTGATGCGCGCAAAAGATTGAGGCCACGATGTTGTCGCTGGGCGGCAGATCGCATGACCCGAGTGACAGCCGATAGTCTTTCACACCGAAGAACTATCGGGGAATGCGGATGAAACTGAATGGAATTTTAGAAGCGTATTTTGCCAATAGATAAACGATTTTTGTTGCGGAACAGGAGGTTGGCTCTGGCCAAAGGATCGCGCGGCAACGCACGAACCCAACCGGTTGCACGAATATTGTCCGCCACGCCTTTGGCGTTCAGCCAGACAATCTCCGCAAAATTGGGGAGTCGAATTCCACTGTGGAACTTGGCGCCCCATCAGCCGTCCCTGCGGGACTTTGGCGATGCCAAATTGCACCGGGCGTTGAAAACGCCCGGCTATTGTCACGGCGTCGCGCTGCGACGGCCAAGTCAAAGGCGGGAGGGAATCATCGGTTTCAGGAAAATGGCGGGGGCGAAATTGGCGATGAGCTCCTGGCCGTCGGCATGGACGAGGTCCAGCGGCAGATTGGCTTCGATGCGGTGGCGAACGTTTTTGAGGAGGGCGGACAGGATGGAGGCGTTGATTTCGCGGCGGGCCGCCAGCCAGAGGCCGCACTCGGCGTTCTTCTGGACGAAGGTTTCAATGAGGCCGGCGATCTTCTTCACGAGCCGGCGACGGGTTTCGAGTTGCAGATTGTGGGCGTCGGCCAAGGGTGCGCCCCCGGCGTTGCGCGTGGGAGAGCCCCGGCGGCCGGCAAGGTCGGTCACTTTATCCAGCACCCGCTGACGGGCCTCGTCCAGCACGACCGTTTCGATGGGGTCCAAATGCAGGGAGCCTTTGGGGGTGGTGAGAACCTTGTACGCTTTGAGCAAGCCCAAGTCCGTTACAATCAGCAGTTTGGGAGTCATGGTTACGCCTTTCGTTAGTTCGCAAGCTCCGTGTCAGTGACGCGAAACAGGATGGTTAAATACAGGTTATAGATGCCAAATCGGTTCAAGGAAATCCGGGTGGCGTGGCCGTCCCGAATGCCGGGAGGATAGGCGATCTCCAAGGGGTAATTCAGGGCCACCGCGCCGGCGCCGGCACAGCGCCAGCATTGATAGGTCCCAAGCCCGCCGTGGCCGCCGCAGGTGGGACAGGTGGCCAACCCGGGCACCTGCACCCGCACCCGGCCGCCGACAAGCGCTTCCTCAGCGGTGACGACGACCTCCAGCGTAAGGTTTTCGAGCGTTTCGGATTTTGGGCGCGGCCGGTCTTCAAAATTGCCCCACAGGCGCGCGAAGAGTTCTTCGAAGGACGGATGGAAGGTTGCCGCGGACTCCGCGATGGCGATTTCGTGAAACTCGGGAGCGGGGGCGGCGATGGGTTCATCGCCGCCCGGCCAGCGCGGCACGGGTTCGGGCGCCGGGCCCCGGGGCGCGCGGCACATGGGCGCAGGCGGGCTGTGGCGGTCGTAATGTCGGCGGCGGTCGGGGTGGCTCAGGACGGCGTAGGCGTCCTGCAGCTCCTGAAAGGCGACACTCTCGGAGCCGAAACGGTCGGGATAGACCTCCATGGCCCGACGCCGGAAAGCCGCCTTGATTTCCGCGGGCGTCGCGGTGGCCTCCACGCCAAGAACAAGATAACAGTTCTTTTGCATTTCGCCGCTCAGACGTTCTGGGAGGAACATCCACCATACTGGGGCAAATGTCCAATGGCGCTTGCGGGGCGAGGCGATGGCGGCAATCGAAGAGGATGGAGGATTGAGGATGGACCCAAAGCGCAGACATGTCTGCGCACTGCTTGACGCCCCGCCCAAGACCAACGCGCCCGGCAATTCCGTTCGCGTCATGGGGGCGGGGTTTTTACTTTTGCAGGGCGGCGCGGACGAGACGGCACGGGCCGTAGCCGTATTTGCCGCCGAGGGATTCGACCACGCCGGAGAGGTTGCCGAAGCCGTGTTTGGCGAAGGCGGCGGCGATTTCCTTTTGGGCGGGGGCGGAAACGAGGTGGTTTACGTCCACGGTTTCGCCGGCGAGCATGGCTTCTTCCAGATGGGTGTAGATAGTACCATCCTTCAGATGGCGGAGGCGGGAAATCTCGGGCACGGTTTTCCCCTGACGGAAGAAATTCAAGGTCTCACGGACGGTGTCCGAGAGCCCTGACCGGCGGGGCATGGAATCCACGGGCGCGGTAAAGGAATCGTCGGCGAAGATCTGGCGGGCGTGGGATTGCAAGTGGGCGGCGATTTCGCGGAGGAAGCTGTCGCCGAACTCGCGGAGCTTGCGGTCGCCCACGCCGGTGATGTGGGAGAATTCCTGGTTATTGGCGGGATAGGCGCGGGCCATCTGGCGCAGGGAGACGTCGGAGAAGATGATATAGGGCGGCACGGCGCGTTGATCGGCAAGCTGTTTGCGCAGGCCGCGCAATTGCTCGAAGAGGACTTCGTCGCAGGCGATTTCACCCACGCGGGACTGTTCGGGCTGGGTGGAGGCGACGGGCCGAGTGAGGGTGATCTTGGTGCGGGATTTGAGGGCGGCGATGCCGGCGGCGGTCAGTTCGACAATGTTGAACTTTTCGGCATTTTGGAACAAGAGGCCGAGCCGGACGAGCTCGCGCCCGATGGCGCCCCATTCGGCGCGGGTATGTTCGGCGCCGATGTTATAGGTGGACAGCCGGTGGTGGCCGAACCTGCGGATTTTTTCGGTATCGGCGCCGCAGAGCACCTCGACGACGTGCTGGACGCCGACGCCGAAATTGCTTTGCTCGCGGATGCGATAGACGCAGGAGAGAAATTTCTGCGCGGCAATGGTGCCGTCCCAAGTGGCGCGGGGGGCGAGACAATTATCGCAGCCGGCGCAGTTGTTTTCGCCGGCCGCCGCGGCGGCGGGGGGTGGCTGGCCGGCGCCCGGTCGGGGAGCCGGCGGCCGGGCGATAAATTTCTCACCAAAATAGCCCAGGAGAAACTCGCGCCGGCAGGAGGCGATTTCGGCGTAATGGAGCATTTGCTCAAGCTGGGCGCGGGCGATCTCGCGTTCCCGGGGGTCGGTTTTCTCGTCAATGAAGCGCATCTGCTTGATGCGGTCGCCGGGGGTGAAGAGGAGGAGGCATTCGGCGGGCAGGCCGTCGCGCCCGGCGCGGCCGGTTTCCTGGTAATAGCCCTCGATGTTTTTGGGGAGGTCGTAATGAATGACGTAGCGGACATTGGGTTTGTTGATGCCCATGCCGAAGGCGATGGTGGCGCAAATGACGCGGGCTTCGTCGCGGCGGAAGGCCTCCTGGTTTTGGGCGCGCTCGGCGGAACTCAAGCCGGCGTGGTAAGGCAGCGCCTTGATGCCGTCGGCGGCGAGCTTGGCGGCGAGGGCATCGGCGGATTTGCGGGCCTGGACATAGACGATGCCGCTTTCGCCCCGGCGGGCGCGGATGAAGGCGAGGACCTGGTGGTAGGCGCCGGTTTTGGCGGCGACGCGGTAAGTGAGATTGGGCCGGTTGAAACTGGCGACGTAAACCGCGGGATTGGGGAGATGCAGTTGCGCGACGATGTCAAGGCGGACGCGTTCGGTGGCGGTGGCGGTGAGGGCCATCATGGGGACGCCGGGGAGGACGTCGCGCAGGGTGGCGATTTGACGGTATTCGGGGCGGAAATCGTGGCCCCATTCGCTGATGCAATGGGCCTCGTCAATGGCCAGGAGATTGACGTGCCATTGCTTGAGGTCCTCGATGAAGCCAGAGAGCATCAGTCGCTCGGGGGCGACGTAGAGGAGGCGGAATTCGCCCTGGTGCAGGCCGCGCAGGCGGGGGCGGGACTCGCCGGCGGGCAGCGAAGAATTCAAGAAAGTGGCGGCGACCCCGGCGGATTGCAGGGCATCCACCTGATCCTTCATGAGGGCGATGAGCGGCGAGACGACGACGGTGAGCCCGGGCCGGATGAGGGCGGGGAGCTGGAAACAGAGGGATTTGCCGCCGCCGGTGGGCAGGATGGCCACGACATCCCGGCCGGCGAGGGAGTCGCGCATGATTTCCTCCTGGAGCGGCCGAAAGGAACTGAAACCGAAGAACTGTTTCAGGGGCGCGAGGAGGTGTTCGCGATGAAGAGGCACAGGCGGAGGTTAGCGGGAGAGACGGCGGGTGACAAATGTTTTGGTTCCGTGACATTTTTTTTGGGTAAAGCCAAGGCAGTGGTATCTCAAAGAGCAGATCACGGCTGGCCCGTTGGAGACCCCCTTCCCCCTCATCCCAGCCTTCTCCCTGGGGGGCGGTCACTCTCGTGATGGAGACAGGCACTGCGGAATGGGGAAGCTGAATGATGGAGAACAAAAGGCAAAATCTGGTTGGAATGGAACTCGGGGACGTGAGCAAATGAAAAAATTCAGAATATGAAACCCCAGCTTGATTTGATTCGAATTTACCTGCTGTGTGCTGCGCTGCTGCTGCCCCTAACCTCGTTCGCCCAATTCACTTTTACGACCAACAGTGGCGCGATTACCATTATTGGCTATAGCGGCACCAATGGTGTCGTGATCATACCCAGTTCAACCAATGGTTATCCCGTCACCAGCATTGGGTACCATGCCTTTATGGGTTCCGCCGTGACCAGCGTCACGATTCCCGGAAGTGTCACCAATATTGGAGAGCTCGCCTTTTGCAGTTGCGCCGGTTTGACGAGCATCATTATCCCTGGCAGTGTCACCAGCATTGGAGACAGTGCGTTTGCCTGCAGCGACCTGACCAATGCCGTCATTGCTGACGGGGTTACCAGTATCGGAAACGACATGTTTGGAGATTGTTTCCATCTAGCCAGTATCACATTTGGCAGCAGCGTCACGAACATCGGGGAAAGTGCATTCGACTCTTGTGGTCTGACCGGCATCACGATTCCCGGCACGGTTGCGAATATCGGCGCGGCTGCCTTTGCCGGATGTGACAATCTGACCAGCCTCAATATTCCCAATGGCGTCGCCAACATCGGGCAAGAAGCGTTCGCTTACTGCTTCGCTCTGACTAACGTCGTGATTCCGCCTAGCATCATCAGTCTTGGAAACAGCACTTTTCAGAATTGCAGTAACCTGATTGATATCACGCTTCCCAATGGCCTTACCAGTATAGGCGAAGGCACATTCGACTCCTGCGTCAGCCTGGCCAGTATTTCGATCCCCGGCAGCGTCACCGACATTGGAGGTTTTGCTTTCCTCTACTGCACCGGCTTGACCAACATTGCCATCCCCGGCAGTGTCACCAACATCGGGGCATCGGCGTTCGAGTGTTGTAGTGGTCTGGCTAATGTCACGATTTCCAACGGCGTTGCCAGCATTTCGGCAAATGCGTTCTTTCAATGCGCCGACCTGACCAGTGTGACGATTCCCAGTAGCGTCACGAGCGTTGGCGACAATGCCTTTATGTTCTGCGCTGATCTAGCTGATGTTACAATCAGCGGCAGGCTGACGAACATGGGCACGCAGGTTTTTGCCTGCTGTTCGAGCTTGACCAACGTCACCATGTCCGCTGGCGTCACCAGCATCAGCAGCTCTGCGTTCAGTGGTTGCAGCAATCTGACGGCCTTTATTATCCCCGACAGCGTCACAAACATCGGCAGCGATGCTTTCGGCGGCTGCGCCAGTCTGACCGACATCGTGATTCCCGGCGCCGTCATTTGCATCGAACCGGAAGCGTTCTATGGCTGCTCCAGCCTGCTGAACTTTAGCGTGGATGCCTCCAGTGTCACCTACACGAGCATAGATGGCGTAGTGTTCAACAAGCAGTTAACCACGATCGTCCAATACCCGCCCGGTCGATCAGGAAGTTATGTCATTCCCGACAGCGTCACCGACATCGGAGCCTGTGCCTTCGTCACTTGCACCGGTCTGAATGAAGTCACGATTCCCGACGGCGTGACCAACCTGGAGTCCGAAGCGTTTACCGGCTGCAGCGGCTTGACTCACATGAACATCCCAAACCAGGTCCAAGTGATCGGGGAAGGTGCGTTCGGGCTATGCGCCAATCTGCAAGCAGTCTTTTTCGAAGGCAACGCACCGTCTGTTGGTGCGCTCACATTTCTCCAAGACCCACAGGTTACCGCCTATTATTTGCCTGGCACTGCCGGCTGGGATGGATTTGGCGCTCTGCCGACCGCACTCTGGCTGCCGCAAATTCAGACCGGTGACTCCAGCTTCGGTATGCACGCGAACCAATTTGGGTTCAACCTCAACTGGGCCAGCGGCCAAACACTGGTGGTGGACGCCTGCACCGATCTCAACAATCCCAATTGGCAGCCGGTGCAAACCAACATGCTAACGACCGGTTCCGCTTCTTTCAACGATCCGGATTGGACAAATCATCCCAACCGTTTTTACCGCCTCCGCTCGCCTTAAGCGCGATTTCGGACCTGACCGCGCGCAAATTCATGCGCAGCGGCTTTCCTCGTGGGTCATCAAGGGTGGTCATATCAGTATTGTCGTCTCCCCCCGTAGGAATAAGAGAAACGGTTTCCGCTCTGGGCAATATCGGGTCGCCGGGCTGGTCACGGCTCATAAGTTTCAGGGGGCGTTTTTTTCCCCCGTCCCTGCCCTGCCGGACGGGGGGCGCGGGGGTGCCGGAGTTGGGAAGGAGTCCGCCCCTTTGTTCCATTTTCTGAACCACAATATGTCTGGTAGGCAAGCAAAAAGCGCACAAGTAATGGTGTTTTTTGTGTCAAAAAAGCCGAAATAAACATTGTGGGGAAGACCCCGATTTTCTAAAATTTTGATTATCCGTTTTGGCGCAAATGGCCGGGCGGAAAGATTGAATTTATGGAGACTGTTTCGGATTCTACGGAAGAGCAATTTGCCTCAGCGGGAAAGATTGCAGACGGCAATTATGACGCGGACGATTTGAGCCAGCTCAAGGGGCTGGAGGCGGTGCGCAAAAAGCCGGGCATGTACATTGGCGGCACGGATGAGCGCGCCCTGCACCACTGCGTGACGGAGGTGCTGGACAACTCCGTGGACGAGCATCTGGCCGGGTATTGCACCCGGATCGAGGTGACCATTCATGTGGACGGCGCGATTTCGATTCGCGACAACGGACGCGGCATCCCGGTGGACATCAACACGGAATCGGGGCTGCCGGGGGTGGAGCTGGTGCTGACGACGCTGCATTCGGGGGGCAAATACGGCCAGGGCGGCTACAAGTTTTCCGGGGGCACGCACGGCGTGGGCGCCAAGTGCGTGAACGCGGTGAGCGAATGGTTTGAAGTGGAGGTGTCGCGCGGCGGAGAGATTCACGCGATGGGTTTTGAGCGGGGCGTGACCGTGGAGAAGCTGCACGTGATCGGCAAGACCAAGAACACGGGGACGCTGGTGACGTTCAAACCGGACGCGGAGATTTTTCGCGAGACGACCGAGTTCAAGGCGGACATCGTGAGCCAGCGGCTGCGCGAGCTGGCGTTTTTGAATTCAGGCCTGGAGATTGTGTTCACCGACGAGCGGAAGCCGAACGCCAAGCCGGAGACGTATTATTTCAAGAACGGGACGGAGGAATTTGTCAAGCTGCTCAACAAGAGCAAGGTGCCGCTGCATCCCAAGCCGATCTCCTTCCGCAAGGAAACGCGGGAGCAGTTGGACGACAAGGAGATCGAGGTGCACGTGGAAGTGGTGATGCAGTACAACGACAGCTACAACGACCAAGTGCTGTGCTACACCAACACGATTCACAATCCGGACGGCGGCGCGCACATGTCCGGCTTCCGGAGCGCGTTGACGCGGGCGATCAACCAGTACGCCAAATCCAACGAATTATTGAAGGAAAAGGACCCGCAGATCACGGGCGACGACGTGCGGGAAGGGCTGACGGCGGTGATTTCGGTGAAGCACAGCGACCCGAAATTTGAGTCGCAGACGAAAGTGAAGCTGTTGTCGCCGGAAGTGGAGCGCATCACGGGATCGGTGACGTACGAGGGGTTGATGCAGTATTTTGACGCGAATCCGCCGGTGGCCAAGCGGATTGTGGAGAAAGGGCTGAACGCGGCGCGCGCGCGGGAGGCGGCGCGGAAGGCGCGGGAGGCGGTGCGCAAATCGGCGCTGACCGGCGGCGGACTGCCGGGCAAGCTGGCGGACTGTTCGGATCGCGACCCGGAAAACACGGAGCTGTACATTGTGGAGGGCGACTCGGCCGGTGGTTCGGCGAAGCAGGGCCGGGACCGAAAGTTCCAGGCGATTCTGCCGATTCGCGGCAAGCTGCTGAACGTGGAGAAGGCGCGGCTGGACAAAATTTTACAGAACCATGAAATCCGGACGATGATCACGGCCATTGGAACGGGCATCGGTGACGGCGAGGGCGAAGGCGCGTTCAACATCGAAAAGCTGCGGTATCACAAGATCATCATCATGGCGGACGCGGACGTGGACGGCTCGCACATCCGGACGCTGCTGCTGACGTTTTTCTACCGGCAGATGCCGCAGTTGGTGAAGCTGGGGTATGTGTACATTGCGCAGCCGCCGCTGTATTCGGTGACACGGAAGAAGCGGACGGACTACATTGATGACGACGTGCAGTTGAACCGGATTTTGCTGCAAAACGGCGTGGAGGAAGTGAAGCTGCGGAACCTGGCGGACGGCCGGGAGTTCAATCCCGCGCAGCTCGAGGAAATCCTGGCGCTGCTGGAATCGCTGAACAAGCACGCCACGCACATCAAGCGGCTGGGCGGCGACTTTGCGGACTACGTGGAGAAGCGCGCGCGGGACGGGTCCCTGCCCCAGTTCATGGCGAAGGTGCGCGACGGCAACGACGAGACACTGCATTATTTTCTCACCCCGGAGGAGCTGGAAACGTTCAAGGACGCGAACCTGGATTTGTTTCCTGCCGGAGACGCGGAGCCGGAACGCCGGAAGGACGGGCCGACGCGGCGGGCGACGGTTTCCAACCTGCACCTGGAGAGCAAGGCGATTGCGGACCTGCTGACCAAGGTGGCGAAGAAAGGCCTTGCGGTGGACCATTATGCGGCGCAGGACAAGCCGCTGTTTGAACTGACGGAGGGAGAGGGCGACCGCTCGACGGTGACGCCGCTGTTCTCGATTCCGGAGATTCTTTCCGGGGTGAAAATGGTGGGAAAGAAGGGCATCCAGATGACGCGGTTCAAGGGGTTGGGCGAAATGGACGCGAAAGAGCTGTTTGAAACCACGATGAACCCCATCAAGCGGAAGCTGCTGCGGATTGACCTCACGGACGCGGTGGAAGCGGAGGAGATGTTCGTGAAATTGATGGGCGACGAAGTGGAGCCGCGGCGCCAGTTCATTGAAGATAACGCTTTGAATGTTCGGAACCTGGACGTGTGATTTGCCCGGGGCGAAAGTAAATTTTTATCATGCCAGACGAGACTGAATCCAACCCGCCGCCACAACTGCCAGCGCAGCCGGGCGGCGCGTACACACAGGGCGAAAAAATCGCCAAAATCAATGTTGCGGACGAGATCAAGAACTCGTTTCTCGATTATTCGATGTCGGTGATCATTGCCCGCGCGCTGCCGGACGTGCGGGACGGGTTGAAGCCCTCGCAGCGGCGCATTTTGTACGCGATGGAGAACCTGTCGCTGTTTCCGGGGCGCAAGCACATCAAGTGCGCGAAGATTTGCGGCGACACATCGGGCAACTACCATCCGCACGGCGAGACGGTGATTTATCCGACGCTGGTGCACATGGCGCAGCCGTGGGCGATGCGGGAACGGTTGGTGGACGGCAAGGGCAATTTCGGGTCCGTGGAAAACGATCCGCCGGCGGCCATGCGGTACACCGAGGCGCGGCTGACGCACCTGGGCACGCTGCTCATGGCCGACATGGACAAGGAGACGGTGGATTTCGTTCCGAACTACGACGAGCGGCTGACGGAACCCACGGTGTTTCCGGCGGCGTTTCCGAACCTGCTGGTGAACGGCGGGACAGGCATCGCCGTGGGGATGGCGACGAACATGCCGCCGCACAACCTGGGCGAGGTGGTGGACGGAATTTGCGCGCAGATTGACAACCCGGACATCACGATTCCGGAACTGATGAAGTTCATCAAGGGGCCGGACTTCCCGACGGGTGGCGTGATCTGCGGCGTGGAGGGCATCAAGAATTATTTTCACACCGGCAAAGGCAGCGTGAAATTGCGCGGGTGCGTGGGGGTGGAGGAGTTGCGGGGCAACCGGGAGCAACTGGTGATCACGGAGATTCCGTTCAACGTGAATCGCGCCGGGCTGGAAGAGCAGATTGCGAATCTGGTCAACGAGAAGGTGATCACGGAAGTTTCGGCGATGCGGAACGAGTCGGACGAGAACTGCCGGCTGGTGATCGAGCTGAAGCGCGACGCCGTGGCGAAGGTGGTGATTGCGAATCTGCACCAGCACACGCAGTTCGAGATTTCCTTCAGCGTGAACTCGCTGGCGATTGATCATGGCCGGCCGAAGACGCTGAACCTGAAGGAGATCATCCAATGCTACATCGAGCATCGCCGCGAGGTGGTCCTGCGGCGGACGCGTTTTGAATTGCGGAAGGCGGAGGAGCGCGCGGAGCTGCTGGAGGGGTACATCATCGCGTTGTCGAATTTGGATGAATTCATCCACATCATCCGGTCCAGCAAGACGCGGGACGAGGCGAAGGTGAAATTGCTGGCCATAGAATGGTCGCGGGCGCAGGTGGAGCAGTGGGGCGTGCTGGTGCGGCAGGAGAGCCGGCTGCAGGCGGGGCGCTACGGGCTGACCGAGCGGCAGGTGGACGCAATTTTGGACCTGCGGTTGTACCAGTTGACGGGGTTGGAAATAGACAAGGTGGTCAAGGAATACCAGGGGCTGATGGCAGTCATCAAGGACCTGCTGGACATTCTGGCCAAGGAATCGCGCGTGATGGGGATCATCAAGGCGGAGCTGGCGGCGATCAAGGAAAAGCACGCCACGCCGCGCAAGACGCAGATCGTGCCGGACGAGGGTGAGATTGCGATAGAAGACCTGATCGCCAACGAAGGCGTGATCATCACGCTGACGCACAGCGGGCTGATCAAGCGGACGAACGTGAGCCAGTACCGGGCGCAGCGGCGCGGGGGCAAGGGGGTGATTGGCATGACGACGCGGGAGGGCGAGACGGCCGAGGACAATGATTTTGTGGAGCACCTGTTCACGGCCAGCACGCATGATTACCTGATGTTTTTCACCAACACGGGGCGGGTGTACGTGGAGCGGGTGCATGAGATTCCGGACATGGGTCGGGCGGCGAAGGGGCGGAGCATTGCGAATCTGCTGGAGCTGAAGGCGGACGAGAAGATCGCGGCGCTGATCCGGATCGTGTCCAAGACGGATGCGAACCGGGAAGACGTGACGTGGACGCAGGCGGGAGAGCTGTTCTTTGCGACGCAGCTGGGGACGGTGAAGAAGACGGCGCTGAAGGATTTTGGCAACGTGCGCAAGGGCGGGATCATTGCGATCACGATCGAGCCGGGCGACACGCTGATAGATGTGAAACAGACGCGGGGGAACCTCGAAGGGGGCGACGAGGGGGACGACGTGGTGCTGATCACGCGGGGGGGCATGAGCATCCGGTTCAGCGAAGCGGACGTGCGTTCGATGGGCCGCGCGGCGGCGGGGGTGAAGGGCATTACGCTGGAGAAAAGCGACGCCGTGGTGGCGCTGGCCGTGGTGGTGCCGGACGCCGCGCTGTTGGTGGCGGGCGAAAACGGCGTGGGCAAGCGGACGGCGTTTGACGAATACCTGGTGCAATCCGAGAGCGGCACGCGCAAGCAATCGCGCGGCGGCAAGGGACGCATCACCATGAAGGTTGGCGACAAGACCGGCGGCGTGATCGGGGCGCTGACGGTTCGCGACAACGACGAGATCATGCTGATCACGGTGGGCGGGCAGATGGTGCGGACGTCGGTGAAGGACATCCGCGAAGCCGGCCGCAACACCATGGGCGTGAAGCTGGTGGAACTGGAAGGGGAAGACAAGCTGCAGGCCATTGCGCAGGTGATCAGCGAAGACAAAGAAGAGACCGGCGACGCAGAACCCGCGAAGTGAGCCGGCGGCCTTGCGGCGCGTGGCGCCGCCCAGAAGCTTTTTGAAGAAAATAGCTTAGGAACATTAAAAATGCACTTGCCGCTTGCCAGTGGCGGCCAGTTTTGTTCTTATGCGCAAGCTTATCTGATGATAGCAGCCAGCAAAATTCTTGTGTTCGCCCCGCTTCTGGCGGCGTTGGGCGGCGTGGCCGCCGCGCAAACCAATTATGTGACGGTGACCAATTTTGTCACCGTGACGGTCACCAATGTGGTGATCGTAACCAATGCGGTGTCGCTGCCGGTGACGTTTTCGATGCCGGTGGTGGCGGCGCCGGGCAAGCCGAAAGGGGCGTGGAACAACTCCATTAGCGCCGGCGCGACCGTGGTGCGCGGCAACACGGACACGACGCTGATCACTGCGGATTATCAGGCAGCCAAAAAGACGGCCAAGGATGAATATGCGGCCATGGCGTCGGCCGCGTATGGCGAGCAGAACGGGGTGCAGACCGTGGACTCGTACAAGGGGTCGTTTCAGTGGAACCATCTGTTCAGCGAGCGATTTTACGATTATCTGCGCGCGGACGGGTTGCATGATTACATTGCGAACGTGAACTACCGGTTCACCGGCGGCCCGGGTCTGGGCTATTACCTGCTCAAACAGACCAACACGGCGCTATCGGTGGAAGGCGGCGTCAACTACGAAGCGCAGGAACTGGGGGACGTGAACGAAAACTTTGCAACGGTGCGGCTGGCGGACAAGTTTGAGCACCGGATCAACGACCACGCGCGGATCTGGCAAACCGTGGAGATTTTCCCCGAGGTGGACAAGTGGGACAACTACGTGGTGAATTTTGAAATCGGCGCCGAAGCGTCGTTCACCAAGTCGCTGAGCTTGAAAGCGTATGTGGACGACAATTACGAGAATGAACCGGCGCTGCAGCACGAGAAGAACGACGTGCGGCTGATGGCCGGCGTGGCGTATAAGTTTTAAGGCGCGGCCGCGCAGCCCTCAAGGCGAGAGGCGGTCAATCTTCCAAGAACCGTCCGGCTGACGGGAATAGCTGAAACGGTCGTGCAGCCGGCTGGGCCGGCCCTGCCAGAATTCAATTCGCTCCGGCTGAAGGACGTAACCGCCCCACTGGGGCGGGAGCGGTACGTCGGCCGGGAATTTCCGCTCCAACTCCCGCCATTTGGCCTCCAAGCAAGCGCGATCAGGCACGGGCTGGCTTTGGCTGGAGGCCCAGGCGCCGATGCGGCTGCCGCGGGGCCGGGACTGGAAATAGCGTTCGGATTCGGCCAGGGGCAGCTTGGTGACGGTGCCGGCGACGCAGACCTGGCGTTCGAGGTCGGGCCAGAAAAACGTGAGTGCGGCGCGGGGATTTTCCGCGAGTTCCCTGCCCTTGCGGCTGTCATAGTTCGTATAGAAGATGAAGCCGCGTGCATCCACGCTTTTCAGCAGGACGGTGCGGGTGGAGGGCTGGCCATGGACGTCCACGGTGGCGAGCGTCATGGCGTTGATATCCGGGGGCCGATGATTGCACAGGGCGCTCCAGAGCTTGTAGAGGGCGATGCCGATTTTGCGCCAGCGGCTCTGAAAATCCTCGCCGGCGGCGGCGCGAAACCAGGATTCAAACTGGGCCAGGGGATTCGGCTGCAGGGCGGCGCGATCCAAAGTGCCGCGGCGGTAATCCTCGCGGAAATCGGAGAGATTCATGTCACATCGTGCGGAACACCGTGAGGCCCAGGACGAGGACGAAGGCGGCGAAGGCGAGGCGGAGGCCGCTGAGCAGCCGGATGCGGGCCTCGGTGGCCGTGGCCCAGTCAATGAAATCGCGCAGCCGCCACGGGGTGATGGTGAACCAGATGCCGGCGAGGACGAAGACGTACGCCCAGGCCTGGATGACGAGCACGAAAGGCGATTGGTCGAGGTGGGGCCGGCCGGTATCCACCATGCATTTGCCGAGCAGCAGGAGGACGACGGCCAGGCCGCGGACGGCGAGAAAATCCCGCACATAGATGCAGGAGAAGACGCCCACGGCGACAAAGGCGGCCATCATGTAGGGCTTGAAGGTGGAGAAATCGGCGATGGGCTCGTGATTGACGTTCCAGACGAACCAAGCGGTGCCGAGGAGCATGAGGAGGATGCCCGAGGGCAGATTGCGGGGAAACTTGCGGGCGGCCGCGGCGAGTCGCGCGGGCCGGGCCAGACCCAAAAGCTGCGGCAATCCCAGGGCCAAGCCGAGCAAAATAGTCAAAAGGGACAATTTCATTTCGGGAATTAGACATGAATCCATGCGAATGGACACGAAGAAAATGAACCTTTTTGGATTGGCTTCTGTCGAGAATTATGCTTTCTTTTGCGGCCATGAAAAATTTACGACTGACCCTTTTAACAGTTCTCCTGCTGGTGGCCACGGCGCTGTCGGCCACGGCCCAAACGAAGGTGGCGACGGTGGACATGAAGAAGATCTTCAACGGCTACTGGAAGACGCGGCAGGCCACGGCGGCGCTGGAAAACCGCAAGCTGGAGCTGCGGAAAGAGATGAAGGACATGGCTGACGGGCTGGACAAGGCCGAGACGGATTACAAGCAACTGCTGGATCAGGCCAACGACCAGGCGATTTCGGCGGATGAGCGGGACCGGCGGCAGCAGGCGGCCGCGAGCAAGGCCAAGGAAATCGGCAGCAGCAAGGTGACGCTGGAGCAGTTTCAGCGGCAGGCGGAGGCGCAATTGGCGGACCAGAGTCAGCGCATGAGCGGGAATCTCGTGGTGGAGATTCAGAAGGCGGTCGCCGACCGGGCCAAGGCGGGGGGCTTCAACCTGGTGATCAACTCGGCCAACACGGAGGCGTTTATTTATGTCGGTCCGGAGGCGGACATCACGGACGGTGTGCTGACGGAATTGAATGCAGGCGCGCCGATTGACCTGACAAAACCAACGGGCGGACCGGCCTCGAACATCAGCACGAATTTGTAGGCAGCCCATGGCCAGCCGACCCGGCAAAATTTCGTGCTTGCCACAACGCGACAAAATACCTAGATTCCATCCTCTTTTGCTACTGAATTGAATTATTATGCGACGTCCCAAAGGCATCAAAACTAGAAAATCGGTGACCAAGCGGTTTAAAATCACCGCCACCGGCAAGGTCATGCGTCCTCATGCCGGCCGCCGGCACCTGGCCCAAACCAAAAATGCGAAGCGCCTCCGCCGTCTCGGCAAAGACGCGCAGGTGGATTCCACGGATGCCTATCGCATCACGCAGAACCTCCCGTTCGGCCGCTGAACCCACCACCACCAAGAATATTTAACGTACCATGCGTGTTACCAACTCCCCTGCTTCCCGCAAACGCCGCGGAAGAATTCTGACAGCCGCGAAGGGCTACCGCCTGAAGCGCTCCAAACTTTACCGGTATGCCTCCGATGCCGTGGATCACGGCCGGGTTTATGCCTACCGCGACCGCCGGCGGAAAAAGCGCGAGTTCCGCTATCTCTGGCAGATCCGCATCAATGCGGCCGTCCGCCAGGCCGGACTGACCTACAGCCGTTTCATCGAGGGCCTCAAGACCGCCAAGGTGGCGCTGGACCGGAAGGTTCTGGCCGACATTGCCGCGACCGATGCGGCCGCGTTTGCCGAAATCATCAACACGGCCAAGACCGCGCTGAAGTCCAAGCCGGCGGCGACGCTGGCGAAGGCCTGAACGAATCACTCCGCGTAAAAACGCAACTCTGCGGGCGGCCGGCTGGCCGCCCGTTTTGCTTTCGCTTCCCGGCGGCATCCGCTATCCTTGCGCCGCGACTTAATTATGGCTGGATTTCTCGATCAAATTGAACCGCTCAAACAAACGGCCCTGGCCGAATTGAAGGCCGCCGCCGACCTCGCCGCGCTGGAGCAGACCAAGGGCGCGTGGACCGGGCCGAACGGCAAGTTTACGGCGCTGATGAAGCAGTTGGGCACGTTGTCCAAGGCGGAAAAGCCCGCCGCCGGCAAGCTCATCAACGCCGCCAAGGTGGAGCTCGAAGGCGCGCTGGTTTCCCGCCGGGAGGAACTGGAGCTCAAGGCCGCGCTGCCGAAGGAACCGACGGATTTCACGCTGCCGGGACGCCGCCGCGCGCTCGGGAAATTGCATCCGCTCACGCAGGTGACGGACGACATCGTGCGGGCCTTCCGCAAAATCGGTTTTGCGGTGGCGGACGGGCCGGAAATCGAGGACGAATATCATTGTTTCGACGCCCTGAACACGCCGGCGGACCATCCGGCCCGCGACACGCAGGACAGCTTTTATTTGAATGCGGCGGCCGACGGGCAGACCCCGGTCGAAAAGCCGTACCTGCTGCGGACGCATACTTCCTCCGTGCAAATCCGGGTGATGGAGAAGCAGCAACCGCCCGTGCGCATCATTGTGCCGGGCCGGGTCTATCGCCGGGACAACGCCGATGCCACACACAATCCGACGTTTAACCAGATCGAAGGTTTGTACGTGGACAAGGATGTGACCGTGGGCGACCTCAAGGGCACCGTCGAGTTTGTTTTCCGCGAATTGATGGGCCGCGATGTGAAGATTCGTTTCCGCCCCCACTATTTCAGCTACACGGAACCGAGCTACGAGATTGATTTTTCGAATGCGCTGGTGAAGAAGATGGGCAAGGACTGGCTGGAAATCGCCGGGTGCGGCATGGTGCATCCGCAGGTCTTTGAGACGGTGGGCTACGATTCCAACGTCTGGACGGGATGGGCCTTTGGCTTCGGCATCGAGCGCATCGCCATGCTGCGCTACGGCATCAACGACATTCGCCTGTTCTACGAGAACGACGCGCGGTTTCTGCGGCAGTTTTAGCGCAATCTCAGAGCCGCGCGGCGGGGCGCTCCACTGCCGAGGCAAGAACCGGGACGGGTTGATACCGGTGCTGATGCCCAAGGCGGATCATGCGGCTTTCAAAGAACCTCCACGACAAACCCGCCACGACAAACGTCGCCGTCAGCGACACCATGGCAATGCCGGTCTCGGTCCAACTGATCTTCTCTGGGTGGACGTGCCCGAAGCGAAAAGCCGATTCCACGACCGCGAGCATGGGGCTTTGCAGCAGATACAAGCCGTAGGAGATGGCGGCGATGGGTTTGAAAAACGGGACGCTTAAAACCCGATTTAGGGTGCCGGCCGGATTCAGGACGGCGAGCAGCAGCGTGCCGGCAAAGCAGGCGTCAATGAGGGTGTAGCCGAGAAATGCCACGCGCGGTTCCAAATGTTCGCCGCTCGTGAACAGGAGGCCCAGGGAGGCCGCGAGGAGGAGCCACCACAGGATTTGCAACCGGCCCAGCCGGGCGGCGAACCAGGAGCGAAACCGGGCGTCACGATAAGCAATCGCCCCCAGCACGCCGAACAGCAAGGAATCCCAGCGGCAGGGAAGCAGAATGTAACAACTCATCGCGGCCTGCCCCCCCCACGCGAGCAGCAGGACGCCGCGCAAGACCGGAGCCAGGATGATGGCGGCCACCAAGATTTTCAGGAGTTTCTTCACGTCGAAGTGGCGGACCAAGGGCGGGAGCAGGAGATAGAATTGTTCCTCCACGGCGACCGACCAAGTGGGGCCGAGGTAGGCCGGCACGGTAAACGGGAACAACAGGTTTTGCACGAAGAACAGGCAGAACCACAGGCTCAGAGCCGACTGGCTGGCCAGAGAATGCCCGCCCAGATGAGACTGCAAGCCGCAAGACAGGAGCAGCACGCCCGGCACGACCAGCACGAGATAAAGCGGCGCGATCCGCAAGAACCGCCGCAGGTAGAATACGCGGTAATAATTGGGCGACTGCCGCTGATCCAACAGAATCCCGCCAATCAGGAAGCCGGACAGCACGAAGAACAGATCCACGCCGACCCAGCCCTTCTCGGTGAACCAGCGGAGGCTGGCGACGGGAAGATAGGCCAGGTGGTGCGAGAGCAGCACGAGGAGAATGGCCATGGCCCGCAGGCCGTCCAATTCCGGGAGCCGGGAGGCCGGCGCGGTTGAGGCACTTCCACCATTCATGCAGCAGTCATTGGGAGCGAATAAAAGCACAGTCTGCTGCGCCCAAAAGCTTGCTGGCAAGGATAAACGGAGCCAACGCGCGGGGCGCGCGAAAGCGCCGTCGCCGCTGGCGCTGCCCGCGCAGTCCAAGACGCGAACGGAATTTCTGGCTGCGTCGGAATTGCGCGGGGCATCATGGACTGCGGCGGGAAGCAAAGCGCCACGCCGCTTTCGTGCGCCCAAGGGTGCTCAAAAGCTCGCGGCTCGTATGTGCGTGCGAACAGCCTGGAACGTCTATTACGCCAAAAACAGCGAACCTTTAAGCAGGCATGGGACCGTTCATCGTGAACGGTTTACAGCTTTTGGATTTACCGAAACACGGATTCCGATATACGATCCGGCAGTCGTTGAATTAAATTTAGGCCGCTATGCGTCTCTTATTTCCGATTTTAATTCTGACAATGTTGAGCGGCTGCGCATCCCAGATGCCAGACTCGGAGAGACTGACTCAGTTGGGGATTCAAAGAGCGACGGAGAAGAATTATGAGGCGTATAGATTGCGTGAAGTTTATCGCAAGGCGTTCACGTATGGCTTCCTCAGAATTTGGGATGCGCACGGAACCCTTGTTATTGATCCGGGAGGAGACACCGCATCAATGGTCGGAGAGTCCCCAGACCCGCAGGGCGAGATTGCCTCTCGCGAAGGATACAGAGACGGTCAGCTAGCTGCACAGCTTGCGTACAAGAAAAAACAAGCAGAGAAGTGACATTGACACATTCGGAAAAGGGGGCAGTTAAAGACCAAATCGTTTCGATTTGGCGCGGACGCTCGGATTTCCTCGCCCCCAACCCGCCGCTGTTAGCGGCTAACGAAAAATCGTCAAAAAACGCATTTTGCGTTAGCGGCTAACTAACACCCCCGCGAAATCTGTGTCATGCTGGTCAGGTGAAGGCTGCCAACCAGCAGTGGCGGGAATTCGCGGCCACCCCTCTCCGGGCGCGGCGGGTGTTCCCGCGCGCCTTCGCATCATCCCGAACGCCGCGCTTTCGAGTTCCGCCGTCCGCATTCTGTGCCCCGCACTCAGCCGGAGCGATTCAGCCAGAAGATTTTGAAACCACAGATGGATACAGATTCACACAGATCCGGAAAGATTTCGCGCCGGCTGCGTCCGGCGATTGGGGATTGAGCTTAGCCTTCATGAGAGCCGGTTTTTTCCCCGCTTTTATCTGTGTCCATCGGTGTTCATCTGTGGTTGAACTGAATCGTTCCGGTTCAGGCGGTTCGGTGTTCCGAATTCCGCGCTCCGGTCAACCCTGGTCAACCTTGGTCAACCCGTTG
>CAZHIM010000052.1:0-36294 GCA_964532525.1 uncultured Bifidobacteriaceae bacterium
ACTCCCCATGAACCCGGAAAACATTCAACATTCGACAATCAACTTCCAACCCTGAACGAAGGCGGCGGCGCGAGCCCCTTCGATATTGGGCGTTGAATGTGAAATGTTGAATGTTTCTTTTGCAGTTCAGGGGTTCAATGCGCGAACGCTTTCGGGGAATTCTCTCGCCATCGGCTCCGCAGACTCCGCCGACGCGGAGAGGGAGAAACGCTCCCAGCGTCTCGGCGGAATCTTGCACCCTTGTTGTTGGCGGGATAAGAACAATGCCAAGATGCGCGCCGGCTCCGTGGGGCAACAACAAAATATATACTTATATGGGTGACCCCTTTACGCCCCCTTTACGGGCCTCCGCTCGGGCTAGAGCATTTCCATCAAATATGTGGCGCTGAGTTGAAACCAGGAAGGACGCGGTCTTTTTGGCTTTTGGCTGCGTTTCGGCCCAGTTACAGGGTTATTTGTAACCTGCGCCTTCGCCGAAGCCTTGCCAAAAGCCAAAAATCCTCGCGGCTCATCGCCACATCTCTTCTGTCAATGCTCTAAACTCACGGAGCCATCACTGCCTGGAAGAACACCGGATTGGGCAGACTGGCGGAATCAAAGTTGACCGTGACCGAGCTTGTCAACGCCAGCACCTGTTGCGATTGCAACACGGTGCCGCGCTGATTTATCGCCCGCACTTGGACGGTCTGGCCGGGTTGTGCCGTCACACTCACGGCGACCTTGCCCCCGGCCAAATGGCAACTCGTCACGCGTGACGGCGTCGTCGTCAGGTGTGGCTGGGCGACCGCCTTGGTTGCACGCACCGCGCTGCTCAACGGCGGCAGATTAGTCTGGTAGCCGTCGCTGACCAGTTCGATTCGGAAGAATTGCCCATAAGGGTTCAACGGCGTGTTCGTCGTCCAGTCCGTTTCTGGCGGGTCGCTCCAAAGATAAGCGACGTTGGTCCAACTGTTCAAATCAGGGCTGCCTTGCAGGAGAAACGTGGCTTGCGAGTCCCAGTTGAAATCCACCCCGTAAACGTTCCCATTCGTTTGGATCAATTGATTGAGTTGCACGTCGGGCACCAATTTCAAATTGTAAGTGAAATTAGTCGAAGATCCATCCGCCTCCTCGGGACTGCACGGAATCAAACAAGGCACGTTCGCATAACCGACAATGTTTTCGCTGAATACACCGTCCGCATATCCCGGAAACAGGCCGGTCAAGAACAGCGAAAAGGTTACGGTGGCCCCGTCAAAATTCGTGCCTGAGGCCAGCCGATACGAGGTGTCCGAACTTTGGACCAAAAATGTTTCCGCGTAAGGTCGCGCTGGATAGCCGTTGGTGAATTCCCATCCGTCGGTTCCTTGGTAGCTCCAACCGTTGGTGCCATCCACTTGGTCAATCTGGTTCGTGCAATTGATATACATTCCGACGTCCGCCTCGCTAAAAAAAGGGTCGTTCATCACGTCCATCTGATATTGAAACCAGCCGTCTCCCAAATACGTGCTTTGCAGGGTCAGGAAAGTCGTGGCCCGAGCCGCGCCGGTTGCCAAGCCGAGGCAAATCAGCGCGAGCCACAGATGGCGGCAGACGCGTGAATTCATGCTGCTACCTTGTCACAGCCAGTCTGCCGCGTCAAACGTATCATGGCCCGCCCAGTTGTTCCGTTCCTGAATTGGATAGTCTGGGGCGCGCCGAACACCAAAAACGCCAGCACCTTATGACTGAACTGCTCGCGAAGGGGTCAGAGATGACGATTTATTGCGTTTCGTAGGTGTAGAACCAACCTTTGATGTTCTGCTGCCCGTAATTGGTCTGCGCCTTAATGGTGGGGCCAACGGGGCCCATGCCCCAAAAGAAATCGTCAAAGTCCCAGACGCCGCCGGGGCCAATCGGCCCCAAGTAAGCCGGGTCGCCGATGCCTCCGCTCACGCCGATCGGCCCGGTGGTCATGGCGGCGTGAAACCAAGCCTGTTGCATCGTCAGGGTCCAGCCCCCCTTTCCCGCCATTCCCTTGACAAACACGGTCTCGAAGCTGTCGCCGCCAATCCCGGTGATACTGTCGGACCAGGAATCCGTTTCAAACCCCAGCATGGAGTGCAAGCCATTGAACGCCGGGCCCCAGCGTTCGAAGGCCAGGTAGTCGGAGTTTGGGTCATCCACCTGCGCCAGGACCTGGCAGGAGTCCAAGGCGAACCAATCCATCTGCGAGCTGCCCCAGTTTCCAATGTCCAAGTCCGTGTTCTTCAGGACATAGAAGGGCGTGCCCGACCCGGCGGATGAGCTCGTAAAGGTGATGGCGTTCGGATTGCCATGTCCGTTATAGAAGACCAGGGCGGCGGTATCTGCGACGTTTTCTTCCCAACCGTAGGGCGGGGCAATGAAATCCTGTGGCCGGGCGATATATTCCCCGTGGTAAAATTGTTCAGGACCAAAGATGGCAGGAAAATTTTCCATGGAGGAGCGCCACGAAGCATCGTCCCAGGCATCAAAATCCTCGTCGTAGGGCGTATCGGTGCCCCAATTGATGGCTGGCGGCGTGCCGGTTTTCAGGGTCACCGCGGGCAGGACGCTGACGCCGACGAGTTGGCGGGCTCCCACATAAACGCCGTTGTTATCCACGATTTTCAGGCCCACGGTTTCGAGGGCGCCGACCGGCTGGCTGGGAAGCTGCAACCGGAAGAATTGGTCCGGGGAGGCGGTATTGATGGTGACGGAGTTCACGCCGTTGCTCTGCACCACGTCGTTGGTAAGAGTCGCCCACGCGGCCACGTTGAGACCGGGTGCGGATTGTGCCTGGTAGAGGCCGAGCGGGTCCAGCCAGGAGAGCATCGCCGAGTCGGCTGCCGCCGGGGAGATGGAAACGGCGGTGGGGGTTTCCGGCAGAACGGGCGTGTACTGGATGCGCGAGCCGGGGTTGGTGAAAAGGTCGGGCGGCGAACCGCTCCACAAATAACCATACGGCGGAGTCCCGCCGGTAACGACGGCACTGGCGACGACCTGCGTACCGCCCAAAGTGGAAGCGGTCATTTGGACGGCGGGCACATAGTCAGAATCCGCCGTGGCGGGGATGAGCCCGTGCGACAAATGGATGGGGGTCACCTGACTGGTCACGGGATTGGTGACCAGGACGGTCCCGCCGCACAGATACCAGGGAATCAGCGTGGAAACGGTGGTGAAGGAAAGCGGCGGCGCGTAGTAAACGAGTTGGACGTTAACCTGCGCGTTGATTGCGCCATACATGGCCACGGCGGTATTGCTGGCGGCGGTTTGCGAAATGAGGGTGACCATCGGACCGGGGACCATCTGCCGTGCCGCGTAGTGCAGCCGGGTGGCCGCGCCGTTGGGACCAAAGGCCGCTTGCACTTGAGCCCCGGGCCCAATGACCGGTATTCCCTGCAAGGTGAACTGGTAGCTGACCTCGGTATCAATGCTGTTGCTGGCGAAGGAGACCGTGTTGTCGTCGTTGGTATAGATGGCCATCAGGACGGTGTGGGTGACGTTGGGCGTGGCGGAGGCTGGCGCCAGGCCGGCGTTGGTGAGCCCGGTGCCGAATTCGAGAATGGCGGTATTTGAACCCGGCACCGTGAGGGCGCTCAGGGCGGCGAAGTTGAGCTGCTCGAAATGGATGGGAATGGCCGGGTACTTGTTGACCGTGTCGGCCAGGAGGTTGCTCTGCACCGTTGAATCGGTGACGGGGAGGACCGGAGCGGCAAGGTAGTTCGCCGGATCAATGAAGTCCATCTGGCCATTGGTCAGCACGTAGGCGCCGGGCGGGATGGCGAGAGCGCTTGCCAAGGCGGCGGCTTGCGGCGGGAGCGCGCCGGATTGGACGACGGTATAAACCGGAAGGCTAGGGCCGCTTTGGCCATGAGCCCAAGCGCCAAACAACAGCCAAATCGCCATTGCCGCTCGCACCGGACCAAACCGGACCATGGAAACAAATGAACTCATATGAATCACTCTTTCATTGAGTTGACGCCACCTTGCCGACAGTTACCTTGTATCAGAAAGCATAAACATGTCAATAAGAAAGTATCGTGAGCAGAAGCGAGGCCGGAAATTGTCGCCGTCACCGCCGGCGCGCGCGTGCGGGCGAAAGCGCGTGCCCCAAAAACCAGCCAATTCCGTACTGGAATTGATTGTTTTTACTATTCAGTAAGAAATGGCATTTCCAGTAAATAATCAAAAGTTTTTACTGAAAAGGCATTTCTTACTGGACGGTAAAAAACCAAGTTTTTGGTAATAATCAGGGTTTTGCGACGGTTTCACGGTTGTTTTAGTGATTGGCCCAGAGCTGATGAACTTTTCAGCCAGCCAGGAAGGGGCAGAGATGACTATTGATGCATTCGGGAGATTGGCCGGGGTCGCGAAGGGGTCAGAGATGAGTCCCCAGGTATCGTACAAAGCTAAAACTAAACCGCTTCGCGTCGCGCTTCTGGAGTGCGCGAAGAGGAGAATACGAACTACGATGATCGCGTTAGTTTTGGCGGGTCTTTTCCCAAACGGCTTGCGCAATGGTCTTGAAATCTGACGGCTTGAGATCTTCCTGCGTTAAGCTGGCGCCGCATTTCTGCGGCTGTCCTAAAACCCAAGCCGCGACCGCGCGGCCAGCTCCCTTGTTGCCCGACGATTCAATATAATCCACGAAGGATTTTTTTAACTGATCCTCCCCGGCGTTCTCGAGACCCAGGATCATCAGGCGGCGCAACCGGTCGGTTTCCCGGCCGCCCAGGAAGCGCGTAGCTTCGGCGGCATTGAGTTTGAGTTTTTGAATCAGAATCCAGCGGAAAAACACCGCATCGGTGGATTTCCCGAAATAATCGAGCGCCTCCTCGTGGCGGTGGTTATGGGGATCGGCCAACGCCGGGATCAAAGGCATGAATCCCTTCATGCGCCGCGCTTGGCTTTGCGGCCCCTGATCGGATTCGTACCGGTTGATGATTTCCCCCAGCATCGCCTCGGCCTTGCCGGGTTCGTCATGCGCGACTGCCTGCCAGACCTCGTCCATCATGGAGGAGTAACTACCCGTGTCATTCTGCGATGCCAGGTTCATTAATTCCTCATCGTGGGACAAAAAGCCGAGCATCCACAATTGGGGTGAAATCAAAACGGAGAATTGGACGTCGCCCGAGAAAATGGGCCGGGCTTCGGTGTAGAATCGTTTGGCCGATTTCCACGCACCGCTTTCGATGTACCCATTCACCACCGTCTGCTCGACACCGCAGTCCGGATTTTGCCAGAAAACCTTCTCGTAAGCGGCTGCCCGATCCGCAGTGGACAGCTTGGCGAAGTTTTTGCGGTACAAGGCGTGCATCTGCAGGCTGCACGGGTCCACCATGCCCTCGGCAATCTGTTCCTTCAATTTCCCCAATCGGGGCCAGGCATCAAGTTCCTTCTGCTGCCAACCCTCCAAGAATTCCATCGTGAGGACGTCTGACTTCCAGCCACATTCGGTGTGGCAAGTCGCCAAGAAATCAAACACTTCGTCACACGAGCAGCCTTGACCCAGGATATAGGCTTGCAACCGGACTTCGTACGGCCGCAGCCAGCAACGCTTGATAAACAAATGTGCGCCGTTCGTATCGGACAAATCCTTGCAGAAGGGATTGACGTCTTCCATGGATCGCCAAGCCAAGTCGTCCACCATTTGGAGCCGGAGCCGGGACTGCTGCAAGTTAAATACCTGCCTCTGTTCAGCAATGGGAAAGAAGGGCATCTGACCTTCAATGTCACGGGTGCCTGCGTCAAAGATAGCCCTGGCCAGGTCCGGCACTCCCCAGACTTTTTGGACAAAGTAATATCGGGCACCCATTTCGAGCGCGTTCAACTCCCAGCCATAATTTAAAAGATCGCGGGCGCTTACGGTGGCTACGGGATTGATTTTGCCGGTCCCCTGCTCGTAGCTGAGTTCAAGCAGCGGTGCAAATTCCTTCAAGCCTGTCAGGCTGGCGTCATCGGCGGTTGAGCGACTGGAGCCTCGGCCCGACCACGTCTTCAGCATGAGGTTGGTATGGCCGGTGTAATCGGTTGGATCCAAGGGCAGATTATGGAGGAGCTTCAACCATTGCTCTCGAAAAATGGCCGGCCAAGCGCCTTCCAATACCCGGCCGCCGCCAACATCTGTGGAAGCTTGCAAAAATCCTCCGTAATCGTATAACTGGCCCAGAGTATCCGGGTCGTTCCCATAGAGTGCGGGTAGCACGGTCACCAACGGCCGGCCCAGATACTCCAAACGGGAATAATAAGTCATCATGGGCATGGCAAAGCGCCGCTGCCGGGCATCTGCCACAAACTCAAACGCGGCCCGTGCCTTTGGCCGCGAAAGGAAGAAATTCCACCATTCATACAGCGCGTGGTGGTGCTCGCTTACTTCTTTTGCCTCGGCGGACGCCTTCCACAAGGCCGAAGCCCCGTTTTCCCGCCCGGCCATGAACAGGATGGGAGCCCAATTTTTGTCTGTCGCCATCTTCCGGTCTGGCAGCATGGCTTCACTGAAGGCCAGCCAGGCCGCCCCGCGTGCGAGCAACGTCGAGTCCAAGGTAACGCCACCGCAAAGGCTGGGCATGGGAACCTGTGACAATAAGCCGGCAAACTGTGGGGCATAAACGGCTTCGGAATACCTGGATCTGTTTGTCTGCAGCTCGAAGGCCGCTTGAATGCCGGTTTCCCGCGAAATGCCGTTTAAATCCGCACCTTCCCAAAACCGGTCATTTAATTCTACGGCGCTGATTCGAGCTGCCGGTGTCCATTTGCCCGCCGCCCAAAGTTGCTGGAACACGTTACGATAAAAGGCCGGCCCCTGATTCAGGAGGTTGGTGGGATAGCTCGCTTGGATCGCTTTAACCACTTGACCTTGGTGGTCAAGGAAATCAACGTGCCAAGTGGTATCTTCATTGGTGTCCGCAGCCACGGTGTAGGTGATTTCCGTGATTTTGGGATCCTGAAGATTTTCCCGCCAGGCAAGAATACGGGCGGCTTCGACGACAAACAGACGTTGCGCCCTGTCATGGTAGTCCGTGTCCGGAGCGTAAAATTGTGCATCAGCCTCAAGCCCGGTTATCAACATCCAGGCTGCCAATATCCAAGTGAACTTTTTCACGATGCAACCGAACGCCAAGCTCGATCTCAACCGTAATGTTCAATGCCACTTGTTTTGCAGGTCGCCAAACTGAGCTTTGCTGATCGTTAACGCGATTATCCAACCGCCGTGTTGGTTTACAAGCTCTTTTTGGATTCAACTTTTTGGGGGAAAGTTCGGGCGGAAAATGCCAAACTGCAGGCAGCGGCGACAAACGCCGCGAACCATTTTTATGAACGAGACGCACGGTGATTTGAGCAGAAAAGTTGCGCTGGTGACCGGCGGGAGCCGCGGGATTGGCCGGGCGATCGCCCTGGCCCGGGCGGATGCCGGCGCGGATGTGGCCATCAATTATCTCAGGCGGTATGACGGGGCAGACGATTAATGTAAATGGCGGCTTGTTTATGATCTGATGACCTTGTTAACTAATTCGCATGGAGCACACGCAATCTGACAAGCTGTTTGCCGAGGCCTTGAAGTACATTCCCGGCGGGGTGAATTCGCCCGTGCGGGCGTTCCGGGCGGTGGGGGGGCATCCCTTTTTTGTGAGCAAGGCGCTGGGCTCGCACATTTGGGACGCGGATGGCAACGAGCTGATTGATTACGTGCTGACGTGGGGGCCGGCGATTCTGGGGCACGCGCATCCGAAGATCATCGCGGCGGTGAAGGCGGCCGCGGAGCACGGGACGAGTTTTGGGATTCCGAACCCGCTGGAAGTGACGATGGCGAAGCTGATTTGCGAGCGGGTGCCGAGCGTGCAGAAGGTGCGCATGACCAACAGCGGCACGGAGGCGTGCATGAGCGTGATCCGGCTGGCGCGGGGCTTCACGCGGCGGGACAAGATCATCAAATTTGACGGGTGTTATCATGGCCACGCGGATTCGCTGCTGGTGCGGGCGGGGAGCGGAGCGCTGACGTTTGGGCAGCCGGACAGCGCGGGGGTGCCGGCGGCGTTCACGCAACACACGGTGGTGCTGCCCTTCAACGATGAGGAGGCGGTGGAGGCGGCGTTTGCGGCCAACCCGAATGCCATCGCGGGCATCATCATCGAGCCGGTGCCGGGGAACGCGGGGCTGTATTTGCCGGAGCCGGGGTATCTGGAATTTTTGAGCGAAATCACGAAGGCCAACGGGGCGCTGCTGATTTTCGACGAAGTGATGACGGGATTCCGCGTGGCCCGGGGCGGGGCGCAGGAGCGCTTCAAGATCCGGCCGGACTTGTCCACGTTTGGCAAGGTGATCGGGGGCGGGCTGCCGGTGGGGGCGTTTGGGGGGCGGGCGGAGATCATGGATTATCTGGCACCCCTGGGGCCGGTGTACCAGGCGGGCACGCTGAGCGGCAACCCGGTGGCCATGGCCGCGGGCATTGCCAACCTGGAGGAGTTGGAGCGATCGGATGCTTATACCCGGCTGGAGGAGTTGGGCGCGCAGCTCGAGGCCGGTATGAAAGAGGCGGCGGCCAAGGCCGGAGTGCCGGTGCAGTTCAACCGGTGCGGTTCGATGTTTTGCAGCTATTTCACAGGCGAACCAGTCCACAATGTGGCCGACGCGATGAAGAGCGACCGGGAACGGTTCAAGAAATTCTTCCATGGGATGCTGGAGGAGGGGATCTACCTGGCGCCGTCCCAATTTGAGGCAGGCTTTCTTTCCACGGCGCATTCGGCCGCGGATGTGGAGCGGACGGTGGGGGCGGCCGCCAAAGTCTTGCGCGGGATGTAACCTTTACGATAGTTTTCCGTCTGTCCTAAGTGCATATCCGCCACTAAAACGATAAGGGCGGTTCGCACCCAAAACTAATAAACGATATGAAATTGAATAAAACATTGATGATCACGGCGCTGGTTGCCGGAGGCGTGCTCGCGGCGGATGTGGCCGTGTACGCACAGGATGCCACCAATACGCCGCCGACGCAGCATGCGCCGGCCCCCGCGCGTGGCCGGATGAACTTTGACGCGATCGCCACGCAGTTGGCGCTGACGGACGGTCAAAAGGCGAAGGCGAAGCCGGTCTTCGAGGAGATGAACCAGAAGATGATTGATTTGCGCAAGGACACGACGCTGGAGCGGCCTGATCGCGCCGCGAAGATGAAGGAAATTCGCGACGATGCCTCCGCCAAGCTGAAGGAGATCCTGACGCCCGAACAGTTCCAGAAATGGCAGAACATGGGTCCGCGCAATCACGTTCGCCCGGTGACGCCGCCGGCCGGCACAAATGCGCCGGCTGCGACCGCGGACAAATAAGCTTTAAGCCCAGGCACAAGGACGGTCGCAAGACCGTCCTTTTTTTTCGTTATTGGGGGCGGCGGAAGCCGCACCGGGCGCAACAGGGTGACAATTGGGTGAAACATTTTATGGGCGGCCCGCGTTTAAACCCACAGTATGCGAAATAAAATTCTAATCCTCTCCATGGCCGCCGCGCTGCTTGCCGGCGGGTTTACCGCAACCCAAATCTTTGCCGCCGACAGCACCCCCGGCGCGACGGCGTCCAAGCACGGGCGCTGGCTGGAACGGGCGGCGGACAAGCTGAATCTGACGGCGGACCAGCGGACGCAGATCAAGGCGGTGCTGGCGGGCGAAAAGGAGACGCTGGTGCCGTTGGTGAGCGCGGTGCATGACGCCCGAAAGGGTTTGCGGACGGCCATCCGGGCCAGCGACGCCAGCGAGGCGTCCGTGCGCGCGGCGTCGGCCAGCGTGGCGGCGGCGGAGGCGAATCTGGCGGTTGAGCGCATGAAACTCTACG
This sequence comes from uncultured Bifidobacteriaceae bacterium, assembly GCA_964532525.1. Classification (GTDB taxonomy): domain Bacteria; phylum Verrucomicrobiota; class Verrucomicrobiia; order Limisphaerales; family UBA11358; genus UBA11358. Next base: position 9,802 of record CAZHIM010000052.1, read on the forward strand.
GCAAAATCGCCCCCCTCCTGACCGACTCGCAGCGTCAGCAACTGGCTGAGCTGCAATCGCGCGCCGATGAATTCACGGACCGCGTGACGGCGCGCCTGGGATCAGGCCTGGGCGAATAAATGTGAACGCGCCCGACGATGCGGAGTTGTTGCAGCGTATCCGTGCCGGCGCCACGGACGAGTTTGCCGAGTTGGTGCGCCGGCATCAGGCGCGGATTTTTGGCATTCTGCATCGGTACGAGCGGGACGCGCAGCGGGTGGAGGACCTGGCGCAGGAGACGTTTTTGAAGGCGTGGCGGGCGCTGGGGCAGTTTGACGGCCGGGCGCCGTTTGAGCATTGGATTTCCCGCATTGCCGTGCACACGGCGCTGGATCACCTGCGGCGGGAGAAGCGGCACAAGCACGAGATCAGGTTTCCGGACCTGGGGGAAGACGTGCTGGACTGGCTGCGGAGTTCGGAGGAGAAGAACGAGCCGGCGGCGCGGGACGCGGCGGAAATATTGCATCGGGCGCTGGAGCAACTGGCGCCGGCGGACCGGGTGGTGATCACGATGCAGGAGCTGGAGGGCAGCAGCGTGAAGGAAATTGCGGCCGTGCTGGGCGTATCGGGCATAGCGGTGCGCGTGCGGGCGGTGCGGGCGCGGGCCAAGCTCAAGCGCGCACTGGAAAGACTTTCAGAGCCATGAATGAGAAGAAATTAAAGCAATTGTTTGCGGCGGCGCGGCAGGAACCGGCGCCGGCGCCCCCGGCGGATTTTGCGGCGGACGTGTTGCGGGCCGCGCGCCAGGGGCCGGCGCGGCAGCCGGAGGCGTTTTCCGTGTGGGACCACTTGGACGGGCTGTTTCCGCGGCTGGCGCTGGCGGCGGCGGCAGTGATTGTCTTTTGCGCGGCGGCGGACTGGGGGATCACGGCGGCCGGCTATCCGGGCATCAATGAAGCGGCGGCGCAGGCGACGTCGCAAATCCTGTTTTCGGGGGACGATCTATGAAGAACTGGAAATCGTTTTTGCTGCTGGCGCTGGTGTTTTTTGCGGGGCTGGCGGTGGGGGTGGTGGGGACGCGGCTGGTGGTGCGGCGGGCGGTACAGATGGCCGTGGGGCATCCGGAGCGGGCGCAGTTTTTCCTGGAGCGGAGCCTGACGCGGCGGCTGCGGCTGGACAACGAACAGCAGGTGAAAATGCACGCGATCCTCACCGAGACGCACCAGCAGATGGCGGATTTGCGGAAGGAAGTGCAACCGCAGGCGGCGCAGGTGCTGCGCGAGACGGACCAGAAGATTGTGACGATGCTCACGCCGGACCAGCAGGAGCGGTACGAGAAGTTCAAGGAACGAAACTGGCCGGTGCTGCGGAAGCTGCGAGACCAGCCGTGACAGGCCGGTTGACGGCGGTAATCAGGCCTGGCGCACGGATGGGCGTTGATGGATTTGCTTGCCGGTGCGTCGCAAGAGCGGGTAGTATGTTGCCGATGATTCCCGCCGGTGCGGATGAGACCGGGGGCCCGGTTTCGGAAAAGGCCGCGGGTGGGGAGCATCAGTTGCGCGCGTAGCTCAATTGGATAGAGCGTCGGCCTCCGAAGCCGAAGGTTGTGGGTTCAATTCCCACCGCACGCACCATCTTTTTACAGGCTGTGAATCTTCGCGGCAATGTTGTCGGGAATGAGGAATTAAGCAGAAACACGACGAATCACGAGGAAATACGGGCACTTACGCAGGTTTTTGGGGGTGCAAGGATGTCGGGTTTTATTTGCGATGTCGGGTTTAGGGGTGCAAAGAAAAACACTCAAAAAGCCCAACAAAACAGCCCCTTGCACCCCCAATCCCGACAGAATCACCGCCAACGTTGGGGGGTGCAAGGTGCAAAGACTTTTATCCACCGAGATTGTACCAAACATGGACAGAGGGCCAAAATGGACGGGTCTTTAGCGGGGTCTTTAACCGGGGCTTTAAACGGGCTTTAAGACAACAAAAAACCGGCCAAGATGCCTGGCCGGCGCGCGAGAGTGATGGAAGTCAGTTCATAACCCTGCGGGCGGCGGGGTGCCCGCAGGCGGGGTTTCCAAGGCGCCAATCATGCCCTCTAGACGATCCCGCTCTGCAAGCTGGTGTCCCAAGCTCCGATCAAATTCCCGCCGGATGTCTTCATCCGGCAGCACATGCTTGAATAGGTCACAAGTCGTTCGGTAGGTATCCATTAAGGACAGGATGACTTTAAAAAAGCCGATGGAATCTGATTGTTGTTTGTCAACCAACATCTGCAAGGTGGCCGTCAATTTGCGGTTGTCTTCGGCCAATAGCCAAGCGGCCTTTTCCAAATTTAGAATCCGCTGTTCGTGGTTTTCTGCGCTCATAATTTCGTGGTGCGGTTTGCCCCGGCCAGCGCGGGCCGGCCGGCGCGGATGTTTGTTAAACGGCGGATGCTGGCTTTTTAGCCACGACTGCCAATGCGGCAAAGACAGAATGCAAGTCCACCTGCGCCGCCCATAGAGCGAGGTGCCGCTCGCCCAGTCGGCGGTAAAGGGCAAACGCAGTTTCGTGCGCCACCTGATGATTTTCGCAAGCGCGGTCAGAGCAAATAATCCCCACCAAGGAAACCAAGTGACGTAACGAGGCAACGGCCATTTCCAACTCCCACAAATCAGAGGTGTAGTGAGATTTCACGGCTTCTGAATTTCCTGCGCCAAAAAGCGGCGTTACCGGGGAATCTATTTCCCGGATTTGTTCAGCCATCGCCCGGACCGCCCCGGCCGTGTCCGCCAATTGGCTTTGAAAATCCTCAATGATAAGATGCGCCAAGGTCACCACGCCGTCACCAAAGCCGGGCACGGCCAACGATTCCCAGCCAGAGGCACTTTCGGAATCCGATTTTGCCTGCGCGGCTTCCATCACCAGCAGCGCCGCCGCCGCTTTGCCGGTGGATTCCATCAGGGCCAGTTCATCCAAGACGCGTAGGGCAACGTCGGAAGGCACCAAGGGAACATTTTGAAGGGCAGGCGTTTCGCCTGTACCCGCTGCGGACACCGGGGTTTTCGGTTGAAAGGAAACGGTTTTAATGCCACTTTTACGGGAGGCTCGGACGGTGTTTTTCATAACTTGATTTCATTGTTTGGGCCTTTCGGCTCTGGCGGTGTTCACGCACTGCCAGGGCTTTTATTTTTGACGCTCTTGCCGCTCGACCCAGTGAAGCATTTGGAGCGCGTACTCTGCGCCAGGCTCGCGGGCGGATTTGTCATCAGTCAGCCAACGGGAGACAACGGTCAAACCCGTCTTGAGGAATTTCGCAAGCTCGGATTTTTTGCCGGTTTCCGCCGTCGCTTTCTGAAGTCGCCGTTTGAGTTCCGGCCACAAGGGTTTCACGGCCCCCATATTGGACTCTGTTAGCACTTTGGTCAAGTCTTGTTTTGCACTCAACTTTGAGAGAATTTCCGCCGCCCATTTTGATTCTGGCGTTACTCGCGTCGCGGAACCGCTGGCTATGCACTTTTGAGACAGCTTGCGAAGCGCACCTTCAACCTTCAAAGCAAACTTCCAAGACGCCTGAATATTGCGAAATTTCAGAGGGTAACAGTAGTGTTTAACATTGTGATCTATCGCCCTCCAAAAATCAAAATCCGGGCGAACCGTTGCCTTTGAACTCCTGTCCGTTGGGAAGGGTTCGAATATGCCCGGCGCAAAATCATAAACGGCGGTCAATAGGCCCGACTCATTGAATCTTTCGCGCTGCGCAGCGGTCCAAAGGAGAGGAACATACGGGTGCATCTCCCCATTTCCGGTGGCAAGCCATTTTGTTTGAACATCAAAGAAACGGCTGAGTTTTACTGCCAAATCATAACGCAACGGAGTATGCCCAAATTCAATGCTGACGAGCTTTGGCCGCGAAATTCCAAGCTCGCCCGCGAAGGCTATCTGGGACCACTTCATCTGCTCGCGGATTTGGCGGACCCGCGCACAAACAGCGCGCTCCCGATCTGTCATTAAGCCACTTTTCTTCGGCACAGGTTAATTCTATCGAAGGGCCACGCTAAAACAATTTTATTGACAGTCCTACATAAATGGAGGACTGTGGCGCAAATGAAGCGTGATACAGAGAAACATTGTTGGCGGTTTCGGGGCATCTGCGCCGATGCCGCCGCTCTGGGCGTTCACAGAACGCACCTTTACAAAGTGCTGTCGGGGGAGCGTCCCGGCAAATCGTTGACTGCACGCTACCAGGCGTTGAAGGCAGCGCAGTCCAACTTCGCCGCATCGTGCGGAGAAGTTTCGGCCACCGCGCGCGAAAGCAAGCCCTCCGGGCGAAAGTATTTGAATTCCCCCAAACGAGTTCCGCCGTCAATCAACCAAGCCGCCGCCGAAAATCTTTCGCCGGTCGTCTTCGCCATGTTGGAAAAACTGGGTCTGTCCATTGTCATTGTCCGGTTTACCTGGTCAGACAAGCCCGAAATTACTGAAAAAATGTATTGCGGGGAAGAGCTTGGGGACACGTTGGCGGCCGGCAAGGCCGGCTATTACGATTCCACCTATTACGACCTCGGCACCGTCTGGCATTTCTTTTACTCCAAACACGTTGGCGAAGCCGTGCGGATTCTCCGCGATGCGGTTGCCGCGCGCGGATTGCTGGATTTCGCCACGATTTTAATGGCCGAAGAATCCAATAAGGCGGTGGTTTGGTATCCGCCCACCGCTCAAACCATCGAAGCCTAAATGAACACTTTTGCACAGCATAAAACCGGACGTACGCCGGCCGAGTTCTGTGCGGATATGCGGACAAACAAGTTCAAACCCATTCCCGCGCGCCGGGGGATTGAACTACTGGGCGCGCATTGGATGCATGGTCAAAACGTTTCGGCGCGTGTGCGCCGCGATGCCAACCGCTGGAATGACCGCCAGCAAATGCAGTTATCCAATTGAATATGAAATCTTTGTTTAAAAACTACCGCCATTTGACCGCGCTGGCGCTGGTTATCTCCGTTGCGGTTATCGGTGCCGTCCAGGGCGTCTTCAGTCCCGGCACGGCGTTAGTCATCATCGGCCTGTGGCAACTGGCCCAAATCGCAAAAAGCCAGCCTCGGAGAGGCGTTTACGTACTCTCCGGTATTTCCCCTGAGCAGGTCGAAGAATTCCAAAACATCTGTCGAGACATCCAAGCCGAGATACCCAGCTTAAAAGGCATGGGTGCTCGCTTTGGCCAACTCGAAAAGCTCTATGACGATCTGAAGGGCCAGGTTAACCGGTTGAAAAAATCCGGTCTAGCTGGAAGCGCCGGCCAGGGCATTCGGTGGATTAAAGGGGTGCCGTTCGTCTCGGATGACGCTGCCCGGGCGCTGGTGTCTGACTTCCTCCTAGCGGTTGATTCGCTTCCCAATGCATTGCCCCGCCTCTTCCCGGATGAAGGAAAACGCGCCAGCATGCTTGGCATGGCGAAGTCGTTTGCTGGCATTACGCAGAAAGCCGGCGGCGCGCTCTCGCCCACGGACATCCCACTGCCGACGATCTACATGCCGCAAATCGTCGAACTCGTGTTCGCTTACGGCCAGGCCCGCCAGTTTGCCACACTGTTCCCGCTCGGCGCTGGCACGGTCAAGCTGCCCCGCCTGCAAGCCGGGGAAGACACCTTCGGCTTCCTTGGCGCCGGTACCGCCGGCATCAGCCAGGCAATCGCCCAAAAGGAAGTCTCTGCCAACCTCGTCACCTTTACCGCCAACAAGATGGGCGGCATCATTCGCATCCCGTCCGAACTTGAAGAGGATACGTTCATCGCGTTGGGGCAGTTCCTCGCGCGCTACATCGCCCGCCAGTTTGCGAAAATGGAAGACACGACGCTGTTTTTGGCGGATGGTTCCGCCACTTACGCGAACATCATCGGCATCGGCCAATACTGTGCGAATAATCCGGCCTATCTGCTCCGGTTGGGTGCAGGCAACACCCTGGTAACGGACGCCACCTTGGCGAACTTCCGCAATCTGCGATCACTCGTCAATCCGGCCGTGCTCTTCAATATGGCGGCCAATGGCCAAACGCAGGCCGCCTATTACCTGCATCCGTCGCTGGAGGCATTGCTCGTCACCTTCAACACCATCGGCCAGCCGCTCATTTACATTCCGCCGCGCAACGGCCAACCCGCTACGCTGGATGGCTTTCCGATCCGTTGGATTGGCATCAGTGCCGCCAACACCGGGAACGCCCAGCCCAACGCCTTCATGGCGTTCTTTGGCGATCTGTCGTTCTGGTATCTGGGCGAGCGGGGCGGTCCCCGCGTGGAAGTCAGCCGCGAAGTGTTCTTCGCCACCGACGAACTCGCGATGCGCGCCTTGGAACGCATTGATATTGAGGCGATGGCCGTGGACGCCATGGCCGCCATGCAATTGCCGCCTGCCTAAACCATTGGGCCTCTGGCTGCCGGCCGCGTGGCCGGCAGCCAAGTCCAACCTTTAAAAAAATAATCTCATGAGAAATAAAATTGCTTCCATCTCGGCGGGGCTTTCGGTCGGTTTCGGCTGCCTCTCGGCCTTGGCCAACATCCCCACCTATCACACGATCTCGGCTTACGGCAACAATACGCTGCCCGCCACCGCGATTTTCGCCGCCGATCCGAATTCACAGGTTCGCGTTGTCAGCGTCAACTACTCCAGCGACATCGCCAGCGGCGTGCTGAACTTCAGCAGCGGCACCACGGCCTATTCGGTCATCTACACCAATCTGACGCCGACATGGACCACGAACGTCATCAACTCCACGAATGGCATGGTGGCTGGCGCCGGACTGTTTCTACAGCACGCCGGCGTGGTTTACACCAACGTTGCTGCCGCCGTTGCCAACACGGGCACGGGCACGCTTACGCTGAACGGTTACACCCTCACCAACGCGGTGACGACCTTGGGAGTCAACGGTTCCGGTCCCGCCGGCGTGGCCGCCACCAACATCAGCTACGTCATCTCCTCCTTCGGCTGGGGTGTCATCCCTGCCGTCAACGACGAGATATACCTGCAAGGTCCGGTCACCAGCATCTTCGTCGGCATCCAGACCAACTGGATGAACGGTGACGATCTGTTCAGCGGCGCCTACGGCCGCCCTGTGGAAATGCAACTCCCCTTCGCGTCTTCCACCAACCGCATCTCTTCGGCCAGCGCCCACTACGACAGCGCCAGCCAAAATTGACATTAATCCAGCGAGAATGAGCGTTAAAATCCCGATCTTGCCTGACGGTAGCGCCGCCTTGAACGGTGCGCGCTCATTCTCGCGTTTTCTTTCGGTCCAGCTCCATTGTCTTTGCCAGTTCCTTGCGCCCGCTGCCTGTCCGCTTCACGTGCCGGGGCTGGGCAACCCCGCGCGCCTGGCCAAAATCATCGGTGCGTTGCCGGTTGGCCGCCAAGTCAGAATGGATAGGTTGCGTGCGGCTGTCGGTGGGGGCTTTAAGGAAGTGGCCAGCGATTTGCGCCGGTTGCAAGCGTTGCCGCTGCCTATTGAAACCACGCGGGGGCAGTGGGCCACGCTGACCGCGCCGGTCCAACTCTGCAAACGTTGCGCCCGGTTTGCCGCCGCATCGGCGAGCCAGACACTTTTCCGTCAAAAACGGAGACACGAAGGGCAAGCCGGTGTGGGCTGTTGCCCTACACAAATCGCGGGGCGGTCAACTGCCGTCCCGCGATCTTCCTAACTTCATTTATGAGCACTTCACACCAAGCCAAGCCCAATCAACACAACATCCGCACCGCCAAGCTAGCGACGTTGACGGCGGCGCAAAATCGCGAGCTGGCGCACTGGCTTCAAGTGGAGGGAATCACGTATGCCGCCGCGCGCGCCAAGCTGGCAAAGGACTTCGGAATTTCAACGTCAGTCTCCGCACTCTGCCGATTTTGGCAGCAACACTTGACTGCGGCCTGCGCGCCCGCGCCAGCCCCGTCAACCAAAACGGTTGCAACCGATGTTGCCACTGCGGCGACAACACCCGCGCCAGCCCCGGCTACCCTGGACATTTTGTTAGACATCACGATTCAATCCGCCCAGCCGGTCCGTTTGGTCGTCAGAAAATCTTCAGCTTTGGGAATAGGCAATTTGCCTATGGGCGAACCCATTGGCGAATAACTAAGATGTTTCTCAACCAAGACATGTCGCGCCATGCGACTCCCGAAAAAGGAGTTCCCCAGGGAGTTCCCGAAAAGGGAATTACGTCTGGAATTACCGATTCGGTAATTTGCACCAGCCCCCGCGTTTGCCTGATGCTGGTCAAGATTGACTTTGCCGCGTCCTGTTTGAATAGGTTGGTGCGGCAGATTTTCGACCTGGTGGACGGTGGTTCGGCTTCGGAGGCAGGGCTGTTATGGGTTTTCAACCTGGCAAACAATCCAAGCGGGTATCGCCGCGAGTTGCGTTTTTGGTGTCCTGAATTAAAGGCGCGTGCAGCCGGGGAACCGGCCAAATATCACCGCCAAGACATCGGTTGGATCGTTGCGCAAATCTTGCCGGGGAGTCGCCAAATGTTTCACGCCGGCGAAGTGAGCGAATTGCTGCAAGTCCGCGCCCGCACCCGCATTGACTATGGCCTACAGTTGCCCGGCCGGCGCGAGGGCTGCCGGAATACCTATTGCCGGCCCGCGCTCGAAAGGTTCCTAACGCGGCGTTGGCTGGGGTCTTGCGTAGCGGCGATTAACCCGGCCCTGGCCCGCTGCACGGGTGGCACACGTTTTGACATGAAGGCTGCAACCAAATGAGCCCGCTTTCCCCCGCCCAAAACCCGCAAGCCGGATTTCGCGCCTGTGGCGTCCGCCGCGCGCGGAGGTCTGGGAGTAGCCGGTTTTCGTTCCGACGCCCCTACGGTGCCATTAAATCGCTTTTAAGAGGCGTGTGGTGCGTGTCGTTTCTGTTCGTGGGGTCTTTTGAAACCCGTTTTTGCCTTTTCCCGGTTTTTGAGGGCTCGGCCGGCTTCAATCCAGCCAACCCCGCAACGCCATTTTGAGCCATGGACAATACCCAAGAATTTAAGATTTTAGTCACCGGGGATGCTTCCAGCGCCGTCAAGGCCACCCAGCAGACCGGCGAGGCCACCCAAAAGCTTAAGGTGGACGTGAGTGATTGCAGCGACGAAACCAAGCGCGCACTCGGCATATTGCCGCCCGTCACGGATGAACTCAAGAAAACCGGCAAGGCGTCAGAAGAGGTGTCCATTTCTCACCGCGAACAGCGTGAATCCCTCCGCGAGTTGACTCGTGGGTATCCTGAACTTGGGGAAGTCGCCCGCGCCGCACTGAACCCCATCACGATTGCGGCATTTGGCATTGCTGAGGCTTTTACCATTTGGGCGGAAAGAATGAAGACTGCTCAGGAATTGCTTGGGGGATGGCAGTTGCCGGATTTTACCGCCCATGCTGTTGGTGTCAGCGCTGCCGCTGAGGCTTATGACAAGCTGAAAACGGCGGTTGCGGGTGCGGATACCGAGTTTGATTCTGCGGCTGGAATCTTTGACCGTCAGGCAAAGGCCATCCAAGCGCAACTCACGGCAACCACGAACTTGATTGCGGCTCAGAAAGAGAAGGCCATTGCTGATTTAGACCTGCAACGGGCGTCTAGCCCGATGTCGGCGGGCGCATACGACGCCCAAAGAGCCATGATTGAACAGGGGGCAACCGATGCCACAACACAGGCCCGAATCAAAGCCCGCAGTGACGATCTGGCCGCCAAGCAAAAAGAAGCGGCGAAAATGGCCCAGGACTCCGCTGCCGAGGCCGCCAAAGCCAACGGAATTCAGCCTGGTCTAAATGACTCATCCCTTCAGGCGCTGATTGATAAAGTCAAAGCCGGGGCCGCTGAGGCTGGTAAAAAAGCGGAGGAATTCAAAGCCGAATCACAACATGCCGGGGAAGTTGCGGAGCGTGCGCAAGGTGGACAGGGGGCTGCGGGGCTCTCCGACGTTGTTCGGAACATACCCGGCGATGTTGGATTTTTTGCCAAATACGGGCTCCGCGCTGATCCGGAAGAAGTCAAGCGGATGAATGAGAAGGCCGCCAAAGACGCGGACGAAACGCAAACACGCTTGCTTGAACAGGCCGCCCAGCTTGAAAAGCAGAAACAGGAAAGGGACAAGCATAACACCGAGTCTGCTCGCCTTGCGGCTGAAGCCGAAAAGAAACGGCTTGAATTGCAGGGCGAGGACGATCCCAACAAAGTCGGCTCCGTTGCCTGGCAAAACGCGCAAGATACCGCCTCACAGCGAACACGCGATGACACGGGGCTTGAAAATTCATTCAGCAAAGACGTTGAAAATTTCAACAAGGATGCCGCCGAATATAAGAAAACAGCGGGGCGAACTGACCCGGACAGCATCAACAAGGCCCGTCAGGCCATGGCCGACATGTATTCACTCGTCAATGACGCGATGAGCGTTATGCAAGCGCTCGCAGCCGATCATCAGAACGTGGCGAATCTAAAGGACGACATCAAGCTACTGCAACGGCAAATGGGGCAGATTAGCTACTCCACCCATTGAAATGACTTTCACCGCCAAACAGATTGCCGAAGCGCTGGGGATGAAACGCCAGGCGATGCAATGGCATCTGCGGGCAATCACGCCAGACGGTGTACAAAGGCCAGGCGGCAACGAGGCGGCGGCCTGGTCGGTGGAACGATTGCCCGCGCCATTGCGTGAACGCTTGGTCGCCGAAGCAAATCAGCAACACTGTCGCACAGTCGAAAGCTTGCTAACGATGCCGCGCCGTCAATATCGGCCGGCGATGCCCATGGATAAGGTTTGCGACTCGGATTTGCAGGCGGCAACCAAGTTGCGCGAGGCATTGCGTCCCTGGTTGATTAGGCAACATGATGCGGCTTTGCCTGCGGCGGAAATGGAAGCGGCCGGAGTGGAAGATTATCGGCGCATTTTCGGCAACGCCATCACGGCGCGCTACTGGCGCGAACTGTTCACGCGCTCGATTCAGCGCGACAATGGTTTTGAGGAATGGAACCGGCTGGAAATTTACCTGCCCGAAAAGTTGAAACCGAAGGCGTCGCCGGCTGCCGTTGTCTCGGAAGCACTGGCGGAAGATTTCGCAGAGCTTGAACAATTCATCGCGGCTTGTGGCAACCCACACGCGCCGAGCAAAACGGAGTGCGATGGCGTCTGGACGCTCGCCCTCGAAAAATTCGCATCGCTGGTCCGCATGGGCACGCCCGAAAAATCCAGTTCGCGCCGGGTTCGGCAATTCCTTTCCATGCGCGCTCCGTTTCTCGCTGCCTCGCGGGATGCGTTGTGGGTTGCCTGGAAGCGCAAGCTTGAAGCCCTGAGAGATTCCAACGGCGACCTAAAGGCGCTGCACGACGGCCGGGAGGAAAACGGCGCACGCGTTGAACTGCCGGAAGCCGACCGCGATTTATTGGTGCATAGTGCGGTGTTTTATTATCGGGGTGACATCTCGCCCGCCTGGCGAAATTTGCTGTCCGCCGGGAAGTTTTCATCGGCAACGGTTGCCCGTTATTCCGGTCAGGCTGCCAGCAAATCCCATGTGCCGTCCAGCGTGCGGGAATCCGTAGCGCCGGAAGTGGAAATTTTGACGGTCATGTATCAGGGCCGGCGCGCGTTCGATGCCATCAAAGGGCACGTCACGCGCAGCTATGAAGGCATTGCTTCTTTGCAGTGCATCTCTGGTGATGACTTCACCATGAACACTTACTTCTATGTGCCTGACGGCAACGGTTGGTTTAACGTCACGCGCGGCCAGGTGATTCTGTTTATTGATTTCCGTTCGCTGCGGATTTTGGGCTGGGCCTTGGAACCGCACCGCTCATATTCGTCGCTCACGATCCGCAGTCTTTGTACTCACGTCTTCGGCGAATTTGGGGTGCCGCAAATTCTGTATTTCGAGCGCGGCATTTGGAAACGGGCAACCTTGTTGAAGGGCAAAACCGACCCGTTCACCTTCGCCGAAATCAGCCAGGGCTTGCGAGAGTTTGGCGTCACGTTTAAACACGCGATTCACCCGCGCACAAAAGTAGTCGAGCGCATCGGCGGGATATTCCAAGACGCGGCGGAAGGCGAACCAGGCTATTGCGGGCGGGATGAACGCCGCGACGCGCCGGAGTCATTGCGCAAACAAATGGCGGAAGTCGAGGCGCGGAAAGTGCATCCCTCAAAATATTTCTACTCACTCGACCAGTGGAACCGGCGCATTGACCAGCTTGTCGAGCAATACAACACGGCCCCGCAACAAGGTCACATTCTTGCGGGCATGTCGCCGGACCAGGCTTTCGAGGCCCACATGGACAAAGACAATCCACCGTTGCAATTTGCGGCCTCGCTACGCTACCTGCTGGCCAATGACAAGCGCCTGTTGCCCGTCACGTTGAACGGCGTGACAATCCAAGTCGGGAAACAGAAGTTCAATTATCGCGGCAAGGAAATCGCGCACCTGGTCGGCCGCGAAGTGCTTGCATGGTTTGACCCGGAAAACACCGAGACGATTGTGGTGACAAACCCCGACCGCACGAACCCAATTTGCGTGGCGCGCTCACAATCGCCCAACGCCCTTGAAAGCGTGGTTGCCCCGGATTCCGGCGTATTGTCCCAGGAGTTGGCCCGGGTGGAACATCAGGCGTCGTACATGCGGACGCGCTACAACGTGGTGAAGGCGAAATTCCCGCTGCCGTCCCGGACGTTATTGAACGCTGCGCAGGCAATCGAGCTTGGCGAGGAAATTAACGCGCAGAAAACGGAGATTGCCGAAACTCAAAAACGCCAGCGCCGGCAACGTGGCCACGCGCAGCGATTGGCAGAGCGCACCGGCATTGTCGTGCCAGAGCGGGCGCAGGCGAACTTGCTGCCGGATGATGCGCGTTTTCTTGCGGACTTTTTGCAGGGTGATGAAGCCCCGGAAAAGCCTGAATCACTCACAGAGGAAAATGGCACAGTTGTTTACAAATTGAAACCGATTAATGGAGGAAATGGAAAGCCATGAGCAGCACACGAACAGCCAAAGACGATTCCGTCTTTCATCAAAACCGCTATGCCAGCAGCCCGGAATTTGAACGCGGGTTGCTCGCCAACCTGGTTGCCAAGCGCTGCGCGTTGATTGACGCCGCCGCTGATCGGGAATTGATTTGGTTTATCCAACATCTTTCACACCAGGGCGGCGGCCTGGCGCGAGTCGCCAAAGAGTTAATGTCAGCGTGGCCTGACCGAGTGCAAACAGTGGAAATGGCCGCGATGGATCTGAAGCCGGGCAAAGTGTGCAATGCTTCGCAAGTGCGCAAATTACGAGGGGCCTTTGCCGGGTCAAGCAGCTTTCCTCTCAAGGGGGAAAAGGACGATTCGCTCTGGGCCGTGGAAGAATTGGTGTCCAATGAATGCGCCCGCCGCCGCGCCGATTTGTACGAAGAAAAACGCCGCGCTGAAAGTCAGCCATCCGATTATCCCAGCGATGATTTTTTTAAGGCATGCCGGGACGCTGCTGACTCTGCGCTGGAAAAAATTCTTTGCGAAATATGCCTCAATCCAGAAACCTCTCTCGATCATGGCCCTTGGTATTTTCCCCGGCTGATTGAGACGCTACGTGAATACAAGGCCAATTTCGTCCAACCGAAGGGCGCTGGCGTGGTTATTACGGCGCTTGGGGAAAAAGTCCGCGAAACTCTGGATTACACTTTTTATAGCCGGGGGCTGACTTTGATGCAGGGCGAAGCCCGCACCGGGAAATCTCACGCGGCCCGGACCTGGTGCGCACAACATCCCGGCTTTGCGCGATTCGTCGAAGTGCCGCCAGGCAACGACGAAATAGGTTTTTTCCGGGCGCTGGCGCGCGGCCTTGGGCTTGGAAATTTTCTTAATTACAAGACTACTGAAATACTCTCTCGGGTGGAGTCTGTTTTGCTGACGGGTGACATTCTCTTGGTTTTAGACGAAGCGCAACGGCTCTGGCCGCAGTTCAATCCCCGTTACGGAACGCCCAAGCGAATCACTCGTGTCATGTCTTGGGCAAATGAAACCGATGGGCATCCGGCCGTTCCAATTTGCTTAATCTCGACTCCTCAATTTATCCAAGCCCAAAAGGCGGTCGAGAAAACGGGGTGGAATTCTGCGCAGCTAACCGGCCGCATCAGCCATTTCGAGTCCCTGCCGGCAGACTTATCGGCTGATGATTTGATGGCTGTTGCCAAGTCGGTTTTGCCGGAAGCGGACACGCAAAGCCTGCGAGCGCTCGCGGTCTATGCCCGGTCCTCTGCGCGCTACCTGGCCGCCATTGATTCCATTTCTAAACGGGCGCGTTATATCGCCATGCGGGCTGGCCGCACTGTGGCGACAACTGAGGACGTGCGTAAGGCCATGCAAGAATCGGTCATCCCGGCTGACACGAAATTGCACATGGCCCTCGCGACCAGCAAAAAGTCCAAGGCCGAACCCATGATGCCTTTGCCTGAATCGGAGCCGCCAATGGCGCGCGTGCGGGACGCTTCCGCTGACATATCGAGCGGGACGCTGCCAACGCGGCGTAGCGCCGATCCAGGAGCGTTAGAAGCGATACCACGCGCTCGCCAGCCTGAGAATTTTAAAGCCCATTTAATTGGGGCTTAAATACAGATTTTGACCGGTTAAATGCCGGATTCAAGAATACGGTAAAACCGCCCGCCAAAAGGGCTCGTGACTTCCCTTGTCTTCTTTTTCGGAACTACTTGCACCCCTAAACCCGACAGAATCACCGCGAATTTACAGCTGGGTTTCCCACAAACTCCCGAGTTCAACGGCTCCCATCGTTTTTTCGCGGCAGGCGCATGGCCGGCATCCCCCGGGGTTCCCCAATTTCCGAATGACCCAAAAAAAGCGCCGCCGCGGACGGAGAGTCCGCAACGGCGCACCGAAAGTTTCGGGACGAACGGCGACGCCGTCCCGTTGATGAAGAAGAGGTCTTCGCCCGCATTGCCGTCGCCGGCGGCGAATCCCTCAAGGTCAGACATAAGATTTGACCATGACCCCACCAAGGCGTTCAAAGAAATTAGACATTTTTAATATAAATGACTCCAGATCGGCTTTTTTAGCCTAATTGGATTGTGAATAACGATAAAGATGAAGGAATGGAATTTTGGTGTTTGCGGAAAGTTTGCCGGTGGCCGTAGAATTTTTGTCCAACAAACTGGAAACCTGATCATGGCCACACTGGTATTTGACATCGAGACCTCGGCGCTGCCGCTGGAGCAATTTGACGAAGCGCAGCAGGAGTATTTGTTTCGCGAGACGGAAAAAATCGAGGATGCGCTGGCCAAGGCGGCCAAGCGCGAGGAGATCACGCGGTACATGAGCCTGTGGCCGTTCACGTCGCAAGTGGTGTGTATTGCGATGTTGAACGCGGAGACGGGGCGGGGCCAGGTGCAGTTCATTGCGGACGATTTCGAGGACGATGCGGGGGAGGCGGGGCCGGTGGAGTTCATGCCGTGCGCGGACGAGAGCGAGCTGCTGACGGCGTTTTGGGATGTGGCCAAGCATTATGACAACGTGGTGACTTTCAACGGGCGGGGGTTTGACGTGCCGTTCATGTATCTGCGGTCGGCGCTGCTGGACGTGGCGATTTCGAAGAAGAACTGGCTGGGGTATCGCTATGCGACGGAGCCGCACTGCGACCTGGCGGAGCAGTTGACGTTTTACAGCGTGAGCGGGCGCGACGGGGCGGCGCGGCGGTTCAACCTGGATTTCTATTGCAAGGCGTTCGGCATTGAAAGTCCCAAGAGCCACGGGGTGACGGGGGGCGATGTGAAGGACCTGCTGACGGAGGGAAAGTTCCGCGAGATTGCCGAGTACTGCCTGCGGGACGTGCGCGCGACGGTGGAGCTGTACAAGATTTGGAAGGACCGGCTGGCGGGGATCAAGTGAGCCATGTGAACACCCTGGTTTGTTTTGCGCTGAAGGAAGAGGCCGGGCCGTTCCGGAAAATCGCGGCGGGGCGGCCCGGGGTTTCCATCCGCCTGGTGGGCATCGGGCGCCGGAACGCGGAGCGGTCGGTACGCGAGGCGTTGGCGGCGGAGGCGGCGGGGGTGGTGTTCACCTGCGGTTTTGCGGGCGGGCTGGATCCGGATTTGAACGTGGGCGACGTGGTGTTTGCGGCGGGCGAAGGGCCGGCGGCCATCGGGGCGCGGTTGGCGGCGGCTGGCGCGAAGCCGGGGAGATTTTTGTGTGCGGACCGGGTGGCCACGACGGCGGCGGCCAAGGCGGCGTTGCGGCGGGAGAGCGGGGCGGACGCGGTGGAGATGGAATCGGCGGCGATCCAGGCGGTGTGCGGGGAGCGGGGCATTGCGTGCGTGACGGTGCGGGTGATATCCGACCCGGCGGGAGAGGATTTGCCGCTGGATTTCAATGCGCTGGCCAAACCGGATCTGAGCTTGGACCTGGGCAAGCTGGCGTGGGCGATTGCGAAGTCGCCGGGGAAGATCGGGGCGTTGCGGGTATTGCAGCGGAATGCGCGGCTGGCGGCGGAGCGGCTGGCGGCGGTGTTGGCGCCGGTTATTTTTCCGTGATCTGGGTGGACACGGGGGCGGGCGGGGCGGCGGGCTTGGACCTGGCCTGATCGCTCCAGGCGACCAGCGACGCGCCGATCACGATGATGATGACGCCGGTCCAGCGCAGGGCGGTGACTTCCTCGTGCCGCACCATGCGGGCGGCGAAGGCGGTGATGACGAAGCCGAGCGAGGTGAGCGGCCAGATGAGGCTGACGTCCTTTTGCGAGAGCAAATAGAGGAGGACGCCGAAGAAGCAGGCTTCGAGCAGCACGCCCACGAGCACGCTGCGGTTGAGCGCGCCGCGGCCGATGAGGCGGGTGACTTCGCTGACGGTGACGGTTTTGGCATCGCCGATTTCGTGCAGGCCCTGGCTGAGGCAGACCACGCCGGCGGCTTCGAACAGGAGGCCAATCAACAGGATGAGAATCACTTTGGTCATATTATAAATCTTGATACCGAATCAACCCAATGTCGAGTTGCGAGAGGGATTCCTTTACGCGCGGGCTGACGAGGGCGTTGAATTCGTGGGTGAAGTTGTCAAGCGAGGGATGGGAGTAAAGCTCGGAATCGCCGGGGGGCAGGAGGGGCAGCAATTTGAGGAGGTAGGCTTCATCCACGCGGGCATTTTGCAGGAGGCCGAAGGTGAATTGGGCGTGTTTGATGCCGCGCTCGCGGAGGGGGGCGAGGGCGCGGCGGGAGAGCCAGGCGTAAATGGCGGCGTGGGAAAGGCGATAAAGCCACTGTCCGCGGGTCGTTTGGCGGCTGCGCGACAGGGAGTCGCGGGTGAGGCGCAGGTGGTGGAAGTCGAGGAGTTGATGATCTTCCATGAGGATGGCGAAAATGACCGGATGCAAATGGAGGTGGAGGTGGGCGTTGACGTGGTCGAGGGGGAGGCCGGTGGCGTGAAATTTATCGAACTGGGCGTGGATTTCATCGCGGAGCTGGGGCTGGAGCTGGGCTTTAAAGAAGTAATCCAGACCGACCCGGACGGGACGGTTGGAGAATTCGCCGCGGTCGTTGACCAGATCCGGGATCTCGGCCGGCGGCAGGGTGGAGTGTCCGAGGATCAGGGTCAGGTGGAGGCCGACGCCGAGGCGGGGATGGGCTTTGGCGAGTTCGACGGCTTCGGCGAAGCCGGGTTCGTTGACCATGAGGCTGGCGGAAGTGAGGAGGCCTTCGCGATGGGCCAGGACAATGGCGGCATTGGCGGAAGCGGAGAGCCCGAAGTCATCGGCGTTGAGGATGAGGCGGCGGCGGGCCGGGGGGTGTGAAGCGGCGGACATTTACGGGGTGCCATAGGTGGGCGAACCGGCACCGGCGGCGTGGCGCAGCCAAGAAGTGGCGACGAGGGCGAGCTTGCGCGGTTTGCTCAATTTTGGGGGATGGGGGCCGAACACATTGAAGCCGTGGCGCTCGAGTTTGCGGAGCAACTGCCAATAAACGCCGGCCATGAGTTCGGCGGCCACCATGGATTTGCGGTCGGCGGGCGGGAGGGTTTCGCGGGCGAGGCGGTAAAAGTTTTTGGCCCGGGCGGCGATGCTGGTGGCGAGGGCGAGATAAGCGGGGGAATAGCGCGAGTGCAGGAGGTCAGTTTCGCTGACGTTGAATTTTTTCATTTCGGCCAGCGGCAGATAAATCCGGCCGCGGGCAGCGTCGTTTTTGACGTCCCGGAGAATATTGGTGAGCTGGAGGGCCTGGCCCAGGTGGATGGCGTAGTCGCGGCTGGCGGGCTGGCGGTAGCCGAAGATTTCGATGCTCAGAAGGCCGACGACGGAGGCGACGCGGTGGCAGTAGAGTTCCAAGTCGGCGAAGGTTTCGTAACGCTGCTGGTCGAGGTCCATTTCGCAGCCGCGGATGAGTTCGTCGAAGAGAGTGAAGGGGAGGTGGAATTTTTGGATGACGGGCTGGAATTCCTGGTTCAGGACGAACTGGGGGGGGCGGTTTTCACAGGCGGCGCGGATATCCTGGCGCCAGGCGGCGAGTTGGACCCGGCGCTGTTGGGCGGGGAGGGCGTCCTCGTCGGTCACGTCATCCACGGCGCGGCAGAAGGCGTAGAGGGCGGCCATGGCGTGGCGTTGCTCACGGGGGAGCAGGACGAAAGCGAGCGCGAGGTTGGACGCGCTTTTTTTGGTGAGGGCGCGGCTTTGCTGGAAGTTCACGGTCCAGGCGGGGGAGTGTTGGGGTCCCGTTTGGGGGGCAGGCCGCCGGTTTGGGCGAGCGTGGGATTGAGGGGGCGGTGGTGGCGGTGCTTGCGGTGCTTGTGTTTGACCTTTTGGTTTTTGGCGACGCGGAGCCAGACGATGAAGGCGCCGAGGCAAACGCTCAGGAACAGGAGGAATGCGATGAACCCCAGCCATTCAAGGATCGGGCTGTCGGCCGAGGGAAGGTACCAATTCTTCATCAGTCGGCCAAGGCTGCGGGTTCCCCGCCATCAGCGGCGGCGGTCTTCATGTTCAATCGTTGCATACGGTAACGTAGTGAGTGTCGCGACAGTTTAAGTCGCTCAGCGGCGCGTGTCAGGTTGAAATTATTTTGTTCGAGCACGTTCTGAATCAATTCGCGTTCCAGGCGGTCGAGTGCCAGGTCGAGGGACTCTTCCGGGGCGACGGTGAGGGTGGGGCCGTGCTGGAGGCGGGACTCGACGGCGAAGTCCGGAAGACTGGAGGGCAGGATTTCGCGGGTGGTTTCGAGAATCATGGCGCGTTCGATGACGTTGCGCAGTTCGCGGACGTTGCCGGGCCAGCGGTGGGCCTGGAGCTTTTGCCGGGCGGCCGGGGCAAAGCCGGCAATGTTCTTGCCCAGGACGGCACGGAAATGAGCCAGGAAATGGTCCGCGAGCAGAACGATGTCGTCGGCCCGGTCGCGCAGGGGCGGGAGGTTGAACTGGACGACGTTGAGGCGGTGGAAGAGATCTTCGCGGAATTCGCCGGCGGAGATGGACTTGACGATATCGCGATTGGTGGCGGCGACGAGGCGGACGTCCACGCGGAGTTCTTCAGTGCCGCCGACGCGGGTGAAGGTGCCATCTTCAAGAAAGCGCAGGAGCTTGGCCTGAAGGGATTTGCCCATGTCGGCGATTTCGTCGAGGAAGATGGTGCCGCGGTCGGCGTCCTCGACGCGGCCGGATTTTTGTTTGATGGCGCCGGTGAAGGCGCCTTTTTCGTGGCCGAAGAGTTCGCTTTCGAGGAGGGTTTCGGGGATGGCGGCGCAGTTGATGCGGACGTAGTTTTCGCGGTGGCGGCGGCTGAGGGAATGGATGGCGCCGGCGACGAGTTCCTTGCCGGTGCCGCTTTCACCGAGGACGAGGACGCGGGCGTCGGTGACGGCGACGGTCTGGATCAACTGCCGGAGTTCGCGCATTTTGGGGGAATCGCCGACGATCTGGTCGAGGCCGAAGGATTCGGAGGCGCGGGTGCGGAGGGCGGCGTTTTCGCGGAGGAGGCGGTAACGTTCAGAGGCGCGGGAGACGGCCAGGAAGAGTTCCTCCGGGGCGAAAGGTTTGGCGAGGTAATCCATGGCGCCGGCCTTGATGGCTTCGACGGCGAGTTTGGGCGTGGCGTAGGCGGTGATCATCAGGGCGGCGACATCGGGCCACTGGGTGCGGATTTTGCCGAGCAATTCGTAGCCGCTCATGCCGCCGAGGCGGGCATCGGTGATGACCATGAAAAAGGTTTCCTGTCCGAGCAGGGTCAGGGCTTCTTCGGCGGACTCCGCGGCGCGCACGGAATAGCCTTCATCCGTGAGCATGGTCTGGAGGGAACGGCGCATGTTCTTTTCGTCGTCCACAATCAGCACTGGCGGGAGCGGGTCGGTCATCGGGCAAATGGTTTGGGCTGCGGCTTCGAGGGCAAGAGTACCGTGAATTTGGCGCCTTGTCCAAGCACGGATTGCACGCGCACGGAGCCGCCGTAGAGTTCGGCGTTATGTTTGACGATGGTGAGGCCGAGGCCGGTGCCTTTTTGCTTGGTGGTGAAATAGGCTTCGAAGAGGCGGCCGAGTTGTTGGGGGGGGATGCCGGGGCCGTCATCGGCGACGGAGATTTCGACGGCCTGCTCCCGGGTGGTGGTGGCGGTGATGGAGATGTTGCCGTGCCCGGGGAGCGCTTCGCGGGCGTTGAGGAGGAGATTGACGAGGATTTCGGAGAGGTGGCCGCGCTGCATGAGCAGGGGGGGGAAGGGGCCGTGGAAGCGTGATTTCAACTGGATGGCGGTGGGGACGGCGTTGGGAAAGACCTGGCGGGTGGCGCGTTCGATTTCCTCGACGACCTTCAGGCGTTCGACGCGGCCTTCGCTCAACTGGGCATAGCCCATGATCTGGGTGATGACCTTGTCGGCGCGGGCGACTTCCTCCTGGATGATTTCGATCTGCTGGGCGGCGGAGCTTTGGTGGTCGGGGAGGGCCCGCCGGAGCGAATAGGCGGCGTTGTTGATGATGGCGAGGGGGTTTTTGATTTGGTGGGCGAATTCGGCGGCGAGGCGGCCGGCGGAGTGCAACTGGCCCTCGCGGGCGGCGAATTCGGCGGCTTCGAGGAGGGCCTCGCGCTGGCGTTCCATGAGGGCCTGGGCGCCGTAGCAGCAGAGGGTGAGCAGCCAGAGCACGGCCAGGCGCATGGCCAACTGCTGGGTGACGACGTCATCGGCGGGTGTGTTTTCGCCGGTATGCCCCTTCCAGACGGCCTGGTTGAGCTTGGAGAGGATTTGGGCGCGAACGATCTGGTTGGTGCTGCGGGGAGTGGCGCCGGGCGGAAGCGTCTGGGTGGCGGGGGGGGTTCGCGGGTGGCCGGCGTGGGAAATTTCCGAGACCATGTTGGCGAGCAACTGCGGGTCGGGCAGCGGTTCCTCCCAGCCGATATGCGGAGTGAACAGCACGGCGGAGGCATAGAAGGCGCTCAAGAGCACGTTGAGGACGATCTGGGGGGTGGCCAGGGGGATGGTGAGGGCGTTCAAGACGATGAGGGCGGGGAACACCCAGAAGGCGATGCTGGCGAAGCCGCCGGTGACGATGGTCATACCGGCCATGAACAGGCCGTCCAGGAGGCCGAGCACGAAGGCGAGCCATTGCACGAGGCCGGGGGGCAGGCGGCGCCAGAAAAGCAGGAAGAGGGCGCCGACGAAATTGCAGAGCAGGTAGATGAGGAAATAATTCCTGAAATAGTCCATGACCACGGAGCGGACGTTTTTCTCCTCGGGGAACCAGTCGGAATAAAACAGGTAATAGAAGACGATGAGATAGATGCCGGCCTTGGAGGGCAGGACGACGTCGCGGAGCATGTTGACGATGCGCTCGGCCTGCTGGCCCGGCTCCGGGCGGGCGGTGGCCAGCAGGCCGGGCAAGGTCTTGATGCGCTGCCAATCGAAAATTCTCATGGGTGAACGGCCGGGACGCGGCCCGGCATTTTCCCAACTACAAAGTCAACACGTGTTCGGCGATTTTATCCACCGGCCAGAGGCGGCCGATGCCTTCATAGCCGCACGAGAGCATGCCTTCATCCGGGCCGATAAAGGTGGCGCCGCGGGACTGCAGGGTTTTGACATTTTCGCGGGTGGCGGGGTGGAGCCACATTTTCCCGTTCATGGCGGGGGCGATGAGGATCTGGGCGTGCGGATTCAAGGCCAGGGCGATACAGGTCAGGGCGTCGTCCGCGAGGCCGTGGGCGAGTTTGGCGATGATATTGGCGGTGGCCGGGGCGATGAGGAGCAGGTCGGCCGCATCGGCAAGCTCGATGTGGGTGGGCTTCCAGCCCTCAGCCTCGTCGTAGAGATCGGTGACGACCGGGTTGCGGGTGAGGGTTTTGAAGGGGAGGGGCGTGATGAAACGGCGGGCGTCGGCGGTCATGACGACGCGGACGTCGCAGCCGGCCTTGGTGAGGAGCGACGCGAGGTCGGCGGCCTTGTGGGCGGCGATGGAGCCGGTGACGCCCAGGATAATTTTTCGGTTGGCGCTCATGAATGGGACGGCAAGGCGGGAAACGGCCGCCTGGCATTCAAATCTTTAGCGTTTTCCCGGGTTCAGGCAAAGTCAAAACTCGGGTGGGACGGAGCGGGCAGAGCGCATTTTCTCGGCCTCGACGATGGCGAGGGTGCGGCGGAGGTCCTCCTGTTTATGGCCGCTGATGACGAGGTAATCGAAATGTTTCCACTGGGAGATTTCCTGGCGGGCCACGGCGAGGCGTTTTTGGATGACGGGGGCGGGGTCGGCGCCGCGCTTTTTGAGGCGTTCCTCGAGCAAGGCGAGGGAGGGGGTGGTGAGGAAGATGGAGACGAGGGCGCGGCGGAGCTCGGGCTCGGCCTGGGCCTGCTCGCGGAGGGTGGCGGCGCCCTGGACGTCCATGTTTAGCAGCACGTCCCGGCCGGCGCGGAGCTTGTCCAGCAGTTCGCGTTTCAAGAGGCCGTAACTGTTGCCGTAAACGGTGGCGTGCTCGATGAAATTGCCGGCCTGCAGCCGCTTGAGGAAGTCGTCGGCGGTGAGGAAATAATAATCCACGCCGTCTTTTTCGCCGGGCCGGGGGGCGCGGGTGGTGCAGGTGATGGCGCGCGTCATTGGGGGACAGGCGGCCAGCAGCAGGTTGACGAGCGTGGTTTTGCCGGCTCCGGAGGGGGCGGAGATGAGGATCAGCAGGGGCGGGGCGGCCGGCTTGGCCTGCGGGCGGGGCTTGGGCGCGGGGGCGGGGACGGGCGCGGGGCGCTGCCGCGCGGCGGAGCGGGCGGGGTGGGCGGGGGCGACGGAGGGCGTTTTCATTCCACGTTTTGGGCCTGTTCGCGGAAGCGCTCGAGTTCAGCCTTGAGGATGACGACTTCGCGGGAGATGAGGGCGTCGTTGGCCTTGGAGCCGATGGTGTTGATTTCGCGGTTCATTTCCTGGGCAAGGAAATCGAGCGTGCGGCCGACGGGTTCGGCGGACTTGCAGCAGTCGGCGAACTGGGTAAAATGGCTTTGGAGGCGCGTGAGTTCCTCGGTGATGTCGGAACGGTCGGCGAAGAGGACGACCTCCTTCAAAAGGCGTTCGTCGTCGGGGGCGGTGTTTGGGAGGCCGGCGGCCTGGATGCGTGCGAGGAGGGCGAGGCGGTAATTTTCCGAGGCTTTGGGGGCCTGTTTTTGGATCTGGGCGACGGCCTGCCGCATGACCTGGATGCGCAGGACGAGGTCTTTGGCCAGGAGGGAACCTTCGCGCTGGCGCATTTTGACGAGGGCGGCCAGGCCCTGGTTGAGGGCCTTCTCGATGGCGGGCCAGAGGTTTTCGGACTCGGCGAGCTGTTCATCGGTTTGGAACACGCCCGGGGCGCGGAGGACTTGATCGAGGGTGACATCGCCGGAAAGCTTGAGTTGTTTGGCCAGTTTGACGAGCTCGGCGGTGTAGGCCTTGGCGAGGGCGACGTCAATGTGCTTGCGGGCGGCCAGGTTGCCGTTGGTGGTGTGGAGCGACACGCGGACATTGACGCGGCCGCGGGCGACGGCGCGATGGACGACGTCGCGGAGGGGCGCTTCGACCATTTCCAATTCCCGGGGCAGCGCCACGGAAATCTCGGCCTGTTTGCGGTTCACGGAGCTCAATTCCACCGCCACCTGGAAGCCGTCCTGGACGCATTCGCCACGGCCATAACCCGTCATGGATTTCATCGGCGCATGATGCGAAAATTTGCGGAGGCAGGCGAACAAATTTTAAGTGCGGAGCGGGGGAAAGGGGGCGTTTGACACTGTGGTTGGTCGGAATTTTTGGTTTGATTAGGTTTGATTAGGTTGGAGCCATTTATACGATGTGTTTGATTTTCAATGGTTTCTGAATAATGTGAGTCCGGCAACGGTAACGTGAAAGTAAGCCGATTTTGGCGGGGATTTGGGACCAACAGGAGAGGGCGGAAGACGCAGTGGAAGTCGGAAGCGGACCCCCAACCTTGATCCATGCCAGCGGCAATTTCAGGCTGCTTTGCCATATTCCTTAGATGGAGGCGAACGCCAGTTCGCCTTTACGCGGAGTGAAGGCCGATCCGGTCGGTGGTCGGCTGCCAAAGTCTATTGAGTCGTGCTGGCTCATCGTGGCGGGGGCGGTTTCCCAGCCAGGGCGATCTTAGCAGGATTGGCGGATTCGCAAAGTTAGCGGCTAACGGGAAAGGCGTAAGGTGTTGATGGATAGGGAAATTTAGCTTCGAGATTCGGCGCGGCGGCACAGACCAAAATGGCGCTTAGCCCGACAGTCGCGACGGGAAGGGATGGGACGCGAAAATGCCTGAAAAAAACAACTTTTGCCCAAAGGCGTCCCAAACTATGGCCTGACCCCGCGCACGCCCATGATATGTGGCGAAAACGATGGAATACGCTGGCGTGAAGGCCGCTCTGCTCTACCATCACGACGCAGCGCGAGCCGCCTGAGTTGGCGAGCAGTTGCTCTCTGGTTCCCGCCAAAGAAAGCTCGATGAAATGTCAAAGCGCAACAAAATAGAACGAACCCCCGGACGCCTGGATGCAAGCGAACGGGAAACCGGACGATACCGGCAGGAAGGCCAGACACCCAAAAAATCATGCCAAGAAAACGACCCGAACTATCGTCCCTTCCACAAAGCTGGCAACTATCGCCGGTGACGAAAGGTGAAAACAGCAATGGGATACCAATTTCCTAGGACCGACCCTTTCAGGGCTGGTCCAAGCGTAAAATCGCCCGCGAATTGGGTGTGGATCGCTCTGCCGTGCGGCGTTATTTGGCGGGGGCCGATTCAAAACCACCCACCAACCCGCAAACCGGCTCCGAGGTAAACAATCCAGCGGCGACGGTTGAGTCCCCGGCTCCGGCAACCAGTCCCGCGGAGGTCCTCCCGCCAAAACCACCCAGCAACCCGCGAACCGGCGTTTTGGCCCTGGGCGGGGGCGGGCCGGACAGTTTGTGCGAGCCGTGGAAGGAACCACAATGAAAAGCCCCGCCCGTACTGCCTCAAGCTCCGGGCATTGCCCCTGCATGTAGGCGAACACGTCCGCGTGCCGCATCTGGAACGGTATCAACGTGACTTGCTCCCGGCCCTGCCAAAGTAAAATGATGTATTTGTGGAACTCCGGCGCTGTCGGTGCTGTGAACTGTTCGGATTGCTCTTGAGCCTTCACCTCTGTCTTGATTGTCGTGTTGGTTTTCATGGTGTTTTTTTTAGTGCTCTGCTGTTCGTCTTGTCCGTCGCCTTCGCAAGAGAGACCGCCAACCGGGGCGGCCAGTGGAGGTTGCCTTCAGGAGGAACCACGCCCGGCCCCCCGGTTGAAAAGCGGTCGGTAGAGGCGATGGGCGGGACGAAGGGCGGAGCTAAAAACCACCTGAACAACGGAGCAACACGACGAGGACAGGGGAAGCCAGCGAACCCTGGCCCCTCATGTCGAGCGGTACGCGAGCCAACTTTGCCGCTGGTTCTCTCGTGAGTTTACGGCGGCGGGAACGGAACGGAGCGGTTGAACTGGACGCCCGCGTAGGGGATTGGGCCGCGGATCAGCGGCCAGTTCAAAAAGCGTAGTGGCGTGATGCCGGCGGAAAGCTCAGCGAGTGAACACCCACGGGGGAGCCAAGTCTTGCCGATTTTCACGGCGTAGCTCTTTTAAGGGGAAGCGAAACCACCAAGTCTTGGCGACGGGGGCAAGACTAAAGTTCAACGCACCGTATTGGTTGACCTGTTTTTCGAAATGGTGAAGTCTAGGACGTTGGTGTGGAAAAGACACCGCACCCGGAATGAATTAGACAGCGTTTCCACATAATAAGAGCAATTCATATAATTAGCGGCGATTGGAGATGGTGAGAAAATATTTGACCGAAACGATTCGTCGTAATTATTACGTAAAGGCGCTATGCCAAATTGGCCAGGACAAATATAAATTTCAGACCATTCTGGAAGAAGCTTGGCACGCACAAGCATTCCCAAGTCAACACGGTCAGGCGTTGGATTTGTCTGGACGTAAGCCGCAACAGCTTCAGAGATTATACTCATATTAACACGGGTGCAAACGAACCAGGCGGCGCAATTTCTTTTCTGTAAAATTGTTAAGCATCTAAACTGAGGGCTGGG
>CAZHIM010000053.1:0-35316 GCA_964532525.1 uncultured Bifidobacteriaceae bacterium
TCTGGTGCTGGCGACCGTGTGCGGCAAGATGCGCAAGCGCTGGGTGCGCCTGACCTCGGGTGACCGGGTAAAAATGGAGATGTCGCCCTATGATTTGAACAAGGCGCGCATCACCTGGCGGCTCCGGTGAACCAGGCTTGCCCAAAAAAGAACATTAAATTCATTGCGCTTTTGTATTTAATTAACGACGCTAACGCAGATCTAGCATGACTCCAGCTCAAAGCCTTTACGCCCGCACGAAAATGTTTGCCAGGGACAACACCTTGAAAAGCTGGTGGTGTATCCTCACCACCACGTCCCTGCTGGCGGTCACGCTGTCCGGAACTTTTCCGGCACTGCCGCTCGCCGTGCGAATCGTGTGTTGCGGGCTGGCGTCATTGCTGGCCGTCCGGCTCTTCGTCATTTTCCACGACCAACAGCACCGCGCCATTCTCCCGAAGTCCCGGCTGGCGGAGATTTATATGCGGACCATTGGCATCCTGGTGTTATGCCCCAGCAGCATCTGGCGCAGTTCGCACGACCACCACCACGCGCACAACTCCCAATTGCGCGGCTCATACATCGGTTCGTACCCGATCATGACTTGGGACCAATTTTCCAAATCCACCCGCAGGGAGCGGTTCTTGTATCTGTTCACCCGCCACCCGCTGACCATCCTGTTCGGCTACTTTTTCGTGTTTCTTCTCGGCATGGTCATCCTGCCTTTGTTCCGGTCCCCTCGGAAACATTATGACTGTCTGTTCTCGTTCTTGGTGCATGGCGCTCTGATAGCGACTCTGGTGGTGTTATTTGGTTGGCTGACCATGCTGCTGGCCTTAATCCTGCCGCTATTCATCGGTTCGGCCATCGGCACCTATCTTTTTTATGCGCAGCACAACTTTCCCGGCGTCGTCTTCCGGGAGAAGGCGGGCTGGACCTATGAAGGCGCGGCGCTGGAATCCTCCAGTTTCCTGAAGACCAATCCCATCATGGCCTGGTTTACCGCGAATATCGGCTATCACCACATCCATCATATCAATCATCGCATTCCATTTTACCGGCTGCCCGAAGCCTATCGCGCCATCCCCGAATTGCAGGACGTCAAGACGACTTCATTAAAACCGCTGGAAATCATCCGTTGCTTGCGCCTCAAAGTTTGGAGCGTGGAAAGCCAGCGCATGGTTGGCATCCACGGCCGGTAAGGAATGCGAAGCAGCCCGGAGCCGCAACGGCGGGTCGGCGGGCGCGGACTTCAAACCACGGCGGCGGGGGCAATGGTGGCGGGCGGCAAAGTCAGGGGATCCCGGCCGCGACCGTGATCCAGATTCACCAACTGGTTGGTCGCGGGAATGTGGAGGACGATATTGAATTTGGCGATGGGCTCCTGCTTGGCGGCCCGCGCGGCCAGCCGCGACGTTCCAAAAACCTTGCCCGCCTCCGGGTTCTTGTTCCAAAGACCTGCGGAGGTCAAATATTCCTTCGTATCGGAATTCTCAATGAGGATATTCATAGCAAGCGGGACCACACTTGGCGGCTGGGCGCCAAAGGAAATGGGATTTGAATTGTTATGCAGGGACAATAGGTCATCCCGGGGGAATGTCCACAAGTAAATCAGGACCGCATGACGGAGCCCCGTCGTCCTTATCCGACTTATGAAACCGGTTCAGGGCATCCCCTTCCAGGCCAATCGGCAGCCACGGGCGCCGGGGCAGCCAGCAGGCGTTGCAGCACATCCGCGGCCGTGTAGGAATCGCTGTCGGGCGGCAGAAATTGGGCGATGTTCGCGACTTCATCACCGGCCGTCAGCAGCGCCAATTCTTCCGTGCCATCCGTCCGCCGCTGGCCCAAGCCGACATTGGCCGCCAAACCATTGCAGAGACATTTGCGCCCCTGGGTTTCGGCCAAGGTCCCGCCCTTGCGGAGA
Source organism: uncultured Bifidobacteriaceae bacterium (assembly GCA_964532525.1). Taxonomy (GTDB): domain Bacteria; phylum Verrucomicrobiota; class Verrucomicrobiia; order Limisphaerales; family UBA11358; genus UBA11358. The sequence continues at coordinate 1,904 of CAZHIM010000053.1, forward strand.
AAATCGCTCACCGGTTCACCGGCACAACGGTACCCCGGAGTTCCATCCGCCCGGCGATAAACCTGCCGCAAAAAACCTAGGTCGCAAATGCGTTCACGGGCAGAATACTCCTCCGGGGCGGAAAGCGTTCCGCTCATCTGCAATACCTTGAACGGAAAACCGGTGGGCGAGGCCACCGGATCGGTAAACACCCAGGCCCGGCCGGCGCGACTCAGTTCGATGGCCCGCTGCTTCAGCACGGGGTCTATCCCCGATTCGTCGCAAAACGCGAAGGCCGTGCCCACTTGAATGCCCGCGGCGCCCAACCGCAGCGCCTCGTCCAATTTGCCGACCTGGCCGCACGCCCCGGCCAGCCAGAACGGCAGCCCGAGGTCGCGGATTTTTCCCAAGTCCACCACATCGCGTTCGCCATAGACCGGCTCGCCGGAGGTGGAAAGCTGCAACGCCCCGCGCGGCGGCGCGTTGTGGCCGCCGGCCAGCGGCCCTTCCACCACAAAGCCATCCATCGGGCCACTGGCTTTTTTCGCCAGCGTCATGGCCAGAGTGGCCGAGGCGACAATTCCGAGAAAGCGGGGGCGGGTCAGGGATGACAACACCGGCAAGGCGCCGGCGCAGAATTTGCGGGGATCAAACTCGGAAAGGAAATCCTCCCCGGGAAGCGCACCCGCGACGTCAATCTTCAGCCTCACCGGCTCACCGCGGGCCAGCGTATCCAGCACTCCGGGAATGGAGCGCGGAATGCCGGCGCCCATGAGCACGTAATCCACGCCGGCGAGCATGGCCCCGAACAGCGAGGGGAGCGTGGGCAACTGGATTTTTTCAAGGTAGTTGATGCCAACCACGCCGGCATGGCCTTCTTTGGCCAGAAACACCTCCACAAAATTGGCCGCCACGATCAATTCCACCGCCGCCGGCTCCGGCTGCAACGTCGGCATCGGCATTACTTTGTAGGCATCGCCGGACGCCTTGCCGCCCGCGATGAAATATTTCTCCACGATGCGGTCCGCCACGCCGGGGACGGGGAATTGCTGGAGCGCATGCCGCAGCTTGCCGGAGGGATCGCCGGCTTGCAGCCCGCGGGCCAGCACGATCGACAAGCCCGTCCCGGAGACCACGCCCAACTGGCCCAATTCGGAAATTCTGCCCGCCAGTTTCCAACCGGAAACGGCTACTCCCATTCCACCTTGAATGATTTTTGGGTGCGTCATATTTATTTTACTAGCTACTCGCGGAGCGAACCGGCGGCAGGAAAGTCGGGAAACCGGCACATGGTGGGGTGATCCATCTGCTTAGCATCCGTCGGAAACCGACGCTGGGTGGAGTCTAGGCAGCGGACCGGTGAATAGAAAGCCGCTTCTACAACTAATTTTGCCGCTCAAAAGCCGCAAAACCGCCCCCGGAATGGAGCCCCCAATCACGCCCAAGCGGGCGGCGAATAATGGTTGCAATTTCCGGAAAAAGGCACAGCCTTGAAAAGTTTGGCAGATGGCTTGTTCGCTCAGGACATGGTAAATCTCAGGTGAATCTGATTCAGTGATGATTTGAAATCCGAAAAACGGAAACAGTCTGGCTGTAACAATCCCAATCTTGGACCAAAACATTGCATGAACAATAGACTATTCGTCGGGAACCTGTCGTTTGAAACCACTGAAAACGACTTGCACGAGGCCTTCGCGGCGTTCGGCACCGTCAGCGAGGCCAGCCTGGTGATGGATCGGACCACCAATCGTTCGCGCGGGTTCGCCTTCGTCACCATGAGCACTCCGGAAGAGGCGCAGAAAGCCATTGACGGCTTGAACGGGAAGGATCTGCAGGGCCGCGCCCTGACAGTCAATATCGCGCGTCCCCGCGAGGAACGGGCGAATGGCGGCAGTCGTCCGCGCTACTGATCCCGGCTTCGAAATGGCGGCGCCGGCCCAGCCAGCCGCGCCGCCGGATTCTTCCATCAGACTTCTCACGAACGCCTTGGCGGCAGTTGGCGGCGCCACCCATCCAAGCGGGGTGGATTCTCCTGGCCCGTTGAAATAAGTGGAGATTTGATTATCTATTCCGCTCCCAATTGCTATGCTCCAATCACTAGTGGCATGGCCCTGGGTAGGACGCCACAAAAACGCCAGCCGCCATCACCCCCATGACCACCGTCCACGTTCAAAATCCTCCGCCCACCCCATGCCATTGCGGTACTTGGCTGCAACACTGGCGCAATTTCAGCGTTTTGCCGTTGCCGATCCATTGCCAGGAAGGCTCCTGCCGCGAACGGCCGGAGTTGGGCGTGGTGGTGAAATGCGGTGACGGGAAAGACACGGATTGCTTCGTGGTGCCCTTGTGCAAACGGCACAGCCAGGCGAAAACCGGCATGGAAATCAGCTCGTTTAGCATGCTGGTCTCGGCCGATGTCACGCAGAACTGCCAGCGCGAACATTGATTGAGTTGGTTGGCGCCAAAGGGCTCGCGGCCAGGTTTCCCGATGGATGTTCAGATACACGGCGGGAATGAGTTCGACTCTGGCATGTCGCCGGGTTTATTTTGCCACTCATGCCGATTCCCGAAACCACGTCTGCCGAAGCCTTCGAGCGTTACGGCGGCGGAGACTGTCTGCGGGCGGGCAGCGGGAAAGCCAGGCGGGATCCAATGTTTGATTAAAACGAGGGATTCAAAATGCAAAAGCGCAAACTGGGAATGAGTGGTTGGGAAGTGTCGGCGCTCGGCTTGGGCTGCATGGGCATGAGTTACCATCGCGGCCCCGCGCCCGACCGGAATGCCATGATCGCGTTGCTCCGCAAGGCCGTGGAGCTTGGCGTGACCTTGTTCGACACCGCCGAAGTCTATGGCCCGTTCATCAACGAGGAACTGGTGGGCGATGCGCTCGTGCCCTTCCGCCAAGGCGTGGCCATTGCCACCAAGTTCGGGTTCAACTGTGAGGCCGGAAAATCAACGGGACCGAACAGCCGACCGGAACGCATCCGCCAGGTTGCCGAAGCCTCTCTCAAACGGCTCAAACGCGATCACATTGACCTTTTCTACCAGCACCGTCTCGACCCCAATGTGCCCATCGAAGATGTGGCGGGAACCGTGAAGGATTTAATTCGGCAAGGCAAAGTGAGGCATTTCGGGCTGTGCGAAGTGAGCGCGGAAACGATCCGCCGCGCCCATGCCGTTCAACCGCTGACCGCCATTCAAAGCGAATATTCGCTGATGTGGCGGGAGCCGGAAGCGGAGATTTTGCCGACGCTCGCAGAACTCGGCATCGGTTTCGTGCCCTACAGCCCGCTGGGCAGGGGTTTTCTCACGGGCGCCTTGAACGAACACACGAAGTTCGAGGGCGGCAATGACAACCGCGCCGCCCTGCCCCGCTTCACCGCCGAGGCTATGAAAGCGAATCAGGTTCTCGTGGATTTGTTGAATGAATTCGCTCAACGAAAAGGGGCGACCCCTTCTCAAGTCGCCCTGGCCTGGGTGCTGGCCAAAACGCCCTGGATCGTGCCCATTCCGGGCACGACCAAACTGGCGCGTTTGGAAGAGAACCTAAAATCGGCCGACTTGGAATTCACTTCCGAAGAGTTGCGCGACCTCGATCGCGCTGTCTCGAAAATTAAAATACACGGTGACCGCTATCCCGCCGTGCAGCAAAAACTCGTCGGACAATGAGCCTGGCCACCGCAGGCCGCGGCACCGGATTAAGATAACTGACGAACAAAAAGCAGTCATCGAAAAATCAAAAGAAAGCCATTAAAAATGAACATATCGTTTGAGAAGCCTGAAAGCAACCGTGCTGGACGGTCCCCGCGACGTGGTTTTCAGGAGCGCGAAGCCCCGAAGATCAATCAATCAACCGACGCCGCCATTCGGGAGATTTTACCTGTCAAAGTGTCACAATCAGTGTCACAGGTTTGGCCGCGCACATCGTTAAAAATCAAAGAGACGTTTTCCCAAACCATGACCACCGAGGACCGGCGGTTAGTGCCCACACCGAATCCAGGTAAGTTTCTCAGACCTGAACCCCTCATTTTATTGGTAAATCGAAGGGCAGTCTTGTAGTTTCTGATCGTGCGGGATACAAAGCTGGGATACGCAGCCAAAATATCCGCCAGGACTTTTCTCAAGTCGTTGATTACAGACCGCCGGTGTGGCGAAATGGCAGACGCACAGGACTTAAAATCCTGGGACTGTAAAAAGTCGTGCGGGTTCGATCCCCGCCACCGGCACCAACCTTTAAAGGGCCAATAAATGCGGCACTTTTCACCGCTTTAAGCCAGGACCGCTGGAAAGAGACATTATGAAAACGACGCGGACAAAAATTGAATTCGCCCAGTTGCCCAAAGGCTACGCCGAACTGTGCCGGATGCTCACGCCGCGGCCGATCCACGACAAGGTGGAGCTTGAAAACGTTACGGAAATCACCGATACGATGGCCGGACACAAGCTGACGCCAGACCAAGAGGATTATTTTGACCTGCTCTGCCGCCTGATTGAAGACTACGACAAGGAACACGCGCAACTCGACACCCCCAAAGTCACCGCGCTGGACGCCTTGCAACACCTGTTGGACGCGAACGACATGAGCGCGGCGGACTTGGCGCGGTTGTTGGACGTTCATCGGACGCTGGGCGCGATGATTCTGCGCGGCGAACGGCAGTTGACGCTGGCGCACGTCCGCACGTTGGCGAAGCGTTTTTGCGTGTCAGCCGATTTGTTTCTGCAGTAACGCATTGGTTTCGCATCTGCCAGGGCGATGAGTAAAGTTCCGATTGCGGGGCGTCGCGTTTGGCTTCAAGGCCAAGTCCCGCCACCGGCACCAAATTTCCAGGCTCAAAGCAGGACGAGTTGGCGGACGGCGTGCTCGCGCAGGTTGCTCGCCCCCAAGCCCACCAGCCGCAGCGGACGCGAGACGAGCTTGTCCCGGCCCAGGAGATAGCAACCCAAACGATAGATCTCCCCGGCTTCGGTCAGGGGTTCCTCCACGGTCAACTGGCGCGTGAGCGTGGTGAAATCGCCGTAGCGCACCTTGACCTGCACGGTGTGCGCGCCGAGGCAACGGCGATGCAGACGCCGGGCCACGTCCGCGGCCTGTTCGCGCAAACAGGCCCGCAGGATCTTCCGGTCGTCGGTGTCCTGCAAAAAGGTTTCCTCGCCGCTGATGCTTTTGATTTCGTCGCCGAATTCCAGCGGCCGGTCGTCTTCGCCAAAGGCGAACGCTTTCAGCCGGGCGGCGAAGGAACCGACCAGGCGGCGGAGATCGCCGGAATAGTCCTGGAGATCGCCGATGGTGCGCAGGCCGGCTCCCTGGAGGATGCCTTCGGTGACCTTGCCGACGCCAAAGATGGTGCGCACGGGCAAGGAACGGAGGAACCGGACCTTGTCGGCTTCGGGAATGAGGGTGAGGCCGTCGGGTTTTTGGTAGTCGCTGGCGATTTTGGCGAGGAGCTTGTTGGCGGCCACGCCGACGGTGGCGGTGAGACGGCGCTCGGCGCGGATGCGGTCCTTCAAGTCGCGGGCCAGGGGCAGAGACTGGCGCAGCGAGGCGTCGGCAGTATTGGCCTGGCAGACGGCTGAGAGGTCCAGATACGCCTCATCCACGGACATCTGTTCCACGGCGGCGCCAAGGCTGGCGATGATTTCCATGATGCGGCGCGATTCTTCGCGGTAGGCATCCATGCGCGGCCGGACAAAGGCGCCGTTCGGGCAGAGGCGGCCGGCGGTGACGCTGGGCATGGCGGAACGGACGCCGAACTGGCGCGCCTCGTAACTGGCGGCGCACACGACGCCGCGCTGCGTGGGCGGCGAGCCGACGATCACCGGCCGTCCGCGCAGGGCGGGATTGTCCCGCTGCTCAACCGAGGCAAAGAAGGCGTCCATGTCCAGATGGAAGATGACGCGGAACATCAGCGCAGGAATTGGCGGTTGGCCTTGAGCCATTTTTCCGCGAGGGGATATTGCGGGCAGAGGCGGCCGACTTCCGCCCAGAAGCGGTCTGAATGATTCAAGTGCCGCAGGTGGGCCAACTCGTGAAAAATGATGTAGTCCCGAACCAAGGCCGGCACCTGCACGAGCCGCCAGTTGAGGGAAATGGTGCCGTGGCGGGAACAGGAACCCCAGCGGGAACGCTGGTTGCGCACGGTGACGCGTTGCACGGGCAACTGGTGCGGCGCCGCCAGTTCGCGAACGCGAACCGGGAGTTCCCGGACCGCCAACCCGCGCAAATGGCGCTCGATGGCGGGCCGCAAATCAGCGGCGGCATCGGCCACAAATAGGTTTTCCGCGCCCAACCGAACGCGGCCCGTTTCGCCGGCCTCGATGCGAATGAGTTCCCCCCGGAGAAAAATTTCCGTGCCGAGGTGCCACGCGGCGGGCAGGCGCGGCTGGGAGTGGTGGCGCTCCACTTGTTGCGCCAACCAGGCGCGGTTGCGATCGAGGAAGGACCGGGCTTCGCTTTGGCTGCCGCCGCGAGGAATGGTGAGGCGGGCGCAGCCGTCCGGCTGAAGGCGCAACAAGTAACGGCGCGCCCGGGGATTGCGGAGCACCAGCAGCGGAACGGTCCGGGTGCCGAGCTGCAAGGACTCGGCCACGGGCGGCGGCGGCCGGCGGGCGGCAAATCGGCTGAGAAAGCCAGAAAGCATGGCTCCAGTAAATCGCACCCGGCGGGGCTTGGCAAATCCACATTAATGCCAGGGCCAGTTGCGGCTTAACGGCTTCTTAAGGTTGCTTGCGCTAGATTCGGCGCATGAAGATTAAACGGAACGCGGGCGCAACGAAGCCGAACACCGGCCGGCCGGGCGCCATTGGGCTTGCGATCCGCCTACTGAATTTTGCACCCAGTCAACCAACAGGAAAAATTATGAAACTAAAATACACGATGGCCCTCGCGCTCACGGCGCTGGGCGCGGTGGCATTGATTGCCAGCGCACAAGACAGCAACGATGGTCCGCCCCCGGGCGGCGGCCCCGATGGGCCTGGCATGGGGGGCGGTCCCCGGCACCATCATCCACCGCTGCCGCTGGTGCTGGCGCTGGACACGAATCACGACGGGATCATTGACGCGGCGGAGATTGCGAACGCGAGCGCGGCACTGTTGACCCTGGACACGAACCATGACGGCGTGCTGACGACAAACGAATACATGCCGCCATGGCCCAAGAACCTGCCCCCCGGCGCGCCGCGGCCACCGGTGCCCTTGATCGTCAAGGCGCTCGATACCAACGGCGACGGGGTGATTGATGCGGCGGAAATCGCCAATGCCCCCGCGGCTTTGAAGACCCTGGACAAGAACGGGGACGGCGTGTTGACGCGCGATGAGTATCTGGGAAAGCGACCGGGCCCGCCGCCGGGCGAAGGCCGCGAGGAAAACGATGACGGCGCGGGCGGCCCGCCGCCGGACGGCGCGCCGGATAATGCGCCGCCGGGTGATGATTGATTTCCGTTCAAACGAACGGCATGGCGGCGGGCCGGGAAGTCCGTGGGTGCAAAACCGGCCCGTCGCCAAACTTTAGCCGGAACCAAGCAGTGGAATGAATTAACCACAGATGAACCCAGATGGACACCGATTAAAAACGGAAGAGTTTGACGCGAATGGCGCGAATTTTCGCGAATTAATTCTGAATTGATTGGAGGGTTGCAGCGAAATCTTTCCGGATCTGTGTTCATCTGTGGTTTAAACTCCTTTTGACTAAATCGTTCCGGCTTAGTGGCCTGATTCTTAAATACGGGCACTCCCAGAATGAGTGGATGATTGCGGAGTCGGGGAGGCGGTCAGGCGGCGGGAGCCAGTTCATGAATGGGAACGGCGGCACGCGGGGGCAATTGCCGCAGGGCGACCAGACCGGCGAGGAGACACAGACCGGCTGCGGCGACATAGGGGGAATGCGGGTACAGGGAGTAAGCACTGGTGGCAAAAATCGGGCCGAAGATTCGGCCGAGCGTGCCGGCACTTTGCGTGACCCCGAGGATGGCCCCCTGCTCTGCCGCGGGAGTAAAGATGGAGATCAAGCCCATGGTGGGCGCGCGGTTGAGTCCGGAAGACATGGCGACGAGCGCCAGACCGACCAGCAGGATCGCCAGGCTGGCCGCATAAGGAATGATCAGGAGGCTGCCGCCCACAGCAAAGAGGCTGCCCCAGATGAGCGCAGGCTCACCAAAACGCTTCACGAGCCGGCCGATCATGCCGCCCTGCACCAAAGCCGACATCAGGCCACAGAAGGCAAAGAGATATCCAATGTGCCTTTCGTCATAATAGAATTTCTGCGGCTTCAAATCTTGCGGGTAGGCAGCTTCCAACAGCAGGCGGTTGAGCCGGCGGTTGCGGTCGGGAGAACTTTTTTCGCCGAGCAGATGTTGCGCCTCCGGTGGCAGCGGAAGGTTTTGCCATACCACGGGATCATAGAGATCGGGGGCCAGCAACAGCTTGTTGATTTCAAAATAGAGCACGCGGCGCAAAGCCAGGGTGGTGGCCGCCGGATCGCCCAGCCGCTGCACGGCGTCCGCGGGCAGGCGGGAACGGATGCGGGCAGAAACGGGGTCGGCGCCGGCGGCGATTTCATGCGCGAAGGCGGGCGGGTTTTTGAAGTCATCCGGATGAAAAGCCGGCGAGCCGAGGAGGAGCGGCAGGGTGCTTTCGAAACAGGCAAAGCAGAAGGTGGCGAGGAAATAAAGCACGATCAGAAAGCCGACATGGCGGAGCTTGAGGGCGTGCAGCCACTGGGCAAGCTTGGGGCGGGCGGGGGCAAGCGGAGCGCCCGGTTGCCGGCTTTCGGCCAGGATAAAGAAGGCGAGGATAAAATTGGCGGCGCAGATGCCGCCGGCCACCCAGCCCGGGCCCTGCAAACCGAGATAGCTGGCGCTCAAGGCGCCGATGACGGGGCCGACGATGAAGCCGAAGCCAAAGGCCATGCCGATGAAACCCATGCCGCGCGAGCGTTTGTCCGGCGGCGTGATATCGGCGATATAGGCGGAGGCCACGGAAATGTTGGCGCCGCAAATCCCGGCAAAAACCCGCGAGGCCAGCAAGATGACCAGGCCGGTGGCCGGCGGGAAGCCGGGCCAGGCCGCGACCGCGAAAAGAGCGTAGGCCACCGCCGCCCCGGCCGTGCTGAAGAGCAGCACGGGACGCCGGCCAATGCGATCGGAAAGCCGTCCCCAAGCCGGGGCAAAGAAGAACTGCATGACGGAAAAGGAGGCGATGATGAGGCCGATCATGAAGCCGCCGGCGCCGAACTTGTCCGCGTAGCGCGGCAGGAGCGGCAGGACGATGCCGAAACCGATGAGGTCAATGAAGACGGTCAAGAAGATGATGAGCAATGACGGCTTGCGATTCATGTGTTCCACGTGGGCCAAGTTTACTGATGGAGACTAGAATGAACAGTTATTTTCCCTTGGCCGGCGGAATTTGCGTTCACCCGGGGGGCAATTTTTCGTAGGCTGGAGGAATAAATCTATGAATGAAGAATCGTTTCTGGCCCAACGGCTGATTTGTGTGGCAGTGATTGACGCGGTGGCGGACGCGGTGCCGCTGGCGGAGGCGCTGCTGGCGGGCGGACTGAAAGTGATGGAAGTGACGTTCCGGACGCCGGGCGCGGCAGAATGCATCCGGCGGATCCGCAAGGGCGTGCCGCAGATGGCCGTCGGCGCGGGGACACTCTTGACGGCGACGCAGCTCAAGCAAGCCGTGGACGCGGGGGCGCAATTCGGGGTGTCGCCGGGGCTGAGCGAATCGGTCTCCGTGGCGGCGCGGGTGGCGAAGCTCCCGCTGTTTCCGGGCGTGGTGACGCCGTCGGAAGTGATGCGGGCGCTGGAGCTCGGCCGGAAACATCTGAAATTTTTCCCGGCGACGACGTCTGGCGGGGTGAACGCCTTGAAGGCGCTGGCGGGGCCGTTCGGCCACACGGGCGTGAAGTTCATTCCGACGGGGGGAATTACGGCGGCCACGCTGCCCAATTACCTGGCGGTGCCGCAAGTGGCCGCGGTGGGCGGCTCATGGATGGTGGACCGAAAGTTGGTGGCGGACAAGTCTTGGAAGAAGATCACCGCCCTGACCGCCGAGGGTATCCTGGCCACCACCGCCTCATAGGCGCGCGAAAATCACTCGAGTCTTTCCCGGCCACCGTAGCCGGTCTCCAAGTCGTGCCAGAATTCGATATCCTCCTCGTCTGACTCCCAGCACAGGAAGACTTCCTTGCCGCCGAGGAGGGCCGGAAAATCCACGAGCCCGCGGGCCAAATCCTTGATGATGATCTGGCGCTGTTGAAAGCCGGCAAGGATATCCTGCATGGCGGCAAGGGCGCGGATCCAATTATTGACGGTTTCGCCGCCGGTGTCCTGGCCCTCGGTATTCATGCCGCCGAGGCGCTTGTCGTAGTGTTCGACATCGGCGCGCAGGCGGTTGAGGGTGGCCAGCCACTCGCGAATTTGGGGCAAGAGGGCACGCGCTTCATCGCGGGTATAATGCTTGGAAAAGCGATGGGGCATGTCAAAAAAGACGTTCGCGGCGGCTGCACAAGACAGCCGCCGCGAACGGTTGAAAGCACATGGCGATGGCAGACTATTTCTGCCAGGTGCGCTTCTTGTGACGATTCAAGCGCAGCTTCTTGCGCCGTTTATGTTTGTTGATCTTTGCCTTGCGGCGTTTTTTCAATGATCCCATAATTGGATACAAGAGATGTATTAACAGAAAGGCCGGCGGATGCCAAATACATTTTTGACGCTCCCGGGAAGAGCGTCTGGCGCCGGCTGAACATCCATGATAGAATAGATGGTAACATCCAAGGCGGACATTTCGTCCGATAAACATATGAAGACGCAAAACATCCAAGGTTTATTGAACTCATTTAAAACGGCGGGCATCGTGGCGTCGTTGACGTGCGGTGTCAGTGCGTGGGCCACCAGCGCGCCGGCCGGCGCAACCAGCGGCACCGCGGTGGGCCAGAACGAAATCCAGCGAATGGCGTTCACGGACTCCGCGGAAGCAAAAATGTTGCGCGACGCATATTCCATCCTGTCCACGGGGGACCATGATTACCAGGGCCATCGCGTGAAGGCGATGCACGCGGTGGAAGCCGGCGCGAAGCTGCTGGGCATGGATCTGGCCGGCGATCTCAAGGACCGGACCCCGCAGAAGCTGTCGGATGAAAAGCTGCGGCAGGCGCAAAGTTTGATCAGCCAGGTGCTCGCTTCCGCGGCGGTGAAGGACCAAAAGCGAGTGGTGAAGCATCTGAACAAGGCGGTGACCGAAATCAACACGGCCTTGAGCATCCACTAAGGAGCCGGGCCGTTCGCCGCGGGGGTTTTTGACGCACGGCCGGACGCCGTGGCGGGCACGCCACGCGCCGGCAGGAGTGCCAGCGTTTCCGGTCAGCTCGCGGCAGAACCTGTTATTTATCCTTGAGCGCGAACTGGCGCTCGTACTCGGCGGCGCATTCGGGACACAGGCTGTGAGAAAAGATGACCTCCGAATGCTTGGAGATGTAGGTTTCGACCTGTTCCCAATAGCCCTGGTCATCGCGAATACGCTTGCAGGAGGCGCAGATGGGCAACATGCCGCTGAGAGTGCGGACCTGATTGTTGGCGGCGAACAACCGCTGGTTCAACTGCAGGCGCTCCTGGTCCGCCTGCTTTTGCCGGCGAATGTCGCGCGCAATGGTGGCGGCCCCGATGATTTGCCCCTGGGTGTCCTTGATGGGGGAAACGGTGACCGAGACGGGAATGAGCTGGCCGTCTTTGTGCAGGCGTTCGGTGTCCGGGATGGTGGTGGTTTCGCCCCGCTGGACACACGCGAGGATGTCAACGAGTTCATCGCGGCGATCCGCGGGGAAGAGTTCCACGGTGGAACGGCCGATGATCTCCTCGGCGCTGTAGCCGAAGAGGCGTTCGGCGGCGGGATTCCAACTGGCGACGACACTGTCCAAATCCTTGCCGTAGATGGCGTCCTCGCTCGACTCAACGATGGCGGCGAGATATTGCATGGCGCCCTCGGCCCGGCGATTCAACCGGCGCCCCTGGGCCGCTTCCAACTCGCGTTCGACAGCGGGCACGAGGCGCGAAAGGTCGGATTTCAGGATATAGTCATGCGCGCCGGCCTTCATCATGGTGACCGCCTTTTCCTCTCCGAAGACGCCGGAAACGATGATGAACGGAATGTCGAGGCCCTCGCTGCGGAGCAATTTCAGCGCGTCAGGACCGCTGAACTCCGGCAAGACATAGTCGCAAATCACCGCATCCCAGATGCGGGATTTCAAGGCGTTGAGGAATTCGTCCCGGGTTTGCACCCGTTGCCAAAGGGGGGTGTAATTCTTCCGCTTGAACTCCTCCAACAACAAAACAGCGTCGGCCTCGGAATCTTCCACCAGCAGAATTTCAATCAGACAGTTCACACGCGTCCTTTCCCCCCAAGCACTCAATTTTGACACAGAAAACCGGCCTGTCAAATCCACGGGAAGCGGAAGTCGGCTGCCGCCCAGCGAGCCGCACGGGGGGCAATTCGCGAGTGGTCGCACGGTTTGCATTTATGTGCAACAGGTTAAGCGGTGTCAAAAGGCTCGCTTTGGGTCCGGGTTTTGGCGACAATCACAGCCCAACTAATAACATGGATTCACCCACCCCGAGCCCCGGCGCGGCCAAGATACTGGTGATTGACGACAACCCGATCATTCAGCGGACGATGTATTTTGCATTGCGGGACAAAGGCCACCGCGTGCTGATGTGCGGCGACATTTCAACGGCGTTGAAGCTGGTGCGGGAAGAGCGGCCGGACGTCATTCTGCTGGATCTGAATTTTCCGCCGGACGCCGCGCTTGGCGGGAGCGCCTTGCGGGACGGGTTCTGGGCGTTGGACTGGCTGCATCGCATGGACGAGGCGACGGGGACGCCGGTTATTGTGGTATCCAGCGATCCGGCGGAAAAATCCAAGGCCCCTGCGCTAACGAGAGGGGCGGCGGCCTATTTCGAGAAACCGGTGAACCAGAAGGAACTGGCGGCCACGGTGGCCGAATTGCTGGCCCGCAAAGGTCCGGGGACGCCGCCGGCGCCCGGGGCATGAATTTACTTGTTTGAAACCTTTGCGACCGGGAGGTAGGATGGCGATGGTGAAAAGCAAAGTTCTTCTGCCGGTGATCTTCATCGTGGTTTTCGCGTTGTCGCGGATTCCCGGGCTGATGCCACCGAACTTCAGCGTGGCGTATGCCTTGGCGTTCTGTGCGGGGGCCTTTTTGGGCGGGTCAATGGCGTGGTGGCTGCCACTCGGCGCAATCCTCGTGACCGATGTGGCCCTGAACGTTTTCAAGTATCATACGGCGCCCCTGGGCTTCTCCATGGTCCCCAGCTACGCGGTTTACGCGCTGCTGATCGCGCTCGGCAGGTGGTTTGGAGCGAAGGCGGGCATGCTCAAGCTGGTGCTGGGCGGTCTGCTGGGAGCGGTGATATTTTACCTGGTCACCAACACCTTTTCCTGGCTGGCGGATCCGGGTTACGCCAAAACGGTGGCTGGCTGGATCCAGGCGCTGACAACGGGACTGCCGACCTGGCATCCCACCACTTGGGAGATGTTCCGCAACACGCTGATGAGCGGCGGCCTGTTCACCGCGCTGTTTGCCGGGGCCGCCAAGCTGACGGCGGAATCACCGGCGGACAAGAAGGCCGGAGCCCGCGAACCGAAGGCGGATAAGGAGCCCGAAAGCGACCCCGAAGCCGAACCGGAGGACGCCAAGGCGTGAGGTTTACCGGGGCCAGGGCGGGGATTGCCAATTTGCCATTGAGCAAGTGGGGTCGGGTGTGGTTCACGCAATCGGCATGAAACTGGGAATCATCTCGGACACCCACGGTTTTCTGGATCCGCGCGTGGCAACGATCTTCGCGGAGGCCGATCACATTTTGCACGCCGGCGACATTGGCAGTCCGATGATCGAGTTGGAAATGAAGTTTATTGCGCCGGTGACACTCGTGCTGGGCAACACGGACCAAGGCCTGTGGTACAAGGAAACGGAAGTGGTGACGCTGGCGGAGAGAAAATTTCTCATCCACCACATCGTGAACCCGCGGGCCCTGTCGGACCCGGTCAAAGCGAAACTGCGGCAGCACCGGCCGGAAGTGGTGGTGTTTGGCCACACGCACAAGCCATTTGCGGAAATGGTGGACGGCGTTTTCTTCTTCAATCCCGGTTATGCGGGCAAGCCCCGGTTCGGAGCGCAGCGCAGCGTGGCGCTGTTGCACCTCGACGGCCCGGACATCCGCCACGAGTTCATTCCGCTCTGACAGGCGGCGCCCGGTTCAACGGATCAGGAACCGACGACGGGCGCCTTGAGCTTTTCCAGGTCCACGCCTTCCCGGTGGAGGATCGTGGCCTCGACCTTCGGCACATACATCTGGGTCTCGGCGGGCAGATGCGTGGAGATGGCTTCAAAACTTTTGGCGTGATGGCGCACCAACATTTTTTGCACCGTTCCGGGCCCGCAATTGTAGGCGGCGACGGCCAACCGCCAGTCGCCGAACTGCCGGTAAAGGTCGTGCAATTCCCGGGCGGCGGTGCGCGCGGCCATTTCCGGTTGCCGGCGCTGGTCGCGCGGCCAGAGGCTGAGCCCGAACTGTTTGGCGGTGGCGGGCATGAGTTGGAACATGCCCACGGCGCCGCCGGGGCTGCGGGCGCGGGAATCAAAACCAGATTCGACCTCGGCGAGCCAGACGAGTTCCGGCGGAACATTTTCGGCGGCAAAGATGGGCTTGATCTTCGGGACGATTTCGGCGGCGCCTTTGGGCCAGGGGCGCGGCGCGACTTTCCTGATCCAAAGCTCCTGCTCGGCCTTGAAGGGCGGGTTGGGCGGCGGGGGCAACGGCTGGGCCGGGGGCGGCTGCGGCGGCGGGGCGGGCGGCTTGAGTTCATCCGCGGCCTCGAAATAATCCAACCGCTCGCGCAGCCAGGCCGCGTAGGGCTGTGTTTCCTCATGGGCATCCAGCAGCGGGAGGACGGTGTTCGCGGCCCCCTTTAGCTGCGCGACGTCGGGCACGCTATCCCCGTGCAAGTATTCCTGATAATGGTCGAGGAAATCCTGCACCTGCTCGCGGTCCACGCCTTGCAAGGCCTGCACCACCTCGGGAGCCAGATTGTCTTGGGCGAACTGCTGGACGGCATCCATCACGCCGTTGAGATCAAGGTCATTGGTCTGGGCTCGGACCGAGCCGGCGATGCCCGCCAGCAGGAACAGGCCGAGCAGCCGGGAGCCGAAAGCAACAATGATTTTCGTGCCGTTTGGGAAAGGCCGGCGTGGGAGGTGACGACGCATGGGAGGTTCAGATTGGGGGCCGCGAACCGCGCGACTTCCATTCGCGGATGGGAGTTTCCGGTCTAATTGCCTTTCTGCGGCACGGGGAATTTCTGGGCCATGGCGTTCTCGATTTGTGTCCACGGCTGGCAATTGGCCGCCTTGGCGCCCGCCGCGATGCCACTGGCGAAGGCCGTGGCTGGCGACGTGCCTTGAACGACCCACGGCTGGGCCCCCATATAGACCAGGCTGGTGCCGGGCAGCGCCATCTCCACAAAGCTGCCGTAATCGGCATAGGAAGCGAGCTGGCCCGGTGCGGAGAGGGCGGTGACGGCATTGACGCCGGGAATGGCCGCCGGGTAATTGGGCGTGGTGACCGGCTCATTGCCGGCCGCGGCGAAAATCACGACACCACTGGCCAGCGCCTGCTGGACGAGGCTGTCCAACACCGCGCTGTCACTGGTGCCCGCCAGGCTCATGTTCAGAACGGTGGCGCCGCCATTGACGGCCGCCTGCATCCCCAAGGCGACGTTCCAGCTCGTGGTGGTCTCCCCGCTGCCATAGACATTCACGGGCAGGATGCGCACGGAACTGCTGGTGCCCTGCTGCCGGACGCCGTTGAGAATCGCCTGGGCCATGGCGGTGCCGTGGGTGGGCGTGGACGAACTCAAGGCCGTCTGGTCGCCGGTCACGTTGACGGCAGGCATCATAAACTGGTCCAACTGGCTGCCGAGCGACTGGACCCCCGTGTCAATGAGTCCGACGATGGGCGTGCAGGGATCGGTGGATGAATTGGGATCCAGGGTCAGGGAAATCTGACCGGCGCCCGCCGGGGTGTTGGCGAGCGGCTGCGGAGTCGGGGGCGGGTTGTAGATGTAATTGTATTCCACGGCGGCGACACCGGGATCGCCCTGCAAGGTGGCCAGCGCGGTGTCGGTGGTGTTGGCGTCGGCGAATTCCAGGAGATAGATACCGAGCTTGTCGTTGCGGGAAATAACTTTGGCGCCGTGGGCCTTGGCGATGGCGTCAATATTGGCGCCCGGTTTGAGCTTTACCATGAGTTGATTGGGAACGTGCTTCAGGGGTTTGCCCTTGGCGGCGCTGACGACCACGGGCCGGGTGGCACTTTGCATGGTGGTGGTAAAGACGTAAAGCTGTTGCGGCCCGTTGGTCTCCGGCACCAGCGCAAAGTTCAGGTTGCCGAGCAGCTTCTGGAGCGCCTCGCCGGCCGGCAGGTTCCGGAACTTGACCGAGGCGTTGCCGCGGGCGCCAGGCTCGACAAAAATATGCCAGCCGGTCTGGCGGGCGATGTCCTCCAGCAGGGGCCAGAGCGCCTCGCCGTGGATATCGGCGCTGACGCGGTCTTGCTCGGCCTGCCAGACGAGCGTATTGGTGTCCGCCGCGCGAGCCAAAAGGCCCCAGCAGACCAGCAGGGCGAGAAGCGGGAGGAGTTTTGCGCGTCGGAGGTTCATCTTTGGGATTTGATATTAACCCACGGCGGTGCGTTCAGATAATTATTTCTTCAAGACGGACTTCACCCAATCCTGATGGTCCAAATACCAGCGAATGGTTTCCCGGATGCCCTGCTCGAACCGGTGGGCGGGAGCCCAGCCGAGCTCGCGCTGAATCTTGGAAGCGTCAATGGCATAGCGGCGGTCGTGTCCGGGGCGGTCGGTGACGAAGGTGACAAGCTGGCGGGAGTTGCCGCCCAATTCGGGCGCGAATTCGTCAATGGTGTCGCAAATCAGGCGCACGATGTGGAGGTTGGCCCATTCGTTGTGGCCGCCGATGTTGTAGGTTTCGCCGGGCCGGCCGGATTGCAGGACGGTCCACAGCGCCGCGGCATGGTCGCACACGTAGAGCCAGTCCCGCACGTTCAGACCGTCGCCGTAAACCGGCACGGGCTTGCGGGCGAGAACGCTTTGGATGACGACGGGGATGAGCTTCTCTGGAAACTGGTACGGGCCGTAGTTGTTGGAGCAATTGGTGATGACGGTGGGCAGGCCGTAGGTGTGATGATAGGCGCGCACCAGCAGGTCGGAAGAGGCCTTGCTGGCGGAATAGGGCGAATTGGCCGCGTAGGGCGTGGTCTCGGTGAAAAAACCTTTGGGGCCGAGCGAGCCATAGACCTCATCGGTGGAGATGTGGTGGAATTTATGGTCGCCGGATTTTCCATTCCAGAAACCGCGGCAGGCTTCCAGGAGATTGAAGGTGCCGACGATGTTGGTGGTGATGAAGTCGGCGGGGCCGGTGATGGAACGGTCCACGTGGGATTCCGCGGCGAGGTGCATGACATGGGTGATGGCATGTTTTTCCACGACGCGCAACGTGGCGGCCTTGTCGCGAATGTCCACCTTTTCAAAAATGTATTTCGGATGGCGCGCCACCGGCTCAAGATTTTCCAGGCGCCCGGCGTAGGTCAGGCAATCCAGATTGACAAGTTTGACGATTTTGGGGTCGTCAATGATCTGGTGGATGAGATTGGAGCCGATGAAACCCGCTCCGCCGGTGATTAGCAAATTCATGTTGGAATTAAGATTTATGATTCACGCGCCGATTGGCTCCGGCCGCGCCTGACTGCCGCGAAGCATAAATCGCGGCGCGGCAATGGCAAAGGCTTATTCCGGCTTCCATTTCCTGAGTGAATCCTCGAGGGCTTCCTCCACGGGCCGGATGCGGACGCCAGCGGCGAGCAGTTTGGCGGGATCGAGCACGCAGTTGGAACGGGGGGTCTTCGCGGCCTGGCGGTAGAATTCCTCGTCGTTCTGCCAGAACTCGAATTTCCGCGTGGGCTGAAGGACTTTTTCGATGAGCTGAACGACGTGCCGGGTCGTGACGTAGCCGGGATTGGTGACATTGTAGATGCCGAAGGGCGCGCGGAGGTCCCACAAGTCCACGCAGGCCCGGGCGAAGTCGGCGCGATGGGAAACGGAATTGACGTTGTCGTAAACCTTGGCGTAGCGCTGGACCTTGCTGAGGTAATTCCGGTTGCTGTCAAATTCGTCGAAGGGGATGCGCAAACGCCAGATGTAACTTTGGCCAAGGCCGGCGATGGCTTCCTCGGCGAGCGCCTTGGTGCCGCTGTAAAAGCTGCAGGGCGGGTTGCGGAAGGAGAAGTTCGGCGTGTCCGTTTCCGTAAAACCGAGCACCGCCGGGGATTTGGCCTCGACGAGGGTGTGCAAGTCGGGGCGGTTCATGTCCGTTTCCACGCGCACGTTCCCGTGCTCCGAAACCTTGGCGCCCGAAAAAATGCAGCCGGAGGAAACGTGTCCCCAGGGAATGCCGGCGGCGGCGCAGGCGTGGGCGATGGTCTGGGGCAGCAGCGTGTTGCCCGCGAGCGTGCCGGCCTTGTCGAGTTCGCAGGCATCCACGTTCGGCTTGCCGGTGTAGCCGGCGCAGTTGATGACAAAGGCCGGCTTCTTGGCGCGCAGGAATTCCAGCAGGCGGTCAAACCGGGTGTAGTCCACCTGCTTGCGGGCGAGCGGGAGGAACGGCGAGCCGCGGCGTTGAAGTTCGCGGGCAAAGGCCTCGCCGACATAACCGGATGCACCCAGGAGCAAAATCATAAAGCGTGGAGTTGAAGAAAAATGCGGGTTATTCCTATTGCAGGCGTCTGGCCTCGGCGACGACTTCCTGTTCGAGGTAGCAGCGGTACTCACAGTTGGGCATGGCCGCGACGATTTTTTCCAGGTCAGCGAGGGAGACGAAGCCCTGGCGGAAGGATGCCTCTTCGGGGCAGCCGATCTTGACGCCGGCGCGCTTCTCGATGGTCTGCACGTAGGCGCTGGCGTCGTGGAGGCTGCTGCTGGTGCCGGCGTCCAGCCAGGCGAAGCCGCGGGCGAGGCGATGCACGTGCAAGGCGCCGCGGCGGAGATATTCCATGTTGACGGCGGTGATCTCGAGCTCGCCGCGCGCGGAGGGTTTCAGATTCCGGGCGATGTCCACGACCTGGTTGTCGAAGAGGTAGAGGCCGGGGACGGCGTAATTGCTCTTGGGCTGCTTCGGCTTCTCGTCAATGGAGACAGCCTTGCCGGTGGCGTCGAATTCCACCACCCCGTAGCGTTCGGGGTCGTTGACGTGATAGCCAAAAATCGTGGCGCCGGATTTGAAATTGCTGAAGGCGCGGGTGAAGGCGTCGTCCCCGTAAAAGATGTTGTCACCGAGCACGAGGGCAACGGTGTCCAGCCCGATAAAATCCTCGGCAATGCGGAAGGCCTGGGCGATGCCTTCGGGCCGCGCTTGCTCGCGGTAATCAATGTGCAGGCCAAAGCGGGAACCGTCCCCGAGCAGTTGCTTAAAACGCGGCAGATCCTGGGGGGTGGAGATGAGGCACAACTCGCGGATGCCGCCCTCGATCAGGGTGGTGAGCGGGTAATAGACCATCGGTTTATCATAGACCGGCTGGAGCTGCTTGCTCGCAACGAGTGTGAGCGGATACAGCCGCGAACCGGCTCCTCCGGCAAGAATGATTCCTTTCATCTGTGCGTGGAGCTTAAAAACTTCCCCGGCAAAAGGAAAGCGGAAGTTCGGGACCGGTCCCCTGCCCGGCTGTTGATGCCCCGCGCCATTCCGACGCACCCGGCAAGCCCGGTCGCGTCATGGACTGCGCCGGCAAAGCGCAGCGGCGACGGCGCTTTCGACCGCACGCGCGAGCCGCGAGCTTTTGCGGACCGTTGCCCGCACGAAAGCGGCGTGGCGCTGCTGAGGCCGGTCTCGGACCGCGGCTGTGTCGTAGACCAGCCGCAGCAGCTTCGCAGGAATAACCGCCTCGGAAACACTCAACACGGCTTGGGAGCCCGACGCGCTGCGGCTGATCCCGCGCCGAGCGGGACACAGCCGCGGTCCGTGACGCCTCGCGCAATTTCGACGCGCCGCCACTGTTCCCCATTGCCGGGAGGGTTCGGGTGGCAGGCCGGGATCCTCCTCCGCTAAAACTACGGAGGACGGGGGGGCTGGGGGCCCAAAGTATTTCACGGTTTACGAGGGTTGACGATGTGGGGTTTTGCTGGGGTTTTCGCAGATTTTGGTGATCAAATTCGGAGGTTTTTTGGGGGAATTCTTGCCCAAAAATTAGACACAAAGCGCACAATTTCACGGGTGTCGGGATCCGGCGCAGGGGGGATTCTGACAGGATGCCAAGCTTGAGAGGATGGGGCGGGCGCGCCTGCACCTTCTGGTGACGAACGGTGCTCTTGGTGTATCTGAAACGGTTCTTGGTCATGAGAAAGGAGATGGCGGGACAAAGAATTCCTGCGGGCGGACGCCGACTGGGCGAACCGACCGTATCCGAACTCGATTGTGAGCATAATGGCTCATCGTGGCGGGGGCGGTTTCCCAGCCAGGGCGATTTTAGCAGGGTTGGAGGATTCGCAAAGTTAGCCGCTAACGGGAAATGCGTAAATGGTTGGGAGGGAAGTGAATTTAATTGCAAAAAACGAAGTCGGGAGCGATGGAGACCCGGCTAGACGTACTATGGCCCCTTTTCATGTCACCCGTTGTCTTGCTTGATCTCGACTACGCCATAAAATTGCTGACCGCCGCAAGCCGGACTGTGCAACGCCGGGCTGGATGATTCGATCCCTCCGGGATAGGTTCACATTGCGTTTCGCACGCACGCGCGGGCCGCGAGCTTTTGTGGACCGGTGCCCGCACGAAAGCGGCGTGGCGCTTCGCTTCCCGCCGCAGTCCATGACAGCCCGCGCAATTACGACGCGCCCGGCGAGTTCGGGCGCGTCATGACTGCGTCGGCAAAGCGTCAGAGGGGACGAGCCGTCCCCTCCCCAGCCCTTGGCGGCAATTTAAAATGCCGGTTGGCGGGTCATCCGGCTTTTCAGAAGCGATTGGGTCGCGTAGGCTGGGGGCGACATTGGACACGCCAGAGACAACCCAAACGCCGGCCGGCGCCAACCGCTGGCCGCGGCAGATCAAGTTCATCGTGGGCAACGAGGCCTGCGAGCGCTTCAGTTATTACGGGATGCGGAGCATCCTGGCGGGTTATCTCAGCGGCGCGGTGTTAAAGGGCGGCTTGGGACAGACGGATGACCAGGCCACGGAAATCATCCACTACTTCGTCTTTGCCAACTACTTCATGCCGCTGCTGGGAGCGTGGCTTTCGGACAAAATCATCGGCCGCTACCACACGATTCTCTGGGTTTCGCTTTTTTACTGCGCCGGGCACGGGGTGCTGGCGTGCAGCGACTTTGCGGGGGGCGTGCATGGAAAGATGATTTGTCTGTTCACGGGGCTGGCGCTGATTGCGTTCGGCTCCGGGGGCATCAAGCCGTGCGTCTCGGCGTTCATGGGCGACCAGTTCAAACCGGGGCAGTCGCACTTGTTGCAAAAGGCCTATGGCGCATTTTATTGGTCCATCAATTTCGGGTCGTTCTTTTCGTTCCTGGTCATTCCCTGGGTCAAGAACCATCACGGTTACAGCCTGGCGTTTGCCGTGCCGGGCGTCTTGATGGCCATCGCCACGCTGATTTTCTGGTCGGGGCGCAAATACTATGTGCGCGTGGCGCCGTCACGAGAGACGCGCCAGGCGGGATTCTTCCGGGTGTTTTTTGCGGCATTATTCGGCCAGGCCGAAGCGGGGAAAGGATTCTGGAGCGGCGCGCGCGGGCGGTTCAGCGAGGCGGAGATAAACGCCGCAAAATCAGTGGCGCCCATCTTGATGGTCTTCGCGCTGATCCCGATCTTTTTCTCATTGTTTGACCAGACCAATTCGACGTGGGTGTTGCAGGGGCAGAAAATGACGCCAGCAACCGTATTTGGCCTTCAGATTGGGGCGGAGGAAATGCAATCCATGAACCCCTTGATAATAATGATCCTGGTGCCACTGTTTACGCTGGGGCTCTATCCGCGAATGGGCCGGCTGGCCGCGCCGCTGAACCGGATGTCCATGGGCATGTTCCTGGCGGGGGCATCATACCTGGTGGTGGCGGCGCTGGAAACGCGGATTGAGCACGGCGTGCAACTCTGCGTCCTGTGGCAGACGGTGCCTTATCTCATCCTCACGGCGGCAGAAGTATTGGTGTCCACGACAGGGCTGGAATTCGCGTTTCGCGAGGCGGCGCCGGAGATGAAGAGCATCATCATGAGTTTTTGGCTGCTGACGATTGCCTTCGGCGATTTGTTTGTAGCCGTGCTGACGAAGGTGTTGTCCACCGGCGCCGGTGACAACTCGGTGAGCTCGGGACGGTTCCTGCAATATGCGGAACTGACGTTTGCGGTGGCGATCCTGTTCACCATCGTGGCGGCCTTCTACCGCTACCGCGACCAGGCGGCGGCCCGCGGGAAATGATTAACTATTGCGAGGCGTAGTGCGCGTCCACCTTGGCGGCGACGTCGCGGTAGCTGACGTCGCTCTCGTAAATCTGGAGGAACTGTTCGATGGCCTCGGCCTTCTTGCCCATTTTTTCCAGGACACAACCCAGATTATAAATGAGGTCCTTCTTTTCGTCATCAAAGGCGGGCTTTTCCTTGATGGCGTTTTGCAAGGTGCGGACGGCAGAGTCGTTCATCCCGCGCTTGGCGAAGCATTGCGCGAGATAGCTCATGGCCGCGATGCGCTTGTGGGGATTTTGCTGGGCCTTCTGGAATTCGGCGATGGCCTCGGCGATTTTGCCGGTCTCGAAATAAAGCTGGCCCAGCTCGAAACGGATGCCGAGGTCGGTGGGATAGTTCTCCGAACGCTGCTTGCATTCGGCGAGCTTGAATTCGGCCATGGCGGCCTGGAGGCGCGCGGCCTGTTCAGCATGGTCGGGGGCAAACGGGTTGAGCTGCGCGAGCTGGTACTCCATCTTTTTGACGGTGGTGTCGGCGATCACGCGGTCGAGGGCCGAATCAGCGCTGGAGTTGGTGGAATTCTTGATGCGCGCGTAAAGCTCGAGCGCCCGGTCAAAGTCCTTCTTTTCGGCGTGGAGCTCGGCCAGCGAGCGGATCATCTTGGTGTTGTCGGGTTCGGCAACCAGGCGGGCTTCGTATTCCTTGATGAGCCGGGCGGTGGTGTCCTCGGTTTGCTGGACGCGCTGCGCCTGCTCGAGGGTGACGGCCTCCTCCTTGTTGCGAAGGATGTCGCGATAGGAACCCTCGCCGCCCTCCAGCTTGGAATAGCCGCCCTCGTCCATGGTCGTGCGGGCGGAGAGGTTCTTCTGGGCCTGGGCGAGGTCGGGATCGAAGCCGGCAGTACGGGCCAGATTATCAAGCGCCGCGGAGGCGGCGGCGGCGAAATCGCCGCCGATCTGGGCGGCGAGCTCGGCGAATTCAATGAGGAGCGCCTTATCCTTGGGCGAGTTGCGGCTCATGATTTCCAGCGACATGGCGGCTGTCTGGGGCAATTCCATGGCGCGGGCGGCGTCCACAATAATGCGGTGGGCAATGGAATTGGTGGCGTCGGTGTTGAGGATCTGCTCGGCAATGGCCATGGCCTCGGCGGGATCGTGGGACATCGCCATTTTAGCCTTGACGATTTGAGGCGAAGAGCCGGTGTTGCTGACCAGTTTTCTGAAGAATCCGGCATGGACAGTGGAGCCCTTCTTGGCCTGCTCGATGCGCAGGGCGCGGCGGCAGTCAAAAAACGCCGGTTCTTTTTCAAGGATCTGGCAGAACAAAGCGATGGCGTAATCCGGGTTTTCCCGCTGGGCGGCCTCTCCGGCCTTGGTATAGAGGCGGCGCAAATCCGCCGGAATCTCATTCACTAATTTCTCTGGCATGCCGGGATGCTAGGCCGGTTCTGTAAAATCGGCAAATGAGAATTTGACAGGGATTAAAGGACGGAACAAACGGCATTTTCGGCCCGCTGCGGCGCCGAAAAAGAATCTGAAAGCGTGGATGATTTTCGGGCGCGGGCCGAAAGCGCGCCCGGCGCGTCAGCCGCATTGGGCGCGCTGGCGCAAGGCGTGATCCACCAGCACCAGGGCGGTCATGGCCTCCACCATGGGCACGGCCCGGGGCAGCACGCAGGGATCGTGCCGGCCGCGGCCTTTGAGCGTGGCGTTGTGCAACTGCGTATCCACCGTGTCCTGCTCGTGCATGACGGTGGCGACGGGCTTGAAGGCGGTGCGAAAGAAAATCGTTTCGCCGTTGGAAATGCCCCCTTGGATGCCACCGGAGCGGTTCGCGGTGGTGAACACCTTGCCGTCCTGGGCGCGGATGGGGTCGTTGTGCTCGAGGCCCGTCAGAAGAATGCCGGCAAAACCATCGCCGCTTTCAAAGCCCTTGCAGGCGGGCAGACTCAGCATGGCCTTGGCGAGGTCGGCCTCCAGCTTGTCGAACACGGGTTCACCCCAACCAGCCGGCACGCCCCGGGCGACGCCTTCGACGATGCCGCCGACGGTGTTGCCCTCATTGCGCATCTGTTCGATGAGCTGGATCATGGCTTCGGCGGCCGCAGGATCGGGACAGCGGACGATATTGGCCTCGACGTCGGCGAGCCGGACTTTTTCGGGATCAATTTCGGCGATGATTTTTTGGACCTGCTTGACGTAGGCGACAATTTCGACGCCGAATTGCTCGCGGAGGACCTTTTTGGCAATGGCGCCGGCGGCAACACGGCCAATGGTTTCGCGGGCGCTGGCCCGTCCCCCACCCTGCCAGGCGCGGATGCCGAATTTGGCGAAATAGGTGTAGTCGGCATGCGAGGGGCGGAACTTGTCCTTCATTTCGTCGTAGGCTTCCGAGCGGGCGTCCTCATTTTTCACCCAGAGACAAATGGGGGTGCCCAGGGTGCGGCCATCACTGGAGATGCCGGACATGATCTGGATGGTGTCGGATTCCTTGCGCGGGGTGACGATCTTGGACTGGCCGGGGCGGCGGCGGTCGAGGTCGGGCTGGATGTCAGCCTCGGAAAGTTTCAGGCGCGGCGGGCAACCGTCCACGACGACGCCGACGCCTCCGCCATGGGATTCGCCCCAAGTGGAGATGCGGAACAATTGTCCAAAGCTGCTTGCCATGCCGTGATAATGCGGAAAACCCGAAAGCCGGTCAAATTTAACAAACCTTTTAATCCGTGGCCGGGTCGAACATGACGCCCATGAACAAAATCATCCCGGTGCGGTTGTCCTCGATCAAAAAGACAAACGGCCGGTCCACAATCATGTCGAAATGTTCGCGTGGAGGCTCGGGGCCAGTTGAAAGTTCCATCATGACGGCAGTTACAGCGGCGGCTTCGGTGCCTTCTTCCTTGACCTCGACAAACGTCTTCTGCCGGGCCGCCGAGACATAGAGGTTTGAGGCGATACCCGAGAAATCCGCCTGCTTCATGTCGAAGGCTAGTTTCATCCCCAAGCTTTGGAGCGGCGGAGCCAGTTCCACGCTGTATTCCAGCTTGAACTTGGGCAGCACGACTGTGCCGTCTTTTTCGCTGAAGCCGGGTTTGGTCACCCGCTGCCAGCGGTCACCGTTCAGGATGCCCAGCAAGTGCTCGAGGCTGGAATTCGTCTCTGGCAAAAAGACGTACATGGCCAGATTCTCCCCTTCGTACGGCAGGCGCACAGCCTGGTAGCCCGTGCCGTGGCGATAGGTGAACGTCTTGGACTGCGTCATCATGGGAATTTCCTTCTGGCCGCCGCCACGCAAATGAAACGTGCGGTTCTTGGTATCATCCGGCTGGAACGGGTCCGACCATTTGCCCTTGAAGTAAACCGCGTTGGCCAGAAACATCCGCGTATTCTGGGGGTCAATCATGCCGTCGGCGAGATGCGAAATTCTGCCCCGCGTCTTTTCATTGGCCCAGGCATTAATGACATCCACCGCGTGAGGATCGGCAAAATCCATGGGCTCGATCGTGGAGCCGAAGAATTGCCGGTTGAGCGCCAGAAAATCCGGATTCACCGGCCGGCCGCCTTGGTACCAAATCGAATTGGCGGTGGTGAGAATGAGGTTGGTGTTGTTTAGGGAGTTCAGCGACTGTGCGGCGGCCTGGGCGCCGGCATTCACCATGTCCGGCGGCAGAGCTTTGGTGGCCAAGACCTGCTGCATTTCCGTTTTGGTCTGGCCCACGGCGCCATTGGCCACCATCTGCAAAACGGTGGCCGCGCTGTAGGGCGAAATGAAGATGTTCGCCGCCGGCTGTTCCTTGGCGATTTGTCTCAGGAGATTAAACGCGAAGGCGTTATTAGCCGCGGCCAGCTTGGGCTCCCCGGCTGGCATGGCGTAACCTGAATTCAACCGAACCAGCCACACCAGACACAACACCAGAATGATTTTTCGTTTCATAAGGTTCCAAGAAGAGAATGGAATCCTTTTAGTCCGCGAATTCCCGCTTGGCAATCAAAATAGCGCCAACTTGCCGCTTGAAACCGGGAACGTGAAACCCGAAACTGGCCGTACATGAACCGCATTGTGGCAAAGTTTGCAGAACTCAAATCCGCGGGGAAAAAAGGACTCGTGGTCTATATCGGCGCGGGAGATCCGAATCTTGCGGCCACGCGCGAGCTGGCGCTGGCCTTTGACCGGGCCGGGGTGGACGTGTTGGAGCTGGGCGTGCCGTTCAGCGATCCGCTGGCGGACGGCGTGGTGAACCAACTGGCTGCGCAGCGGGGTCTGGAGTCTGGCGCGACGCCGCCGAAGGTTTTGGAAGCGGTGGCCGCCATCCGGCGCGACTCGCAGGTGCCGGTGGTGCTCTATATTTATTTCAACCTGATTCACAAGGCCGGCATGGAAAAATTCATCGCCGACGCCGCCCGAGCCGGGGTGGATGGGCTGCTGGTGCTCGATCTGCCGCCGGAGGAATCGGACAATTACGAGGCGCTGATGAAACGGCACGGCCTCTGCCACATTTATCTGGTGGCGCCGACCACGCCGGAAGACCGCATGGAATACATCGTCAAGCGCGGGAGCGGATTCATTTATTACATCTCACGCGAAGGCGTGACCGGCATGCAAGCGAGCGTGGCGTCGAACCTGGCATCGCAGGTGGCGAAGCTGCGTGCGCACACCTCGTTGCCGATCGCGGTGGGATTTGGCATTTCGAATCCGGCGCAGGCCCGGGAGGTGGCCGGGGCGGCGGACGCCTGCGTGGTGGGCAGCGCCATCGTGAATCGCGTCGCCCAATATGGAAAATCGCCACAACTGGCCGCGGAGGTCAGCGCCTTTGTCAAAACGCTGGCGGACGCGGTGAAGGCGTAGGTGGAACGATTTATTTTAACCACAGATGAACCCAGATGAACCCAGATGAAAACGGAAGAGGTTGACGCGAATTGCACGAATTTTCGCGAATTAATTCTGAATTGGCTGGGTGGTTACAGCGAAGCGCAAATCATCGCCCAATTGATTAATGGATACAACTGGCAACGCCTCTGAGAATCTGTGTTCATCTGTGGTTAATTCATTTTTTAACTAAATCGTTCCGGCTTAACCGCCGGAGAGAAAATTTATGAGCGCAAAGACAGCAACGAACCTGAAGGACCGTTTCGTGATCATCATGGCCGGGGGCCGCGGCGAGCGTTTCTGGCCGTTGAGCCGGGAGAAGAAACCCAAGCAACTGCTGGCGTTGCTGGGGAAGAAATCATTTTTGCAGGAGGCGGTCGAGCGGGTGCTGCCGCTGGTGCCGGCGAAGAATATTTTCGTCATCACCAACGCGGCGCAACTGCCGACGGTGCGCCAACAATTGCCGAAGATTCCGGCGGCCAACCTGGTGGCGGAGCCGATGGGCCGCGACACCTGCGCGGCGGTGACGCTGGGCGCGGCGCTCGTGGGGGCGCGCTCGATCACGGGGGTCATGGCGGTGCTGCCGGCGGACCACGTGATTCCCGACGTGAAGAAATTTCAGCAGATCCTGGGCGACGCCTTTGACGTGGCCGCGCAGGGCCAGGCGATTGTGACGATCGGCATCAAGCCGACCGAGCCGGCCACGGGCTATGGCTATATCCAGGTGGGAGCGGAGCTGCCGGCGCCGGCCGGGGCGGGCAAACTGAAAACGACGTTTTACAAGGCGGAGCGGTTCGTGGAAAAGCCGAATTACGAGACGGCGCAGCAATATCTGAGCAGCGGGCTGTACCGCTGGAATGCTGGCATGTTCATCTGGAGCTTCGTGACGGTGACCAACGGGCTGGAGCAGCATCAGCCGGAAATGCACGCGGCGTGCCAGCGCTGGTTCAAAGTGGCGAACCAGCCGGCAAAGCTGGCCAAGGTGCTGGCCAGGGAATATCCGGACATCAAACGCATTTCCATTGACTACGCGCTGATGGAAAAGGCGAAAAATGTGATCGTGGCGGACGGCGCTTTTGAATGGGACGATGTCGGCGCGTGGCCGGCGCTGGCGCGGCACCTCAAAACGGATGCGGAGGGCAACGCCGCGGTGGCGGAGTTCATCCATGTGGATGGGGCGCGCAACCTCATTTACGACGCGCGCACCAAGAACCGGACGCCCATTGCGGTCGTCGGCCTGCGCGACGCCATCCTGGTGCAGACGGACGATGCGGTGCTGCTGGCCCACAAGTCACAGGCGCAAAAGGTGAAGGAATTGGTCAGAAGACTCGCGGCGGATGCGAAGCTGAAGAGGCTCGTGTAAACGGCGGGCAACGGGCGCACCGACCGCCCGAAACTCAGCGGGGACGGTGTGGTCTTCTGCCGGGAAATTCATGCAAAATGCACAGTTTCGCGGATAGGCCTTGCAAAAAACAAAGGAGGGCCGGCTCTCAAAAGCGGTCAAAACTTCTGGCAGAACCTTGGGACGGCGGAATTCCCGGCTGGCACGCCTCCGGCTAATACTCGCAGCGGTGTGCGTCAGTGTTTGAAAGGCGCATCCGTAAAAACGAAAGGAAAGCGACTATGAAAACTTGTAAGTATTTCCTGGCAATGAGCTTGGGGATCACCATGCTGGCCGGAACGGGTTGTGGAAACAATTCGCCGAACCCACCGGCATCCACCAATGCGGCTTCGGCCACATTGCCAGCCACGAACGGACTGATGACCAACATTCCGGAGGCGGGCCTGACCAATTCCAGCACGAATGTTCCAGCCGCGCCGAACAAATAGAAGGTCACAAGATACTGTAGTTGTCACTGCGGCGGAAACGACCAGGCACGGGGGCGAGGGCGATTGGCAGTCCCGCCGCTGCCGCGACGGGATATTCTGCAAACGAGCGCGCATGAAAACGATGCTGCCAATTTTCACGGCGTTGATGTTGCCGGCATTTTGCGCGGCCGGAATGGACCGTTTTGACGCGCTTTCCCAGATCGAATCACACAACAACGACCAGGCGATTGGACGTCAGCGCGAGGTGTCGCGCTATCAGATTTTACCGGCGTTCTGGGTGCAGGCGATGGCGCTGAACAGAGCCCCGGTTTTTCGACCGACGGATCCGGTGGCGGCAAAAGCGGTGGTGGATTGGATCATGGAGGCCCGCTGCCGCGCGTTTGCAGCCCGGTACCACCGGCCGCCGACCGATTTCGAGTATTACATCCTCTGGCACCGGCCGGCGTGTTTTGTCGGCCGCCCCACCCCGCGCCAGATCACCCCGGCGGAAATTGAGCGGGGCCGCCGGTTTGCGAATCTCTGCCAAAATGGTGAATAACCGCAATGAATGACGATGCCCCAAGAGAATCGGGACATGGCTGCACGCATTCCCGCAGACGGACGGAGGATCAGATCCCGATGCGCCCCCCGCCGGCCGACAGCAAACCGGCGGCCGGCGGGTGAAGCGGTGTGCTTACTCGATGAATCTCAGGACGCGCGATTTCTCGGAACGCTTGCGCAGCGTTTCATTGAGGATCTTCTTGCGCAGGCGGAGATTTTTCGGCGTCGCCTCCACGTATTCGTCCACGTCTATGTACTCCAAGGCGCGTTCCAGGGAGAGTTTGAGCGGCGGCGAGAGCTGAATGCCCTTGCCGTCACCCGTGGAGCGCATGTTCGTCAGGCGCTTTTCCTTGACGGGATTGACGGGAATGTCGTTTTCACGCGCATTTTCGCCAACGATCATGCCCACGTAGATATCGTCGCCGGGGTCAACCATGAGGCGGCCGCGTTCCTGGACGGCGTTGAGCGCGTAGGCGGTGGCGGGGCCGGTCACCATGCTGACGAGCGAACCATTTTTGCGCGCGGCGATTTCGCCGCGGTCGGGTCCGTACTCGTGGAAGAGATGGCTCATGACGCCCAGTCCCTTCGTGGTATTGACGAGGTCCGTCTCGAAGCCGATGAGACCGCGCATGGGAACGAGGGCCTCAATGGTCACCTGGTCGCCGTGATGGTTCATATTGGTGATCTCGGCCTTGCGGTTGGAAAGGTTCTCCATGATGGCGCCCATGCTATCTTGGGGAATTTCCACGAAGAGCTTCTCGATAGGTTCCAGCGGATTCCCGGCCGCGTCCTTCTTCCAAAGGACTTCGGGACGGGAGACGAGGACTTCATACCCCTCGCGACGCATCTGCTCGACGAGGATGGCGATCTGCATTTCCCCACGGCCGCTGACATTGAAGATCTTCGGATCAGTGGTCTGCGAAATCCGCAGGGCGACATTGGTGCGGATTTCCCGCTGCAGGCGCTCCCAAATATGACGGGCGGTCACGAGCTTGCCGTCCTTGCCGGCCAGCGGACTGTCGTTGACGGCGAATTCCATCTGGATGGTGGGCGGATCAATGGGAATGTACGGCAACGCCGGGCGTTCCTCACTGTCGCAGATGGTTTCGCCAATCGAGATGTCTTCAAAACCCGTCACGCCGACGATGTCGCCGGCGTGGGATTCCTGGACCTCGACGCGTTTCATGCCCTCGAAATGGTAGAGCATGGTGACTTTGCCCTTGGCGACGGTGCCGTCGCCGTGGCGGCAGATGGCGGCATCGCCGACCCGGATCGTGCCCTGATAAATTTTGCCGAAGGCGATACGGCCCAGGTACTCGCTGTAATCAAGGTTGGCCGCGAGCAATTGGAACCCCTCGCCGACATGGGCCTGCGGCGGGGGAATGTGCTTTACGATGGCCCGGAAAAGCGGATCCATGGTGGCGCTGGGTTTGTCGAGATCGGTCTTGGCATAGCCCAGCTTGGCGGAGCAGTAAATGTAGGGGAAATCGAGCTGGGCATCGGTGGCGCCGAGCGAGATGAAGAGCTCAAAGACCTGGTCGAGGACCTTCTTGGGAACGGCATTTTCGCGATCGATCTTGTTGATGACGACAATGGGCTTGGCGCCGGCTTCCAAGGCCTTGCGGAGGACGAAGCGGGTCTGGGCCTGCGGCCCATCGGCGCTGTCCACCACCAGCAGGACGCCATCAATCATGTTCATGATGCGTTCGACTTCACCGCCGAAATCGGCGTGGCCAGGGGTGTCCACGATGTTGATGTGGTAATTCTCGTAACGGAAGGCGGCGTTCTTGGCGCGAATGGTGATGCCCTTTTCCTTTTCCAAGTCCATCGAATCCATCAGACGTTCGACCTGCGTTTCGGCCTGGTTGGCGCGGAACGTTCCGGATTGTTTCAGGAGGCAGTCGACGAGCGTCGTCTTGCCGTGGTCCACGTGCGCGATGATGGCGATGTTTCGAATGTGCTTCGTATCTGTAACCGACTCAATCATATCTTGCCAGCATATCAGACCCGTCGGGCTAACGCGAATGGGAAAATGACGGAATTTGCCAGGGGCGTATTCACGGGGATTTGCGGGGTAATGTCAGGCCGGATTGCGGAAAAATCTCCGCACCTCATTTCACCGCCCGGGAATGATCCCTTAAGCCGATCCGGCAAAGGCAAGCAACGTTGCAGCACGATGCATGCCAGCTACCAGGCGAACGTGGCGACACCACCGGAGGGCTAATTGCCAACAGCCCGCAGAATGCCGTTGGTGAAGAACAAGGTGGCGGTTCCCGTGGGGGTGGCCACCACGATATTGGTGGTGAGACCGTTGGCGATTGCGTTGGCGTTGAGGTTGGTAAGGTTCCCGCCGTCGCCGGAATGGCCACTGAGGAGCAGCGGCGAGCGATTCAGGCTCCCGTCGGTCCAATACGGCAGGCCGTTGTTCCGCTCCAAGGCGCCGGTAACCGGGGCGGCGGAGAGCCCGTCCTGCTCAAACAGCATGGCGGGAACATCGGAATTCCCGCCCGTCCAAAGATCCAGATACGCGCTGCCCACGTAAAAGCGCGTGTGCTCCGATTCCGGCACATTGCCGACCATGACGCGTCCATAGCCATCCAGCCGCAGCGGGTGCGCAAACAGGCCGGAGTTGATGGAGGCATGGGTTGATTTCCGGGGCAGGAACTCGATGATGTCGCCGTATTCGGCATTGGTGCCAAAGGTGGTTATGACTCCCACTGAGGAACGGTTATCTCCGGCCAGCGACAGGATGTGCGTATTCCAAATGTATTGGGAGAGCCCCGCGGCGCCGATGGGACTGCCGGCGGCTACATCCTCATTGAAGGTGGCTGTATAGTCCGAATACTCCTGCGGGTCAGCGCTCCAAGCATCGGGTCCGCCGTAAAGCTCCACATTGCAAATCTCCTTGGCATTATAATAGGCGTCCTTGATGCCCCAAATGCCCAATCCATCATTGTCACCCTCGGGTCCGCCGGTGTTGGTCACAAAAAACGAGGACATGAAGCCGACATTGGAGCTGCCGTTGAAGAGGAGATTCCCGGGGAGCGCGGAAGGCGAAATGGTGCCGGTGAGCTGGCTGGCAGACAGGCCGGTCAACCCGCTGCCATTACCGGTGAAGGCGCCGGCGGAAACCGTGCCGGAAAAATGCGGGCTGGCCGGCAGATTTCCGTTGGCAATGGTCCCGCCCAATTGGGCGGCGGAGACGGTACCCAGCAGATTACTGGCGCTGTTGGCCATGACGGCATACGGGGTGGCCAGAATCGGCTGGCGTGGCGCCAGCGTGGTGAAGCAGCCATTGCCATTGGTGCGAACCCCGACCTCCAGCCAATAGCTGCCACCGGTGAAGAGCCCGGGCCCGAAGTCCAACGCGACGTTGAACAAGCCGTTGGCCACGGCGGTGGCGTTGTTGGTCAGCGGTCCGGCCACGGGCAGGCCATTGGTGCTGGCGTTGAAGATCGTGAAGGTGAGATCGTAGCGGCCGGTCACCGGCCCCCCGCCGCCCGACAATTGGCCATTGTAGCTGAAAGCCGTGCCTTGGGCATGGACGGGAAACCATTGAACTTCCAGCAATACCAACATTAAGGCGGCAACTCCCGCCACTCGTTTCATTGTCATACGTTTCTTTCTGAGAGCATTTTGATTAAACAGCAGTGGGCC
>CAZHIM010000054.1:0-34665 GCA_964532525.1 uncultured Bifidobacteriaceae bacterium
CCCGGAACGACTCCCTGGCTCTTTCTGCTTAACAGAAGAAATCTGTCGTGCGCCCCACCGGTGGCGACGGCCGTTTTTCGCCTTGTGTATCATTACGCCTTTGATGCGGTTGTCTTTTCCGCTTTTGCCGGCTTGGTGATTTTGTTTCAGAGAAAGTTGTGTGCGAATGTTTCAGATAGTGCAGCCTAGTTAATCCAGGTGACCGTTCAGCCGTCCCTGCGGGACTGGGCAATGCCGAATCCCACCCGGCGCTGACGCACCGGGCTAGTGTCATTCCGTCGCGTTGCGACGGTTGCAATAACGGTTTTTGGGGCACAAAAAAAGGCGCGGACAGGGGTGTCCGCGCCGGTGAAAGCTGCCGGGTAGGGGTCAGGCGTTGTATGTGCTGCTGCTGGTGGTGCCGCCGCGGCCGGTCCAGTTGGTGTGGAAGAACTCGCCGCGGGGTTTGTCCACGCGCTCATAGGTGTGGGCGCCGAAATAATCGCGCTGGGCCTGCAGGAGGTTGGCGGGCAGGACCGCGGACCGGTACTGGTCGAAGAAGGCCAGGGCGGTGCTGAAGGCGGGCACGGGGATGCCGCGCTTGGCGGCGGTGGCCACCACGTTGCGCCAGCCCTTCTGGGCGTTTTTGATCTCGCCGCGGAAATAATCGTCGAGCAGCAGGTTCGAGAGCTTGGGAGTTTTGTCGTAGGCCTCCTTGATTTTGCCGAGGAAGCGGGAGCGGATGATGCAGCCGCCACGCCACATGAGGGCGATGCCGCCGTAGTTGAGGGTCCAGCCGTATTCCTGGGCCGCGGCGCGCATGAGCATGTAGCCCTGCGCGTAGCTGACGATCTTCGAGGCGTACAGCGCGCTCTTGATGTCGGCGATGAAGGCCTTTTTCTTTTCCGGGTTGCCGGCGATGCTGGTGAGCGCGGGGCGAGGGCCTTTCAATTTGCGGGCGGCCTTCACGCGATCGTCCTTCAGGGCGGAGACGCACCGGGCATAGACGGCCTCGGCCATGAGCGTGATGGGAATGCCGAGTTCCTGCGAATTGATGACGGTCCACTTGCCGGTGCCTTTCTGGCCGGCAGTGTCGAGAATCTTGTCCACCAACGGGGTGTTGTCCTCGTCCTTCTTGGCGAGGATGTCGCGGGTGATTTCGATGAGATAGGAGTCCAGCTCGCCGGTGTTCCACTCGGAGAAGACCTGGTGCATTTCATCGGCGCCCAAGCCCAGGCCGAGCTTCAGGATGTTGTAGGCTTCGCAGATCAACTGCATGTCGCCGTATTCGATGCCGTTGTGGACCATCTTGACGTAGTGGCCGGCGCCGGCTTCGCCCACCCATTCGCAGCAGGGGGCGCCGCCCTCGACATGGGCTGCCACGGCCTGGAAAATATCCTTCACGTGCGGCCAGGCGGCCGGGGAACCGCCGGGCATGATGCTTGGTCCGCGCCGGGCGCCTTCCTCGCCACCGGAGACGCCGGTGCCGATGTAGAGCAGGCCCTTGCTTTCGACGTATTTTTGGCGGCGGTTGGTGTCCTCGAAGAGGGAGTTGCCGCCGTCAATGATGATGTCGCCGGGTTCGAGGGCGGGGATGAGCTGTTCGATGAATTCGTCCACGGGTTTGCCGGCCTTGACGAGCAGCATGACGCGGCGGGGTTTTTTGAGGAGGGAAACCAGTTCGGCGATGGAATGGGCGCCGATCACCTTGGTGCCCTTGGCCTCGTTGGCGAGGAAATGATCCACTTTCTCCACGGTGCGGTTGTAAGCCACCACCGTAAAGCCGTGGTCGTTCATGTTGAGAATGAGGTTCTGGCCCATGACGGCCAGACCGATCAGCGCGATGTCTCCAGTTGGTTGCATAAACTGGCGGCAACATACCGGATGTGCCCGTGGCCGCGAGCAAAAAAAAGCGGCGGAAACGGCGTCACCGGATTGTCACAAAGATTTCGGGAACCAAATCCGCCGGGCCGCCTCACATCAGGGAACCACTAAAAATGGGGGGAAACCACAGCAACCAAAAAGCAAAGGAGTATTATGAAGAAGAACATGTACACGAAAACAGTCGGCGCGCAGTTGGGTGGGACGCGGTTCGGTCTGATGGCCCTGGCGGCGGTCCTGGCGCTGGCGCCGGTGACGGTCCTCGCCGATTTTGGCGGGTTTGGCGGGTTTGGAAACAAAACGTATGTGCAGACGAACTTGGTGTCGAATCTCCCGGGGATGGCCCAACTGCAGGACACGAACCTGGTGAACGCGTGGGGAGTATCGTTCAGTTCCACCAGCCCGTTCTGGATCAGCGACAACGGTACCGCCCTGGCGACCCTGTATGCGGTGACCAACGATTCGGGCGGCGCGCCGCACGTGGTCAAAGAGGGCTTGCAGGTGACGATTCCGGGGGATGGTTTTCCCACCGGGCAAATTTTCAACAACACCGGAGCTTTCCACAACGACGCGTTCATTTTTGCCGGGGAGGATGGCTACATTACCGGCTGGCGCGGGGCCCTGGGCACGACCGCAGAAATCCTGGTTTACCGAACCAACGGCGTTTACAAGGGCATCACGCTCGACACGAACAGCGGCGCGCCGGAGCTGGTGCTGGCCAATTTCCGGGAAGGGACGGTGGATGTCTATGACACCAACCTGAACCTGACCCAGTTGGCCGATCCCCGGACGCCCAAGGGGTATGCGCCGTTCAACGTGCTGGACATCGGCGGGTTGGTCATCGTGACCTACGCCAAACAGGACGCGGCGAAACATGATGACGTGGCCGGGCCGGGGCACGGGTTGATTGACGTGCTGGACCTGGCGACTGGGAAGTTTTACCGGTTCGCCACCGGGGCGGCGGCGGGCGGGTTTCTGTGGGACATCAATTCGCCGTGGGGCATCGCCATCGAGCCGAAAGGTTTTGGCGAGTTTGGCGACCGGTTGCTGGTGGGGAATTTCGGCAGCGGAACGATCATGTCATTCGATGCCTTCGGCTTCTACGACGGTTTGCTGGAAGACCCGCATGAGCGGCCCATTGTGATTGACGGGCTGTGGGCGCTGGCCTTCGGGAACGGCGGCAAGGCGGGAGTGACCAATGAACTGTATTTCACCGCCGGTCCGGACAGCGAAAACAACGGGCTGTTTGGCAGCCTGGTGCCGGCGTCAAAGTCGAAGGGTAAATATTAAAGGCCTTTGGCCAACCCAAAAACCGGACTGCGGCTGGCCTCACGCGGCCGCAGTCCGCGGGCCGGAAGTACCAGCTTAAATGACGCAAAGCCTTTTTCGCCGGGTGAGGATCCAGACGATGGCCAGGCCGAAAATCACCAGCGGCCAGCGTGCGACCGGGTGTGCCCAGAGGCAGGAAATCAATTTGGCCGACTCCACCGCAGCCAGTGCGGCGGCCATGAGTCCGAGCAAACATAAACCCACAACGGCAGTCAGGATGGCCGCCAGGTCCACTCGGCCCAGAACCAGGTCGAGCTTGCGGTCTTCGGGGGAATCGCTCTTGGGAGCGGGTTGGCTGGGACATGTTTGCGGGGTCATGGCCGTTGATTTATTAATCTTTTATTCCAGGATGGAAATCTCTCCGTACAGCTCCTCGTTATTGAAAGCATTGCGCCATTTGCCGTAGCGGTCGCAATAGGCCATGCAGCGGAAGCCGGGGCCTTGGACCATGAAGAACTCAGTGAGGAACGGAGTCGGCTCAACCGGCGGATTCACCGGGGGCGCGGACTCGAACGGTGGGGTCACGGTTTCGGTTGTCATACGGGATTGCGTTACCCCTTCTATACTGCGTTTGGGATCGGCCGGGCAACTGCCCCTTGGGGCAGGACTGAAACCGGCCACGAGATTAGGTTTAAGAGCTTGGGGCAGAAAAAGATCCGGGCCACGGGCCGCCAAGGTTGCGTGGGGCAACCCCAGAAAGAAGCGCGAACCGAAGGCCCGGATCAAAGAGCAAATCATTAACACCCAATTTTCGGCCGACTCTCGCCGGCGTCGGAACCAAGTGCGCGCGAAAGGTATGGAAACACATGTTCCCCGACTACTGCCCTTTGGGGCAGGGGACGGACGGTGGGTCAGCCGGGCGGGAGCTTGGCCGGCCGCTTGAAGAAGCTGGTCTCATCCGCCAAGCGCGTGAGCTCGGCGACCGATTGGACGTTCAATTTCCGGGTGAGGTTGGTCCGGTGCAGTTTGACGGTGCGCAAATTGATGTCGAGGTCGGCAGCGATTTCCTTGTTCATCTTGCCTTGGACGACGTAGCCCAGGACTTCCTTTTCGCGCTGGCTCAATTCATCGAGGCGGCCGCGCAATTCGCGCTGGCGGAGCCGCTGCTCGCGCTCGCGGGCGTCGCGGGCGAGGGCGCGTTCGACGGCGGCGAGCAGCTCCTCCTTGGGGGCGCGCTTGGTCAAAAAATCCTCCGCGCCGCTGCGCATGGCGCTCACGGTGGTGGGAATATCGCCCTGGCCGGTGAGGAAGACCACCGGGAGCGGGTTCTGGCTCCCGCGCAACTGGTCCTGCAATTGCAGCCCGTTGATGCCGGGCATCTGCAAATCGGCGATGACACAGCCCGGGCGGTCGGGATCGGGCCGGGCCAAGAAATCCGGCGCCGACGCGTACGCCTCCACGGAATAACCGACGGCCGTGAGCAGCCGGGAGAGCGACCGCAGGAAGGACGTGTCGTCATCCACGATAAAAACGGTGCTCGATTTTTGCGGAGGCGTGGCCGTCATGGCTTCAATTTAAGCTTCAGACGCCGGCTGGCAAGTCGCCAGGCCGGACTTTATCGGACCCGGCCGGCGGGAGGATGAACGTGAAGGTGGTTCCCTGCGTGCCGCTGCTGGTCATCCAGATGTCGCCGCCGTGGGCTTCAATGATGGTTTTGGAAATGGCCAGCCCCATGCCCATGCCATTGGACTTGGTGCTGAAGAAGGGTTCAAAGACGCGGCCGGCGTGGTCGGGGGCCACGCCGGTGCCGCCATCGGTGACGGAGACCCGCAGGTTCCCGTTTCTGGTTTCGGCCAGGGCGACAACCAGCGATCTTTGGGCGTGGGGGAGGGTGTTCATGGCGTCCATGCCGTTCAAGATGAGATTCAGGAGAACCTGCTGGATATGGACGCGGTCGCCCCGCGTTGGCGGCAGGTGCGGCGGCAGCTCGACTTTCAATTTGACGTGCCGGGCGGCGGCATCCGGCCGGGCCATGGCGATGGTGTCGGCCACCAAGTCGGCCAGGTCGAGCGTGTCGCGGGTGACCTGTTGGCGTTTGAACAGGCTGCGCATGCCGTCAATGACGTTGCCGGCCCGCTTATCGTCCCGGCGGATGTCGGTGAGGATGGCGCGGACTTCGGCCAGGTTGGGCTGGTCGGATTGGAGATAGACTTCGGCGGCCTCGGCGTTGCGCAGGATGGCACCGAGCGGCTGGTTAAGCTCGTGGGTGAGGGCGGAGGCCAGTTGGCCCATCATG
The DNA here is from genome assembly GCA_964532525.1 of uncultured Bifidobacteriaceae bacterium. Taxonomy (GTDB): domain Bacteria; phylum Verrucomicrobiota; class Verrucomicrobiia; order Limisphaerales; family UBA11358; genus UBA11358. The sequence goes on from CAZHIM010000054.1 coordinate 5,426, forward strand.
GAAACGCGGGACACGTGGGCGAGTTCGGCGCGCTGGCGGAGGATTTCGGCCTCGGCCCGTTGCTGGCGCCGGCGCTGGACGAGCAGGGCGGCGATGGTGATGGCCTGGACCAGAAAGCCGGTGGCGATGAACAGAATCAACCGCCAGTGGTCCGCCCACAGCGAATGGGGCTGGTAGCGAACGACGCAGTTGGCGGGCAGGCGGCCGTGATTGATGTGCCAGCGTTGCAGCGCCCGCCAGTCCACCATGGGCACGCCATTGGATTGAACGGCGATGGGAATCCGGCTCACGGGTGTGCCGGCCAGGACGCGGGAGGCCAGCGCGCCGGCGTCCGTCCCGAGTTCCTCAAAATCCACCACTTGTCCGCCCAGCGCACCGCTGCCAATCGAACCCGCCCCCAACACATACACCGGCACATTGGCCGCAGGCGCCAGGGTGCGCACCACCTGGGACGTGTAAAGCGGTTGTCCGTCCGCATCCTGTTGGACGCCGGCCAGCAGGATGACGGTATCCGCCGGCAGCGCCTGGGCGGCCTGATACACGTCGGCCATCGGCCGGTTGGTCCAATACTCGAAGTCCACGCCCGCCACCGGGCGGGCGATCGCTTCAATCCGTTGCAGCACCGCCTGATCCGCGGGGGAAGTGCCGCCGATCACGACCACCCGGCGGGTGTCCGGTTGCAGTTGAAAGATGAACTTGATGGTTGCGGATACGTCGAAGCGCTGGAAAATGCCGGTGAAGGGCCGCGCCGGCGATGGTTCCGGGAGGTCCAAGTCATTCACCACGACATAAACCCGGGGCACGGAGGGATCCGGCACGGTGGAGAGCTCGCTCGCGAGGCGGTAGTTCCGCGCCATGAACAGCATCACCAGGTCCAGGCGCTGGCCGGCGTACTTGTCGCGGATATAGTCCCCGAAGAGCCGGTAATACACGGGGCTGGGAAAATGGGCCGCGTCCATGCTTTCGGTGAAGAACTCGATGTGATTGGTGCCGTGGCTGAGCATTTCGGCGCGGACGGATTGCTCCATCAGCACGTTGCCCGGCAAGTCCCGGGACTCGCTGAACACCAGCAGAACGCGTTGGGGGCGGGGGCCGCCGGTGTCGCCGGCACTTTGCGCCCGGCCGGCGGGCGCCAGGAGGCAAAGCCAGCCTACTGCCAAAAGCGTCACGAGGCGGTGTCTGGCGCGCAAAATCGCATGGTGGAAGGCGGGCAACGAAAACAGCCTAACGACCCACTCCGCATTTTCAAGCCTTTCGGCGCCGGCTTTTGCCGGCCGAATCTCAACCACGGGAAGCTTTCGCGGCGATCCCGATGCGCCGGCGCGCTCGATCCGCCCGGAGAATCGTCCGGGGGGCGGGGCAAAAAATTGTTATAGTTATCCCGCGCAACTTTCCTTGCGCTTCTGGCCAAATGTGGTCAATCATCCCCGGAATCATGCGAACTCAGACCCGTTTGTTTTCCGGCTTGTTGATCTTGACGTCCACGCTTTTCCCCGCCGCGCTGCGGGCGGATGAGGAAGTCTGCGCGGCGTGCGAGCGGCAGGTGCAGGTGAGCGGCGACTTCACTCATTTCACGGCGCCGGACAATCTGGTGATCCGGAACGCGCCCGCAGGCGGCGAGGCCGCGTTTCGGAAGGAGATCTGGGGCACGAACTTTGCCATCACCGTCTTGCACCTGCCCGCCGGCAAGTACACTGTCACCATCGGCGAGGCGGAGGATTATTTCACCCAGCCCGGGCAGCGGGTGTTTGACGTGAGCTGCGGCGATACGGCGCTGGCGACGAATTTTGACATCATCGCCGCGGCGGGCGGTCCGGCCAAGGTCTGTTTCATCAGCGGGGAGGTGGCGCATTTGGACGACTCCGTGCACGGTCCGCTGGTGCTCACTTTCACGGGCCGGGTGAACAACGCCAAATTCAACACGCTGGCCATTAGCGACGCTTCCGGCCTGGTGCTGGTGGCGGCGCGGGCGGCCGATTTCGCCGATGCCTTTACGGCCGGGGCGATGCAGCCGCCGGTGGTGAGCGGTCCGGAAATCTGGAAGGACCCGGCGCAGCCGCTGGAACTGCGGACGGGCGATCTCATCCGCCGGATGTCGCTGGCGGAAAAAGTGCAGCAGATCCGCAACACCACGCCGGCCATTCCGCGGCTGGGCGTGCCGGCTTATGATTTTTGGAACGAGGCGCTGCACGGGGTGGCGCGCGCCGGCGTGGCCACGGTCTTTCCGCAGGCCATCGGCCTGGCGGCCACGTGGGACGTGCCGCTGGTGCACGCGGAGGCGGACGTAATCGCCACCGAGGCCCGCGCCCTCAACAACGATTACCGCGCGCACCACAACGGCGACAGCGACGAGTATCACGGCCTGACCTTCTGGTCGCCCAACCTCAATATCTTCCGCGATCCGCGCTGGGGCCGGGGGCAGGAGACCTACGGCGAGGACCCGTTTCTCACCGGCACGCTGGGCGTGGCGTTCATCCGGGGGCTGCAAGGGGACGACCCGCATTACCTCAAGGCGATGGCCTGCGCGAAGCATTTCGCGGTGCACAGCGGGCCGGAGCCGGCGCGGCACCGGTTCAACGCGGAGCCGCCGGAGCGCGACTTTTACGAGACCTACCTGCCGCATTTTGAAATGGCCGTGCGCGCGGGGCGCGTCGGGGGCGTGATGGGCGCGTACAATTCGGTGTATGGCCAGCCCGCCTGCGCGAACCCGCGGCTGCTCACGGAACTGCTGCGCCAGCAGTGGGGCTTCGACGGCTACATTGTTTCCGACTGCGGCGCGATTTTTGACATCAGCGCCAATCACCATTTTGCGCCCACGCCGGAGGCGGCGGCGGCCGCGGCGGTGAAGGCCGGCTGCAACATTTGCTGCGGCAGCGATTACGATGCGCTGGTCAAGGCGGTGCAAATGGGATTGCTCACGGAGGCGGACATTGACGGGGCGCTGGCGAATGCGCTGAAGGCGCGTTTTCGCCTGGGGCTGTTTGATCCGCCGGCGCAAGTGCCCTTCTCGAAGATCGGGCTGGACCAGAACGACTCGCCGGCGCACGAGGCGCTGGCGTTGAAGGTGGCCGAGGAATCCATCGTGCTGCTGAAGAACACCGGGCTGCTGCCGCTGAACCGCGCCAAGTTCAAACACATCGTGGTGGTGGGCATGAACGCCGTTTCCGAGCCGGTGCTGGAGGGCAATTACCACGGCACGCCCGCCCGGCCGGTGACCATCCTGGACGGCATCCGGAGCGTGGCGGGCCGGGACATCGAAGTGGCGTATGAACCCGGTTGTCCGCTGGCGCTGGATAAATCCGGCGCCAATCGCCCGCGGCCGGAGCTCCTGAGCGACGCCTTGTCGGCCGCGAAATGGGCGGACGTGGTGATTTACGTGGGCGGCATCAGCCCGGACCTGGAAGGCGAGGAAATGCCGCAGGCCAGCAGTTTGGCCGGCTTCAACGGCGGCGACCGCACGCTCATCGAGCTGCCGGCGGTGCAGGAGGAATTGCTCAAGGCGCTGCAGGCCACGGGCAAGCCGGTGATCCTGGTGAATTGCAGCGGCAGCGCCATGGCCATGCCGTGGGAGGCGGAAAACCTGCCGGCCATCGTGCAGGCGTGGTATCCGGGCGAGCAGGGCGGCCGGGCGGTGGCCGAGGTCCTGTTCGGCGGCGTGAATCCCGCCGGGCGCCTGCCGGTGACGTTTTATCGGGCCACGGCCGACCTGCCGGATTTTGCCGACTACTCGATGAGCAACCGCACCTACCGGTATTTTGGCGGCCAGCCGCTGTTTGCCTTTGGGCATGGCCTGAGCTATACGAAGTTCGCCTATCAAAACGTGGAGCTGGACCAGGCTGCGTATCCGGCCGGCGGCTCGGTGAAGGTTTCGTTCGACCTGAAAAATACGGGTGGCCGCGACGGCGACGAAGTTGTGCAGGTGTATTTCCGGCACATGGACTCGGCGGTGCCGCAGGCCAAGCTGGCGCTGTGCGCCTTTGCGCGCGTGCATTTGCGGTCGGGGCAACTGGCGCGGGTGGCGGTGTCCGTGCCGGCGGAGCGGTTCCGCAGTTGGGACCCCGCGCGGAAGCAATACACGGTGGAGCCGGGCGGCTACGAATTGCTCGTGGGGGCGGCGGCCGACGACCTCCGGCTGCGCGCGCCGCTCCAAATTACCGGCGGATTGTGACGCGCCTCCCCGATAAAAAGTCCCGAACAATGGCAATTTGGTATTGCAAATGGACCATGAGCCGGACAAATTTCGTACTGTTGAAACTTAAAGCCTCTCAGCCACTGCGGTACCGTCAAGGGTGCCGCAGTGTCTTTTGAAGAGCGCAACCATTACCACATCATTCAATTATGAAATTAAAAACACTGCCGATTTTTCTGGCGTTCCTGCTTATGGGCGTGGCCGATGCCATGGGACCACTGTCGGACGCCGTGAAAAAACAGTACGCCCTCAGCGACGTCATGGCCACGCTGCTCACCTTCTTCGTTTTCATCGCGTTTGCGGTGTTCAGCGTTCCGGGGGGCCTGCTGGCTTCGCGGATTGGGAAAAAGAAATTACTCCTGCTCGGCCTGGGGTTGAACGCCGTGGCGATGCTTGTGCCCACCTTGATGGCGCCCGGGTATGCCTTGCTGCTGGCGTGCATCTTCCTGCTGGGGGTGGGCACCACCTTTTTGCAGGTGGCGGGCAATCCCATCATGCGGGACGTGAGCGCGGCCGGTGCCTACAGCCGGAACCTGAGTTTCGCCCAAGGCATCAAGGGCCTCGGCAGCACGGCGTCCACCTACTTGGTTACCTATCTGGTGACGGCCTTGGCGGGTTTCACCCTGTTTAAGGGCATGGGCTGGCGCGCCAGCTTTCCCCTGTTCTTCATCCTCATGGCCGTGGCTTTTGCGGCCGTGCTCATGTTGAAAGTGGGCGAAACCAAGGTGGATCGCCCGCCGGGGTTGGGAGGGTCGTTCGCGTTGCTGGGCCAGCCCGTATTCGCCTTGGCGGTGGTCGGCATCTTTCTCTATGTGGGCGCGGAAGCGTCCATGGGCCGGTTCCTGTTTCCCTTCATGAAGGACATCGGCATGGATGAAAAGACCGCCGGCACATTCGGCCCGGCCTTGTTCTTCCTGCTGCTCACGATCGGGCGCCTTTTGGGCGGGGCCATCCTCATGGTGATGACGCCGCGCACGTGTTTCCGGCTTTCGGCGGCCCTGGGCTTGTTGGGCGGTCTGGCGCTGATGTCCGGTTCGCAGCCGCTGGCCATCGCCGGCGTCATTGCGGCCGGCCTCGGTTTCGCGAACATCTGGCCGATGCTCTTTTCCATCACGGTAGAGGAGAAGCCCGAGCGCGCCAATGAATTGAGCGGCCTGATGTGCATGGCCATTTGCGGCGGCGCCCTGGTGCCGCTGGTCATGGGCGGAATGCGCGACCACGGCATGAAGGCCCTGGCCTTCGTGGTGCCGGCCATTTGCTTCGCCTATTTGCTGCTGCTCTCGCTCAAGGGCGGCAAGCACCCGGCCGCCGCGCCGGCCAAGGCGTAAACGCAGTGAATTAATGGTCCGGGGATTGGCGGGAGCCGCCCGCCAATCCGCGGCCCGCAAAGTGAACCCCCTCCAAACCAACACTCGCACTTTATGAACTACGACAAGGACAAACGCATCGTCATGACCCTCGACGCGGGCGGAACGAGCTTTCGTTTCTCCGCCATGTGTGGCAACCAGCCCCTCACTGAAACCGTCGTCATGCCTTCCAACGGCGACAACTTGGAAAAGTGCCTGGCGAACATCGTCAGCGGCTTCACCGAGGTGAAGAAGAAATGTGGGCGGCCGCCGGTGGCCATCAGCTTCGCGTTTCCCGGGCCGGCCGATTATCCGGCGGGGATCATTGGCGACCTGGGCAACCTCCCCGGATTCCGCGGTGGCGTGGCGCTGGGGCCGATGCTGGAGAAAGAATTCGGCATCCCGGCGTTCATCAACAACGACGGCGAGCTGTTTGTCTATGGCGAGGCCATCGCCGGATTCCTGCCGTACGTCAACGGCCTGCTGGAAAAGGCGGGCAGCCCGAAACGCTACAAGAATCTTTTCGGCGTGACGCTGGGCACCGGCTTCGGCGGCGGCATCACGCGCAACGGCGAGCTGTTCGCCGGCGACAATTCAAACGCCTCGCAAATCTGGCTCATGCGGAACAAGCTGCAGCCGGGCATGAACGCCGAGGAAGGCGCGAGCATCCGCGCCGTGCGCCGGGTTTACGCGGAGCAGGCGGGCATTCCATTCGACCAGGCGCCCGACCCGCGGGGCATCGAGGAAATTGCGGCGGGCAAGGCGCCCGGCAACCGCGCGGCAGCCACCGAGGCTTATCGCCGGCTCGGCGAAGTGGTGGGCGACGCGCTCGGGAACGCGCTGACGTTGATTGACGGCCTGGCCGTGATCGGCGGCGGCGTTTCCAAGGGCTGGCGGCTGTTCCTGCCGACCCTGGTGGCGGAGTTGAACAGCAATTACACCGGACCCGGCGGCAACCAGTTTCGCCGGCTGCCCGAGGCGGCCTTCAACCTGGAGGATCCCGCGCAGTTAAAGAAGTTTTTGCAGGGCGGCACGCGGACCGTCACCGTGCCCGGAGGCAAGCGCCAGATCAAATATGACCCCTTGCAGCGGGTCGGCGTGGGTGTTTCCCGCCTGGGCACGAGCGAAGCCGTGGCCATTGGCGCGTATGCGTTCGCGCTGCGCAAACTGGATGCCCAGCCATGAACCGTCGCAACTTTCTCCAGACCACGGCGCTCGCCACGGCGGGCGTGATGCTTACCCGGGGCAGCCGCGCGGCCGGCACGGATTTTCCCGTCGTCCGCATTCCGGAAGCCCGGCGCAAATTCAAAAGCGCCGCGGTGGAGCAGACCATCCAGCGCATCCAGTCCTCCATCGGCAACCGGGAACTGGCGTGGATGTTCGGCAATTGCTTTCCGAACACGCTCGACACCACGGTGGATTTCCAGATGGTCAACGGCCAGCCGGACACCTATGTCATCACCGGCGACATTGACGCGATGTGGCAGCGGGACAGCTCGGCGCAAGTCTGGCCGTATCTGCCGCTGATGAAGGAAGACCCGGCGTTGCAGCAGATGATCGCCGGCGTGATCCGGCGCCAGACGCGCAACGTGCTGCTGGACCCCTACGCAAACGCCTTTTACAAGGATCCCACGACGCTCAGCCCCTGGCGCAGCGATGCCACGGACATGAAGCCCGGCGTGCACGAACGCAAATTTGAGGTGGACTCGCTCTGCTATACGATCCGGCTGGCCCACGGCTACTGGAAGAATTGCGGCGACACCGCGCCGTTCGACGACGCCTGGCGCGAGGGCGTGCGGCTGATCGTGAAAACGTTCCGCGAGCAGCAGCGCAAAGACGGCAAAGGCCCGTACCATTTCCAGCGCCGCACCGAAACCCAGTCGGACACGGTCGCCTGCAAGGGCTACGGCAACCCGGCCAAGCCCGTGGGCCTGATTTGTTCCATGTTCCGGCCCAGCGACGACGCCACGGTGTTTCCGTACCTGGTGCCGTCGAATTTCTTTGCCGTGATCAGTTTGCGGCAGGCGGCGGAAATGCTGACGCAGATCCATCACGACACGAAAGCGGCCGCGCAATGCACGGCGCTGGCGGACGAGGTGGCGGAGGCGTTGCGGCAATACGCGGTGGTGAATCCCTTGGGTTTCGGCGAGATTTACGCCTACGAGGTGGATGCGTTCGGCAATTCCTACTGCATTGACGACGGCAATATCCCGAACCTGCTTTCACTCCCGTATCTGGGGGCGGTCAAGGCGGACGACAAAATCTACGCGCACACGCGGCGGTTTGTGTTGTCGGCCAGCAACCCGTATTACTGCAACGGCAAGGCGGCGGCGGGGGAAGGCGGACCGCACGCGGGGTTGGGCATGATCTGGCCGCTGGGGCTCATCGTAGAGGCGCTCACCAGCCGGGACGAGGCGGAGATTGCGCGCGTGCTGGCCACGCTGCAAAAGACGCACGCCGGCACCGGCTTCATGCACGAGTCCTTCAGCCAGGACGATCCGAACCAGTTCACGCGGTCGTGGTTTGCCTGGGCGAACACGATCTTCGGCGAATTGATCCTGAAAGTGTCCCGCGAGCATCCGTATCTGCTGGATTGATTTTAAGCTGGCTGGTTCGGCTGAAGGTCTTCACAAGCCCAAGTCGGCAAAGAGTTCCTTTGTACTGGCAAACCGTTTCACATTCCGGCCGGACCTGCTGGCGTTGAGAGTCCGCGTGGTCAGTGGGTTGGGGATCCGCACGTCAGAGGGCGGGCCGTGTTGCAGTTTGATCTGCCGGTAAAGGGGGTGCACTGTTTTGGAAGCCGTCAGTCCCAGTTTCGCGAGGATGCCTTCGACCTCATGCGAATCCGTTTACGACCGCAGCGCCCATTGAACGAAACTCACGAACCGCTGATTTCTGAGCCGTTCATGTGGAGCTCCACATAAACGGCTCAAAGCTTTGGTATTTTCCCAAACGGCACGGGGCAGGGGGAGAGAGAAAGTGCCCCGAACATCCACCTTCATTTCTTTGAGCGTGGTCAGGCAGCCACGCCCAAAGAACCTATGGGTCATCGCTTTGTTCGATTGACGGAGCTTTGACCTTGGCCCAATACTACCCACGACAACGAAGCAAACCGCAAAAATGCAGTAAGCTTATAACTGGGAAACACTTCAAATCGAAATGAAAACAAAAGTCTTGGAAAATTCAACAACGGCAACCTTTGATTGGCCTGCCAAGATCGGCGCCCGGTTATTCGCAGCATTGTCATTAACGCTAACCACATTTGCGGTCAATGCCGCCAACATAAACTGGCAAGGCGGCACCGCCAGTTACAACACCCCGGCTGATTGGGTTGGGGGGGCGGTTCCGGGATTGCCAGACAGCGCCATCAACGACAACGGCTCGAACAACGTGGTGCAGATCAATATTGGCGATCCAGATTGGGACATCAGTCAAATTGTGGCGGGCGATGGCGCGGGCGATGGCGCGTTTGTGCAGAACGGGCAAAATATTTATGTGACGGGAACCAATTATAATGATTCCTTCGTTACTCCCTATTATACCCCTTTTCGCATGGGGGTCGCGGTTGGCAAGACGGGTGTCTATACATTAAATGGCGGGACCATCAATTACACCAACGGCGGATCATTCGATGTCGGGGAACTTGGCGCCGGCATTCTGAATATCAACGGTGGCAGCATTGCCGGCAACGGGAATTTTGCCGATAATCTCGGGGTTAGCGCCACGCCCACCGCGGTGACGGCGACGGTGGGCGGAGGGTTGAGTGAAAGTGATTATACTTGGTTTGAACAGGGAGTCTATAGCACCGCCCCGGGGGATGGTCTGCCCAGCCCCGGCACGACCATCACCAGCAGCTCGCTCGCAGACCATATTTACACCCTGCCTTCCAGTTACGCGGGCAATGACGCGGTCATGATTTCAAGCAATACGCCCAATGCCACCATCACTCTGACATCGCCGATGGTGTGCTCGAACCTGTCCTTGTTGGGCTGTGCCGGCAACGGCCCGGTGGTGGTCAACTATACGGTCCATCACGCCGACAACTCCATCGAGACGGGAAGCCTTTCGGTTCCGGACTGGTTTGGTCCGGCGGCAAACACCAACATGGAGGTTTTGGGCGGGGTGGGAGCCCGGGTGGATGCGCTGGGAGCCACGTTTGAAAAGCTGGGGTCCGCCAATGGCTTGACCGGCAGCGCCCCGTATTTGTTTTCGCTGGACATGGCCCTGACAAATTTTAGCAGTGCGGTTGACAGCGTTGATCTGGCATATGTCAGCAGCAGCAGCGCCGTTTCGGCCACTTGCCTGTTGGGAATCAGTGGCCAATCCGCCGGCGGCGGGAATTATGTTCCCTTGGACATGATGGGTTATAATGAAGATATGATTATTGGATCGGGTGAGGTCGTTCAAGTCGCCAACACGGTCACGGATGTTGTTAATCAAGTCAGCGGTGCAATTCAAGTGAGTGGGAGCGGGCAGATGTTCGTGGGGAACTACGGCACGGCGATTTACAATTTGAGTGGTGGCAGCATTGATGTTCATGACACCATCGCCATTGGGCGCAACGGCGGTAGCGGCACGTTCAACATGACGGGTGGCGTTTTTAACCAGGATGGCGGCGGCAATCTGCTGGTGGGAACCGACAATAATGCGCCGGCGGGAAGCAGTTCCGTGGGTGTGCTGAACCAAAGCGGCGGAACCATCACGAGCCAGGGACAGTTTTTGTGTCCGGAAGAGTCGCCGGCAACAGGCACATATAATCTTAGCGGCACGGGCGCGTTGGTGGTGAGCAACTGGATAGCGTTTGGGCGCACCGGTGGCGCGGGCGTGTTGAACATGAACGGCGGTTCGATCACCAAACTCGGTGACAATACCACGCATTTCGACATCGGAGCCAGCGGCGCTGGCACGGTGAATCAGACCAACGGAACGATTACCAGTCTGGTCAGTCACGTGTGGATTGGAGAGGCCGCGGCGGGCACTTGGAACATGGAAGGCGGGGCGGCGTATTTGGGAGTAGTGAACATTTCTCAGACGGGCACGGGGAGCGGCACGTTGAATCTGGACGGCGGCCTGTTTCAAGTGACTGGAATCATCACGGGCAACAGTCTTGCCATCAGCACGCTGAACTTCAACGGTGGGACTCTTCAAGCCAGTTCCAATAACGTAAGTTTTCTGTCCGGATTGACTGAGGCGCTGGTGGGCAACGGCGGAGCCGTCATTGATTCGCAGGGTTACAACATTACCATCGCCCAGGCTTTGGAGAACAACGGTAGCGGTGGCTTGATTAAGAACGGCACGGGCGCGCTGACGCTGACGGGCGCCAATTCCTACACGGGCGATACGGTTGTCAATGCCGGCAGCGTTTTCACCACTACCGAATCCTCCACGCGCGGCAATGTCACGGTGGCCGACAATGCGAGCTTCGGCGTCACCGTCCTGTCGGCTGGCGCGCAATATAGCGCCGCCAATGTGACGCTGGGAAACCTCGCTGGCGCCACGCTCAACTTCGACTTGGGTGCCTTTGGCAACCCCGCAGTGGGTCAGGCTCCGCTAAATGCGAGCGGCACCCTTACCGTCGCCGGAACCATCGTCGTCAATGTGGCCGACGCGATGGCGCAATTGGGTGAATTCCCGCTGGTGCAGTATGGCCTGCTGGCCGGCGCTGGACACTTCACCGTTGGCTCCCTGCCGGCCGGTGTGGCGGGCCACCTTGTCACGAATACCGCAAACAGCTCGATTGACCTGGTCATCACGGGTATCAATCAACCCCGCTGGGACGGCGAAGCCGGCGGCACGTGGGACACCGGGTCGGACACCAATTGGGTTAACATCAGCAGCGACCTGCCCACCACCTATACGGATCCGAGCCCGGTTGTGTTCGACGACAGCGCCCTTGGCGTCACGACCGTCAATTTGACAACGACCGTCTCCCCGGCTGAGGTCACCTTCAACAACAACGCCCTGGCCTACACGATCGTGGGCAGCGGCAAGATCAGCGGCTCGACCACGGGCATGAGCCTCAACGGCACCAATATCGTTGCGATTCTGAACACGGGCGGTAACAATTTCGGCAGCGCGGTGGTGATCAACGGGGGCGTACTCACGGTGACCAATCTGGCCAACGGCGGTTTGCCGAGCGCAATTGGCGCTTCCTCGGCCAACGCCACGAACTTGGTTCTGGCGGGCGGCGCGTTGGACTATGAAGGTTCGCCGGTGACCATCAACCGCAGCTACAGCATGACCGCGAGCAGCAGCATCACGAATAATGGCAACCTGACCCTCACCGGCCTGGCGCAGGCCACGGCTGGCACTTTCACCAAGAGCGGCTCGGGCACGCTGGATTATGCCGGGGCGGGGACCAACGTGTTATCGGTCGCCGCGGGTGCTTGGTCGTCGGTGGTCCAAGGTGGCACTTTGGTGTTGGACGGCACCGCTGGCGGACAGACCAACACGGTCGGCGCCGAAATGAATGTTGGCTCGGGCACCACCAACGGCCTGGCCACCGGTATGGCCGGCAATTTGATTCTCTCCAATGCCACCTTGAATTGCGCCACTTGGTTTGCCATCAGCCGCGGAAACTGCACCAATGGGCTGACCTCAACGGTGACGCTGTATAATTCAACCTTGAACTCGCCCTCGGGCGTCAGCTTGGGATATGCCAATGGCTTGGCGCATTACTCGGCCAATCCGGTGCTGAACCTCTTGGGGAATTCCCAGGTGAATGCCGGGGTTAACAATATCAACATTTGCGAGACGGCCAACGGCGGGGCCAATGCAATCGTCAACGTCATGGGCGGTTCCAGCCTGATTGCCGGCACCATCTATGTGGGCGCGGACACGTCTCGTGGCGTGCTTAGTTTTAATTCCACCGGCACGACTGCCATTGGCAACAACAGTGGCGGACTCTTCCGCGTTGGCGGCAACGCCCTCGTCGGTGATACGGGTGCTGGTGCCATCAACTTGAGCGCGGGCACCTTGGTCTCCGGCTCAAACAATGTCTATCTGGCGGCCGGGGTCGGCGGCACGAACTGCTATGGTTCCGTCAACGTGTCGGGTGGTAACTTTGCGCGGCCGACTTACGGCATTCGCATGGGTCGCGGCGGCTTTGCCTCGTTTGCGCAAAGCGGGGGCACGGTGACGATCGGCGCTGAGTTTTCGCTGGCGAGCAACCCCAGTATTACTGGTGTTGGGGGCGACCCGGCGGTGGCGACCTTTACCGGTGGCACGGCCACCGTGGCTTCCGGCTTCCGGGTGCCGGAGGGCGGCACCGGCTATAGCGCCACCTTGAACATCGGCACGGAAGCAGGCGGCAACGCCTCGGTGGTGTCGCCCTTTGCGACCGCCGGCGTCCAGTTGAACTATGCCAGCGGCGGCAACGGCACGCTGAACCTGGACAGTGGCACGCTGGAGGTGAGCGCGCCGGTTACCAAGGCGGTGGCGGCGGGCATGGCAACGGTGAACCTGAACGGCGGCACGTTGCAGGCCGGGTCCAACAATGTCACCCTCATGGATACCACGTTCACGGGTGCGAGTTCCAACAGCGTGAATGTTTTCAAGGGCGGTGTGACGATTGACTCACAGACGAACACGGCCACCCTCGCGGCGAAACTGCTGGGCACTGTCGGCAGCGGCGTGTATCCCGCGGGCGGCCTCATCACCGTGCCGGGCAACGGCGGTGCCGGGTACCTCGGCGCACCCATTGTCACCAACGCGACCAGCGGCGCGGGCACCGGCTTGCAGGCGGTGGCTACCGTGGTCAACGGGGTGGTGACCAATGTCATAATCACGTGCCCCGGCCAGAATTACGCGGCGGGTGATACCGTCACGTTTGGGTTTGAGAGTGGCGGGTTTACGAACCTGGCCAGCGCGTATGCCTATACGCTGAAAGCCGGGGACGTGGCCGGCAACGCCGGCGGCGGTTTGACCAAGATCGGCAGCGGCACGCTGTATGTGACCGGCACCAACACGTACACCGGCACCTCCACGGTGAACGCGGGCACGCTGGTTTGTGTCGGCCCCGTGGCCGGTCCCGTCACGGTTGCTTCCGGCGGCACGCTGGCCGTGGGTTCGCCACTGACTTCGTTCGGCACCAACACGATTGCCGGCGCGCTCACCCTTTCGGCGGGCGGCACCAACCTCATGAAAATCAACGCGACCAGCGGGGCCAAGGACATGCTGACCGGCATGTCCCAGGTCACCTACGGCGGCACGCTGGTGATCACCAATTTGGGCGGCCCGCTGGCCGGGGGCGCGAGTTTCAAGCTGTTTGCCGCCGGCAGTTTTTCGGGCGCGTTCAGCGCCATTGTTCCGGCCACGCCGGGCAGCGGGCTGGCGTGGAATACGGATGAATTGACCAGCAGCGGCACGCTGCAGGTGGTGACGGCTGTCCGTTCCCATCCCAAGTTCACCGGATTGACGGCGATTGGAGGTTCGTTGGTCCTCAGCGGCACCAATGCGACAGGCTCCTATGTGTTGTATGGCAGCACGAATCTAACGTTGCCGTTGATGGACTGGACTCCGGTGTTCACGAATACCTTCAGCGGGCCATTCAGTTTCACCAACGCGATGAATTCGCCGCAAATGTTTTATCTGCTGCAATAGTGTTGTGAAACCGCGGCCGGTTTAGGATTGGGTCGCAGCCCGGTGGAGACATTTTTCAGTTTCCACCGGGTTGATGAGCCGAAATCACAGGTGGGTTTCTTGGAATGGCGGTCATTTTATGTGACCAGTTGGCGGCCAATCCGGCAAGCAGCTTTTCTTCAAGCCATGGAAGCTCCGATCGAGGTTAAGCGGTTTCGAGTGCAGATTTTAATTCGAATGCCCGCGGTTTTTTTTGAATTTAATCAAAGCGATTATTTAACGAAGCAAGCAATGAAAACCATGTCCGATTCTTTTAGCTCCAGTCACCATCCGCCGATTGCGGCGAGGGTCATGCGCGCCTTCACCTTAATCGAGCTGCTGGTGGTAATTGCCATCATCGCCATTCTGGCCGCCTTGCTGCTGCCGGCCCTGTCCAAGGCCAAACTGAAAGCCAAGCAAGCCGGCTGTATGAGCAACATGCGGGAGATTGGCATTGCGTTGGCCATGTATCCGGGCGACTACGGGCAATATCCCAACTGCCTTTGGTCATCCGATAACGGTGGTAATGACACCTATGTCTGGCAAACGCGGCTTTTGAGTTTTATGGGTAAAAATCGCAATGCATTTAGCTGTCCGGCGGCACTGCCTCAAAGTTACTGGGATACCAATCTGAACAACACGCTGGCAGGCCCGTCGGGGCAACCAAGGCGGGATGAAAGCGGCCAGGTGGACAGTCGTGCCGTTCTCACCGGAGGTTCGGGCAAACAGGGATCACGTTTTTCCCTGGGGTACAACGACTGGGGCATCGATCGATCCGGTCCGGTTCTGGGGATGGGCGCCGATGTTGGGACCAAAGCGATAAAAGAATCGACGCTGCGCAGTCCGGTGAACATGATTGCGATTGCAGATGTTCGGTCGGACACGCCCGATGGCGATATTCAATTTAGCGCAAATACCACGCCGCCGGTTCAGTGGACCACCACTCAAGACCCCACGTGGCATCCGCAAGTTCCCTGTAACCGTCACAACTATAACACCGACATTCTTTTCGCAGAAGGGCATGTGGAAAGCCCAAAGCGAAGTCTGGTCATTGATCCCAACAACGATTATTGGCGAGCGCGCTGGAACAATGACAACAGTCCGCACGATCAACCACCGGACGACCCAACTTGGACGGTGCCGGCAAGTTACGGCACGCTGGAACAATGACAACGTGCCGCATCGGAGATCACAGGGAAACGCTGTGGTTGCCGGGCATTCCCGGCTTGATGTGAAAAGACGAAAGCGTTTGACGGTGGTTGCTCTTTAGCCCATCTTCCGCAGTAGCCGTAACATTGATTTGCAAGGGGTTGCGCATTTCAAAGCCCTGTTTTCTGCACTACATTTTCAACCGCGTTTTGAACGACCCGGCTTTGTTCGGGCAACTGGAGCCCGAGCTGTTGCAGAAGCTCGGCCACCATCCGTTCCGGGCGTGCCACCGTGCGCAAACGCAGTTCGGTGACTCCTGCCGGGGTTTTGACCGGCAGCACAATGTCCAGTGATTTGAAATTGACGCCCCCCCCACTAAATTCATGGCGAAACGCCAACCGCAGTCCGTGAAAATTTATGGTTTTGTTCGATCTGCGGAAGATGGGCTAAGGTGCGCCATCTGCCGGATGGACCGAAATGTCTTGCCCTGAATTTGCCCTCCCGCAAAATGGGACGCAGAGTTGAACGAATGCGTTTTTGGCGGCGCGTTTGCCGGCGCGGACGCTTCAACACGTGGGCCCGTAGCTCAGCGGTTAGAGCAGGCGACTCATAATCGCTTGGTCCCCGGTTCAAATCCGGGCGGGCCCACCATTTTATCCACGGCTGGCATGGCGGGGCGGGGGGACGCACCGTGTCCCATTTTTGGTTTGTAAAACTTAAATATTGCCATGGGACAGCCGTGTGGTAATCTTCTCCGTGTTTGCTGGATGGATGATTTCTTTTAAAGGCATGGTAAATCCTCAGGTGAACTTGGTTCAGTGATGATTTGAAATCCGATTAACGGAAACAGTCTGGTGAAAGGCAAATCAGTCTACTACAGCCAAGTATATGAATAATAAACTATTCGTTGGAAACCTTTCCTTCGAAACCACTGAAAATGACCTTCAGGACGCGTTCGCCGCGTTCGGCACGGTCACGGAAACGAATTTGATGATGGACCGCATGACCAATCGGCCGCGCGGTTTTGCTTTTGTCACGATGAGCTCGGACGAAGAAGCCGAAAAGGCCATTGCCGGCATGAACGGCAAGGAAATCGGCGGGCGCGCCTTGACGGTCAACATTGCCCGTCCGCGCGAGGAACGTCCGGGCGGCAGCCGCGGCGGCGCCGGCGGCCGTGGTGGTCGTGAAGGTGGTCGCGGTCGTTAATTGGCTGCACCCAATGGATCTTAGGGCGGGGTTCGCGAACCGGACTCCGCCTTTTTATTTTTATCATTCATTGATTTATGGCTGATTCCGGCAAGGAAGAGCCCCTTGAGGTGGAAGGTTCGGTCGTCGTGGTGCTGCCTGGGACGATGTTTCGGGTGGCCCTCGACAACAAACACATGGTCCTGGCTACGCTCAGTGGGAAAATGCGCAAACATTGGGTACGCCTGACTGTGGGTGACCGGGTGAAAATGGAGATGTCCCCCTACGATTTTGACAAGGCGCGCATCACTTGGCGGTTGAAGTAACGCTTTCCTGTCCCTCAATGCAGCCGCAGGCCGATGGGCAGGGTGTCGCCCAGCGCGCGGGCTTCGTCGTGGGCGGCGAGCTGCACCGGTTCGGTCAGCATGCGCAGCCAGTCTTCGGGAGCTTCGGCGGTTTTGAGCGCGGCGAGGGTGCGGGCGCGGATCTCGTCATCCAGGTCGCGGGAGCGGTCGCCGGTGAGCCGGCAGAGTTGCACGGCGGCAAAGGCGGTATCATTGGCGCCAGCGAGTCCGGTTTCCAGCAGGGAAGCGAGCCACGCGGTCGCCGGGGCGGGGTCCACGGTTTTGTGGCCGCTGCCGTAAAGCGGCACGCGCGCGCCGATCCGGCCCAGGGCCCAGGCCCACGGACCGCCCGAGGTGGCGGGGTTCTGCAAGCGCGCCAGCATCCAATTTCCGAGCCGAAGCTTTTCCGCGGCCCCGAGATGTTCCAGCGAGGCGGCGACGCGCACCATTTCATCCAGGCCCTCCGGCTGCACGCCTTTGGACCGGGCCGGGCCATGGGGCGCGGCATCGTCCAGGCGGCGCGCCAAGTGGGGCTGGAGGTAAGTCCACAATTCCTGCTGCGGCGCCTCGGCCAGGCCGCCGGCAATGCGGCGCCACATGATCCAATATTCGCTCCAGACCTGCGGCTCGTTGTGAAACACCACGCCGTCGGCAAACAGGCGAAACATCTGCTCGCAGCGCCACTCATCCAGCGGATAGCCGAAGCCCGGGCGCAGGGCATACCCGGCGAGCTGGAAGAAAATGCGTTCGTGGTCGGCTGAGCGGCGGCGGTTGCGGGCGCCGGCGAGCAGCACGCTCCACAATTCGCGCAACAGCGGCAGCCGCCATTCCTCGCGCGGGCCGAGGGCGGCTTCGAGGTTGCGGCGGAGCTGCTTTACTTCCTTGGCGCCCACCGGCAGCGGCTTGTGGCCAAACACGCGTTCCACGGCCCCGCGCACGCCGGAGAACCGCGCGGGCAGCGATTCGGTGACGCTGAAGGAGCGACTCGCGGCAGTGGTGCCGCGCAGCTCAAATTCCAACCGCCAGCGTTCGCGCTGGTCGTTGCGCACGCAGGCCAGCTCCAGGGTGCCCAGCTCGGTGAGCACGGCGTGGAGATGCACGGGCACGGCGGCGGGACGGGCTCCGGCGGATTTGAACAGCGTGTGAATGGGCGGCAGCGCGCGGAATTCGTCGCCGAGGTCCACGACGTCGCCGGGACGGTCGAGCCGGTCGGAGGTGGTGGAGAACAGGGGGAATTGGACGGGCCGGCCCAGGGTGAGCTCGAAGGGCTGGCTGGCGAGTTCCACTGGTTGGCCTTCCTCGTGGCCGCGCGGGATCAGGCAGATCGCGCGCGCGGTGGCGCTGCCTTTTTCAGGGGCCAGCCCCACATAAAAGGCGTGGGCGGCGCCGCCGCTGATGCGCCGGCCCAAGCCGTGCCGCACCAACCCGTGGCAAACGGCCCCGCGGGCCACCGCCAGGTCGAGCGAGTGGTGCGGGAGCAGGGGCACGCGCGGCGCCGCGGGCCACCAGGATGAAACGACTTCGAGCAGGCGGTCGGCGATTTTTTGCGAATTGAAAACACCGCCATTCAGCAGAATGGCGTCGGGCCGGGGCAGGGGATACTGCGCGGCGGACTGCGGGCCGGCGGCCGGATCGGCCCCCAGGGCCGCACAACCGGCGGCGGCATGCTGGCGCAGGAAGGCGGCCAGATGGCGCGTGATGGCGGCGTCGGCGGCGTAGGGCAGGCCGAGTTCCTGGAGCGCAGTGCGGGCGGCGCGGCGGGGCGGGTCGCCAGCCGCGCAGGCGGGAAAGAAGCCGTCGAGAATCAGGCGCTCCACCTCGGCGCGCTGGAGTTCGGTGGCGAGCGTGCCGCCCAGCAGGCGGCTGCCTTCGGCGGCCACGGCGATGCCATGGCGTTCGGGCGCGCGGTCGCCCAGCAGGGATTCCTTGGCGTCGCGGGCGGTTTGGAGCAACTGGGTCCATTGCGTGGCGTTGAATTTGCGTCCGCCGGCCAGCAGCCGTTCCTCGGCATGGCGCGCGAGCGCGGCGTCCATGTTATCGCCGCCGAGCATCAGGTGGTCGCCCACGGCAATGCGCCGCAAGGCCGCCTGTCCCGCATCGGTGCCCACCTGGATGAGGGTAAAATCGGTGGTGCCGCCGCCGACGTCCACCACCAGCACCAGCCGCACGCCGGCCAGCGCGGCGGCGAGGTCGTGGCGATGATGCGACGCAAAATCGTAAAAGGCGGCCTGCGGTTCCTCGACCAGCAGGAACTTTTCGAGCCCGGCTTGGCGCGCGGCGGTGACGGTGAGCGCGCGGGCGGCCTCGTCGAAGGACGCGGGGATGGTGATGACGACTTCCTGTGCGGCAAGGGGAGTGGCGGGATGGGCGTGGTTCCAGGCGGCGGCCAGGTGCGCGAGCAGCCGGGAAGAGGCCTCGACCGGCGAGATTTTGGCCACGTCGCCGGCGGCGCCCCAAGGCAGAATGGGAGCCGACCGATCCACGCCGGCGTGGCACAGCCAGCTTTTGGCGGAGGCCACGAGCCGGCCGGGCACGCGGCCGCCCTGCCAGCGGGCGAAGGCGCCCACGACGAGCCGCGGCGATTCGGCCCAGGGCAATTGCAGCGAGCCGGCGGGCAGTTCGTGGTCGCCCGCCACATACAGGCACGAGGGCAGCAGCGGCAGGGCCGCCACCTCGCCGGGGCGGCACAATTGTGGCACGGGAAAATCCGTCACCGCGGCGTCGGCGCCCTGGGCGGGATCGGCAAACGCCACCGCGCAATTGGTGGTGCCAAGGTCAATGCCGATGATGAGGGGAGTGCTCGTAAATGATGGCCGGGTTGGGCAAAAGCGAGTCGGGGCGCCACAGGAACGCCACGGACGCGGGGCGCCGGCGGTTTACTCTTTCATGCGCACGTTCAATTCCAGTTTCCATTGGCCGGCGCCGCCTTTTTCCAGACAGCGGAGTTCCAACGTGCCGATTTCCGTCACCACGGCCTGGAGATTCACGGGCACGAGCTTGCCGGCGTCGCCGGCCTGGGCGGGCAGGGTGGTTTCGATGGGCGCCACTTCCTCCAATTCATCGTTGCCGGCCACGTCGTCGAGCAGGAGGCCGGCCGGATCGTCGCGGCGGACCGAGCTGGAGAAAAAGCGGAAGCGGGTCGGCTCGCCCACGACGAGTCCGAATTCCTGCGGCGGGACATCCGCCTGCGTGCCTTCCTCCATGCCGAAGGGGGCCACGCACAGGGCTTTGACCGGCGGTTCCAAGCCGGGGACGGCGGGCATGGAAGCTTCCACGCCCACGTAGTAGGCGCGGGCCGTGCCGCCGCGGATGCGCAGGCCGTGTCCGTGCCGCACCCAGCCGTAGTAAGCCGCGCCGCGCGCCACGGCCAGGTCCAGTTCCGCCCCTGCCAGTTCCTTCACGGGCCGGCCGCCGTCGTCGGCGAGCCATTGGTTGAGCACGTCGAGCACACGCTGTTTGAGCGGCGCGGCCTTGAAGACGCCGCCGTTGAACAGCACTGCGGTGGGATGCACGAATTTCCGGCCGGCGACGGTGACCGGCGCGTTCTGGGCGGCGGCCATGGCTTGGGCCTGGCGCGTGAGAAAAGCGGCCAAGTGGCGCGTCACGCCGGCGTCCTGCGCGTAGGGCAGGGACATTTGGGCCAGGCCGGTGCGGCGGGCGGTCTGGGGCAAGGCTGTGACGGCCGAGCGCGGAAAAAAGCCGTCAGTGAGGACGGAGTTCAATTCGTCGCGCGTCAGCGTGGCCTTGAGGGTGCCGCCGATGAGGGACGATCCGCGGCCGGGCACGACGAGCTGCGCCTGCTTCAGATGGTCGTCGGCATAAAGTTGTTCCTTGGCCTGGCGGCAGGCGAAGGTAAGGGCGCCAAACTGCCACGCGTCGAGCTTTTTGCCCGCGGCGGCCAGGCGCTGGTTGACAGCGTGCGCCAGGGCCAGGTCCATGTTGTCGCCGCCGAGCAGAATGTGGTCGCCCACGGCGATGCGGTGCAGGGCCACGTCGCCTTCCTGGGAGGTGATGGCGATGAGGGAAAAATCGCTGGTGCCGCCGCCCACGTCCACCACCAGCACGACGTCGCCGGGCTGGACGTGTTTGCGAAAACTCTCGCCCAGCTTTTCGATCCAGGCATAAAAGGCGGCCTGCGGCTCCTCGAGCAGCGTGATGTTGGGCAGGCCGGCCTGCTGGGCGGCCTTGAGCGTCAGCTCGCGCGCGGCGGCATCGAAGGACGCGGGCACGGTGAGCACGACGTCCTGCCCGGCCAGCGCCGCGTCCGGGAACCGGTGGTCCCAGGCCTCGCGAATGTGGCCCAGGTAACGGGCGGAAGCGTCCAGCGGCGAGATGCGCGGGACGTCGGCCGGCGCCTGCCACGGCAGGATGGGGTCCAGACGGTTGACGCCGGCGTGGCAGAGCCAGCTTTTGGCGGAGGCCACCAGGCGCATGGGGACTTTGCTGCCGTGGGCGCGCGCAAATTCGCCCACGACGACGTCCTTGCGGCTCTTGTCCCACGGCAACGCCAGGGCGCCGGCGGGGAATTCCTGCGGGTTCGGCAAATACAGAAAGGACGGCAGGAGCAACTTTTCGCCGACGGCGCCGACGCCGGTGACCTGCGGAATCGGGAGCATGGTTTGCTCCGGGCCGCGCGGGCCGGTTTCGTCGAGGTTGAAATACGACGCGGCGGAATTGGTCGTTCCCAGGTCAATACCGATGGAAAAGCGGGGCATGGTGGCGGCGGGTGGGGATGGGGCGGGGGCGGATCAAAGTTCCACTTCCGCGGGGGCGACGACTTTGGGGTCGAGCGTTTCGGAGACCGCCGGCAGGCGGATGGCGGTGGCCTGCCAGCCGTGGTGTTTGAGGGCTCCGTGGAACGGGGGTTGTCCGGCGAGATTGCCCGTGAGCCGGATGCGGTGGGCGTCGAAGCCCGGGGGCACGGTCACGGTGGCGCCTTCGGCGTCCGCCAGCACGGGGGCCAGGGTAAAATGCTCGGCCAGCGCCTTTTTGCAGCCGGCGTGGACCACGCGGGCGGCCGCGCCGATTTCCGCGTCGGAAAAAGCGGCGACATCTTCCTGGAGAAAATCCACCAGCCGGCCTTCGCGCTGGAGCAGGGACAACACCAGCAGGGCGGAGGCGTTTGCGCGCTCGGGCGGCACGACCGGCGCGGACGCGGGCGCTGCCGGAGCCGGGGCGACGGCGGATTCCCGGGCCAGGCGGCCGGCAAATTCCGGGTCGCCGAGCGTGCGCCAAAAGCATTTCCAGGCCAGCCCGAAACGCGCTGCCAACGAAATTTTCGATGGGGAATTGGCATCCATATTGTCAAGGATGCGCCAACGGTGCGGGCAAGAAAAGGCGAAAACGCGCTGGTGCCGGGGCGGAGATTTTAGTTTCCTCTGTCTGTGTATTGTTTGAATCTGATCCTGGCTGCCCTGGCGTTTCTGAGTTGCGTTCTGGTCACCTGGCAATGGCTGGCCGCCCGGAGGTTTCCATTGCATGCCAAGGTTTCCACCGCCGGCTTTGCCCCCGCCGTTTCCATCCTCAAGCCGCTGCGGGGCTGCGACGCCACCACGGCCGCCTCGCTGGCCAGCTGGCTCAAGCAGGATTACGTCGGCGCCGTGGAAATTCTCTTTGGCGTGGGCGATGCGGCCGACCCGGTCTGCGAGATCGTGCGCCGGTTGCTGGCGGAAAATCCCGGGTGCGGGGCGCGGTTGGTGGTGTGCGAACACCTGGTGGGCGCCAACGCCAAGGTGGCCAAGCTGGCCCAATTGGAAAAACTGGCGGCGCATGATTTGATTCTCATCAGCGACGAGGATGTGCGCGTGGAGCCGGATTTTCTCAGCCAGTTTGTGGCGCCGCTGCGGGACGAACAGACCGGGCTGGTGAATTGTTTTTACCGGGTGGCCAATCCCGCCACCGCGGCGATGCGCTGGGAGGCGCTGGCGGTGAACGCGGATTTTTGGAGCCAGGTGTTGCAGGCGCAAACCCTCAAGCCGCTGGATTTCGCGCTCGGGGCGGCGATTCTCGTGCGCCGCCGGGCGCTCGCGGCCGTGGGCGGATTCACCCCGCTGGCCAACTGCCTGGCGGATGATTATCAACTGGGCCGGCGGATCGCCCAAGGCGGCCACCGCATTGCCCTGTGCCCGATGGTGGTGGAATGCTGGGACGTGCCGCAAGGCTGGGCACAGGTCTGGAAGCACCAGGTGCGCTGGGCGCGCACCATCCGCATCTGCGAGCCGGCGCCGTATTTCTTCAGCGTGCTCTCCAATGCCACGCTATGGCCGGTGTTGTGGCTTCTCGCCGCCCTGGTCGCGGGGCTGGGCGCGTACGTCGCGCCCGTGGCCGGATGTTTCCTCGCCGTGCGTATCTTCATGGTGCGGGATTTGGAACAGCGGTTTACGCCGGGGCCCAGGGGAGGCTTGCCGCTGTGGTTGGCGCCGGTGAAGGATGGCTTGCAGGCGGGCCTCTGGCTCGCCGCTTTTCTGGGGGGAACCGTCGAATGGCGCGGGCGGAGAATGACCGTCCGCCGGGACGGCACGCTGGCGGAGGCGTGATTGCATTCAGCATGTCTGTCTCATTCTGAAAAGAAGGTCTCAAATCAGGCCAGCCGGGCCGGCTAATGACCCGGCAAAAATCAACTAATGCGGCAATGCTTTCCCACCGGCGGCGGCAGTCCATTGTCATAACCCTCCCCGCGGCGGCGCCCAGCCCGTAAATGGCGGTCAGGGGAAGATATTTGCGCCGTTCTTTTTACCCGCCGTGGTCGGACGCTGATTGGCCCGGCGTATGCTTGAATAAAAGCATGACCGATACGGAGATCATGATTCGCGAGCGGGACGGGGAAGATCACCTGGTTCCGGCCACGCGGATTCAGCTTCGGCCGATTGACGGCGTGCTGATCGTGGTGTTTCTGGCCGCGTTCGTGTGCCTGATCTTTCTGTTATCGAGATAAATCTTCGGGAAAAAATGCCGCCGCCGCAGGCAGGTTTTTAATCTGCCTGCGTCGGCGGCGGGTTCTTTTTCAGGGACGCGGTTTGGCCGGGAGCTTCATCGCCGGCGCGTTGGTGGGTTTGGTCTTGAACGCGGACCGCAACAGCCAGTGACGTTTCAGGCCCTGGATGAGATCGTCCGTGTCCATGACGGTCTTGGAAATTCCCGGGAGCATGGTTGGGCTGGCCTGCACCTGCGCGTTCAGGTTGCTGGTGATGTTGGCCACGTTGATGAGCGTGAGGCCGGCCTGGTCGGTGAGTTCGTCCAGGTTGGTGTCCACGTCCACGAGCAGGGTGTTGGCGTTGGTGAGGGCGACCTCGATTTGGAACGGCGCGTTGGTGCCGAGCACCCACGTGCCCAGCGCGCCGGGACCGTGCAGGTCGCCGCTGATGGCGGCGAAGTTGCGCACCAGCGGTTGGGTGGCGGCGATGGTGATGTTCAGGTTGGACGTGGCGTTGGCCGCGTTGTCCAGCACGGCCGCGAGCCGGTTGGTGAGCGCCAGGATGCCGGGCACGGCCTGCTGCACCTGGGCCACGATGGCCTGCAACTGGTCGGCGATGGCGGGCGATTCCTCCGCCGGCAGTTCATACGCGTTGGTCGGGTCGTCATCCCGGTAATTGAACGGCCGATACCGCTGGGTGGCTTCGTCCCACACGGAGGCGATATGGCGGTGGTTGACGGTCAGGTGAAACGCGAGCACCGAGGCGGGATGCTGCTCGGCGATGCGCGTGAAATTCGTGAACCCGGTGAAGGCGCGGACGAGGATATTGGAGTTCGGATCCAGGAGATTTTCGGCGAGCCGCCAGTTCTCGGGGTCGGGCACGCTTTGGGCCTGGGCCAGCGAAAGCGTTTGCAGCGGACGCGTGTTGTACACGCCAAAGCCGTTGGTGCCGCGCGTGATGGTCAGCCCGCGTTTGCCCAGGAAGCCGGATGAATTCAGCTTCACCTCGGAGCCCTCGCTCCACACGTAGCTGTAATAGGGCACGGGGCGCTTGCCGCTTTGGTTGATCTGGTTCACCACGAAATCAATCCGCACGTTGTGCTTCTCGCGCGGTGCCAGGGCGCTGATCCCCGTGACCTCGCCCACCTGGAAGCCCATCAGGTCCACGGGATCGCCCACGCTCAGGTCGGACGCATTGCTGACGTAGGTGAAAAACCGGGCCTTCTCCAGGAACCAGCCCTTGCGCTGGGCGGCGTGGAACAGGTAGTAGCCAAAGCCAAACAGGAGCAACACAGTGGCCAGAAACACAAACCAGCCCACGGACCGTTCCATCTTGGTGAGGCGCGTCCGGAGCTGCGGGGTCAGATCTTGCAGCGGCATATTTTTTCTTTCGTCAACGTTCTCGTTTCAATTTTTCATCCCGGCCCGCCGGGAGCGGAAAGGGGCTGGACCGGGGTCACCGGGCTCTCCTTGGCCGTGGTCCCGGCCAGCAATTCTTTCACGGCTTGGTTATGGAGAAAAGGCTCGCCGCCCCAGGCGCCGAGCACGGAGAAATTGCCCGCTTGCGCGGTGGCAAACTTGCGTCCCGGATGCTGCCAGGCGCGCAATTCGTCCGTGGTGACGACGAGCGTCAGCGGCCGGCCGCCGAAAAATGCGTGGCCATGCCAGAGCTCATCCAGGAAATGGACCAGCCAGTCGCGGTGCCGGGTCATGAGGCCGCTGGCGGGATTGTCCAGCAGCAGCAACTCGGGTTGGAGCACCAGCGCCCGCGCCAGGGCCGCCCGCTGCCGCCAGACCCAGGCCACGCTGCCCGGCAGCAGGGCCGCGAAAGGCGTCAGCTCCAGCAGTTCCAGCAGCCCTGCCACCGTCCGCGCCAACTCGGTTTCGGCCAGATTGCGGTGGTAACGCAGGGGCAGCGCCACGTTCTCGGCCAGGCTTAATTCATTGAAGAGCTTGGCGTCGGCAAAGGTCAGGCCCACGCGCAACCGCTCGGCAATCTGTGATTCGTCCAGCTCCGCCGTGTCGCGGCCAAACAGGCGGCACATGCCCGCCGCGGGCGCCAGCAATCCCGCCGCGTGCAGCAGCAGGTCGCTCTTGCCCGAGTGCGGGAGCCCGGCCACCACCCAGAATTCGCCGGGCTGCACCGTCCAGTTCACCTCGTGCAACAGGGTCAACGAGGGGTCGCGGAGCGCGGCCACGGGCAGATCCTGCATTTCAATGGCGGGGGGGTGGGGGGAGTCGCTCATGTGGCCAGGTATAGCACGATGAAAATGGCGTCAATCAGCACGCACACGACGATGCCCTGCGTCACCGCCCGCACCGCCACGCGCGAAACCTCGTCCAGCCGCAGCGGTTGGGCCAGGCCGTGATAACACGTCACGATGGCGATGAAAAAGCCGAACGCGATGGTTTTCAGGGCCAGCAACGCGAAGTCCAGCCAGGTGAGAGCGTCCACGATCTGCCGGAAATAATCGCCGGGCGTCATCGGCACATTGGTCAAAAACGTGAACAGGCAGCCGCTCACCAGCGCCCCGATGATCAGGTAAATCGTCAGCGAAAACACGCCCAGCGCCATGCCGATGACGCGCGGCATGATGAGATAATGCACCGGGTCAATGCCCAGCGCCTCCAGCGCCTCCACTTCGCCCAGCGCGCGGGCGGTGCCCAGTTCGATGACATTGGCGGTGCCCACGCGCGCCAGCACCAGCACCGCCGTCAGCAGCGGCCCCAGTTCCCGCACCACCACGATCACCATGGTCGAGCCGAGGTAACCGGTGGCCCCCACCTTCGCCAGGGCGGAGACGGTCTGCCCGATCACCAGAAACCCGAGCGCGAGCGCCAGGAAGACGAACATGGGCAGGAGCGAGGCGCCGGCGCGGTTGATTTCCTGCCGGATGCGCGGCTGGATGACCGGCCGCGCCACGCGGCATTTCTTCAGGATCACGCCCAGGGTGATCATGGCGAAGGCCGCGAGACCCTGGACGGTGAGCAGCAAGAGGAAGAGCTGGCGTCCCAGGTAATCGGTGTAGGAGCGTGGCAGGGGGGCGTGGCGAAACCGTTGCAGGTTCGTCCATTCCACCGCCTTGGCCAGATTGCCGCGCATTTCTTCAGCCTAGAATGGTTTGCCGGCACGGTCAAAAACTGTTTTGGGAATCCGCGCGCGCGGGGTGTGAGACAAAATCCTGCAGCACGGCAAAAAAGTCCATGACGCCCGCGCAATTAAGACGCGCCGCCGCCGCCCCACCGGGATGGTTTGGCGGCGCGCCCGGGAGGGGCGGGCGGGCGATGGAAAAGGTTTCAGGGTTGACGAGGGTTGACGAGGGTGGGTTTTGCTGGGTTTTTTGAAGATTTTGGCGAACGAATTTGCAGGGTTTTTCGGGGCTGGCGGAAGGGTGGGAAGGCCGGGGATGAGACCGATGCGACCAATGCGACTAACCGCCGAGACGCGGGGACGCAGAGGAAAAATTGTGGAAAGGGATGCGGCCAACGGATGCGCGGTCTGTACAGAGAATTCCTGCGGGCGGGCGCCGAGGGGGCGAACCGTCCGTGGCCGGGCTCGATTGTGAGCATGAGTAACTGAAAGGCGGGACGCGAAAATGCCTTAACGTAATGCGCTGTTTCTCTAGGGTCGAAAATTCATTTCAATGTGCGAACCAGCCCTTGTATAATCAAGGTAGGCAGAAGTCGTACGCAACACTCGGAGTCCAAAACGCTATTATGAAAAAACACATCGCACTCGGATTAGTAGCCAGCACTTTGTTTCTGGCCGGTTGCTGCACGAGCGGACACGCCCCGAAGTGGCAATACAAAACCGTCGGGCCCAGCACCAGCGACGAGATCCTAAACACTCCCGTTGCCGAGGGTTGGAGCGTCGTGAGCTTCAGCGTGACACCCTCTGGCGATAAGTATTTCCTTTTGAAGCGCAAACAGGTGCAATGATTGTTCGGCAACGCCATGAAAAAAATCTTCAGTTCTCCGATTGTCGGCGAGATTCCCCGGCTCAGGCAGATGCTGGAGGGTGCCGGGATTGCCTGCATATTGCGCAATGAAATCTCCGCCGGGCTTTCGCCGGACGTGCCCATGTCTGAAGGCACGCCGGAACTTTGGATTCAAGATGATGACCGGCTGGCGGAGGCGTTACGAATCAAGGCGGATTTTCAATCTCCAGCGAAGGTCATTGGCAAGGCTTGGCAGTGCCTGAAGTGTGGCGAGATGTGCGAACCGCAGTTCACCTCGTGTTGGAAATGCGGCGCTCTCAGAGCAGGACAGACCCAGTGAAATGAATACCATGCGAGCAGACCGCGCCACCAACCGGTCAGAAAGAGATCGTCGATAGAATGCACTTCGTAGCTGGCTAATATCCGGTGTCGCGCCGCGACAATTTCCCCTTTACCCATTACAGACGCGGACCGGGGTAAAGGGCTCCAATCCGGCCGTTCCAGCCTTATTCCGCCGTCAGGCGGATGATCTCCCGCAGCGGCGTTTGCGGCTTGAACTTCACGAACTGATTCAGCTTGGACACGCGCGGCTTGCGCCGGCGCATGTCGTCAAACCCCGGCGCGTACGCCTGGTCGTAGGGAATGCGCTCGATCTTGGACGCTGAGCCGAGCGTCTTCACCACCAGCCGTGCCAGTTCCAGAATGGACACCTCTTCGGTGCCGCCGATATTGAAGATTTCGCCCCGCGCCGACGCGCAGTTTTGCAGCCGCACCAGGGCTTCCACGGCGTCGTGCACCAGGCAAAAGCAGCGCGACTGCGCGCCGTCGCCATACACCTGCAGCGGCTCGTTCCGCCGGGCGGCGGCGATGAACCGCGGCAGCACCATGCCGTAGCGGCCCGTCTGCCGCGGGCCGACCGTGTTGAACAGCCGCGCGATGATCACCGGCAGGTTTTGCTCGCGCGCGTAGGCCAGCGCCAGAAATTCGTCCGTGAGCTTCGAGCACGCGTAGCTCCAGCGCGATTGCCCCGGCGGGCCGATGAGCAGGTCGTCGTCCTCGCTGAACTCCGGCTTGGCGCTCTTGCCATAGACTTCCGAAGTGGATGTTAGCAGCAGCGGCGTGCCCCGCTGGGCGGCGGCGCGGAGGAGTATCTGCGTTTCGTGAAAACTCGCCTCCAGCACGTGCAACGCGGATTTGACCACCAGTTCCACGCCCACGGTGGCCGCGAGGTGGAAAATGAACTCCGCCTTCCCCGCCAGCTCCGGCAGTTCCGCGCAGTCGGAAATCTTCGAGTGGATCACTTGCAGCCGGGGATGTTTGGCGAACGCCTTCAGGTTCTCGCGGCTGCCGGTGGAAAAATCGTCAATCACCACCACGGCCTTGCCGTCTTGCAAGAGCCGCTCCACCAGATGCGAGCCGATGAACCCGGCGCCGCCGGTCACCAGGACAAACGAAGATCGAGGATTAGGAATCGTGGATGGCATGCGTGTAAATTCGCGGAATGGTGCCAGAAAAGGCCCTGCCGGTCAAAAGCTCCCGGGCGCCTCTCCCAGCCGC
>CAZHIM010000055.1:0-33902 GCA_964532525.1 uncultured Bifidobacteriaceae bacterium
GCGTCCGCGCATCGAACCTTTGAACCGCAAAACAAACATTCAACACTCGACATTCAACGCCCAGGAGCTCGCGCTACCGCCTTCGTTCAAGGTTGGAAGTTGAATGTCGAATGTTGAATGTTTTCTCGATTCATTGAAAGCCGGGATGAGCTGCTCGTCCATCCATCTTCGGGTTCAGGGGCACGCCCTCCGCCCCGCGTTCATAAACTTGGGCTTGTGACCGCGCAAAAAAACACTAGATTTTCCAACGCGCCTGCATTGATCATGAAAACATTTGCCGAATCCCAATTCCCCGGCCGCCTCATCGCGGTCGAAGGCCTTGACGGTTCCGGCAAATCCACCCAAATCTACCTGCTCAAGCGCTGGCTCGAGGCCGAGGGCATCAAGGTCTATTTCAGCGAATGGAATTCCTCCGAGCTCGTCAAATCCGCCACCAGCAAGGGCAAAAAGCGCGAGCTCCTCACCCCCACGACCTTCAGCCTCATCCACGCCACCGATTTCGCCGACCGCTACGAGCGCCATCTCGTGCCGCTCCTGCGCGCCGGCTATATCGTCCTGTGCGACCGCTACATCTTCACCGCCTTCGCCCGCGACGTCACCCGCGGCTGCCCCCCGGACTGGGTTCGCGGCAATTACAGCTTCGCCTGCATCCCCGACCTCACCATGTTTTTCAAGGCCGATCTCGACGTCTCCCTCAACCGCATTCTCGAAGGCCGGCCCAAGCTCAAATTCTTCGAGGCCGGCATGGATCTCCGCCTCTCCAATGATCCCTACGAAAGCTTCAAAATCTTTCAGGGCCGCATCCTGGATCAGTACCTGGCCATGACCAAGGAATTCAACTTCGTCATCATTGACGCCAACCAGCCCGTCGAAAAACAGCAGGTCATCGTCCGGAAGCTCGTCAGCGACCGCATCGAATTGAAAAAATTCAAGCGCCGCAGCCCCCTGCCTCTGCCGCCCGCGCTCCACGTCGTCCGCGAGGAAATCGAAAAGGAGGAGGACAAAGCCGCATGATCAAGCCGCGCCGTTTTTACGGACATGGCATTCCGCACGTCAACTCGGAGGATCTCCGCGGCACGCTCATCGTCGTCGAGGGCGCCGACGGCTCCGGCCGCTCCACCCAGATCGCCGAACTCGTCAAATGGCTCGAAACCAGCGGCCGCGCCACCGTCCAGGTGGGCCTCAAACGCTCCACGCTCGTCAGCGAGGAATTGGAGCGGGCGCAGGAAGGTAACGTCTTGAGCCGCACAACCTTGGCGCTGTTCTACGCGACGGATTTTGCCGACCAGCTTGAGAACCTCATCCTGCCCGCCCTGAAATCCGGCTTCATCGTCCTGGCCGACCGCTACATCTACACGCTCATGGCCCGCGACATGGTGCGCGGCATGAACGAGACTTGGCTGAAGAACCTCTACGGCATCGCCCCCGAGCCGGACGCCGTCTTCTACCTGTCCGTGGAACCGCAGGAACTCGTGCAGCGCAACCTCGCCAAAACCGCCACGCTGGATTACTGGGAAAGCGGCATGGACCTGGGATTCTCCCGCGACATGTTTGACAGCT
Organism: uncultured Bifidobacteriaceae bacterium; assembly: GCA_964532525.1. Classification (GTDB taxonomy): domain Bacteria; phylum Verrucomicrobiota; class Verrucomicrobiia; order Limisphaerales; family UBA11358; genus UBA11358. The sequence goes on from CAZHIM010000055.1 coordinate 1,561, forward strand.
TTTTGAAGTACCAGACCGCCATGGGCGACGCCTTCCGCGAGCTTCAGAAGAGTTACCACTTCGAGATCATTGACGCCAACCGCTCAATCGTTTCCGTCACCCGGGAACTGCACAAGAAAATCGGCGCCTTGCTGGAACAGGACTAGCAGAGCCGGCCTACGGCGAAGGCTGTGGCGCGTTGGTGGGCGCCGCGGGCCCTGCGGCGGGTGCCACCGCGGTCGGCGGCGCATTCGTGGCAAAGAGCGGCTTGTGGAACGGCCGCTTCATGAGGTCGTCAAATTGCTGCCGCTGGTCGGCCGTGAGCACCTCGCGGATCTCCAGCCGCGCATCTTGCACCACCTTCCGCATTTCGTTCTGGCCGTCGCCGACGATCTTCTGGATCGCCTCGTGTTCGTCCTTGCTCAGGTGCAGTTCGCCATCCAGCCGTTGCAGAAAGCCCGTGCTCAGGATCTCCGGCGGGCGGAGCGGCCGCGCCGGGGCGGCATTGGTGGCGGGAACGGCGTTGGTCTGCACCGGCGCCACCGGCCGCCGGAGGCCGGGCCGCGGATGTCCCGACTTCACGTAATTCACCAGCATTCCGCCGCTGAACACGCCGGCGCCAAAAATCAGCACGGTTGCGAGGACAATCGTGGGAATGACCTTCCAGTTGTTCACGGCGTGATGTCCGCCTGGTCCACGGAGGCGAGCAGCGTATTCTCAAAATCCTGCGACAGATCGTTGTTGTTGTCCACCGCCACCGGCGTGAACAGGAAGATTGCGCCGCAAGCCACCGCCAACACCACGCAGGACACCGCCGCGTGCCAGAATCCCCGCGCCCACAGGACGCGTCCGGAGGCGGCCACCCGCTCGCCCACGAGCGCCATGATGCGCTTCTCAAACGCATACGGCACCCGCTCGTCCGGCGCTTGCGCCCGGGCGGCGGCGGTCAGTTTCTGTTGCAGCTCTGCAAGGTTCATACGCTTCATTCCTTGTGACGCGCAGCCTCTGCGCGCGGTTACAAATACTTGTCTTTGGATATTCTCGCCAGAATTTTCCGCATCTCGCCCCGCGCCCGGAAGGCCCGCACTTTTACCAGCGGCACCGACCACCCCGTCAGCTCCGCAATCTCCTTCACCGGCCGGTCCTCGATCTCGAGCAACTGGATCACCAGCCGCGCCTCGGGCGAAAGCTTGTCCAGCACCCGGTTCACCAGCAGTTTCGCCGCCTCCGCATCCTCCGCCGCGCTGCCCGGCTCGGCCACAAACCGGTCCAGCCAGTCCTCCTCCGGCTCGGATATCTCGCTGAAGGAGGACTCCCGGTTGCGTTGATGGGCCCGTAAAAAGTCGTAGCACGTCCGCACCGTCATGCGCATCAGCCAGTGCTCGAACGGCGCCTCCCCCCGGAAGCTCTTCAGCTTGTCGAACGCCTTCAGCCAGACCTCCTGCACAATGTCCTCCACTTCGCTCTCCCGCCGCGCATAGCGGCGCGCCGTCGCAAACACCCGCGGGGAATACCTCGCCACCAGCGGCTCAAAGCTGGCGCGGTCGCCCCGCAGCACGGCGGCAATCAGTTCGGCTTCGGACCGTTCCATTGGCACAACTCCGCGCCCTTACTCGAGCTTCAAGCCGAACACTTCCTCGAACTGCTGCGAAAACCGGGCGATGGATTCCGCCGCCTGGTGCGGCTGTTCCAGCAACATGGGCAGCCGCTCCGTCGCGGAGTCCGGCCGCAGCCGCATCAATTCCGCCGCCGCAATGATGTTCGCCAGCCGGCCGTTGACGTCATGGCGCATCGTGCGCAATTTCTCGTGCAGGGCGACGATCTGATTCTCGGTTAATGCCACCGGACCGCTCGATTTGTAGGTGCCAGACATGAAACCATCATCGCGGAAGCGGTCGCGAAAGCAAGCGCACGTTTGTTTACGTGTAAAAATAGCCCAGCTCCCGCAGGGACGAATAATCCTTCGCCCGTTCCGCCGTGGCGTGCCCGATGATGATGTGGTCCAATACCTCGATCTTCAGCAACTGGCCCGCCCGGATCAGGTCCCGCGTCGTCTTGATGTCGGCCTCGCTCGGCGTGGGATCGCCGCTGGGATGGTTGTGCACCAGCACGATCGCCGCCGCGTTCGCCGTGATCGCCGCGCGAAACACCTCGCGCGGATGCACCAGCAGCGTATCCAGCAGGCCCTGCGAAACCTCCACGCTGCGGATCAGCTTCTTCCGCGTGTTCAGCAGCAGCGTCTGGAACGATTCGACGTTCATCAGCCGGGTGGTTTCGCGCATGAAGTTCACCACCGTCGCCGGATTGTCCAGCACCGGCGATTCTTCGCGGCGCTCCTGCTCCATCCGCCGCGCCAGCGCGAACGCCGCCATCAGCGTTACCGCCTTGTCCCGCCCCACCCCGGGAATCGTGCGCAACTCGTCCACCGACGCCAGCGCCAGGGCATTCAGCGACCCAAACCGTTGGAAGACCAACTGCCCCACCTGTACCACGTTGGTCCCCTTCAGCCCGGTGCGCAGCAGGATGGCGATGAGTTCGGAGGGCATCAGCGCATCCGGCCCGCGCGCCACCAGCCGTTCGCGGGGCCGCTCGCTGAGCGGTTGGTCCTTCAACCGGAGGGATTGGCTCATGGGCAAGGTTTAACCACCCACGATCCCCTTGTCACGCCGAACGTTTCTGATTTTGCCCTCGCTCGCGAAGATTTGCCGCGGGGCCCAAACCGCGCTCCCGGCGGGCGCAATCGCGCCGCGCACGACTTCCTGCTGGAGGCCAACTCCTTACGCGGCAAGCTTCAGATGGCTGATGCGAAAAACCGCGCCGCGCGGCTCGTTGGCCAGGCAGACGATTTCCCATCCATGCGCCAGCACAATCTGCTGGACCACCGCCAGCCCCAGGCCGGTGCCTTTCTGGTGCGTCGTGAAATACGGCTTGAAAATCTCCTGGCGGTTCTCCGGCACCACGCCGGGACCGTCATCCCGCACTTCCAGCCGCGCTTCCGCGGGTCCGGCGCGCTGGATGACGATTTGGATCTTGCCATTGGCCTCCACGGCCTGGATGGCGTTGATCAGCAAATTGAACAGCACCTGCCGCAGCAATTGTTCGTCCGCCTCCACCGTCAACGCTTCGCCGCTGACTTCGATGTGAATCTTCTTCTCGTCCAGGTCCAGGCCGAGCGTGCGCACGATTTCATTGGCCGCGGCCGACAGGTTCAGCCGGATGCGACGCACCTCCCGCGGCCGCGAGTAATTGATGAACTCGGTCAACTGGGCCGTGACCTTGTCCGTTTCATCCACGATGATCCTGGACTTCTCCCGGACCTCCGGCGCCGCCTCGGGGAGGCGGGAGATCATCTGCGCCTGGCCGCGAATGATGTTTAACGGATTGCGCGTTTCATGCGCCAGTCCGGCCGCGGCGAGATTGAGCTCCTTCAGGTGCGAATTCAACTCGCTCGCCCGCACCAGCCGGATCTGCAATTCCGCGGTGTGGCCCATGTTGCGCCACGCCAGCCCCGCCCCCAGCGCGGAAATGCCGGCAAAGAAGCCGATGATGAAGCGCAGCCACAAGTCGTGCGTGCACGTGGCCTGGTACTTTTCCGTGGACATCGTGAAAACCAAGCCGTGCAATTCATGCGTGGCCACCAGCGCGTTGTAATCCGCCTCCGACATCCACCGCAGCCACGGCACCCGGCCGCGTCCGCCACGGGGATGGCCCAGGCCTCCGGGCGGCCGGCCACCCTCGTCCGGGGGCGGTCCCATCTCGCCATTCGTGGGCGGCGGTGGAAAATTGGTTGCCACGGGATTGGTCTCGTCCGGGCGTGGTTCCCGGCGCGCGAAATCCCGGCCATTGCGGGGCGGCCCCGGCAGCACAAACGTCGCGCTGTTCGTTATGCCTTCCGGACTGACGCTGGCGCCCTCGACCGGTTGGACGAACGTGACATAATTGCTCGACCAGAACTCGCTGCCGGTAGGCAGCTCCCGCGAGAACAGGTTCGTCTTGCCCACGGAAACCACCGGATCACCGTTTGTATTCAACAGCGTCACCGAAATCAGATCGCTCGAATTAACCAGGGCATTCGTATGGTTGACGATAATGTCGAGCACCGGTTCGATGCGGTCCTGGACCACCGCCCCGCGAAAGCTCGCCGCGCGAATCATCGCGCTCACCGTGTTCGCGATGTCATGCGAATGGTTGCGCAGGTCCGTCTTGGCCGCTTCCACGACGCTGTGATGCTCCTCCACTTGCCAGCCCACGACCAGCAGCCAGGCCAGCAGCAACAGTCCCGATACCCAGCGGCTTCGTCGTTTGGCGTTCATGACTGCTTATTCTCGCAACCGTCAGGAGGGTTTATTCCGTCGGCTTGGCCGGCTTGCCTGGTTTGCCCGGCTTGGCCGGCTTTTTCACCGGCACGCGCTCCAGGAAACGATCCAGTTCCTGCTCCGAAACCGAATTGGTGATGATCTGCGTCTGCCGCATTTCGGCCGACGACAGGTTGGCCAGTTGTGACGGCGCCTCGACAATGTGCGGCGTCAGGAACATCAGCAGCTCGGTCTTCGAGTTCGCCGTGCTGCTGGACCGGAACAACTGCCCCAGCAGCGGAATGTCTCCCAGGAACGGCACCTTCGAGTCCGCCGAGCTTTTCGTGTTCGAAATCAGACCGCCGATCACCACCGTCTGCCCGTTCGGCGTCACCACCACCGTGTTCGCCTCCGTCACATTGATGTTTGGCGCGTACACCGGCGAGGACCCGATCAGGCTGTTTCCATACGCAATGATCTGGCCCGAGCTCGACGTGTCCACCGACGAATCCTGCGGCTCCAGGATCATTTCCACCAGCCCGTTGTCGCCGACGAACGGCGTCACGTTCAGGATGATGCCCACCGGCGTATAGGTGCCGTTGATCGAGGGCACCGACACGCCGGACGTGCCCACCGAGGAATAGGTCACTCCGCTGGGCAGGTAGATATTCTGGCCGATTTCAATCGTCGCCATCTGTCCGTCCCGCGCCAAAATGGACGGCCGCGACAACACCTGCGATTTGCCCGCCGTCGCCACCGCCTGGATCGTGGCCGTGAAGTCGTTCCCCAGCACCTGGTACAGCCCGCCGTTGCCCGTTGCGCCCGCCAGCGACTGGGGCAGCCCGAAGCTGTTGCCGCCGCTCACGGTCTTCTGGGTCGCCGGCGTGACCGTCTGCACCGTCGTGGGCGTCGTGGTCGTCGTCCCAGTCACTCCATTCGACGTGATCGTGTTCATTATCGAGTAATTCGTCACAAACGACCCCAGCGAGGAAATGCTGTTGCCGCCGGTGAAGGAGCCCTGCACGCCCAACTCCTCGGCATTGTTGTGCTGCACTTCCAAAAACACCACCTTGATCAGCACTTGCGGTTCCGGCGCATCCAAGCTCTCCACCACCCGGCGGATTTGTTCGCTCGTCTGCTTGTCCGCAATCACAATCAGGTTGTGCGTCACCGGGTCCACCTGGATCACCGCGTTGCCCACCGTGCCGTTGTTATTATAGCTTGAGCTGCTCGTGCCGGAGCCGAAGCGGTTGGCGTTTCCGCCGCCAAACCCGCCAAAGCCGCCAAACCCGGGAAAGCCGCCACCGCCGCCGCCGACGCGTTGTTGCGCTTGCAGTTCCACCGCGGCGCACAGCAGCACCGCCAACACGCCGCCTGCCAGTTTCACAAAATTCGTTTTCATATTTCGCCTTTGCATTAAGTGTTTCTCCGCGCCGGGTTAGAAGCCGCCGCCTCCCGCCCCCGTCCGGCTGCCGCCCATGGAGCCCAGACCGGTGCTGCTGGAGCTCGACGAACCGGTTGTGGACGCGTTGTTTTGCTGCCGGTACTGCAGCGCGCTGGTCGTGGAACCGCTGCTGGTGGAGCCGCTGCGCGACGTGCTCCCGTTCTGGAACATGCTTTGCAGCACCTGCGCCGCCGCCAGCGGATCGGCATTGTTCATCTTGAATACATACACGTCCTGGTCGCGGTCAGACGGCACATCCAGCTTCTCGATCATGCTCGCAATTTCCTGCATCAAATCCTTCGGCGCCGTCACAATGACCGCCGACACCCGCAGATCCGCCACCGCCGAAACGGCCGTCTCCTTCTTGATGCGGTCCTGCGAACTGCTGCCGCCGCCGCCCGCCGCATTGGCCATCATTTGCCGGAAAAACCCGCCCGGCCCGCCGCCACCTATCCCGCCCGGCCCGCCGCCGAAGCGAATTGGCGACTGCGTGGTGTTCCCCGATGTCCCGTTCGGAAACACGCTGCTGATTTCACTCGCCACGTCCGTCGGACTCGCGTTCTTCAATGGGAACACTTGGATCTCCGTCTCCGCCTCGGCGCTGTCATCCACCGCCCTGATGATCTCGGCAATGTGCCGGATGTTCGACTGCGTGTCCGTGATCACAATCGAATTTCCCGCCTCGTTCGCCACTACAATGGCCTGGGGTGACACGAACGACGAAAGGTCCGACACGAGCTGTCGCGCCTCCACAAAGCGGATGGGGATGATCTGCGTCACAATCTCCGCATTCTTGGGAATTTCCTTGGGATCGTTGCCGGTGTGCACCGGGATATCCCGGGTCTTCGCATCACTCTTGTCCACGATTGTCAGCGTCCGTCCCTCCCGGATGGCCGCATAGCCGTTTTTGTTCAACACGGCGTTCAACAGGTCCACCGCCTCATCCCGGGTCATATGCTTGCCCACGACCGTGACCAGGCCGGTCACGTGCGTGTCCTGCACGATGATGAAACCCGCCGCATCGCTCAAATACAGCAGCACCTCGTCCAGCGGCGCGCGATTAAAATTCAGCGTCAGGTCGTCGGCATTGGTTCCCGCTTGCGCCGGCGGCACAAACTGCGGCTGGATTTCTTCCGGCGCGCCCGGCCGGCTTCGCGAGGGCGTGATGGTGGCCGATCCGTTGTCCTCGTTGGTTTGATTCTCTTCCGGTGCCGCGGCGTTGTCCGCGCCTGGCATCGGCGCCACGCCCGGCGGTGCGCCGGCTCCCGGCCCGTTGCCCAAGTCGGGCGGCGGTCCCGGTTGCTCCACGGGCGGCTGGTTGGTGTTGTTGTCCCCCGGCGCAGGCTGTTGCGCGCTGGCGGTCACCAGCCAGCCCGCCACACCGGCGGCAATCAGACTGAAGATAATCTTTTTCATTGGTTTTCCTTTTCGCGTTGTTCCATCAATCGTTTCAAAACATCGTTGGGCTGGTTCGCGGACGGCGCCGCCGCCGGCGTCGAATCGGCACTCTCCGTGCCGCCCGCCTCCGTCGCCGCCGGTGCGTTGGTCGCCGCCGGCGCCGGCGACGCCCCCGCGTCGGCCCGCATCCACCGGCCGTTCTCCTGCCGCAAACCATCCCCCACTTTCAGCGCGAACTGTTCCTTCTGGTTGGCGGATTCCAGCCGCACCAAGCCCGGCGAAATCTCCGTGACGGTGTAGTCGGCGATCTTGTCGCCCGCCTGCAGCGCCTTTTTCAGCTCCGGGTTGTTGCTGTTGAAAAACGCAAACAGCCCCTTGGCATAGCTCATCGTCCCGACCAATTGCAGATCCGGCGCGCTGGTCACGTGGTGCCGGCGGCTGGTGGTCCGGTTGGGCGAGTAATAGTGCGGTTGCCGGCTCGGATCAAAAATGTTGCGGTCGGTGATGAACCGGCTGAACGCGGCGTAATCCTGCGGTCCCGGCACGCCATTGGACTGTGCCAGCGCGACGGCCGCGCCCGCCAGCCATATCGCCACACCGAGTTCCGCCAACCGGAGGCTCAGCCCGGCCGTCTTTCCGGAACGTGGAAACTCGCCGCCTGCCCGGTGCCGTTGATTGCTCATTTTCATTTCTTGTCGTTTTGCAACAGCGCCAGGCCGTTGATCTCCACACCGAGGGTCATTTGCTGGCCGTTATTATCCCGCGCGCTCAGTTCCACCGAATCCAGCCGCACGGCCAGCGGCCCTTTTTCAATGTCATAGACGAACCGGCTTAATGCGCTCAAGTCGCCGTCCGACTCCACCCGGCAGTTCAGTGTCATGTAATTCGTGGAATCAACCTTCCATTGCGGCATGATGCTCGTAATCTGCGCGCCGCTGTCCCGCGACCAGCCGTCCAACGCATTCAAAAACTGCTGCTCCGCTTGCGACATGTTCGCCGGCAGCGCGTTGGATTCCATGTCCGCCCAGTGGCCGCGGTCCAGCTTTTCGCGGGCAATCAGCGTGTTGCCCTCCTTGATCTGATCCCGTAAATGCTTGATCTGCTGCTGCCGGCCGGCCCACCAGCCCTCCAACGGCGTGAAAACGAAGTTCACCCCCGCAAACAGCGCCACCGCGGCAATGGTCAGCACCACCAAAAATTCCTGCCGGTTCTTGATCTTCATTGGGCGCCTCCGTTGTTGAATTTGAAGCTGAACACAAATTGGATCGGCGGCTTGTTTCCGCGGCTCTGCTCCCGGTGCACGTCCACCACGCCCGGGGCCGCGCTCAATTTTGTTTCCATGGCCAGCAGCGCCGCGTTGTTCTGCGCATTGCCCGAGCAGTTCACGGAGCCGTCGTCGCGGATCGTGATCACCTTCGCCGTCACCACGCCGTCCTCCGGAAACGCCAGCGACAGCTCCCGCAAAATCTCCAGGTTCCGGAAATTCCCGCCGTACCAGGATTGGTACTCCCGGATCTCGTCCTGCACGTGTTTGAGTTCCGTCACCTTCCGCTCCATGTGCTGCCATTGCGAGCCCAGGCGCCACAATTGCACTTGTTGGAACAGCAGCAACCCGCCCACCAGCACGGCCACGCCCGCCGCCACGGCCCCCGCCGTTTGCAACCGGCCCGACGCATACTTCGTAGCCCACTGCTCGATGAGGGTCGGTTTCGGCGGCAAAAATTCAAATGCCGGCGCCTGTTGCGCCAGCGCGCGCGCCGCCAGGCTGAACGCCGGCGACAACGAAGTTTCGGGCGGCAGCGTCAGTCGAAAGGTGTCCGGTGCGTAGGCGGAAACCGTCGCCACTTTCAGCCCCAGCGGCTCGAATCGCAGCTCGATCTCGTCCGCGAGTTGCTGCGCCAGTTCCCGCGGCCCGAAAATGCGGATGCTCTTTACTTGGTCCAGCAACTCGCCCGGCAATTGGCCCAGCGTCACCCGCGCCTCCCGGGTCACCACGTCCGGCTGCAGCGTCCGCCGTCCCGCTTCGTTCTCAATCGCCCCTTCGAGCGCGCGCAACGCCGCCACGCCGCCCCCGGCGGTCACCTGCAATCCGACGTTGGTGTCGCCAATCGCGAGCGTCAGGGTGCCGCCGGCCGTCTCCTCGCCCGCGGGCTGCAAAGCCGAGATGCCCAGTGCGAAACTGACCGGCTTCAGCTTCGCCGCGGCCAAGACCTTCTCCAGGGCGACGACGTGGGTCATTGGGATCGCCGTCAGCAGGACTTGTTGTTTGCCGTTCGCCAGCGCGCAGCCGGAATGGGAAATTTGCAGTTCCGTGGCGTCGGCGTGGAACCCCTTTTCTGCCTCCATTTGCAACAGGCTCGCCGCGTCGGCCGCCGATAGGGCCGGCAGCTCCGTTTGCGCCGTCAGCAGCCATTTCACCGGCACCCCCACCACACAGGTGCGCTCGCGCACCCCCGCCGCCTCGAGCTGGTTCCGGATCTCCCGGCCCACCAGTTCCGGCGCCGCGGTGAGCGGATCCAGCGTCAGCGCCGCGGCAAAGCTCTGCAGCTTTTGCAACGAGCCGTTGGTGCGGCGCAACACCACGCCTTCCAGCTTGCTGCCATCCAGCACCAAGCCGAGGACGGACGTCAGTTTCTTGCGCTTGCGGAGGAAGAATTTGGCCGGGCGGTTCATAGCATGTTCATTTCCAAAATTATCGGGACGTGTCCGCGGCCAGTAGATTCTGCCGCACCCGCTCGCCCAGGGCCCAGCCCAACCGGCTCAGGTCCTGGCGATAGAGGATGATCGGCGTGCCTTCGCTCGTATCAAATATGAATCGCACCCGGCGGTACCCCCGCCCAAAAGCGCCCACCGCGGCGATGTCCGCCGTAAACTGGTAGCTGTGCGTCGTGATGAAATCGCCCGTCGCCAGCGCGGTCACGGCCGGGTTCGAGTTTCCCAACGCATCAATGACCCACGCCACCGAGTTCACATTATTCGGGTTCTGCTGGCGGTATTCCACCAGCGTCTGGGCCGCGGCCTCCGCCGTGGATTGGTCCGGGTTGTTGCCCATCGCGCCCATGATCAGCGCCGTCAGCACGTCCTCGCCGGCCGTGTTCACGTTCACCCGGTTGCGCAGGTATTCATTGGTGGTGGTGGTGATGTTGTCCGCCAGATTTGCGAAATCCGCCGAACTCATGCCGATGTTTTTGCAGCGGAGCGCAAAGGCGAACAGGCCCCGGTACGGCCGGTTGGTCAATTGGTTGACGTAGCTCGTGCTGATGCTCGCATTCTGGAGCAACGTCCGTATTTTCGAAGCCGACGCGTTGGCCACGTTCGTGAGCGATGACCCGTCCGAATGGAAATTCGGTTCCCGCGTATAGACCGTGCAATACTCAAACAGCCCGGGGTCCAACTGCCCGTTCCCGTTCGAATCCTTCTCGTTCTTGTCCAGCACCCCGTTTCGGTTTAGGTCCTCGCCCACCAGCAAATTCTCATCCGCCCCATACACCATCCGCAATTCGTCCACCGTCTCAAAGGGCGCGTTTTTGTCCGAATATCCCAGCGACGCATAGTCCGGCGAGGCAATGCCGTTGGTTCCCCGCCAATCCATGATGTCATCGGCAAATTCCGCTGTCATGTTTGGCAGATATTCCAGGACGTTCGTGCTCACGGTGTTCAAATTCAGCTTGCCGCCCTCGTCCACCAGCCCGAAATACGGCTCGGTGGGATTGTCCGCATTCGGGTCCCGCCCGAGGAGCCAGAATTTCGCGTCTCCCACCGGCACCGCCGCGCATTTGAACTGCGTGTTGTTCGGGACCGCGCCGTTCGTGGCGAAATTCTGCAGCGCAAACGCCACGTACCGCGCCGCGCCTTCAATTGCCTGGTCCGCCGCCGTGCCATTCACCCGGTTGTCCGAGGCCACCAGTTCGTAGTGCATCGAGCCGGCAAAATACAGCGCAATGGTCACCAGCCCCACGGCCACCCACAGCACGATCACCAGCACGGAAGCCCGTTCGGGATTTGGTCCCGCTTCCGTCGGCGCCCCCCGCTCCACCCGCGCGCCCTGCGGCTGCGGGCGGCGCGCTTTGCCGGTTGCTGGTTGCAGGTTCATTTTCAGTTTCCCGTCGTCGCCGTCAGCACCGCGTTGGTGCGCGACTGCGCATCAATCGGCACCACAATTTCAATCGGTTGCATGTCCGGCCGGCCGGCCATCTGAATGTCCATCCGGACTGCCGCCGGCAGGTTGGTGTAAAGGGACGTCGGATCCGTCGTATCCCACGTATCATCCCACTGCTGGCCGTCGTAGCAGGAAAATTTCAGGCCCGCGACGCCATGCAACATGAGCTGCTCCGTCACCTCCGGCGTGGATAGCGCCAGCAGGTTCCGCGTCACGCTGCGATACAATTCCCGGCCCACCGCGGACGGATCGGTGGGGCTCTTCAATTCATAGGTCACGCGCTGGATGTCCCCCCAGGGCTCCCGGTCGCTCAACGTGCCCGTGGCGGTGAACATCTCAATCGCCACCGGAGCGCCCACCCCCACGCTGCTGAGGCCGGTGCCCACGCGAAAACCTCCCGACAGGACTTTGCTCGTCCCGTTGGTCGGCGTCACCACGCATTCCAAATCCCGTTTGACATACGACACCGCCGAATCCACCGGCGACGCCGCGTCCACCATGTCGGACGTGTCGTCGCGCAGCCGCAGCGCCGTGAATAAGACCGAATTCACCGCGATGAGCACAATCGCGGCGATGCCAATCGCCAGGACCATCTCGATCAGCGTGAAGCCGCCGCGGGATGCCGGCGGCGGCCGGCTTCCGGCTTCGTCCTGGAGCCCGGCTTTCCGCCCGGCCCCAGTCCGCAAAACGCAAAACGCGCCGGCCCGCCGCCACGCTGCCGCGTCGCCGCGTCGCCACGCTTCCGTTCTGTTCGTTTCAGTTTTCATTTACGGTTGTGCGGAACCCGTTCCGCTCGGCGCCGCGATCGTCTGTAAATTCGCCAGCGTGCTCATCCGCACCGAAAAATCCCGGCCCTGCGCCGAGTACGTCACTTCCGCCGTGAGCAACTGCATCGAATCCTGCGGCCAGCTCTCCGCCGTCAGCCGCCACCGGAAATTCAGGATGCCTTCGGTCACCGTGCCGCTCTGCACGCCGCTGCTCCAGTTGGTCGTCACGATGCTCTCGCTCAAAACCCGGTCGGCCACCCGCGCCGCTTCGCTCTTTCGCGCCGCCACTTCGCCCGCCAGGCTGGCCACGTGCAGCGCTTCGACCGCCGTCGGAATCACGATCGCCAGAAACAGCAGCGCCGCCAGCACCTCGGCCAGGGTAAATGCCTGGCAGCCGACGAATCGCGTCCGGCCACCGGCGCCCCCGGTTGGCGTTATGGCGCCGGTCTGCCGGCACCGGTTATGGCGCTGAAACTTCATAACCCGTGCGTAAACCCGTTTCGGTCAGCACCCGGGAAAACCCGTCACTGTCCGTCAATTTCAAGGCCTGCGGACTGTCCTCGTCCACTGTGCCATCCGCCAAAAACCGTATCGCCGGCAGGTTGTTGAACAGTGTCGGCGAGCCGCCGCCCGTGTGCTGTACGGCAAGCGCCAGCGTTGAATCCACGGCCAGCATTTCCGCCTTCGGGTCGCCGGTTTGCCCGCTGACCTCCGCCGTCACGCCGAAGGTTCCGCTCTTTTCATCCACCCAGAGGATCATCGGCGCACCCTCGGATACCGCCCGGCTCTGCGCCGCATGCATGAACGACACCAACCGCCGCGCTTCCGTGTCCAGCGCCCGGCCCCGGATAAACCGCGCCATCGTTGGCGCCGCCAGGGACGTAATGACCACCAGCAGCGCCATCACCAGAATCAGCTCGATCAAGGTAAAGGCGCATCGGCGAACATCACTTTTTCGGGTTACCAATGTCATCTTGAGTTCCAGCCGCGAATCTCACCTGCCGGCCGGTTGTCTTATTGCCAGTTTCCCAAATCGTCATCCGTGCCTTCCTTGCCGTCGGGGCCAACCGAGAGCAGGTCGTAGCCGGTGGGATTGTGTTTGCCGGGGTAATAATAGATATAGGGGTTGCCCCACGGATCCAGGGGCAGTTTCGGCGGATCGAAATACGGTCCGTGCCAATTCCTGGCGTTCCCCGGTTGCACGATCAGGTCCTGCAGGGTCTTGGGATAAAATCCATTGTCCACTTCATACTGGCCCAAGGCGGTTTTGATGCCGCCGTTGATGTCCGCCAGCGCGGCCTGTTTGCGCGCGCGGTCGCTGGTGCCGGCAATCTTCGGCACCACCAGCGCCGCCAGGATGCCGATGATGGTCACCACCAGCAGCATCTCCACCAGCGTGAACCCGCTTCTGGTTCTCGATCTCCGGCGGGTGGTTGAGGCCCCCGGCTGTCCGCTATCGGTTTGAGTATGGATTTTCATAATTGAGGTCACTTGATGTATTCGCTCATGGACAACACCGGCAGCAACATGCCGATGAAAATGATGCCGATGAACCCGGCGATTAAAAACAGCATCAGCGGTTCGGCAAAGGCCACCGCGGTCTTCAGGTTGCGGTCCAGGTCCGTTTCCGTTTCGGCCGCGATGCGCACCAGCTCGGCATCGAGCCGGCCGCTTTCCTCGGCCACCGCAATCATCTCCAGCACCGATCCGGAGAACAGAATCCGGCATTCGGCCAGGCTTTGGCCCAACCGGCCGCCCTGCTGCACGCGCTCAATGGATTTCGCCACGGTATCCACCAGCGTCTGGTTGCCGATGGACCGCCGGGCCACGTTCAAGCCGTGCACCAGCGGCACGCCCGCCCCGATCAGCGTCCCCAGCATGCGGCAAAAACGCGCCATCGCGAACTGCGCAATCAACGGCCCCACCAGCGGCGCCTTCAAAATCAAGCCTTCCCATGTGCGCCGGCCTTTCTCCGACACGAACCACGTGCGCACCAGGAAGAAAATCCCCACCAATGCCGCGGCGATCAGCAGCCCATACGAGCGCATCACCTGGCTGGCCGCGATGATCAATTGCGTGATGAGCGGCAGCGAACCGTGGATGGTGGCAAACACCCGCTGAAATTTGGGAATGAAAAACACCAGCAACACCGTCAGCACCACCAGCGCGAGCACTAGCAAAATGCAGGGATACAGCATTGCCGTCATCACCTTCGCCTTCAGCTCTTTTTCCCGCGACTGAAATTCCGCGATCTGCGCCAGCACCACGTCCAGAAACCCGCCCGCTTCCCCCGCCTCCACCATCGCCACATACACGCGCGGAAACGTCTCCGGCGATTTGGCCATGGCGTCGGCCAGCGACAGGCCGTCCACCACGCGGTCGTGAATTTCCTTCCACTTCACCCGCGCGGCCGGGGACGCCGCTTCCTTCTGCAAAATCACCAGCGCGCGGCTCAACGGCACCCCCGCCGCCAGCAGGCTGGACAGCAGCCGGGTGAAATTCGCCAGCTCCTTGGTGGAAACCTTTTTCCCGCCCAGTTTGAATGAAAACATCCCGGCCCCCGCCGCCGGCGCCGTTGTCGAACCGGGCTTGGCCGCCTTGGCGGCGGTCTCCGCGACCTTGAGCGGGCGCAAGCCCAGTGTCTCCATCTGCCGCAACGCATCCGGCCGGCTCCCGGCGTCCAGCACGCCCTCGGCGATTTTGCCGTCCCGCTGCAAGGCTTTGTAGGAAAATGTGGCCATTTAAAGGTTACCTTGCCACCGCGATGCTCCCCGCGGATTCTCCCGCGCGGAGTTTCATCGAGCTCTCGACCTCTTTCGCCGTCGTCACGCTCAAGACCTCTTCCACCGTCGTGATTCCGGCGGCTACCAGTCGCCAGCCGTCCTCCGCCAGCGACCGCATGCCCCCCCGCCGCGCGGCGTTGCGGATCTGGTCTGACGAAGCGTTCTTTAAAATCAACTGCCGGATTTCCTCGTCGGTGTCCATCCACTCAAAAATCGCGTGCCGCCCGAAGAATCCCGTGTTGCGGCATTCCCGGCAGCCCACCGTCTTGAAAATCGGCGTGGCGGCCGGAATCCCGATCTTGCCCTTCAAAACCCGCGCGGTTTCCGAATTGTCCGGCTGTTTGCAGTGCGGGCACAGCACCCGGACCAGCCGTTGCGCCAGCACCGCTTCCAGCGATGACGCCACCAGATACGGCTCCACGCCCATGTCCACCAGCCGCGTGAGCGCGCCCGGCGCGTCATTCGTGTGCAGCGTCGAAAATACCAGGTGGCCGGTCAGGGACGCTTGCACCGCGATCTGCGCCGTTTCCGCGTCGCGAATTTCGCCGATGAGCACCACGTCCGGGTCATGCCGCAAAATCGCGCGCAGCCCGCGCGCAAACGTCAGCCCGGATTTCTCGTTCACTTGGATCTGGTTGACGCCTTTCATCTGGTATTCCACCGGATCTTCCACGGTGATGATCTTGCGCACCTCGTCGTTGATCTCGCTGAGCGCCGTGTAGAGCGTCGAAGTCTTGCCCGAGCCCGTCGGCCCCGTCACCAGGATGATTCCGTGCGGCAGTGAAAGGACATGCTGGAAATGCTCCAGCTCGCGCGTGTCCATGCCGATGTCCATCAGGCCCCGCAGTTTGGCGTTTTGCCGCAACAAGCGCATCACGACCGCCTCCCCATGCAGCATCGGAATCACCGACACGCGGATATCCACCTCCGCGTCGTCTATCCGCACCTTGATGCGCCCGTCCTGCGGCAGCCGTTTCTCGGCAATGTTGAGATGGCTCAAAATCTTCACGCGCGACACAATGGCCGGCTGAAACTGCTTCAACTGCGGCGGCACCGGCACTTCCTGGAGCTCGCCGTCAATCCGGTAACGGATCCTGAATTCGTCCTCAAACGGTTCCAGGTGAATGTCCGACGCCCGCAATTCGATCGCGTCCTTCAACACCTGGTTCACAAACCGGATGATCGAGGCCTCGTCTTCGGCGCCCTCGTCGAGGTTGGTGCCCTCGACGTTGTCATCCACCACCTGGATGCCTTTTTCCTCCTCCAGCGTGCCGATCGTGTCCGCGCCCACGCCGAGGCGCTTCTTGATCTCGCGCTGGATCGCTTCCGTGGAGGCGAGCACCGGCTTCAAATTCAGGCCGGTCAGCGTTTTCAACGTGTCCAGGCCCTGCGTGGCAAACAGCCGGCTGGTGGCCACTTCCACGTGCCCGTCCACGCGTTGCAACGGCAGCAGTTCATCCTTCAACAGAATGCGTGCCGGAAAGAGCGATAGAAGCTGGCGATCCGGATCCGCGTCGTCCAGCGTGGTGTAGCCCAGGCCGTATTCCGCCGCCAGCCACCGCAGGACTTCCTCCTCGCTGGCCACGTGCGGATGCGCCCGCAACAGGGCCTCCGCATCCAGCGAGGACAGTTGCCGGGACGCAACCATGCGTTCCAGCAACTGCTTCGTCGGAGAAACCTGAACGGTGGGGGCGGCCATGGTGAATCAGCTTTTGCTTTGCGCTTCGTTTATCGCACCAAGCCCAGCAGGTAAGCCTGCGCCTCTTGTCGCGAGGTTAAAACCGATTTGAGCGCATCTTGCGCCTGCTCCAGCTTGGCTTGCTTGGCCTGCTGCGCCGTCTTGTACTTGGCGAGCAAATCCTTGACTTGGGCCGCCGGAGCGTCGTCATCCAACGCCTTCTGCAACGCTTCCGCTTCCGGGCTTGGCTGACCGCCAAAGAATCCGCCGGGGCCGCGGCCGCCGGCGCCGCCGCCGTTGCCACCGCGGTTCCGACCGAACAAGGCCCGCATGCTGTTCGCGGAGACATCGCGGCGGGCGTCCATCACTTTTTGGACGAGCGGTTGCACGGCGCTCCAGTCGGTGTCGTTGGTGAAATTCAGCGTGTCGCGGATGTTATCCATCATCCGCTGCTGCATCTGTGCGGGGTCAAAACCACCGCGATTGCGGCGCTGGCCGCCATTGTCATTGCCGTTGCCGTTGTCCTGCGCAAACACGGTGCCGGCACTGAAAGCCAAGGCTGCCGCCACTGCGCACATTGAGATAATACGATTTAGTTTCATCGAATGTTCCTATGGTAATATGGTTGATTGCTTCGGCGGCCCCACTGGGCGCGATCGCCGGGTTCATATCGCTAGACGCAAGGGACATGCCAATGAAAATGCGCTGATTTCCCAATAAATCACCAAATCCACTGTGCAAAGCCTGCGCGCCGCCGCTGGCTTGCGCAGTATTTGCGCAGCGGGCGGACCAGTGAATGCGCCGCCCCGGTTTTTGTGGTTCGGAGCCGAATCTCATTCCCTTTCGCGGCGAATTCTCTCACCTTGTGGCCATGGAACCGCAACGCCACTTGCCGGGCTTGGTGCTTGCCGCCAGCCTGGTCCTCGCCGCATCCGCCCTGGCCGAACCCGCGGCCGTGAAGCTGGACGTGGACGCCACGGATGCGCCCCGCAACCTGTTGCACGCGCGCCTGCACATTCCGGCTGCGCCCGGCAAACTCACCCTGTTTTATCCCAAGTGGATCCCCGGCGAACATTCGCCCACCGGTCCGGTTAATGACCTGACCGGCCTGGAGTTCTCCGCCCAGGGCAAACCGCTCGACTGGCAGCGCGATCCGGTGGACATGTTCGCATTCCATCTCAACGTGCCGGCGGGTGCGGACGCGGTGGAGGTGTCGTTCGATTTTCTGTTGTCGGCGGGAGGCGGCGTGTATTCCTCCGGCGGTTCCTCCACCACGCACCTGCTGGACTTGAGCTGGAATCAGGTGCTGCTCTATCCGCGGTCGGGTGTTCCTTTGAAGCTCCCGTTTGCCGCCACATTGAAGCTGCCGGCGGGCTGGGATTTTGGCACGGCGTTGCCGGTGGCGAACACGGCGGGGAATACCGTCACGTTCTCGCCGGTCCCGCTGGGGACGCTGGTGGATTCCCCGGTCATTGCCGGCGAGTATTTCCGCACCGTTGAACTGACGCCGGGTGAACCGGTGGCGCACTTCATTCAGGTGGCGGCCGACCATGCCGCCGACCTGGAGGCGGTCCCGCCGGAAGCCGCGCGCTTTCCGCACCTGGTGAATCTGGTGCATGAGGAGGACGCGCTCTTTGGCGCCCGGCATTACCGCGATTATCACTTCCTGCTCACCATCAGCGACCACGTGGCGCATTTCGGCCTGGAACACCATGAATCGAGCGATGACCGCGTGGGCGCGAATTTCCTGACGGACGCCGACGCCCGCACGGCCGGCGCCGAACTGCTGCCGCATGAGATGTTTCATTCCTGGAATGGCAAATACCGCCGGCCCGCCGGTCTCGCCACAGCCGACTACCAGCAACCGATGCGCGACGAACTGCTCTGGGTCTATGAGGGGCTGACGTCCTATTACGGCAAGGTGCTCGCCGCCCGCAGCGGACTGGAAACCGGCGATGACTTCCGCGAGACGCTGGCGCTCAACCTCGCCACGCTCGATTCCCGCAGCGGCCGGCAATGGCGGCCGCTGGCCGACACCGCGGTGGCCGCGCCGCTCCTGTACCAGGCGCCGGACATGGGGCTCAGCCGCCGGCGCGGCGTGGATTTCTATCCCGAGGGCGACGCGATCTGGCTGGAGGCCGACACGCTCATCCGGCGGCAGACCCAAGGCCGGAAATCGCTCGACGATTTCTGCAAGGCGTTTCACGGCGGCACCAACTCGGCGCCCCGCGTCGTTCCCTACCAGTACGACGACGTGGTGCGCGCGCTGAATGACATCGCGCCGTACGACTGGAACGGCTTTTTCCAAAAGCGCGTCTATGAGATCGCCGAACACGCCCCGCGGGGCGGCGTGGAGAACGCCGGGTGGCGGCTCGCTTGGACCAACGGCGTGCCGCCGCTGCTGAAGCTCCGCGAAGGCCTGAACAAGTCCTCCAACTTGAACTACTCGCTCGGCTTCTCCGTGGGCGCGGACGGCAACATCGGCGACGTGCTGCCGGGATCGCCGGCGGACCAGGCGGGGATCTTCCAAGGCATGCAGCTCATCGCCGTGAACGGCCGGGCCTGGTCGGCGCCGCTCCTGCGCGCGGCGGTGGCCACCGCGGCCACCAACCAGGCGCCCGTGGCCCTGCTCACGGAACTCAACGACTGCTACCAGACCTTTTCCGTGAATTACCATGGCGGCGAGAAGTACCCCATCCTGGCGCGCAATCCGGCGGCGCCGGATCTGCTTGCCCAAATCCTCAAGCCGTTGGTCCCGGAGCCTGCAACCAATTCTCCCGCAACGAAATAACGCGGACGGTTACTTGGCCGGCGTGAATTTGTAGAGCACCACGCCGTGGGCCGGAATCGTCAGCGGCAACGTGCCGGCGGCGGCGTCCAGGTCCGGCAGATCCTGTTGCCGCCACAGATCGCGGACGTGCAGTTGGCCGGACAATCCCACGGCGGCGAGATCCTTGAAGTCCAAGTTTGCCGGCGCGGGGCCGAGGTTGAAGAAGCCGACGCCGCGGCCGCCGTCTGCGAGGGGCTTGGCATAGACACGCACGGCGGCGTTGCTCCACACGCACGTCGCCTCGCGGCCCAGGGCGTCCTGGTCCAGCGCGAGCACTTCGTCGTTGCTCAACAAATTCAGTGTGAAGTCGTCGAGCTTTTCCATGTCGCAGCCGATCAGCAACGGGGCCGAAAGCAGACACCAAAGGCTGATGTGGGTGTATTGCTCGTCCGCCGTCAGGCGGGTCGGATGCAGGTTGCCCCAGCCGACCTGGCCCACGATGAGCATGTCCGGATCATTCCAATTGCCCGGCTTGGCAAACGGCGCCGCCTGGTTCTGGTGGAAGCCAATCTGGCTCATGCTCCGCCAGGTGTCGGTGATGTCGCCCGTGGTGCGCCAGCAATTGCCGTTGACGGAGCCGCCCCAATTCCAGACGTCCGACATGCCATACTGGCAAAGGCTGAACACGATGTCGCGCGGCTGGTCGCGCAGGAATTTGCCCATGACCCGGTAGGGATGGCTGGCCACGGCCACATCGTTTTTGCCCACGCCTTCGCCCCAGGTGGGAATGTCCTTGGCGGCCGGGTCCTTGCCGTCGGCAATACCGCCGTAGCTGCACCAATCGTACTTCAAATAGTCAAAGCCCCAGCGCGCGTAGGTTTGCGCGTCCTGCCGCTCGTGGCCCCAGCTCGCGGCGCAGCCGCCGCAGGTCCACGGTCCGGGCGAGGAATACAGGCCGGCCTTCAAACCGAGGCCGTGGATATAATCGGCCAAGCCCTTCATGTCCGGGAACCGCTCGTTGGGGGCGATGGAACCATCCGGGTTGCGGAACGGCCCGCGCAGGGTCGGGTCGGTGGCCCCGCGCTGGTTTTGCCAGAAATCGTCCACGTTGATGTAGGTCCAGCCATGGTTGATCAAGTCGCTCTTCACCATGGCGTCGGCCGCCCGTTTCACGCGGTCTTCCGAGACGGCGCCGGCAAAGCAGTTCCAACTGTTCCAGCCCATCGGCGGGGTCAGCGCAAACTGGCTGCCGCAGACGATGCGGAATTTCTTTTCCGCCGTGCCGAGGGAATTCCGGGCGCCGAGGGTGACGGTGAATTCGCCCGGCGCGCGCAAGACACCGGTGATGCGGCCGGTTTGGGCGTCCAGCCGCAGGCCCTTCGGCAGCTGGTGAACGGAGAAGGTCATGGGCCGCTCGCCGGTGGCGGGAATGGTGAAGAAAAACGGCGAGCCGGGCCGCACGCCAAAGATGCTGGCGCCGTTGATGCGGGGCGCGGCGGGCGGCAGCGGCGTGAGGATGTACGGGGCGACCGGCTGAAGGACCGATTCGCCGCTGGTCGCAAAAGTCGTGGCGGAGGTGGTTTCAAATTTGGCGTCCACCCAGTCCGCATGGTCATAACCAATGTCTTCGCCGGCGGCGGCGACTTTCAAGCTCAAGGCCCGCACGCCTGAAACGTCCACCTGGCAATACTTGGCGGCCTCGCCGGCGTGCATGATGCCGCTGCTCCACAAGACCTTGCCGTCCCCGATGACGCTGAACTCGACGCTCGACGCGGGATTCTTGTTCACCTCGTCGTCCACGCCCGCGCTGGCGGAGAAGGCTTGCGCGCCGCCATCCAAGTTGATGTTCAACATGCTGTCGGCGTGCGTGCCAAAGCCGCGCTCATACCCATGGCCGGCAATGGTCAGCGGGTGGCCCTCGACGGACTGGTTCTGGTGCGGCTCGCCCCAGCCTTGCGTGGCGGCACGGAGATCCAGCTTGTCCAGCCAGACGGTTTCGGCGGAGACCACGCCGGCGGTGAGCGTGGCCAACACGAGGCCACAGGTGAGAGTGGTGCGAAATTGCATGGTTTTAGTTTGCCGGTTGGAATGCCTGCGTCAAGCTCGCCAGTTTGCGGGGGGGTGTGGTAGCGTTGCCGGATGACGACGCTGCTCATTGCCACCCGTAACGCCCACAAGGTCGGCGAGATCCAGGCCATCCTGGGCGCGCCCTTTGGTTTTCTCACGCTCAACGATTTTCCGGCCGCGCCCAAGGTCGTGGAGGATGCCAACACCTTTGCCGGCAACGCGACGAAGAAGGCGGGGGAGCTGGCGCGGTGGTTGCGGAACCGAAACGCGGGGCGGGCGCCGGCGCCGGATTATGTCCTCGCGGACGATTCAGGATTGGAAGTGGATGCGCTCAACGGCGCGCCGGGCGTGTATTCGGCGCGGTTCGCCGGGGGCGAGCGGGATGAGAATTCCCCGGACGCCGAGAACAACGCCAAATTGCTCCGGCTGCTCCAAGACGTGCCGCCGGAACGGCGCACGGCGCGGTTCCGCTGCGTCATCGCGCTGGTGCCGGTGGGCGAACATCCGGCGCGGATCTTCGATGGCGCGTGCGAGGGGCGAATCCAATGGGCGGCGAGCGGCCATGGCGGTTTTGGTTATGATCCGTTGTTCGTGCCGGAGGGCTTTGTGCAGTCGTTTGCGGAATTGGGCGAAGAGGTGAAGAACCGGCTGAGCCATCGGGCCCGCGCGCTGGCCAAGCTCAAGGCCTTTTTGGACGGCACGCGCTCCGAACCTTGAAGCGGCGTGAAACGCCGCGCCCGTGCGCCTGAGAGGGCGCTTGGATAGAACGGTGAAAGTCCGTTTCGGTGCGGTGAAGAATCGCGCGGTATCGAACCGCAACTGCGTCGCCGCAAGCCGGGGTGGGGGCAACGGGGAGAGATTTCCCCTAAAGCGTTCGCGCATTGAACCCCTGAACTGCAAAAGAAACATTCAACATTCCACATTCAACGCCCAATATCGAAGGGGCTCGCGCTGCCGCCTTCGTTCAGGGTTGGGAGTTGAATGTCGAATGTTTTCTGGGTTCATGGAGAGAACGACCAGTCCGCAACACAGACACGGGTCAGGCCGGAGCCAAGGTGGGTTGCGCCGGGAGACGACCCTGGGAGCAATTCTATTTTACCCCCGGCCGGTTTCCCGCCGCCTCTCTCCCCCATACGGGGGATCAAATCGCCCGTCCGTAACCGTTTTGTAACGTCTTTGCCCCGAAATGGGTATGGTAGGGGAATTTGCACCGGCTAGAATGACGCTACTGAAGCGAAGTTTCGATTACGCGCTTGAACCCCGCGGCCCGCAACGCTTGCTCACCTGAAGCCATTAACGACAACACGATGATTACCGACCGCCCCCTGGCCGTCTCCCATTTCTCAATTATGCAAACGATCCGCCAACCCTGGACCGGCCGTGCGCCCCTGCGCGCGCTGCCCTGGCTCCTGCTGGGCCTCCTGGCCCTCGGCCCCGCCGCGTATGGGCTCAATTTCAATATCGCGCTGGCCTCCCTCACCAACCACAACACCTCCGCCAATTCTGCCTACAACCAGGCCAATTTTCCTGCCAATTTCGGCACCTCCACCTGGGTCAACCAAAACGGCCAGACCATCCCCGTGGACCCCACCCAGGCCGACGAGTCCCTCAATCCCGTCACCCCCGGCCACGTTTCCAGCACCGACGTCCATTCCCTCGTTCCCTCCCGGCCCGACCTGCGCTGGTTCGCTCACGCCACGCCCTGGTTCGGCGGCAGCTCGCACATCAACATCGGCCTCACCAATAACACCACCGCCTACGTTGCCGCCATGATCACTGACATGAAAAACCGCGGCTTCAACGGCGTGGTCATTGATTGGTATGGCATGACCGACGGCACGGACGGCGTGGTGCAAAAGATCAAGACCTGCCTCGCCGGGCTCACGAACAACACGTTTACTTACATTGTCATGGTGGACGTGGGCATCAAAGGCGGCACCGGCACGGCCAACCTGGAAACCAACATCCAATATTGCCAGGCCCAGTATTTCAACGATCCGAACTACGAGCATGAGCCGGTCAGCACCGGCGAGCCCATCCTGATGTTCTTCGGGGTGCGCAACTCCATCGGCGAGGCCAATATGATCTCCCTGAAGTCCGCCTTGGGCGGCAACATGGTCTGGGTGGAGCAGGGCACCGGCTATCTTTCCGAATCCTGGGAGGACGAGTGCTTCGAGTGGACCGACAACTTCACCACCGGCGTCAATACCAGCGATCCCTTCAATCTGGGCGCGGTCACCAGCGATTTTTCCACCATTGCCAGCTCCGGCAAAAAGGCCTTTGGCGCCATGTGCTCGCAGTTTGATGGCACGCTCACCAAATCGGTGGGCTGGTCCGAGGGCAAGTATCTGCCCGGCAGCAACGGTCTGTGCCTGGTGGAGCGCGCCGCCAGCATCAATGCCGCGATTCCCGGCAACATGACCCGCATGCAGTGGCCCACCTGGAGCGATTGGGAGGAGGGCACGGAAGTCGAGGCGGCCATCGAAAACCATGTGGCCCTGAGCGTCCAGACCAACGCCACCGGGGGCATCTCCTGGAGCGTCACCGCCGGCGAACCGCGCACGATTGACCACTACGAAATCTACGCTTCCAGCGATGGCAATATGGCCGCCTTGCTGGCCTCCGTGCCGGCCTCGCAAACCAACCTTAGCCAGCTCCCCGTGGCCAGCGGCAATTATCTGGTGTATGTCTATGCCGTCGCCATCCCCTGCGTGCGCAACCATTTGAGCCCGGCCGTCGCCGTCAATCTCGGGCCGGCCTTTTCGGCCACCAGCTACAATCGCCAGATGCCGATCACCTTCACCGGCTACCACCGCAGCTCCGCGCTCACCAATTTCCCCGTGCTCGTCGAGTTGAGCACGAATCTCCCCGGATTTGCCTATGGCCAGTTCGCCTCGGCGGACGGCTACGATTTGGCCTTCACCGATGCTTCCGGCGACGTGCTCCCCTGCGAGATTGACCAGTGGAACACCAACGGCGTTTCGCTGGTTTGGGTCAATGTGCCCGGCATCGCCTCCGGCAGCGACTATATCCTGGCTTATTGGGGCAACCCGGCCGCCACCAACGTGCCCGGCACCTCCAGCAACGGTGCCGCGTGGCAGAATTTTTCCACCGTCCTCCACCTCAAGGAATCCGGCTTCCCGTATGCCGACAGCACCACGCAGCATCCGGCCCTCGGCGGCGTCGCCCCCGGGCTCACCGCCGCCGGCATGGTCGGCAACGCGGAGACCTTCGACGGCGCTTCACAATATCTCATGCCCGCAGGCGCCATCAATCTGGGCGACTCGTTTTCCCTGTCCGCCTGGGTGAAGTTGAACGCCGCCGCCGCCAACATCCAGACCATCTGGGCCAACAAAACCACCGGCGGCAACGCCAACGGCGCGGCCCTCTACGTCAATAGTTACAACACCGCCGACGGCAAGCTCGTGCTCGAAACCGGCGACGGCACCAGCGGCCTGACCGCCGCCACCCCCGCCGGCGCCGTGCCCGTGGGCGGCTGGCATTATGTGTTCGCCTCCGTGAACCGCTCCGCGGGAAACGCGCAATTGTATGTGGATGGCACCAACCGCACCGCCAGCAGCGCCATTGTCGCCGATCTGGGCAACAACAGCGCGTTCAACCTGGGCCGGTTCACCAACAGCACCTGGTTTCTCAAGGGCTCGCTCGACGAGGCGCGCATCGAGACGGCGCGGACGGCGGACTGGGTCTGGGCCGCGTGGATGAATGTGGTCTCCAATTCTGCCCTGGCCACGTATGGGCCGATCACCTCCGCCGCCGTGTTGAACCAAGGCACGTTCAGTTCCGCCATGAAACTGGTCCTTTCCGGCTATACCCACGCCACCACGCTCACCAACTTCCCCGTGCTGATCAACCTCAGCACCAACCTCCCCGGATTTTCCTACAGCCAGTTTGCCTCGCCCGCGGGCAATGATCTGCGGTTTACCGACTCCTCCGGCGAGATTCTCTGTCCGGACGAAATTGACACCTGGAACACCAACGGCACCTCCAGTGTCTGGGTGCTGGTGCCCACCATCTCTTTCACCAACACTTGCCTCCTCGCGTTCTGGGGCAACCCCGCGTTGACGAACCCGCCGGCCTGGCTTGCCAATGGCGCGGTATGGACCGGCTATGGCGCCGTCCTGCATCTCCGCGAAAGCGGCTTACCCTATGCCGACAGCACCACCCTGCATCCGGCCATCGGCGGCACCGCGCCCACCGTCACCCCCGGCGTGATCGGTACTGGGCAGACCTTTGACGGGGCCACCGAATATCTCGCCCCCGCGGGCGCCGTCAGTTTGGGCAATTCCTTTTCGCTGTCGGCGTGGGTCAACCTGAACGCCGGCGCCGCCAACATCCAGACCATCTGGGCCAACAAGCCCGCCGGCGGCTCCGCCAATGGCATCGCCCTCTTCGTTAATACCTACAACACCACCGACGGCAAGCTGATGCTCGAGTCCGGCGATGGCACGACGGGCATCACCGCCTCCACCCCGGCCGGCGCCGTGCCCCCGGGCGGCTGGCACCATGTCTTCGCTTCCGTCAACCGGGGCGCCGGTACCGCGCAACTGTATGTGGACGGCGTCAACCAGACCGTCACCAACACCGTCGCCACCGACTTTGGCAACTACACCCCCTTCAACCTCGGCCGCTACACCAACAGTTGGTGGTATTTGAAGGGTTCGCTGGACGAGGCGCGCATCGAACCCGCCCGCTCCGCGGACTGGGTGTGGGCCACTTGGATGAATGTGGTTTCCAATGCCGCCTTCGTGAGCTGCTCGCCCGTGGCCAGTCCCGGCGTGGTTCTCAACCAGCCGCAGCCCCAGCTCGGGGCCAGCGTCGGCGCCAGCGGACTGTTGCTCAACTGGGCCGCCCAAGGCTCCCAGTTCACCCTCTACAGCGCCACCAACCTGGCGCCGCCGATCCAGTGGACGCCCGTTTCCAATTACACTGTCCTCTCCAACGGTCTGGTCCAAGTGCCCCTGTCGGCCGCGACCGGCACCCCCGTGTTCTACCGCATTCAAGCCCCCTAGCTGGTTTTCCAGACCGGGGTGGTTTCCTTTCCGGGCTTCGCCTTCGCCCGCTTTCGCCGTCCGCTGATTTTTTTCCCCCGGTTTTCGCCACAAATAATCCCGCCCCGGCATTCCGCGTGGCTGGATTTCCAGCCGGTTTTCAATGCTTCCGGTCAGCTGTAAATTAATAGTTGACTATCTAGTCTAGTATGTTATTTTGGGTGCGTGATCGGCACTGAGACCGATCGAAAGAATTGAAAATCTATGGGTCGTGTCAGTGATGCTAGAACTAAATTAATGGACGCGGTGCTGGAGTTGATCTGGACCGGGTCCTACGGCAGCACCACCATAGACCAGATCTGTGACAAGGCAGGTGTCAAGAAGGGGAGTTTCTACTACTTTTTTGATTCGAAATCCGTGCTGGCGAAGGCGGCGCTTGAAATCAAGTGGCAGGCCACCCGCGCCGAACTGGACAACATGTTTTCGGCAACCGTCCCGCCGCTGGTCCGGTTGCAGAAATATTGCGATTTTGCTTTCGATTTTCAGAGCAAAATGGCGGTCAAATTCGGTCGCGTGCTCGGCTGTCCGCTGTTTTCCATCGGTTGCGAGGTTTGCACGCAGGAGGTTGAATTGCAGAAAATCGTGGAGTCCATGCTGGCCTACAAACGCCGGTACATCGAATCCGCCATCCGCGATGCCGTGGCCAGCCACGCTATCGTGGCCCCGGATCCGGCCGCTGCCGCCCGCATGGTGATGGCCTTCTACGAAGGCCTGCTCACCCAGGCGCGCATCCAAAACGATGTCGAGGTTCTGCGGGAGATGGCTCCCGGAATCTTTGGTTTGCTCGGGGTCAAGAATAGCGAGGCGGCGGCAGTTTAATTTTTTTTCGGCCAATATTTTACTAAACAGACAACTATCTTTACTTACTATGAATGAGATTAATATACAGAATTATAATGGTGAAAGCAGCCCCCGCAATTCCGCGGGCGCCAGCTTGGACCACACCATTGCCGGCTTCCTGGAAGCCGGCAAACACGAGATTTTCGCCGAATACGAGGAAGCCTTGGGCGACAATTACCAACTGCTCCGGCTCGCCCTCAACGAGGCGGATGCGCTGGCCTGGCAAACCGGCTTTCCGCACCTGGTCTTCCCCGTGCTCGCCGCCGAGAAGGCGCAAGACGCCGCCCGCTGGCGGCTCCGCCAGCAGAACCTGCTGCGCACTGACGAGCCGCTGGCGGCGTAACCCCGCCGCGGTCTGACCAACCCAACCCAAACCGCCAAACCAACCGAATACTATGGACCGCGAATCTTTACGGCCCCTGCTGGTCGGCCTCGTCTCCGGCGCCCTCGCCGGAATCCTTTCCGGCTGCAGTCACGCCACTGCCCAGTCCCGGCCTCCCGCCCCGGCTTCCGTCACCATTGCTCCCGTCGAACAAAGGGACATCGTTGAGTGGACCGAATTCACCGGGCGCACCGAGCCGGTGGAATACGTCGAAATCCGCCCGCGCACCTCCGGCTATATTCAGGAAGTGCGCTTCCAGTCCGGCCAGCTCGTCAAAAAAGGCGACGTCCTTTTCACCATTGATCCGCGCTGGGACCAGGCCGTCTTCGACCAGCGCCAAGCCGAATACATCCAGGCCAAGGGCGAGGCCGACCGCACCGAAATACTGCTTAAGAACAATGCCATGTCGGCCGAGGACGCCGACGCCCGCAAGGCGCGCTGCGCCACGGCCAAGGCCGCCCTCGATTCCGCCCGCCTTGACCTCGAATACACCGAGGTCCGCTCGCCCATTGACGGCCGGGTCAGCCGCGCCCTCCTCACGCCCGGCAACTACGTCAGCGGCCTCGCCGGCTCCGCCTCCCTGCTCACCACCGTCGTGTCCGTGGACCCGGTGTACGTCTATGCCAGCGTGGACGAGGACACGCTCCTGAAATTCAACCGCCTCGTGGAGGCCAAAAAACTCGGCGGCACCGAGGACGGCAAAATCCCCGTCGAACTCCAGTTGGCCGATGAATCGAATTTTCCCCACCGCGGCACCATCGAGTCCTTTGACAACCGGCTCGATCCCGACACCGGCAGCATCCTCCTGCGCGCCGTCTTCTCCAACGACGATGGCCGCATCGTACCGGGGCTCTTCGCCCACATCCGCATCCCATTGAGCGAAAAACATCCCGTCTTGCTCGTGGATGACCGCGCCATCGGCACCGACCAGGCCAATAAGTTCGTGCTCACGCTCACCTCCACCAACACAGTCGCCTATCAGTCCGTCACGCTCGGCCCGCTGGTGGATGGCAAGCGCATCATTCGCTCCGGCGTCGCCGCCGGCGAAGAAATCATCGTCAACGGTATGCAACGCGTCCGCCCGGGCATGCCCGTGGCGCCGCAAACCGAAGTCGCCGGCAAGGACTCCGCCCCCAAGGTGGCCTTGCGCTGAGTTGATATTTGCGCCGCCCGAGCGGCGCCAAGCGAGGTAATGATCCGTCCCCCATATCCGGGGGTGAATAGTCGAAAACGCCCATGATTCCGTGAACCATCGAATGCCCGGTTTATGAATTTTGCCCATTATTTTATCCGCCGTCCCATCTTTGCCGGCGTCCTCTCCATCGCCATCTTCATGATGGGCCTGATCGCCCTCTTTAAGCTGCCCATCAGCGAGTATCCCGAGGTGGTCCCGCCCACCATCGTCGTCCGCGCCACCTATCCCGGCGCCACGCCCAAAACCATCGCCGAAACCGTCGCCTCCCCCCTCGAACAATCCGTCAACGGCGTCGAAGGCGCCCTCTACATGTTTTCCCAGGCGACGGGCGATGGCGTCCTCACGTTGACCGTCACCTTCGCGCTCGGCACGGACATAGACAAGGCCCAGGTGCAGGTGCAAAACCGCGTCTCGCAGGCCCTCCCCAAGCTCCCGGAGGAAGTCCGCAACCTGGGCGTCACCACCACCAAGCAGTCGCCCGACCTCACGATGGTCGTCCATTTGTTCTCGCCGGGCGGCCGCTACGACAACGTCTATCTCCGCAACTACGCCGCCCTCCAGGTCAAGGACGTCCTCGCCCGCATCCCCGGCGCCGGCGACGTCGAGCTTTTCGGCTCCGGCGATTACGCCATGCGCATCTGGCTCAACCCGGACAAAATCGCCGCCCGCAATCTCACCGCCAGCGACGTCGTCAGCGCCATCCGCGAGCAAAACATCCAGGTGGCCGGCGGCGTCATCGGCCAGCAACCGGTCGGCCGGCCTGTGGACTTTGAAATGCAGGTCAATGTCAAGGGCCGCCTCATCTCCGAGGAGGAATTCGGCAACATCGTCGTCAAGACCGGCCCCAATGGCGAAAAAACCCAGCTCAAGGACCTCGCGCGCATCGAGCTCGGCGCCAGCAGCTATTCTCTGCATTCCCTTCTCAATAACGAGACCGCCGTCGCCATCCCCATCTTTCAAATGCCCGGCGCCAACGCCCTCCAGCTTTCCCACGACGTCCGCCAAACCATGGAGGAGCTGAAGAAAAACTTCCCCGAGGGCATTGATTATTCGGTGGTCTATGACCCCACGGTCTTCGTGCGCCACTCCATTGACGCCGTCATTCACACGCTCGCCGAGGCCATTCTGCTCGTGGTGATCGTGGTGATCGTTTTCCTCCAAACCTGGCGCGCCGCCATCATCCCGCTGGCCGCCGTGCCGGTCTCCCTGGTCGGCACGTTCTCCCTCATGCTCGCCTTTGGCTTCAGCATCAACGCGCTCTCCCTGTTCGGACTGGTCCTGGCCATCGGCATTGTCGTGGACGACGCCATCGTCGTCGTCGAAAACGTGGAACGCAACATCGCCCGGGGACTGTCCTCCACCGCCGCCGCCCGGCAGGCCATGACCGAAGTCACCGGCCCCATCGTGGCCACGGCCCTTGTGCTCTGCGCCGTGTTCGTGCCCACGGCTTTCATCAGCGGCCTCACCGGCCAGTTCTACAAGCAATTCGCGCTCACCATCGCCATCTCCACTGTCATCTCCGCATTCAACTCCCTCACGCTCTCGCCCGCGCTCTGCGCCGTGCTCCTCAAGGACCACGGCGCCCCGAAGGACTGGCTGTCCCGGCTCATGGAAAAACTTCTCGGCTGGTTCTTCCATCCCTTCAACCGCGTCTTCACGTGGGCAGGCCACCAGTATTCCCTCGGCGTCGCGCAAGTGCTCCGCAAGTGCGCCATCGCCCTGTTCGTCTATGGCGGCCTGGTGCTCCTAACCGCCTGGAGCTTCGACAAGGTGCCCACCGGCTTCGTGCCCACGCAGGACAAGCAATACCTCGTCGCCTTTGCCCAGTTGCCCGAAGGCGCCTCGCTCGACCGTACGGAAGCCGTCATCCGCCGCATGTCGGACATCGGCCTCAAGGTGCCCGGCATCGAGGCCGCGGTGGCCTTTCCCGGCTTGAGCATCAGCGGTTTCAGCGTGGCGCCCAACGCCGGCATCGTCTTCTTTACGCTGAAACCCTTTGAGGAGCGCCGGGCGGCCAGCCTGAGCGGCCCCGCCATCGCCGCCGCCTTGAACGGGCGGCTCGCCTCCATCAAGGAGGCTTACGTCCTGGCCGTGCCGCCTCCCGCCGTCATGGGCCTGGGCACCATCGGCGGCTTCAAGTTGTATCTTGAGGACCGCGCCGACCTCGGCTACGACTCCCTGTTTGGAACCATGCAGAACATCATCGGCCAGGGGTATAAAACCCCCGGCCTTGCCAGCGTCTTCTCCACGTTCACCGTCAACGTGCCGCAGTTGGACGCGGACATTGACCGCGTGAAGGCCAAGACCCAGGGCGTGCCGCTGCAAAACCTCTTTGAAACGCTGCAAATCTATCTCGGCTCCCTGTACGTGAATGATTTCAACCGGTTCGGCCGCACCTTCGAAGTCGTCGCCCAGGCCGACGCCCCGTTCCGCGCCACCGCCGAGGACATCACCCGCCTCAAAACCCGCAACGACCAGGGCCAGATGGTGCCCCTCGGCTCCATCGTCAAAGTCACCGAGACCCACGGCCCGGACCGAGTGATGCGTTACAATGGTTATCCCGCGGCCGAAATCAACGGCGCGCCCGCTCCCGGTTACAGCTCCGGCCAAGCCGAAGCCGCCATGAGCCGGCTCGTCGCCAATAATCTCCCGCGCGGCATGGCTTACGAATGGACCGAGCTCACCTACCAGCGCATCCTCGCCGGCAACACCGCCGTCTATGTCGGCCCGCTCTGCCTCCTGCTCGTCTTTCTCGTGCTCGCGGCCCTCTACGAAAGTTTCCGCCTGCCGCTGGCCATCATCCTCATCGTGCCCATGTGCCTGCTGTTCGCCATCACCGGCGTCTGGCTCAAGGGCAGCGACAACAACATCTTCACCCAGATCGGCCTCATCGTGCTGGTGGGCCTCGCGTGCAAAAACGCCATCCTCATCGTGGAATTCGCCAAGCGCAAACAGGACGAGGGATTCTCGCCCGCGGACGCCGCCATCGAAGCCTGCCGCCTGCGCCTCCGCCCCATCCTGATGACCTCCATCGCGTTCATCGCCGGTGTCTTCCCGCTGGTCGTCGCGCACGGCGCCGGCGCCGAGATGCGCCAGGCCATGGGCATCGCCGTCTTCTCGGGCATGATCGGCGTCACGCTGTTCGGCTTGTTCCTGACGCCGGTCTTCTACGTGGTGCTGATGAAGCTCGGCTGGAAAACCAAGCCCTCCACCGCTCCGGTAGCCCCGGAGGCGGGTGCCACCGGCGTCGCCAACCCCGTGCCTTGACGCCCATTCAGCCGGAACGATTCATTTAAACCACAGATGAACACAGACCGACACAGATAAAAACTGAAAATGAAGCTTCTTGGCGATTCGGCAGGTTCTCGCTGTTTTCGGTGGAATGAGCTTTTGTCTTGGCGTCGAGTTCTCAAAATCCACTTAAATCCGCAATGCCCGTTTCGTCTCAGTGCTGGGAGCGTTTCTCCCTCTCCCCAGCAACGGTGTTAATTTGCAAGTTGGAATTTATCATTTTTG
>CAZHIM010000056.1:0-33306 GCA_964532525.1 uncultured Bifidobacteriaceae bacterium
TCGCCTCCAGCCTGCAAAGGCCTGAAGAGAGACGGTTCATGGAAAGGGCGAGCTTCCCTCAACTGACATCATCTTCTTTCCCGGGTTCCTGCGCAGGGCGAGCTCCCCACAAACTTTGCCCCCAATTCCCTCAAACTGCGAATCACCCACAACCGCCGGCACGTCGGCTGAACGCCAAACGCGTTTCCAACTTGAGCCAACTTCAGTGAACGCCGAAGGCGTTTCCTGAAAATAGCCGGGGGTGAGCGACCAGGAGCGCTACCCCCGGAACACCGCCCCCAATTCTCCCGCACCCCGAAGGCGGTGCCTGAAGCGCCCCTTGAAATGTTCTGCCTATCTCCCACCTGCCTCAAACGCTTGTCAGCGGCGACGCCATTCGACCAATCCCGGAGGGATTGAATCATCCAGCCCGACGTTGGCGCCCCCGCGCCTACGCCGGGTTCACCGATCAAAATTTCCCCTACGCTGTAAGCCTTGAATCGGCCCGTCGCCATCTCCATTTCCAATCGTTCAATTCCGGGCCATGCGGAAGGGAACGGACCTGTCCTCCGTAGCCCCCGGTGGAGGGGCATGGCTTCGGGAGGAATGGAGAAACCGGACAAAGCCGGCACGGAAACCAAAAAACTCATGCCAAGAAAACGAACCAAACTAAGGCCCCGTCCAGAATATTACATTATCATTAACTCACCCCTTTATGATGATTCCTGCCCTTCCGAGCTTACGGTACTTCCAAACTTGGGCGTGTCGCGCAATCGCATCTGAAACATTAGGCACAATAAACAATTTCGCCTTGATCGAAAGTGTGAAATGTTCCGCCACTTGTTTCGTGGGTCGGTTCGTTCCGAGGGCATCTAAAAATGCATCAAGCAAATCTAGTTTCAGATGGTAAAGTGGATTCTCGAGCCACAGCCGTTTTGTCGTCTCAGCCAGCACTTCGACTGCCGATTCGAACGTGCATTGCGGACCATGAAACACGGCAAGCATTTTTTTGATGTCTTCTGTAAGGCGATAATCCAGTTTTTTCAGAGCCCACATCAGATTTTCCGCGCTAATCGAAACAGCCCTAAAGTTCATAAAGAACAAGCGGGCTGTGGCTTCAACGTACTCGTCTCTGGACAAAACGCCCTTGGAGACCAGCTCATAAAGTAGTGGCTGAGCGGATACACCTCTTATTTTCCACTCGTTACGCGCAAGAGCGCGCAGCATCTGATCCTCCGAGTGCAAAGGCAACTTTTCTTCCCGTGCAGCTAAAAGTGTAGAGGTTGAAATCGGGCCAAGGAATTCACGAAGTTCTTTAGTGAATTCATTTTTCTCCAAAAGAGTTGGCACGGCCAATGTGACTACATTTTCTCTTAGGAGCGTTATAATGCGTTCGAAAAAGGCTTTCCGAGACGCTACTTGTTCGGCAGTGGTCTCTTGTCGGATGTAACTGTCCCCGACTTTCCCCAAAGTCATTCCTGGCTTTGATAGCGCAGCTTCTCCGTAGGCTTGTGCAAAAACGTCGAACACTGGTTGCGTTGCAAAAAGCTTGTAACGCCTCGGCAACCTGTCAAATAACCCTAATTCCGCGAATGTCAAAACCGCAGTTAAATCAAGGAGAATCGAATCGGCTTTGGACGCCGCGTCAGATTCAATCTCCGCATCAGCCTGTGTTCCAGAAAAATTGGCAAACGCGCAATACCTCCCCCCTGTCAGCATTCCCCAGAGCTCAATCGGTGAGCAATGAAGCAAAATTGCCAGAGACTCAAACGTAGCCTGTCTAGCCTCGTAAAAACTCGCAATCTTCTGGAATGCGTCTTGCTGCTCATCGAGTTGACGTAATAAACCATCGCGAAATGTCTCATAAGGTCCCTGAACCCCCTGCAACGTTCGATCCCTGGGAAAAAGACTTGGAAATTTCTCTAGAGTCTCTTGGAATGCTCTAACATATATACTCTGAATTTCCAAAATCTCGCATTCGATTGCACTCCCGAAAGCGTCTTTGTCAAAGACAAACTTTTCGCTTTTCTTCCGCCCTATCAGATCCATCGTTTTTGCTTGGCGCGGTGAGATTTCTCCGCGGTCAGCATAAAGATTTGGCTCTGATAGTATCGTGTATGCGCGACGTTCGCCGCCAACTTTTACGATTACCGCGCAATTATCATCAATCACTTCTTTCTGAAGCGCGGCATCGTCAAGCTGTTCACGGCTGATAAAGAGCCACACAAATGCGGCGTGTGTGTGCGGAGAATTAAAATCAGCCCGTCGACCTTGATAACTGTATTTTAATACGTCCGGCATGCCGAGCACCGCGCGAAGTTGAGCAATCCGGACCAATAAATCAGCCGAAGGCATGATCTCTTTATATGGAATTCCTTCCAATATGCGGCGCGCATCGTCATGTTGACCGCGCCGCATTGCAAACTCGGCAGCCGCGATTCGACAAGCATGCGCCTTTGGGATTAGCTGACCAAGCTGCTCCATTAGCTGTTGCGCGGTTTTTAAGTCTCCGATTTCCGCCTGTATGTTTGCCTCAATTTGACTGATGACAGGTATTGGTTTCCCGCCGCCGCGGATGCGTTGAGCTATCTTTAATGCTTCGTTATGAGGCCCGGAATTGTATAAGCAAACGAGATATTGCCTTGAAAGATCATTGTCAGTCGTGAGATCGGCGACAGATTCTAACAGCTCTGCCGCCTTAGAAAACTCTTTTTGCCCATAAAAAATACTCGCCAATTCAAGCGAAATAAAATCACGCTGAGGGCCGACCGCATAGGATAGCGCCTCCGAGAACAAACCAATCGCTTCTTCAATCTTGCCGTTCTGCGCGCGATAACCCGCTATTGCAGAAAGTGCTTCTGGGTCTTTGGGCCAAACAGATTGTATTTTGGATATGACTTTTTCGGCTTCGTCGCGATTTCCCAGTTCACTATAGGCCCAAAGCAACTGGTGTGCGATACCAATTTGACTGTCATCCGTTGACTCGATTTGCCAATACGGCATAAGCAGGCTAATGGCCTTATCGGACTTGTTTGATGCATTGTATGCCATTGCCTGCTGTACAAGAATCTGCTTCTTCGTTTCAGGCTTTGTAATTTTCTCAAACGCATCAGCGGCCTCCGCGAATTGGCGGACTTGAAAATGGGACAGTGCTTTGATTGTTAGTGATGACTCATCAGACGGACTCTCATGGAGCGCGATTTGACAATCAGCAATAGCTGCAGCTTCCATTCTAAGCATGCGGCGAACGTCGGCTCGCAGCACATGAGAAAAAGCAAGGAATCGGCGATCTTCAAATCCCGCCTGTAAGGAAATGGCTTGAGTCAGTAAATTTTCCGCTTGTTGGAGTGCAGGTTTCGCGTCAGCAGGGAATTTCCAGTTAAAAATTGGCTCGCCTAGTAGGGCCGTTTGAATTGGCCGAACAAGCGAGTGAGCCAAATGAACCAAGAGGCGAGGTTCTTGTGGTTCACCTTCTATGCCAAGTCGCAAAAACCTTTCCGCTTCGGAGAAACGACCACGATTGAAGAAGAGCGTTCCGATCACAAAGCAGCAGTTTGTGTCTTTCGTGATCCAACCTTCCTCCTTGATCAACTCTTCCAATTCTGATTCACGTTTAAGTGCAAAAAGAGCATGGATGTAGCTGGCCGTTGCAACTGAGTCCTGCGCGACCAATTTTCGTGCAGTCGCGGCGAGTCGAAGAGCTTCTTCTGCGTTACCTTTAAGGAGTGTGGTAATCGAGAGATTCGAAATCGCCTTCGGGTTTTCCGGATCTAGTTGAAATGCTAGATCAATTTCCCTGATGGCGGTTTGCGTATCGTCCAAGTAAATTGCACACCCGCCAATGTTAGTCGCAATTCTGAACAACAGCGCTTTAGAAGGATTTTGTTTTGAGATTTCCAAGCGAAGTTCTTCCAGCAGTCGTTGAGCAGTTTTTGGCTTGCCGAATTCCATCAACTTTCGCGCTTGCTCGACACGATCGTGGTAAATCTTTTCACGAATTTCAAATTCAGATGTTTCGTCCGAAAGGGGCTTTTGCCCGATTGATGCCCGCAGTTGTGTGATGGCTTCTAATACAATTTGACCAGTTTCGCGAACGGCCTTTCGTGTCTCTGCCGTCTCTGTCTTAACTTCGGCAACTTGGGCTGTAATGTTCGTTTGAAACTGCAATTCTTTGACTCGGTGAAGATGTGGGTCATCTGCAATCGCATTCTGGATTGCCGCCAACAACGAAGATGCGAACGGAATAAGTTCGGCGCCAAGCGTTTCAGATGCTGGCGAGCATTTCAGAATCAAAGCTTTAATAGACTCTGCCGAATATGTATTCGCGAGAATCTGCGAGGCAAGTTCGCCGCCAAAAATTGGATCAGCTGCCAAAGGAAGCATGAGTATAAACTGCTCATTTGTAAGTTTTGAGTAGTGGAAGGCATTGCAAATAGCTTGCTCAATTCGACTTTCTAGCAATTTCGAGTATTCGACTTTCTCTAGCCATGCCGCATTTTCTTGTGACTTTTTGTCGTCTTTCAGTTTCTTCCATTCAACAATGGCACTTGAAATTAGGTTTTGAGCAATGCCATACGCGAACCCTTGAAGCGTAAGAATTGTTTCGGGGCTGAGCATAATGCTTCGTCCTAAATTTGAATCGCTCTACGCCGCATACAAGAGCGATTGGAGTTGGTTAACCGCGTCGCGTAGCTGATCGTTCCAGGTGTCCGCACCGGTCCGGCGCTTTGGATAGTCATCGTTCATTCTGAGAGTGAGTGACTGCAAGGAAAATAGCAGAAACGCTTATTGCAAACAAGCATTTGCCATCCTCCATCCTCAATCTTCCATCCTCGGTTACCCCCCTCCGATTCCCCAATAATTCGCGAAAATTGGTGCAATTCGCGTCAAACCTTTCCCCCATCCTGTTGATCCTGTTCATCCTGTCAAAAATTCTGCCACGCAAGCGCGCTGTTCTGGCACCACCTGCCGGGGTGCGGGAGAAATTGTGGGTGGCGTTTTCCGGGGGTGGCGCTCCTTGGTCGCTTACCCCCGGCTATTCTTTTCCAACCCTCCGGGTTGGCGATGCAGGACAACCTCCAACCGCCATCCCTCCCTCTCCGGACTCTGCGGCGACGGCTTGCCGTCACCGCCCGTCCCTGACATCATGCCTACCATGAAAAGGAAGCCAGCCAAAATCAACACCCGGCCTTTTTCCAGCCTCGTGTTCGACGGCGACGAGCGCGCGGCCGCCCGCGCCATGCTTTATCCCGTCGGCTTCAAGCCCGAGGATTTCAAAAAGCCGCTCATCGGCATCGCCTCCACCTGGAGCAATGTCACCCCCTGCAACATGCACATTGACAAGCTCGCGCGCGAATCCGAGCAGGGCGCCAACGCAGCCGGCGGCAAGGCCATCATTTTCAACACCATCACCGTGTCCGACGGCATCTCCATGGGCAGCGAGGGCATGAAATATTCCCTCGTCTCCCGCGAAGTCATCGCCGACTCCATCGAAACCGTCGTGGGCTGCGCGGGGATGGACGGTTTCGTGGCCATCGGCGGTTGCGATAAAAACATGCCCGGCTCGCTCATCGCCATGGCGCGTCTGAACCGCCCCGCGGTGTTTGTCTATGGCGGCACCATCCTGCCCGGCTGCCTCACGGCCAATCCGGAGAAGAAATTGGACATCGTCTCCGTGTTCGAAGCCATCGGCGCCCACGCCAACCGGCAAATTTCCGACGCGGAATTTCAGGCCGTCGAGCAATGCGCCATTCCCGGCGAAGGCTCCTGCGGCGGCATGTACACCGCCAACACCATGGCCAGCGCCATCGAAGCCCTCGGCATGAGCTTGCCCAACAGCTCCGCCCAAAACGCCGTCTCCCCCGCCAAGCTGGACGACTCCCGCCGCGCCGGCGCCGCCGTGGTGAAATTGCTCGAGCTGGGCCTCAAGCCGCTGGACATCCTCACCCGCCAGGCGTTTGAAAATGCCATCACCGTGGTCATCGCGCTCGGCGGTTCCACCAACGCCGTGCTCCACCTGCTGGCCATCGCCCACGCCGCCAAAGTCCGGCTCGCGCTCGACGATTTCACCCGCATCGGCAAGCGCGTGCCCGTGCTCGCCGACCTCAAACCCAGCGGCCGGCACTTGATGTCCGAGCTGGTCGCCATCGGCGGCATCCGGCCGCTGATGAAAATGTTGCTCGATAAAAAACTGCTTCACGGCGACGCCCTCACGGTCACCGGCCAGACCCTGGCCGAGTCCCTCGCGGACGTGAAACCCTATCCGGCCGGCCAGACCATCATTCGCGGTTTCGACAATCCCATCAAAAAGGACAGCCACCTCGTCATCCTGCGCGGCAATCTCGCCAGCGAAGGCGCCGTGGCCAAGATTTCGGGCAAGGAAGGCCTCCGTTTCAGCGGCAAGGCCATTGTGTTTGAATCGGAAGAAAAGGCCATGCAGTCCATTCTGAAAGGCACGGTCAAACCGGGCCACGTCATCGTGATCCGCTATGAAGGTCCCAAGGGCGGGCCGGGCATGCGCGAAATGCTCTCGCCCACATCCGCCATCATGGGCAAGGGCCTGGGCAAGGACGTGGCGCTCATCACTGATGGCCGTTTCTCCGGGGGCAGTCACGGTTTCGTGGTGGGCCACATCACGCCCGAGGCCTACGCGGGCGGCACCATCGCCCTCGTGAAGAACGGCGACCCCATCACCATTGACGCCGAGAAACGGGAAATCACGCTAGCCGTTCCGGCCAAGGAGCTCGCCGCCCGCCGCAAGTCTTGGAAGCGTCCCGCGCCCCGTTACACCCGCGGCGTGCTGGCCAAATACGCCCACACCGTCACCAGCGCCTCCCTGGGCGCCGTCACGGACGCCGCTCTGGCGCTCTAACCCGGAACAATTCATTTAAACCACAGATGAACGCAGATAAACACAGATGAAAAAGGGCTTGGCGGGGCTTTCTTGGAGCATGCGGATCACTCATCAATTGATGCACCCCGCTGGACCAACCAGTTCCGGTTTCGAATCTGTGTCCATCTGTAGTTGTCCATGCGAATTACAAAACCACCTTGAGCAAGCCGATGCGCACGGGATTTACACGGAGCGCCGCTTCGCCACCTTCTCCCCGGGGGAGAAGGTGTCCGCAGGAATTCAGGTGCACCCGGGCCGCTGGCTGATTAAGATTTTATCATGAAGGACGCAATCCAGGAGGAATTCATGCGGAAGGCCATCGCCCTGTCGCGGGCCAAAATGCGGGCCAATCACGGCGGACCCTTCGGGGCGGTGGTGGTGCGCCACGGCCGGATCATCGCGCGCGGCTGGAACCGCGTGACCTCGGCCAACGACCCGACGGCGCACGCCGAAATGACCGCCATCCGCACCGCGTGCCGAAAGCTCAAGACGTTCCACCTGGCCGACTGCGAGCTCTACACCAGTTGCGAGCCCTGCCCCATGTGCCTGGCCGCGATTTATTGGGCGCGGTTAAAGAAGATCTATTTTGGCAACACCCGCGTGGACGCCGCCAAAATCCGATTTGACGATGACTGGATATATCGGGAAGTGGCCCGGCCGCCGGCCCGGCGCAAAATCCCCATGCGACAGTTGTTGCGCGCGGAAGCGCTGAACGTCTTTGCCGAATGGGAGGCCAAGCCCGACAAGATCCGCTATTGACGCCCGCCGCGAAGCGCGCGCCGGTGGCGTCGCGCTCCGTCGTGCCCCGGGGCCGCGGGATCAAAACCGGTGACAATCCGTCACGCCGCCGTGTAATCCGGATAGTCCGGCTTGTACATCTGCGACTGGATGAACGCGGGCAGGTCTTCGGGCCGCGAGCGCGTGTTCAGATTCTTGGCAAAGGCCTCTTCCGCCACCGCCAAGGCAATCGCCAGCGAAACTTCGTGGATGCGGCCCAGCGACGGATACGTGCGTCCCTCCGCCAGTTCACTGTCGCGCACCAATCCCGCCAGCGTGCGCGCCGCCGCGATAAACATCGTGTTGGTGACGCGCCGCGAACCCGAGCAGACGATCCCCAGTCCCACACCCGGGAAAATATACGCGTTGTTCCCCTGCCCCGGCACAATCGTCTTGCCGTTGAACTTCACCGGCGCAAACGGACTCCCGCTGGCGAACACCGCCCGGCCTTCGCTCCACGTGTAGGCTTCTTCGGCGGTGCATTCGGCCTTGGACGTGGGATTCGACAGCGCATAAACCACCGGCCGCGGGTTGATCTCCGCCATCAGCGTCACGATCTCGCGCGTAAAGGCTTTACCCTGGCCCGACGCGCCAATCAGTATCGTGGGCTTGAGCGCCTTCACTGCGGCCAGCAGGCCGGCACACGGCGCATGCTCATGGGCGTAGGGCAGCTTGTGCTCGCTCAATCCCTCCCGACCTTTGACAATCAATCCCTTCGAATCCACAAACCAGCAACGCTTGCGCGCTTCCGCTTCCGACAGACCGTCTTCCACCAGCACGTTGACAATGTTTTCGGCAATGCCCAACCCGGCTTCCCCCGCCCCCAGGAACAACACCCGCTGCTCACTCAGTTTTCCGCCGGTGATGCGCAGGGCCGACAGCACGCCCGCCAGCGCCACGGCGCCGGTGCCTTGGATGTCGTCATTGAACGTGCAGGCCTGATCGCGATAGCGCGCCAGCAGGCGGAACGCGTTTTGATTCCCAAAATCCTCGAATTGCACCAGCACGCCCGGGAAGAGCTTCTGGACCGCCACCATGAATTCCTCGACGAATGCGTCGTATTCCGCGCCGCGAAGCCGCTTCTCGTGCAAGCCGATGTACAGCGGGTCGGCCAGCAACGCGGCATTGTCCGTGCCCACATCAATCGTGATCGGCAGACATTGCGTGGGATGGATTCCCGCACAGGCCGTGTAGAGCGCCAACTTGCCCACCGGAATGCCCATGCCCGACGCCCCCAGGTCACCCAAACCCAGGATGCGTTCGCCATCGGTGACCACAATCACCTTCACGTCGCGGGTGAGCCAGTTGCGCAACACCTCCTCCACGTGTCCCTTGTCGTTGATCGAGACGTAAAGGCCGCGCGACCGACGGAAGATGTGGCCGTATTCCTGACACGCCTTGCCCACGGTGGGCGTATAGATAATCGGCATCAACTCTTCCAAATTGTCCATCACCACCCGGTAGAACAGCGTCTCATTGCGGTCTTGGAGGGCCACCACTTGGATGTACCGTTCCAAATCGCTGGACTTGCTGCGGAAATTGGCCATGACACGCCCCACCTGTTGTTCCATGGATTGCACATGCGGGGGCAGCAAGCCGCGCAAGCCCAGCAGATCGCGTTCGGCATCAGTAAAAGCCGTGCCCTTGTTAAAAACGGGGTTGTGCAGCCAATCCACGCCCTTCTCCGGCAAGGCCCGATTGACATGAATGGTTTTGCGTTTCTTTGTGCCGATCATATTCGAGTGCAATGGTTAACAAATTGTCCGAACCTATCATTAGCAAACTTGCTGCAAATATGCTTGACGTTAATTGGCAAAACCTGCGTGTTTTTTGCCGGAACCTGGGAATCCCCCTCCGCCCAAGCGCGCCGCAGCGAAGTTTGGCGCAAAACATTCCGGCAAAGAAGGCGCCGCGGAAAGGTCAATGTTGGCGCAACATACTGTGAATAAGGAGCAAATGACCGCCAAAAACTCGCAGATTGAATGTCACACAATCGTAACATAATTGTTGCATTTGTCATAATTGATGTATATTTGAGCCGTGAATGCGCTGTTATTCATCGTGCCGTTGGCTGTTGCGGCCGTCTTTGCCTTCCTCACGTTGCGCAACGAGATGCGCTAACGCGTGGCAGTCAAAAGACCAACGACAAAGCCGGAGTCCACCGGCGGACGGTGTTTTCCTTTTCTCTGCCAGCCTATTTCCCAAGATCGGAGTTTCCTTCTCGTCTCGTTTTTGGCTAAATGCCGCCAGTGAAAATCATTGGCATTATCCCCGCCCGCTTTGCTTCCACCCGGTTCCCTGGCAAGCCGCTGGCGCTCATCGCCGGCAAGCCCCTCATCCAACGCGTCGTCGAGCAATGCCAGCAGGCCAAATCGCTGGGCGACGTCGTGGTGGCCACTGACGACGAACGCATTTTCACCGCCGCCAAACCCTTTTGCCACGTGGAAATGACCCGCCCCGACCACCCCAGCGGCTCCGATCGCATCGCCGAAGTGGCCCGCAGAATCCCTTGCGATGCCGTGCTCAATATTCAAGGGGACGAACCCCTGATAGATCCCGCCGTCATTGATGCCGTGGCCGGCTTGCTCGCGAAGAATGAAATGTCCACGGCGGCCACCCCGCTGAGGCAGCCGGACGAATACGACAACCCCAACGTTGTGAAAGTCATTGTCAACGCCGCCGGTCACGCGCTATATTTTTCCCGGCGCACAATTCCGTATTTGCGCGAGGCCGCCAACCGTCCGGTGCACGAGCAGTTGGCGGCGTTTCCTTTTTTGAAGCATCTCGGCATTTACGGATTCCGCCGCGAAACCCTGCTGCGGTTCGTGCGGTTCCCGGTGTCACCGCTGGAAAATGCGGAAAAGCTGGAGCAGTTGCGGGCGCTGGACCATGGCATCGGTATTGCCGTGGTGCGGGTGGACTACGAGAGTCTGGGTGTGGACCGGCCGGAGGACGTGGCCCGGGTGGAAAAGCTGCTCCGGAGCAAATAACGCGTGCAACAGCCGGCATTCCGGCCGTTAAAATCTTGAGATAAGCCAATTTATATGAAGTTTATTTTTGTAACCGGCGGGGTCGTGAGTTCACTCGGCAAAGGCCTCACCGCCGCCGCCCTCGGCACCCTCCTCGAAAATCGCGGCCTCAAAGTGGCGCTGCAAAAGTTCGACCCCTATCTCAACGTGGATCCCGGCACCATGTCGCCCTATCAGCACGGCGAAGTGTATGTGCTCGACGACGGCGCCGAAACCGACCTCGATCTCGGCCATTACGAACGCTTCACCAACGTCAAGCTCACGCGCCTGAACAACCTCACCAGCGGCCAGGTTTACCAGACCGTGCTCAACAACGAGCGCGAGGGCAAATATCTGGGCAAAACCGTCCAGGTCATTCCCCACGTCACCGACGAAATCAAAAACCGCATCCACGTCCTCGCCGAGCGCTCCAAGGCCGACGTCATCATCACCGAGATCGGCGGCACCACCGGTGACATCGAGGGTCTCCCTTTTCTGGAGGCCATCCGCGAATTCGCCCTGGAAGTCGGCTATAACAACGCCATCTTCATGCACGTCACCTATGTGCCGTTCATCAAGGCCGCCGGTGAATTGAAGACCAAGCCCACGCAGCAATCCGTCGCCAAGCTGCGCGAAATTGGCATCGCCCCCCATGTCCTGGTCTGCCGCTGCGAGCGGCCGCTGGACAAGGACCTCCGCCAGAAGATCTCCCTTTTCTGCAACGTGCCCGGCGAGGCCGTGATCGAGGAAAAGGACGTGGACAATTCCATTTACGAAGTGCCGCTCATGCTCCAGCGCGAACGCCTGGACGAACTGGTTTGCCGGCTCCTCCACCTGACCACGCCGGCGCCCAACATGTCGCACTGGCAGGAAATCATCCGCAAGCTGATCGCGCCCCAGCACCGCGTGCGCGTGGGCGTGGTCGGCAAATACATCGGCCTGCAGGACGCCTACAAGTCCGTCTATGAGGCCATCATTCACGGCGGCATCGCCAACGATTGCGGCGTCGAAATCGTGCAGGTGGATGCCGAG
The DNA here is from genome assembly GCA_964532525.1 of uncultured Bifidobacteriaceae bacterium. GTDB lineage: Bacteria > Verrucomicrobiota > Verrucomicrobiia > Limisphaerales > UBA11358 > UBA11358. Next base: position 11,689 of record CAZHIM010000056.1, read on the forward strand.
GAGATCGAAAAGAACGGCACCGACAAGACGTTGAAGGGGCTGGCCGGCATCCTCGTTCCCGGCGGTTTCGGCGAACGGGGCATCGAAGGCAAAATCGCCGCTGCCAAATACGCCCGCGTCAACAAGATCCCCTATCTGGGCCTCTGCCTGGGCATGCAAATCGCCACCATCGAGTTCGGCCGGAACGTCCTGAAGCTGAACAAGGCGCATTCCACCGAGTTTGATCCCACCACGCCCAATCCCGTGATCGCGATGCTCGACGAGCAAAAACGCGTGACCAAGAAGGGCGGCACCATGCGGCTGGGCGCCCAGGCCTGTCAGTTGGTCATCGGTTCCAAGGCCGCCCAACTCTATGGCTCGTTCGTCATCCACGAGCGCCACCGCCATCGCTACGAATTCAACAACTCCTATCGCGACCGATACGAAAAGGCCGGCTTCACCCTGAGCGGCCTTTCGCCCGACGGCAAGCTCGTGGAATTGATCGAATTGAAAGACCATCCCTTTTTCATCGCCAGCCAGTTCCATCCGGAATTCCTGAGCAAGCCGCACCAGCCGCACCCCTTGTTCCGCGGCTTCATTGCCGCCGCCCAGGTCTTCAGCCGGCAAAAGCCGCTCTAACGGAAAGAACCAAGGCCGAATCACAGGTGACGTCATGCCGGGCTGCTTGCAGAGGCATTTCGTGGCGGGGCAAAGCCGGAAGCGCCGGGTGCCCCGCGGACACCTCGCCGGCGAAACCATTGAATTTCCGTGACCTACTCCGAGACGATCCAATTCCTTTACAGCCTCCGCCTCTTCGGCGCCAAGTTCGGGCTGGAAAACACGCTCAAGCTCGCGGCTCTCGCGGGCAATCCGCAGCAGCAACTTCGGTTCATCCATGTCGCCGGCACCAACGGCAAAGGTTCCGTTTGCGCCATGCTCGAAGCCATTTACCGCGCGGCCGGGCTCCGCGTGGGGCTGTTCACCTCGCCCCACCTGGTGTCCTTCCGCGAACGTATTCAGATCAACCGCGAACTGATTTCGGAAGACAGCGTGGCGCAGCTCGTCCGGGAGATTCAGCCGAAGTTAAAACAGTTCCCCGCCGATCATCATCCCACCTTTTTTGAAGTCGTCACCTTGCTGGCCCTGAAGTTCTTCGCGGACCGGAAATGCGACCTGGTCATTTGGGAAACCGGGCTGGGCGGGCGGCTCGATGCCACCAACATCGTCACCCCCCTGGCATCGGTCATCACCAACATCGCCTTTGATCACCAGCAGTGGCTCGGCGACACGCTCGATAAAATCGCCGCCGAAAAGGCTGGCATCATCAAGCCCGGTGTTCCCATCGTGACCGCCACCGACGCCCCGGCCGCCCTGGCCGTGATTGAGCAGGTGGCCGCCCAACGGCACGCACCGCTCACCCTCGTGCCGTCCTCGCCCACGCCCGCCGCCCCGCTGCCGCTGGCTGGCGACCACCAGAAGATCAATGCCGCTCTCGCCCTCGCCGCCGTCCAAGTCCTGCAACCCCGGATCCCCGTTTCCGCCGACGCCATTCGCGCCGGTCTGGCCACCGTGAACTGGCCCGGCCGCCTGCAACTGGTGCCCCAGCCGGACGGCGGCCGAATTCTCCTCGATGGCGCCCACAACCCGGCGGGCGCCACCGTGCTTCGCGCCGCCTTGGAACGCGATTTTCCAGGACACCCGGTACTCATCTTTGGCGCTCTGGCGGACAAAAATTGGAGAGAGATATGCAAAATCCTGGCACCGCTGCCGGCAAAAGTGTTCACCGTGCCCGTCGCCAGCAAACGCAGCGCCGAGGCCGCCGACCTCGCCGCCGCCTTCCGCGCCGCCAACCCCCGGGTGGAAGCAACCGCCATTGCGAGTTTAACGGACGCCATAACAGCCTGTAAACACGATCCTTATATCGTTATCACCGGTTCCCTTTATCTTGTCGGCGAAGCCTTGGAACGGCTCGGCCTCTCTCCTTCCGGCCCCGGCGAACGCGGTCTGAACGAATGGACCGCGCCCCAAATCCGGCAATAAGGGGCCTGTACATAAAGCCGTAGTGGCACTTATACTTTGGTCCACCACGTTGACGTCAAGGCCTGAAGTAATTAAAATCACATCCATTATGGCATATGCTGATACCCTTCCGAAGCAGCGAAGCTTCGGTGAAACGACCCGGCCGGACACCTGGTGGTTGCAACCGCTGGTCGTGTTCTTGGGCTTCTCCGCTTTCATTGTTTACTCCACGTGGGCGGCGTTTCAGGGAATCCACGACCTCCACGCCGGCCGGCCGAGCTACTGGTACGGCGGAAACGGAGCCAACTATCTTTCGCCTTTTTACTCCCCGGAGATCTGGGGCCTCTCGCCCCACGCACTGCTCGGCAGGGCGCCGGGTTGGTGGCCCGCTTGGGCGCCCTTCTCCCCCGCCTTTCTGATCCTGTGGGTGCCGGCCGGCTTTCGGTTCACCTGTTACTACTACCGCGGCGCCTACTACAAGGCCTTCTGGGCCGACCCGATCAATTGCGCCGTCGGCGAGCCCCGCAACAGCTATCTGGGCGAACGATTCCTGCCGCTCGTCCTGCAAAACGTCCACCGCTACTTCATGTACCTGGCGGTCCTCTTCATCTTCCTCCTGGGCCATGACGCCTGGAAGGCGATGTGGTTCACCGACGCTGCTGGCATCAAACATTTCGGCGTTGGCGTGGGCACGGTGGTGCTCACCCTGAACACTGTTTTTCTGGCGATGTACACCTTCGGCTGCCACTCGCTGCGGCACCTGGTCGGCGGCTTCCTGGATTCCAAATCCAAGGCCCCCACCTGCGCCGGCGCTTACAACTGCGTGAGCCTGCTCAATCATCGCCACATGATGTGGGCGTGGATCAGCCTCATCTGGGTGGGTTTAACCGACGTCTATGTGCGCCTCTGCGCCACGGGCAGAATCACCGACTTTAGCTGGCATTTCTGATTATCATGGCTACCAATTACGAAACCTTTGAATACGACGTGCTCGTGATCGGCGCCGGTGGCGCCGGTCTCCGTGCGGCCATCGAAGCGTCCGCCGCGGGCGTCAAGGTGGGGCTCATCTGCAAATCCCTCCTCGGCAAGGCCCACACCGTCATGGCCGAAGGCGGCATGGCTGCGGCCATGGGCAATGTGGATGACCGGGACAACTGGCGCGTCCATTTCGCCGACACCATGCGCGGCGGCCAATATGTCAACAACTGGCGCATGGCCGAACTCCACGCCCAGGAAGCCCCCGCGCGCGTCCACGAACTCGAGGCCTGGGGCGCCGTGTTCGACCGCACCAAGGACGGAAAGATTCTTCAGCGCAATTTCGGCGGCCATCGTTATCCCCGCCTCGCCCACGTCGGCGACCGCACCGGCCTGGAACTCATCCGCACGTTGCAGGATCACGGCATTCATCAAGGCATCTCCGTCCACATGGAACACACCATCGTCTCGCTCCTCAAGGACGGCGACCGCGTGATCGGCGCCCTCGGCTATGAGCGCGAGCACGGGCGCTTCAAGGTGTTCCAAGCCAAGGCCGTCGTGCTGGCCACCGGCGGGCTCGGGCGCGCCTACCGCATCACCAGCAATTCCTGGGAAGGCACCGGCGACGGCGTCGCCCTGGCCTATGACGCGGGCGCCGAACTTCTGGACATGGAGTTCATCCAGTTCCATCCCACCGGCATGATCTGGCCCCCCAGCGTCATGGGCATTCTCGTTACCGAGGGCGTCCGCGGCGAGGGCGGCGTGCTGCGCAACAAGGACGGCAAGCGCTTCATGTACGACGACATCCCGGAGAATTACCGGTCGCAAACCTCCACCGATCCCGAGGAAGGCTGGCGCTATACGCAGGGCGACAAAAACGCCAAGCGCCCGCCGGAACTCCTCACGCGCGACCACGTCGCCCGCTGCATCAACCGCGAGGTCAAGGCCGGCCGCGGCAGTCCGCACGGGGGTGTCTTTCTCGATATTTCCTGGATCAAGGAAAAACTCCCGAACGCTGCCGAGCACATCAAAAAGAAGCTGCCTTCGATGTATCACCAGTTCATCCAACTGGCCAATCTCGACATCACCAAGGAGCCGATGGAAATCGGCCCCACCACCCACTATGCCATGGGCGGCATTCGGGTGAACGGCGAGACGCAGGCCACGAATCTCCCCGGCTTGTTCGCCGCGGGCGAGTGTGCGGCCGGTCTCCATGGCGCCAACCGCCTCGGCGGCAATTCGCTGTCCGACCTCATCGTTTTCGGCCAGCGCGCGGGTGAATTTGCGGCCAAGTACGCCAAGCAAACCCCCGCCGGCCAGATCAATGCCGCCCAGGTGGAAGCCGCCCACCGCGAAGCCTTGGCGCCGTTCGAACGCGGCGTGCAAGCCGCCGCCGAGGGTCCCTACCAGGTCCAGCACGATTTGCAGGTGATGATGCAGGATCTTGTCGGCATTGTCCGCCGCCAGGATGAAATGGTCCGCGCGCTGGAAAGCATCGCCCAGCTCAAGGCCCGCGCCGCCAAGGTTGCCGTTTATGGCAATTGCGAATACAACCCCGGCTGGCACACCTCCATTGACCTGCGGCATCTTCTCACCGTCTCCGAGGCCATCACCACCGCCGCCCTGGACCGCAAGGAAAGCCGCGGCGGCCATTTCCGTGATGATTTTCCCGCCAAGGACCCGGAGGCGGCCAAGTACAATGCCGTCATCGTCAAGCAGGCGGACGGTTCCATGAAGCTGCGGCGCGAACCCATTCCGCCCCTGCCCGAACATTTGAAACAAATCATTGAAGAAATGAAATGAGCAAGCAAGTCACGTTTAGAATCTGGCGCACCGACGACAAGGGCGGCGGCAAGTTCGTGGATTACACCACGGAAATCACCGAGGGCCTGGTCGTGCTCGACGTCGTCCACAAAATCCAGGCGGAACAGGCCAACGATCTGGCCGTCCGCTGGAACTGCAAGGCCGGCAAATGCGGCTCCTGCTCCGCGGAGGTCAACGGCGTCCCCCGGCTCATGTGCATGACCCGCATGGACACCCTGCCCACGGACAAGCCGATCACCATCGAGCCCATGCGCGCCTTCCCCAGCATCCGTGACCTCGCCACCGATGTTTCCTGGAACTTCCGCGTCAAACAAAAGATCAAGCCCTTCAAGCCCCGCAAGCCGGACGCCGAGGACGGCTCCTGGCGCATGCAGCAGGAAGACGTGGACCGCGTCCAGGAATTCCGCAAGTGCATCGAATGCTTCCTGTGCCAGGATGTCTGCCACGTCCTGCGCGACCATCACAAGCACGACGAATTCATCGGCCCGCGTTTCCTGGTTTATACGGCGGCGCTCGAAATGCACCCGCTCGACACCGAGGATCGTCTGCCCGAACTGCGCCAGGCGCACGGCATCGGCTACTGCAACATCACCAAATGCTGCACCAAGGTCTGCCCCGAAAACATCACGATCACCGACAACGCCATCATCCCCTTGAAGGAGCGCGTCGTGGATAATTTCTACGACCCGTTTGGCTGGCTCTGGAAGGCGCTCCGCCCCAAGGGCTGAGGCCTGCGGGCGCGGTTCTTCGCGGGTTCTCAAGATCCACTTGAACCCGCCCTGCCCGTTTCGCCTGCGCTGGGAGCGTTTCCCCCTCCCCGAGCTGAGCATGTCCCATAAGTCCCGTCGCTGGACACCAAGTCGTGGTTCAGGGGTCAAGGCGCGGGAATCCCTCCAATCCCAAAGGGATTGTGCCTCAAAGCCCAGGGTTGGCGAGTCCGCGAGCCTACCCTGGGTAAACGATGATAAATCCGGATCAACCCCAACGGAGTTGCGGCAAACTCCTCGAGGGAGAGAATTCCCCGAAACCGTTCGCGCATCGAACCTTTGAACCGGGGCAAATCCAGCGCGAGCATTTTGCCCAGACGCGGAAACGAATTCCCCCTCTCCCCGGGGGAGAGGGCCGGGGTGAGGGTAAGCGTTAACCCATTTAAATACAGTGCCTTCTATGCCAGAGAGCATGCTCGCCCGGAGTTTCCATTGAATCCACTCCGGGCAACTCGGCAGATTGGTCCGCCAACGAAGAACCGCGGCCGCCGGACGGTGATTTACTTTCCCGTCCCGGCTCTTTAACTTGGTGGTATGGACTCTTTGCATGCTCCCTGGCGCATTGAATACATCCTGTCGCCCAAGCCGGAATTGAAGGTCGGGTTGTTCACGCGCATCGCCCAGTCGTCGGATGACGAGGCCAACTTCGTCGTCGCCCGGGATCGCACCTGTTTTGCCCTGCTCAATCGTTACCCTTATAACGGTGGACACCTGCTGGTGGTGCCTTACAAGGAATCCCCCGACTTGGACGGGCTCACCGACGCCGAGACCTCCGATCTTTGGAAACTCGTCCGCCGCTGCATCAATGCGCTCAAGGCCGTCATGAAACCGGACGGTTTCAACGTGGGCATCAATCTGGGCAAGGTGGCCGGCGCGGGCATTCATGAGCACCTGCACATCCACATCGTTCCGCGCTGGAACGGTGACACCAATTTCATGCCCGTCATTGCCGATACCGGCGTGGTTCCGGATGCCCTGGCGGACGTCGCCGCCAAGCTGCGCGCCGAGCTCGCAAAATAGCCCCACCAACTTTCCAAGCTGATTTACCCATGCCCCTCACCCTGCCCCAACTCTCCCGGCGCGCGTTTTTGAAACGCGCCGCGCTCATAGCCACTGCCGCCGCCGTCGCCCCGCAAAGCCATGCCGAACTTTTTGGTCTCTTCGGCAAGGACCGCGACAAGCACACGGTCGCGTTCTTTTCCGACACCCACATCGCCGCCGACACCAGCTCGGTTCATGGCGGCGTGAACATGGCCGACAATCTCGCCGGCTGCATCCGCGAACTGGCCAGCCGTCCGGTAAGGCCGGCCGCCGTCATCTTTAATGGCGATCTCTCGCTCACCAACGGCCGGCCGGAGGACTACGCCACTTTTGGAAATCTGCTCACCTCCGTCCGCGCCCTCGCCCCCGTGCACCTCTCGCTGGGCAATCATGACGACCGGGAAAACTTCTGGAAGGCCTTCCCCCATGATGCGGCGCGGCCGGACTCCGTGCCCAACAAGCAGGCTTCCATCTTCGCCACCGAACGCGCCAACTGGTTCCTGCTCGACTCCCTCGATGTCACCGCCCAAACGCCCGGCGAAGTCGGCTCGGCCCAGCTCGACTGGCTGGATCTCGAACTGGCCAAGCGCAATGAAAAACCCGCCTTGGTCGTATGCCATCATCCCCTCGATGTGACTGGCCTCCTCGGCTTGCGGGATTCGTTGGTGCTCGAACAATTGCTCATGCACCACCGGCACGTGAAGGCCTTCATCTTCGGCCACACGCACGATTGGAGCGTCACCCAGCATCCCTCCGGCGTCCATCTCATCAACCTGCCGCAGACCGCCTATCCCTTTATCGCCGGCCGGCCCAGCGGCTGGGTCCGCGCCACCCTCGCCACCGACGGCATGGAAATCGAGTTGCGCTGCCTGGACCCCCATCATCCCGAGCACGCCCAAGTGAAGACCCTCCAATGGCGCCCCACCTAGCCCGGATATTTTATAGTTGCGTTGGTGGACGAGGGCAAAATCGGCGTAGCGCAGGTTTCCAAACCTGCTGTATCGCCGATTTCCAAATCGGCAGGGTGTCGCAATGGCGTGGCGTCTGCGGGTTTGGAAACCCGCGATACCTCAGACTTGGAAGTCTGCGCTACCCGATTGCCTATGGAATATCCTGTCTATGTGTTTGAAGAACAACGCGTTGTCTTCGGCTATTTCCAGTGGGAAAACTCGTCCCTCCAATTTCGCAGGGATGGTTGGCCTGAACGCCGGAGGCGTTCCGGATATTAGCCGGGGGTAAGCGACCACCGGGAGCGCTACCCCCGGAAAACCACCCCCAATTCTCCCGCGCCCCGGAGGGGCGCCGGAGTCATTTTAAATTTCTATCACGTCGAAAACACCCAAACACTGCGAACAACAAATAACAAATACCGCTAAAAACAACGATCTATAAGCCGAAATAAACAAACTCTCCCAGAGGTTCGTCCTTCGTTATCCACATCGTAAGAATCTGGAATGGTAGCGCCACAAATATATCAAGAGGTGTTGGACCGTGTGTCGGGATTCGGAGGCAAACGGTGAGAATTGCGTAAGCAAACACCCGATAATGCCACTAATGATAATCCGTTTCACACACTTGATTTTGCCGGCCTAACTCTTACTCAACCGCTCCACCGGCTTGTCAAAGAACATCCGATGCGACTCCTCCAAAATGGCGGGGATGCGGTCCGCAAACGGACTGTCTTTCAACGCCGCACGTAAATCAAAATCCCGCACCTTGGCGGCGTTCTGGCCCGGAAACCAATGCTCCGCCTGCCCCAGCAGGTTGTAGCGCATCTTGCCCCACTCCGTCAGCCCCAGCGGCTTGCCATACGTCCACAACCGCAGGATTTCCGACACATTGATCTCGCCGGGCACTTGGTCATGGTTCGGCAGCCCTTCCGGCCAGCGGGCGCACCAGTCTGCCCCCAGCACCTTTTCCATCTCCGCCCGCCAGCGCCTTTCAATCGGCGCAATGGTCTCCGGAATCCGGTCGTAATACTCAAGCGCCGCCACATGCTCATCGAAATCCGACGGCTTCGATGGTCCGCAGCTCAAGGTGTGGACCTCCTTCCGATTCAGGCAATAGAGGTCATTGAACTGCATCGGAGTGAGCGGCGCCGATAGCGCTTTGATCTTCTCGCCCGGCTCGTACAATTTGCCGCCCTTGTCATTCGGGCTGATGATGAACACCCCCATGTCCAGCCGATGCGCCGCCTCCACCGCCGCCCAGTTCAAATCGTTCACGAAATACCAGTGCAGATTCACATAGTCGAACTCGCCGGTGTTCACCGTGTCAAAAACCACATCCGCGTTGCCGTGCGTCGAAAATCCCACAAACCGGCAGCGTCCCTCCCGCTGTAACTGCCGCGCGGCCTCCAAGCATCCGCCCTTGCGCAGCGACCAGTCCATCAGCTCTCGATTGTTGATGCCGTGCAGCGAGAACAAATCCACGTAATCCAGTTTCAGGTACTTCATGGACGTCTCGAACGTCTCGAGAAACTCCTTGGTCGTGGCCTTCGGCGCCACTTTCGTCTGCACGATCATCTTCTCCCGCGGCAACTTCGGCAGCACCTCGCCCAACTGCATCTCCGACGTCCCGTAGCCGCGCGCCGTTTCGATGTGATTGATGCCCAATTCCAGCGCCCGGTGGATGCATGCCGCCAGGTTTTCCTGGTTTGCCCGGGGAATGTCCTGCGGCGGCACATCCTGCCATTTATGCTGATAACGCATGCCCCCGCACGAAATCACCGGCAATTGCAGATTGGTCCGCCCAAAACGACGATATTTCATGCCGCCAAAAATAAAGGCGCCCCCCCTCTCTGGCAAGCGTGGCTGTGAACGTGAGTTCACGGCTGACCAAGAGTTCCGACACGAATTTGCAAATGAAGCTTCTTGTGGCCGTGCCTCGTGAGAGCACGGCTGACCCTGCCAAACGCGATTCCTGAACTGAGCCAACGCCAATGAACGCCGGAGGCGTTTCCCGAGAATAGCCGGGGGTAAGCGACCACCGGGAGCGCCACCCCCGGAAGACGGCCCCCAATTCCCCCGCACCCCGAAGGCGGTGCCAGAAGCGCCCGCCGGACATGTTCTACCCGAGTTGCCAGCTTCAGTCCCCAAATGAAATATCCAATTCGTACGCGTCGCCGCCACTGGGATTGTCAGCGAAGGAAACCCACACCGCGTCATGGTCGGCCCACATGGTGGCCACATCGCGCCCCTCGCGATGAACGATTCTCGCGGTTGAAAAATCAAGTCCGGGCGGCAGGAACACATTGGTGCCGGCGTTCAGCAACACATTCGTCCGGTTTAAATCCCAGGGAATCTCATTCAACTTGACCGCTTGCGGCATGCCGTAAGCCAGGTGGGTCCAAGTGGCTTCGCGGGCGGTGATCTTGAGCCGGTCGCTGCCGTCAATTTGCGCGGTGATTTTAAGCGTGGCGGCGGGCGAGGCCCGAAAACCGGCCGGCCTCGCCACCGGCTTGTGAAAATGGATCTTGAATTCGTAGGGCGCGGGGCCAACCGGCGTGTCGTCAAGATAGACGACCAGGGCATTGTTCGTTCGCTCCAAAGCGATCAGATCGCGCCCTTGGATAATCTCCAGAGTTGCCGCCGCCAGCGAATACGTTTCAGGCAGGAATGCGACCGCGCCGGTGGTGGTCATGAAATTCCTCTCTGCGGGCCGCCATTGCGAACCGTTGATCGTCACTGCGCCAGCGGGCCAACCCCAGTTGACATGTTCCCAATACGCGCCCTGATGCGTTATGACCATGCGGTCCGAGCCGTCAATTTGACCCTTGAAATGAAACACCGCTTCCGGTGGGCTCTCCCCATTGGCGGTGATTTTAACCAGGGAAGGCGCGGCCACATATTGGACCTCGCCGGACTGCTCCGCTTGGGCGGCGGCACGCATGGTGAGGTTCAGGCGAAAGAATGCCGTCTCCAGCGCGGGCTGGGGAATCATGAATTCCATGCTTCCGCCATTGGTGGGAACGTCCAGCGTGGCGGCCGCTTGCCAGCCAGCCGTGAGGGTTGGCCGAAGCTCCAAAACTGCCCGCGCGACACCGGGCGGAAAAGTCGCGTCGAATACCAGATTGCTGCCTACGATGGCGAGCGACGTGATGGACGGTTGGGCCACCGGTAATATCCCGGTCGCGCGACTCGCATGGAAAATTGCCGCGAGGCAGAATAATAACACGAATTGTCGCATGGTCGCGGGCCCGGCTACAGCATTGACAGCATGGAGAATTGGACCGCATGGAGGCCAGAATGCTCAAAGACAAAAGCGTTGCGGTTGGCCACGCCCCGCCACCGGAGACGAAAAAAAGGCTAAAGGCTAAAAGCTAAAGGTTAAAAAAATCATAAAAACCATCGCGTGCCATTTCCCTTTTCAGCCTTCAGCCTTGCCGCTGTTAGCGGCTAACGAAAAATCGTACAAAACGTGCTTTTTTCGTCCCGGGCGGCCCTTGACGACGCTCGAAACCTGTTAAACTTCTTCCTGGCGGGATTGCGTCCCGTTGCGATGAGAATCCATCATTCCATCGTCGAAATCGGCATGGCGGCCCTCCCCGCCAGCGTTCCCTCGTGGTTTCCCATCCCCCGAAAGGCTGGCGTATTCGCCCCCGTAGAACCTCCTGAAAACCCGGCAAATTCGTTCGCCAAAATCTGCGAAAACCCCAGCAAAACCCACCCTCGTCAACCCTCGTCAACCCTCGTCAACCCCAAAAAACTTTTGGCGCCCGCCCCCCCTCCCGGCCTGCCACCGAACAACGACGGCGCGGTGGAATTGCGCGGGCGTCATGGAGCGCGGCTGTGTCCGGCGCGGCGCCGGATCAGCCGCAGCGCGTCGAGCCCTCAAGCCATGTTGAGTATCTCCGACGCGGTCATGCCTGCGAAGCTGCTGCGGCTGGTCTGCGACACAGCCGCGATCCGGGCGCGGAGCGTCATGGAGTGCGGCGGGAAGCGCCACGCTGCTTTCGTGCGGGCGACGGTCCTCAAACGCTCGCGGCCCGCGCGTGCGTGCGAAAGCGCCGTCGCCGCTGCGCTTTGCCGGCGCCGTCCAAGACACAAACAGAATTGCGGGGCGCGTCGGAATCACCCGCCCCGCCCGAGGCTTGCCGACCGCCCGCAACTTGAAAAATTCGCTAATTCGCTAATTCGCTAATTCGCTAATTCGCTAATTCGCTAATTCGCGTCAAAACTTTTATGGGCTTTTTGCTTCTGCGTCTCCGCATCTCGGCGGTGAATGGGGCACAGTTCCCATAATTCACAAAAGAAACCTTTCTTTCCTTGATTTTATGCCCTTTTCCCCGTTTCATTTTGGCGAAGGACTAAGCTAAATCGTACTGACACCATGGCCTATAAAGACGTTACCCCGCCCGCCGGCGGAAAAATCTCCATCCAGAACGGCAAACTCAACGTGCCGGATCACCCCATCCTCCCGTTCATCCGCGGCGACGGCACCGGCCCCGACATCTGGGCCGCCAGCGTGCGCGTGCTGGATGCCGCCGTGGCCAAAGCTTACGCGGGCAAACGCAAAATCGCCTGGTTCGAGGTCTTCGCCGGCGAGGAATCGTTCAAGAAATTCAACAACTGGCTGCCCGATGACACCGTCGCGGCGTTCCGGGAATACTTGGTGGGCATCAAGGGACCGCTCACCACCCCCGTGGGCGGCGGCATCCGCTCCTTGAACGTGGCCCTGCGCCAAATGCTCGACCTCTACGTCTGCCTGCGCCCCGTCCAATGGTTCTCCGGCGTCCCCTCCCCCGTGAAGCACCCGGAAAAGGTGAACATGGTCATCTTCCGCGAAAACACCGAGGACATCTATGCCGGCATCGAATACGCCGCCGGCACGCCCGAGGCGCAAAAGTTCCTGGACTTCATCGCCAAGGAATTCCCGAAGGACTTCAAAAAGATCCGTTTCGGCACCCGACCCGCCGCCGAGGAGTTCTGGAAGGCGGTCGGCCTGGCCGGCTTCCCCACGGACGTCAAGGTGGGCATCGGCATCAAGGCCGTCAGCTATTCCGGCAGCGTGCGCCTGATCCATAGCGCCATCTCCTACGCCATCAAGAACCACCGCAAGTCCGTCACGCTCGTCCACAAGGGCAACATCATGAAGTTCACCGAAGGCGGCTTCCGTGACTGGGGCTACGCCACGGCCAAGAAATACTTCGGCGCCGTGGAAATAGACGGCGGTCCCTGGTGCAAAATCCCCGAGGGCAAACCCGGCGCCGGCCTCGTGATCAAGGACGCCATCGCCGACATCACCCTCCAGCAGGTGCTCACCCGCCCCGCCGATTTCGATGTCATCGCCACGCTCAATCTCAACGGCGATTATCTGAGCGACGCCTTGGCGGCCCAGGTGGGCGGCATCGGCATCGCCCCCGGCGGCAACATCAATTACATCTCCGGCCATGCCATCTTCGAGGCCACGCACGGCACCGCCCCCAAGTACGCCAACAAGGATGTTGTCAACCCCGGTTCCGTCGTCCTGTCCGGCGAGATGATGCTGCGCTACCTGGGCTGGGCCGAGGCCGCCGACCTCATTTTGAAGGGCCTCAATGGCGCCATCGGCTCGAAAAAGGTCACCTACGATTTCGCCCGCCAGATGGAAGGCGCCACCGAAATCAAATGCAGCGAATTTGGTTCAAACATCATCGCCCACATGTAGTTGTTCCGGGTCTCCTGGCCACGGCGGCGAATTCCATGGCGGCGGCGGTGGCGGGCATCAGTGACATCCGGCGCGCCCAAGAAACCATGTTTGGGAGAGCGTTGGGGAGATCCGGTTGCCCCATCAGGGAGCCGGGTATAAACTTCCGAACCATGCTGTCATCGTTGTCCACAAAGGCGCCCGGAAGCCCTGAGGTGCAAACATGAAGCCCCCGCGAAGCATCGCCCCCGCGCGGAACGCAGCCAAACCGGCGATCCGCTGGCAGGGCAGGCTTTTGACCATCGCCGCCGCTTGCAAACTCGCCGTCGAAGAGCACCGCCGCGGCAATCTTCAGGCGGTCGTGGATATTTATACACTCATCCTGAAACTGGTTCCGGGTTTTGCCGAAGGCCACAACAACCGGGCGGTCGTCTGGCAGCAGATGAACCGCTTCCCCGAAGCCCTCGCCGGCTATGATCGCGCCATCGCCCTCAAGCCCGGCTATGCCAACGCCCATTTCAACCGCGGCACGGTCTTGAAGAAGATGGCCCGCCGCGATGAGGCCATCGCCAGTTACGACCAAGCCATCGCGCTGAAACCGGACCACGTTGAAGCCTTTAACAATCGCGGCGTTGTCCTCCAGGAACTCAAACGATACGACGAGGCCCTCGCCAGCTACGACCGGGCCATCGCGCTCAACCCCGCCCACGCCGAGGCCATCAATAACCGCGGCATCGTCCTGGCCAGCAAAGGCCGCATGGCTGAAGCGGAAGCCATGTTCCGCCAGGCGTCCACGCTGAAATCCGACTTCCCCGACCCGTGGTTCAACCTGGCCAATATTCGCAACCACCAGGATCCCGACGATCCCGAGGTCATCAAGATTAGCGCCCTCCTGGCCCGCCCCGGCCTGACCGCGGAGAACCGGGAGCAATTGCATTTCAGCCTGGGCAAAATCTACGACGATTGTGGCCGCTATGATGAAGCCTTCACGCAATTTCAGCAGGCCAATCAACTGCGCAACGCCCAAGTGGCTTACGATGCCGGTCTGGTTGAGCAAATGACCAACGCGATCATCGAGGTCTTCAGCCCCGAATTCCTGGCCCAACCGTCCGCCTTCGCTTCGCAAACGCGCTCGCCCTTATTCGTCGTGGGGATGCCACGCTCCGGCACCACGCTCCTGGCCAGCATCCTGTCCAATCATCCCGCGGTGGCCAGCGCCGGCGAATTGCCCACCTTGGGCGATCTCACCGCCAGCCTTTCCGCCTGGACTGGCGGCGTCCCGTATCCCGCCGCCGCCCGGCAGCTCACCGCCACGGCCGCAGAACAAGTGATTGGCAGCTATGAAACGCGGCTGCGGCGCGATGTTGACGCCGGGATCCCTCACGTGGTGGACAAAAACCCGCTCAACTTTCGCCACTTGGGCCTCATCGCCATGCTCTTCCCGCGGGCGCGGATCATCCATTGCACCCGCCACCCTATGGCTACCGGCTTGTCCAACTATTTCCAGCGGTTCCCGCTGCACTTGGACTACTCATTTGACCTGCGCAACATTGGCCATTTCTACCGCGAATATGCCCGGTTCATGGAGCACTGGCACAAGATACCAACGCTCCACCTGTTGGATGTCAGCTACGAAGATCTGATTCTGAACACGGCGCCAACCACCCGCCGCCTGCTCAACTTCCTCGGCCTGCCGTGGGACGAACGCTGCCTGGCGCCACACACCAACGCCTACGCCGTGGAAACCGCCAGCCAGTGGCAGGTCCGCCAGCCGATCTATCAGCGGTCCCTGGATAACTGGCGGCATTACGAGAAATACCTCGCCCCGTTGAAAGAAGCCCTGGCGACCACTTCGGAGATTTAAGTCAGTCACGCGGGAACCGGCCCGTTTTAATCTTGAGTCCAGATCATTTTAATCTCCAAGGAGTCTGATTTATATGGCCGGAGAACGTCAGGGCACGCGGCTCCCGCCACCACGAAGCGATTCTACCAGTGATCCCTCCCGCGTCCCGGTCGCCGGCGCGGATTTATTGCCCTGATTGGGATGGGGAAAGAAAAAAATATTAAATCTGGGCTTGAAGCCAAAACCCTTGAAGCTCTGCCCGGCGGCTCTCCGCCGTTATGTCGCTGACGGTGCTTAATGCACCAATACCAAAGACTCGTGTCGCTGAACAGCCTTGTAAAGCGCGTCCTTCAGCTTCGCGCGCTTATGTTTCAACTGGTCAATATCCTGATCCGACGCAAACTCCAGATCCTCCTCGATCCGGCAGATTTCGTCATCCAGGGTGTGATATTCCTCGAACATTTCACGAAACTTTTCGTCCGCCAGCTTCAGCGTGCGGATGGTTTCGCGATGTGCGGGGAATTCCATTACGAACGGATGGTGCAATTCCATTGGAACTCCTCTGGTTGGAAGGTTTAAGGGCCGCGGCATATGCTCTTGTGTCATCATCATGCCTTGGCTTAAATAAAGCGCAGCTTCCCTAAATATGCGAGAGAAATTTTCAAAAACTTCACCCCTTCGTCACAAGGCGCTTCCACTGCAACCCCTTGCGCGCAAAAATAATTTTCCCCGGCCCGACTCTACATTCCGCAATTCGCGCTGAACCGAACACTCCGTTGCAAAACGCATTGCTTTTACCGGCTTTCCTGATACGGTGCCAAGCTGTTGACTCATTGCATGATCGTCATGGATGCCTGAGACACCACGATGCCCAGCGTTTTTATCAAGACCTACGGCTGCCAGATGAACGAGCGCGACAGCGAAGCCGTCGCCGCCCAACTCGTGGCCAAGGGATATACCCTGGCCCAGTCCGAGGACGCGGCCGATGTCGTGCTCCTGAACACGTGCAGCGTGCGCGATTTTGCCGAACAGAAGGCCATCAACAAGATGCGGAACGTCGCCGGCACGGCCCGCAGCGAGAAGCGCAACCAGATTCTCGGCTTCATGGGCTGCATGGCCCAAAGCCGCGGGCGCGACCTGATTGACAAATTGCCGGACGTGGACCTGGTCCTGGGCACCCAAAAATTCCATCGCGCCGCCGAATACCTGGACGCACTGCTCGCCGGCAAGCGGGAGAAAATCGTGGACGTGGAACCCGAGGCCCGCAGCGAGGCGGCCATTCGCGAACATCTTCTCAACGGCAACGCCAAAACCTCCGTCTCCGCCTTTGTCAGCATCATGCAGGGCTGCAACCAGCACTGTACGTTCTGCATCGTGCCCGCCACGCGCGGAGCGGAACGGAGCCGCACCGTCCCGGACATCGTGGCCGAGTGCCGCGAGTTGGTGGCCCGGGGCGTCAAGGAGATCACCCTGCTCGGTCAAATCGTCACGAGCTATGGCCGCCGGGAAAAGCGCGACATCTCCCCGGCCGCGCCCGACACGGGCGCTTTCGTGCAACTGCTTGATGCCGTCCACGAAATCGAAGGCCTGCAGCGGATTCGCTTCGCCTCGCCCCACCCCAAAGGCTACGGCGACGACCTGGTGGACGCCTACGCGCGCCTGCCGAAACTGTGCGAAAACGCGCATCTGCCCCTGCAGAGTGGCAGCGACCGCATCCTCAAGCTCATGCACCGCGGCTACACGCGCGAAAAATTCGCGGGCCTCGTTGCGAAATTGCGCCGCGCGCGCCCGGGCATCGGCATCACCACCGACATCATCGTGGGTTTCCCCGGTGAGACCGAGGAAGATTTCGCCCTGACCCTGTCCCTCTGCCAGGAAGTGGAGTTCGACAACGCCTACATCTTCAAATACTCGCCGCGCCGGGACACGCCCGCCGCCGAGATGCCCGACCAAGTCCCGCAACCCGTCCGCGAGGAACGCAATCACCGGCTGCTGGAACTTGTCAACCAGATCGCCGCACGCAAATACGGCGCCTTCATCGGCCGGCAGGTGCAGATCCTGGTCGAAGGCCCCAGCCGCAAGAATGCCGCCCGGTTCACCGGCCGCACGCGCTGCAACAAAATTGTGCTCTTTGAAGGCGGCGAACGCCATCGCGGGCAGCTTATGGACGTGAAGATCGAGCGCACCGGTTCGTTCACGCTCTACGGCAACCCTGCGGTCGTCAATCTCTGACGGCCGGCCATTCACGCCATAGGGCAACGCGGGGCGAAAAGGCCGTAAAACTGGGCGAAAATGGCTGTCCCCCGCTGTAACCACAACTGGTGACATGCAGGGAATGGGGAATGGTGTAAGCTGTCCTCAGGTGAACGGGGCGGGATCAAGAATTTAAAGAGTGTTGTTGTTAAGCGGCCGGAGTAGTGTCCGGCCGCTTTTCTTTTGCCGACAAGGCCTCGTTGGTGCTCCCGCGGCGGTAACCCAGCAGATCCAGGGTGACGTGCGCGTAGCCAAGCTTCTTCAATTCCTCAGCCACGACGGCCAGCTTGCCATTGGCCAGCAGGAGGGGAATCTCCGGCGGGGCCAGTTCGATGCGGGCCAGGTGCATGACTGTCGGCGGCGTGGACGCGCCGGTACTTTTGCCCAGCGTGAAATCCAGTCCCCGCATTTCATGGTGCCGCACCCGCACGTCGTGAAATCCGAGGTCGCGCAGAACGTATTCGGCCTGCTCGATCATGTGGAGTTTGGCGGGGGTCACGGACTCGCCGTAGGGCACGCGGGAGCTCAGGCAGGCCATCTGCGGCTTGTCCGCGGTGGGCAGGCCGAGCCGGGCGGAGAGCTCGCGGATTTCGGCCTTGGTGAGACCAACTTCCTTGAGCGGGGCGCGCACCTGGAATTCCGCCGCCGCCTGCGCGCCGGGACGAAAATCGCCAATGTCGCTGGCATTTTCGCCATAGGCGATCACCGCAAAATGCTCCGTGCGCGCCAGCGGGGTGAGCTCCGTGAACAATTCGTGCTTGCAGAAATAGCAGCGGTTGGCGGGATTGGCGGTGTAATGCTCGTCGGCGAACTCGCGGGTTTGCAGGACACGCACGGGGAAGCCGAATTTGACGCCGAGATCGAGCGCCTCCTGGAATTCGCGGCGCGGCAGGCTGGGTGAATCGGCGATGGCCGCGAGGGCACGGTCGCCGAGGGCCTGATGCGCCACCAGCGCGAGGAACACGGAATCCACGCCGCCGGAATAGGCCACCAGGCACGAACCGTACGATCTCAGCAGGGCCCGCAGTTGCTCCAATTTGCTCGATACTTCACTCATGTGTCATTTCAATTTCCGATGCTCCGCCGCCGCAGCCACGGCCGCATAAACCTGCCGCACCGGCACGCCCGCCCGCGCGGCCAGCTTGCGGGCCGACTCGAATTCCGGGGCGGCCTGCACCACTTTACCACCGAGGCGCCCAACTTTCACGGTGACTTTGCCGAATTTCGTGCTGACTTCGGTGAATTCGCGGCGCAATTTGCGCCGTTCGACGATGGTTTTGCGCACGCCAAAGGCCGTCGTCTCGCGCAACAGCAACTCGGCAAACCGGTCTGCCTCCGCCTCGGCGCAGAGCACCGTGAGCAGGACGCCGGGCCGGTTTTTCTTCATCTGGATGGGCGTGTGGAAGACGTCCAGCACACCGGCGGCCAGGGCGGTTTCGACGAACGCGCCAAGCACCTCGCTGCTGCAATCGTCCAAGTTGGTCTCCAGCACGGCCACGCGGTCGGTTTCCCAATCGAGAGCGGAGGCGGGGGAGGCGGCGGGTGGCGCATCGCGCCGGGTGCCGGCGACCAACACGGCGCGGAGAACGTTCGGGCGCGTTTGATTGTCGCGGGTGCCAAGGCCGAAACCGATTTTTTCGGCGACCAGCCCGTTCATGGGGCCGAAGTGCTCGACGAATTCCGCGAGCAACGCCGCGCCGGTGGGAGTCACGAGCTCGTGCGGCTCCTCGCACTGCGTCACGCCGATGCCCCGTGCGCCCAGCACGGCAAGCGTGGCGGGCGCGGGCACGGGAAAACTCCCGTGCGCGCACTGAATCCAGCCGGTCCCTTCGACGACCGGCGAAGCGAACACGCGCGGCTTGCCGAGCAGCTCCAGCGCGATGGCCGCGCCGACAATGTCCACAATGGAATCCACGGCGCCGACTTCATGGAAGTGGACTTCATCGGCGGGCCGGCCGTGGATTTTGCCTTCGGCATCGGCAATGCGCTGGAAGACGGCGATGGATTTTAGCTTCACCCAGGCGGAGAGTTTGCTGCGGTTGATCAATCGCTTGATGTCGGCAAAATTCCGGGAATCCTCATCCGCGTGGGCATGGGCATGGTCCGCGTGGTCGTGACCGGGCTCATGGAATCGGAGTCCGCAGGCGCTTTCGTGGAAGTGACCGCCATGCTCATGGTCGTGATGATGATCGTGTCCGTGCTCATGGGCGTCGGCGAGGTGAACGTCGAATTTCACGCCGGCGATGGAGGCCTTTTGCTGGCGCGAGATGTGGAGGTGGTAGCCTTCCAGCTTGAGTTTTTTCAACTCGCGCTCGAAGCGGACGGCATCCACGCCGAGGTCGAGGAGCGCGGCGATGAACATATCGCCGGCGATGCCGCTGATGAGGTCAAGGTAGAGGGTTTTCATGAGAGATTTTCCCGAACCATTTCGCGCATTGGACCCTTGAACCGGGTTAGATCCAGAGCGACCATATCGCCAATTCGCGGAAACGAATTCCCCCTCTCCCCGGGGGAGAGGGCCGGGGTGAGGGTAAGCGTTAAACTGGTTAGCCCAAGGTGTTTCCAACCCTTCAAAGCTTTAAATTCGAAACGGGGGTTCATGGAAAGGGTGAGCGTTAAACTATTTAGCCCAAGGTCTTTCGAGTCCTTCAAAGCTTTAAATTTGGAATGGAGGTTCATGGGCAGGATGGCGCGGGCGCACGGTGCGGAGCTAATCCGAGGCGCCGTCATGGGCGGGGCCACAGATGGCGTTGATCTGGCTGGCGGCGTAGCCGGCGCCGAAGCCGTTGTCTATGTTCACGACGGTGACGCCGCTGGCGCAACTGTTCAGCATGGCCAGGAGCGCAGCGATGCCGCCGAAGCTCGCGCCGTAGCCGATACTGGTGGGCACGGCGATGACCGGCTTGGAGACGAGCCCGGAGAGCACGCTGGGAAGGGCTCCTTCCATGCCGGCGACGGCGACGATGACATTGGCGCCCTGGAGCAGATCCATCCGCGCCAGCATGCGGTGCAGACCGGCGACGCCGACGTCGTGGACGCGCTCGACGCGGTTGCCCATGATTTCGGCGGTGACGGCGGCTTCCTCGGCCACCGGCAAATCGCTGGTGCCGGCGCAAACCACGGCGATGAAACCGGGGCGCTTGGGCAGCGGCTTTTTCTCGATCGTGACGCAGCGGGCCACCGGGTGGTGGACGGCGATTTTGAATTTCCGGGCCAGGAGGCGGGCGTGGTCGCCGTTGACACGGGTGACGAGCACGGGCTGGCCGAGCGCGTAGAGTTTGGCGGCGATTTTAACGACCTGGTCGGGCGTCTTGCCGGCGCCGAAGATGACTTCGGGAAAGCCCTTGCGCAGCGCCCGGTGGATGTCCACCTGGGCAAAGCCGAGATCGGCGACGGGCGCGGCTTGAAACGCCGCCAAGATTTTGTCGCGCGGCATCTTACCGGCGCGGAACTGATCCAGCATGCGGGCAGCCTCGGTTGTTGTCATCGTACGACAATGCCTTACGAGGCGTTTTCTGTCACGCGGGAAAACCGCCGCGGGGACAGGCCGACGAACGGCCGGGAAGCGGCCGGGCGTTGGGATTTTTTGGGAGATACTCAGGGTTGACCTTGTTTGACCAAGGTTGACCGTGGCGAAGTGATAGAAGGTTCGCTGTTTTCGGTGGAATAGAGGTTCCCAAGGATAACGTGCGGCGACTTGGCGCAGGCCGCGCGGAGTCAACTGCCGATTTTTGAGGGTCGGTGCCCGCACGAAAGCGGCGTGGCGCTGCGGCTGATCCCGCACCGCGCGGGACACAGCCGCGGTCCATTGCAGGGGCGGTGGAGGAAATACGGGCGTCCGGGCCAGGGGAGCCGGGAGTTTTGGGTTCGTTTCGCGGGTAAAAAAAACACCAAAATTGCGCGAAGCCATTGCATGTGAATAAGATCCGCAGGAATTGCTTTGGGTTCGTTTCGTAATTTTCATGATTCAAGGCCGGGCCATTGCCAACGGCACGTGGGCATTTTCACCCCGCCGGCGTGGATCCAAAGGAACCTCCGGGCGAGCAGGTTTTCGGGCATAGAAGGCACTATATCTAAATAGTTTAACGCTTACCCTTCCCATGAACCTCCGTTCCGAATTTAAGGCTTGGAATGATTGGAAACACCTTGGGCTAAATAGTTTAACGCTTACCCTTTCCATGAACCCCCGTTCCGAATTTAAAGCTGTGAAGTAATGGAACCATGTTGTGCTAAATGGTTTAACGCTCGCCCTCACCCCGGCCCTCTCCCCCTATATCTTCTTAATTGTCC
>CAZHIM010000057.1:0-32713 GCA_964532525.1 uncultured Bifidobacteriaceae bacterium
GCCATAAAAAAAGCGCTTTCCAGAACTTTCCTGAAAAACGTCATGCGCCCCCTGCTTTCCACCTCCAAATAAGGCGGTTTAAATCTCACAGATTCCTGAGGCATTGGATTCGTAAAGTGTATTCCACTGAAAACAGCGAAGAACCAATCTCGAAGCTAAATTTTCCTATCCCTAAACACCTTACGCCTTTCCCGTTAGCGGCTAACTTTGCGAACCCGCCAACGCTGCTAAAATCGCCCTGGCTGGGAAACCGCCCCCGCCACGATGAGCCAGCACGACTCAATAGACTTTGGCAACCGACCGCCGACCGGATCGGCTGCCCCTCCGCGTAGAGGCGAACTGGCGTTCGCCTCCATCTTTGAAAAATTGTCAAGCAGTGCGATTGGATCTGCCGTCGGCGCTACAAAGTCCCCTGCATCATGCCCTTTCCACCTGCTTCTCTGTGGCTCTGTGCCTCTGTGGTGCGCTTCAAATTCCCCTGCATCATGTCCTTTCCACGCCCTCTTGAACGCCCCAGATCACTGCCGAAATCGGCTTACTTTTACGTTATCGTTGTCAGACCGCCATTTTTCCCAAGCCGTTGAAATTCAAACACATCGTTTAAATGGCTCCAACCTAATCAAACCAAAAATACTTTCTGGCCGGGGCCACGGCCGCCGTCCCGTCCTGCGTGCCGCCGCCGCTCCTGTTTGGAACTGGGCGACATGTCGCCCAGTTCCAAAGCGCGGACGTGTCCGCGCACTCCACATGGCCCCGCCAGCCACTTTTGCTTGGCATCTCCTGCCACACGCCCCCAAAACCCCGCATCGTCAACCTTACTATTTTTTCCTGCCGCGCCATCCTCCATCTTCCATCCTCGCCGTGCGCCCTGCCGCGGTTTGCGCTCGCAAACCCTTGCCGTGCCGGTTAAATTTTCGTTCCCTATTCGAGCCAAGACCTTATGAGAAAACTTGTGGTTGAATTCATTGGCACCTTCTTTTTGCTCCTGACCATGGGCATGACGGTGGTGGACCCCGGGGCCGGGCAATTTGCGGGCCTGGCCATCGGTGCCGTGCTCATGATCATGGTCTATGCCGGCGCGCACGTTTCCGGCGCCCACTACAATCCCGCGGTGACCCTGGCGCTCTGGATGCGCGGCCGGCTCTCCACGGCCGAAGTCGGGCCGTATATTTTCACGCAATGCACCGCCACCGTCGTGGCTGCCATCGCCGTCCTGTGCTTCAAGGGCGACCCCATCCTCCGGCCGGACGATCTCCGGGTCATTCCCGGCCTCCTGGCGGAATTCTTCGGCACCTTCGCCTGGTGTTATGTGGCGCTCAACGTCATCACGGCAAAAGGCACCGCCGGCAACCAGTTCTACGGCCTGGCCATCGGCGCCACCCTGACGGCCATGACCTTCGCGTTCGCTTCCGTTACTTCGGTGGCGTTCAACCCGGCGGTGGCCCTGGGCCTGGCATTCATCCACAAGGTCGGCGCCACCAATCTCTGGATCTATCTGGTCGCCGAATTCGCCGCCGGCGCGGCCGCTGCCGCCGCCTTCAAGTTCCTCAATCCCGATGACAAATAGTCCGCCCCCCGGAACCGGCCCCGAACACGAGGCCGCTGCCGCCGACGGGGCGGGGACAGCTTGTCCCCGCTTCAGTTCCGCCGGCATCGGCCGCCCCCACGAAGGTGCCGGCGCTTCCCCCGGCGGCGCGCCGAAAAGCCCCCCCTGGACAGGCGCCAGCCTGGCCGGTTTGGCGCTGGTGGGCCTCGCCTTCGTGATCATGGCGGCCCTTACCTGGCGCAAGTGGCCCGACGCCGTGATAGACTTCGGCACGCAGCTTTACATCCCCTGGCGAATCCTGCACGGCTCGGTCTTATACCGGGATTTGTTCTACATCGGCGGCGGTCCCCTGCCCCAGTATTTCAACGCCTTGTTGTTTAAAATCTTTGGCGTCTCCTTTTCGACCCTGATCGCCACCAACCTGCTCTTCTCGGCGGCGCTGCTGGTCTTCATCTACCGGCGCTTCCTGGCGGCGTCCGATGTCCTCACGGCCACCATGATTTGCCTCGGCATCGTGATGGTCTTCACCTTCGGCCAATTCGTGCTGATCGGCAATTACAACTACATTGCGCCGTACGCTCATGAAGCCCTCTACGGCGTGCTGGTCTCGTTATTTGCCATCGGCTGGCTCTCCGACTGGTTCACGCAACAGCGGTTGCGCCAGGCCTTCCTGATCGGCCTCGCCGCCGGGATCGTGGTGCTCACCAAGCCGGACATCTTTTTAGCCTTCTTCATCTGCGTCGTGGTGACCTTCAGCGTTCACTGGCTGCTCCGGCGGGATACGCGTTTCAGCCTCAAATCGCTGGCGTGCTTCACCCCGATGTTTCTGTTGCCCCCGCTGTGCTTCTTCCTGTTTTTTCTGCGCGTCGAAGACTGGCGCATGAGCCTGCGGTCCGTGGTGTTTGGCTGGCTCCCGCTGTTTCAACCCGGCGTCGAGACGAACCCCCATTATCTGAAATGCACGGGCTTGGACCGGCCCCTGCCGCATTTGGAAATGATGGTGTCCCACTTTGTCTGCGGGGCCGTCGTGATTGGCGTTTACGCACTGTTGTTCCGCCGCCTCGACCGCTGGAAATTCGGCCGCCTCCAATCGCCTTGGGTGGTCTGGCTGATGCTCTTGCTGCCGCTGTTATTCGGTGCCCTCAAGTTTCCCTGGATCAACTGTGGCAATTCCTTTCCCCTGTGGTGCCTCACCGCGATCGTCTTGCTCGGCTGGCAACTGAAACGCGCGCCCGGCGCCAGCCGCCATGCCTTCCCCTTTCTCTGGAGCGTATTTGCCTTGGTGCTGATGGCAAAGCTCGGCGTCTATGCCCGCATCTCGCATTGCGGCTTCGCCCTGGCCATGCCGGCCTTTGTCATCACGGTCTATCTCCTCTCCTGGCTGCTCCCGCGCCTCCTGCAAACCCGCTGGCAGGTCCCCGCCCGCTACCTGCGCGGCGCGTCCCTGCTGGTCTTCCTCATCTGCCTGGCCCTCCTGTTCAAATATTCCAGCCAGTTTTACCAATGCAAACACCAGCCCATCGGCCATGGCGGCGATGAAATCGTCACCTACGGCCCCTCCATCCAGACCGGCGACGGCCTCAAAATCGCGCTCGACTGGATGGACGCAAACCTCCCCCCGCAGGCCACGCTCGCGGTCATTCCCGACGGCATCACCCTGAATTATCTCACCCGGCGCATCAACCCCACGCCCTGTCTCTTCTGGGACCCCGTCTGCATGGCCGTCCTTGGCCAGGACGTCATGACGGATCGTTTCCAGGCCAGCCCGCCCGATTACGTGCTTCTGCTGGAACAGGACGACAGCGACTTTGGCATCAAATATTTCGGCAGCTCTCCCCAATACGGCGAGCGCTTGATGCAATGGATCAAGCAAAACTACAAGGTCGTCCTCGTCATCGGCAATGTGCCGCTTCGCGACGGGCATTACGGTCTGGAATTCCTCCAACGCCTTCCCCCGGCCGCCGCCGCAAACAAGCTGGCGTCTGCCCCTTGATGGCAAAAGTGATGAACCCCAACCCACACCCAGCCGGCGCGTCCCCGCCGGCCGTTCCCGCCTTTCTCACTCCCCAGGCCGGCGGCGTGCGGCTGGCGGTGAAGCTCCAACCCCGGGCCTCCGCCAATGCGATCGGCACGCCGCTGGGCGAAGCCTTGAAAATCAAGGTCACCGCCCCTCCCGTGGACTCCGCCGCCAACGAAGCCTTGCTCAAGCTGCTCGCGGAAAAACTGGATTGCGCCCGGAACCGGGTGGAGTTGATTCGCGGCCATGCCTCCCGGAACAAAACCATCATGCTTCACGCCTTCACTTGGGAAGAGGTCCAGCAGCGGCTTTTGGGCGGCCAAGACGCGTCCTGAATAATGCTCCCGGCCACAGATTTGTCTCTCCCTCGGCGCCAGACTCTGGTAGGGTAGATACTTGCGGTATATTTTACATGACAACTAGGATTTTTTCCGAGCTCGGCCTGTCGGCCGAATTGCTCCGCGCAGTTGAGAAACTGGGCTTTGAACAGGCTTCCCCCATCCAGGCCGAGGCGATTCCCGTGATGATGGCCGGCAAGGACGTCGTGGGCCAGTCGCAGACCGGCTCCGGCAAGACCGCCGCCTTCGGCATCCCGGCGGTGGAAAAGGTGGTTCCCGAGCGCCGCGAGGTCCAGGTGCTCGTGCTCAGCCCCACCCGGGAGCTCGCCATCCAGATTTCGGAGGAAATCCACAAGCTGGCGCTCTTCAAGCGCGGCGTCCAGACGCTGCCGATTTACGGCGGCCAATCCTACGAACGCCAGTTTTTCGGCCTCAAACAGGGCGCCCAAATCGTCATCGGCACCCCCGGCCGCATCATGGATCACATGCGCCGCGGCACCCTGCGGCTCGACACCGTCAAGATGGCCGTCCTCGACGAGGCCGACGTCATGCTGAACATGGGCTTCCGCGATGACATCGAAACCATCCTCCAGGCCGTGCCCAAGGAACGCCAGACCGTCTTCTTCTCCGCCACGATGCCCAAGCCGATCCGTGACCTGATCGAAAAGTATTCGCACGACCCCCAGTCCGTGCGCATCGAGCAAAAGGCCATGACCGTCCCCACCGTCGAGCAGGTCTATTACGAGGTGGACCGCCGCAACAAGATGGAGCTGCTCACCCGGCTGATTGACATCCACGACCTCAAGCTCGGCATCATTTTCTGCAACACCAAGCGCATGGTGGATGACCTGGTGGAATACCTCGAAGCCGCCGGCTATCAGGCCGACCGCCTGCACGGCGACATGACGCAACACATGCGCGACCGGGTGATGAACAAGTTCCGCCAGTCCGGCCTCGCCTTCCTCGTGGCCACCGACGTGGCCGCCCGCGGAATTGACGTGGACGACGTTCAGGTGGTCTTCAACTACGACCTGCCCTACGACCCGGAAGACTACGTCCACCGCATTGGCCGCACCGGCCGGGCCGGCAAGAGCGGACGCGCCATATCCCTGGTGCCCTATCGCGAGCTGTTCCAGATCCGCAACATCGAACGGTTTGCGAACGTGCACATCACCCGCGGCAAGATCCCCACGGCCGATGAAGTGGCCGAAGCCCGCGAGAATGCCTTTCTGGACAAACTGCGCGCCGAGCTCACCGGCGGCGAATATACCCGCTACGATCATGTGGTGGACCGCTTGCTGGCGGAAGGTTTTGCCGTCAACGACATCGCCTCGGCCCTGATCCACCAGTTGCAAAGCGGCGAAGCCGCTCACGCCACGCCCCCGGCGGAAGAACGTCCGCTCCCCCGCGAGGAACGCTCCGGCCGTCGCCCCGACCGCCGCGAGCCCTCTAATTACCGGGAAGACCGGCCCGGCCGCTTCGCCGACCGCCGTGAACGCGGCGCCCGGCCCGAAAGACGCCCGCGCTTCGACGAGCCACGGGAGAGACCGGCTCTGCGCAGCGAAACCCGCACGCCCCGGCCGAAGCCTTTCGCACCCGCGGCCGCCGCCGCCCCCGCCTTGGCGCCCACCCCCAAGCCCGCGCTGGCACCCAAGTCGGCCGCTCCGGACAAACGTCCCGCCGAATCGCCCCAAAAGTTCGCCACCGCCACCCCGGCTCCCGCCAGTGCGGAAACCAAACCCAAGGCGGATCAGACTTTTTCCGATGAAGAAATCCTGGCCTCGGTGAAGCATCCCGAACCCAAACCCGCCTCGAAGCTGTTTCTCAAGCCCAAACCTGCCCCGGTTCCGCCCCGGCCAAAGGCCAGCCGCGCCACCCCCGCCGGCCAGACGCGGCTGTGGCTGAATCTCGGCCACGCCCAGGACATCAAGCCGATTGACATCGTCAATGCCGTCGCCGGCGAAACCGGTCTGCCGGGCAAGGTCGTGGGCACCGTGGACGTGCGCGAGAAGCACCTCTTCGTGGACGTGGCTGACGAGCATGTCAACGGCATCCTCGCCAAACTCAATCGCGCGCAGATCAAAGGCCACCCCGTCAAGGCCAAGGTGGCGTAGCCTCCCGCGCAGGCGCATCTTCGGAGGGAGAATCGAGAATAGGGGTGGAAATCCCCGACGAGCGTTCGCGCATTGAGCCCCTGAGCCGCAAAAGAAACATTCAACACTCAACATTCAACGCCCAATATCGAAGGGGCTTCGTGGAAGTTGAATGTCGAATGTTGAATGTTTTCTAGGTTCATGGGCAGGGCGAGCTTCTTTCCCGGGTTCATGTGCAGCCCGTCCCAGCCTACTGCGCCTTCGCCTCGGCCGCCGCCGCCCGTACGGCCTCCAGCGCCTCCCAGCGCGCATAAAGCTGCGAGAGTTTGGCCTTTGCCGCCGCCAGCTCGGCCATGAACTGGCCTGTCTCCGCGCCATGCGTCCGGCTGAAATCCGGCTGCGCAAACAGCCCTTCGATCCGCGCCACTTCTGCATCCGCCAACTGGATCTGGCCTTCCATGCCCTCCAGTTCCCGCTGCTCCTTGAACGAGAGCTTGCGCGGCTTGCCGGATTTTTTCGCCGGCGCCCCTGACTTGTTCAACGAAAGGACGGCCGCGCTTTCGCGGGCCGCCGCCGCTTGGGCGCGCTTCCGCTTCTCGAGATAATAATCGTAATCGCCCGCGCTATGATGAATCCGGCCATCGCCCTCGAACGCGAGGATGTCCGTGCACACGCGATTCAGAAAATAACGGTCGTGGCTCACCACGCAGACCGCGCCGGGAAACGCAATCAGCGCCTCCTCCAGCACCCGCAACGTGGGCAGATCCAGATCGTTCGTCGGCTCGTCGAGAATCAGGAAATTGCCGCCCGCCTTCAGGATCTTGGCCAGCATCAGCCGGCTCCGCTCGCCGCCCGATAGCTTCCGCACCAGCGTGGCGATCCGGTCGTCCGCAAACAAAAAGCGCTTGAGATACGAGCGCACGGGAATTCGCGATTCGCCCCAGATCACAAATTCGGTGCCGTCCGACGCCTCGTCGAGCACGGTGCGATCGTCGTTCAATTGCAGCCGCGACTGGTCCACGTAATTGAACTTCGTCAGCGGCCCGATTTTCACCGTGCCCTCCGTCGGCGCGAGCTGGCCGATGAGGATGCGCAGCAGGGTCGTCTTGCCCAAGCCGTTCCGCCCGCAAATGCCGACGCGTTTGCCGTTCTCAAAATTGAAGCTGAAGCCGGAAAACAGGCGCCGCTCGCCGAGCGTCATCCCCAGGTTGGAGACTTCCACCGTCCGGTTGCCGAGCTGCGGCGGCGGCGGAATGACCAGTTCCAAATCCTCCTCCACCGCCGGGCCGCTTTGCGCCGCCGTCTCATAATAGCGCTCAAAGCGGTTCTTGGCCTTGCTCCGCTGCGCCCGCGGCCCGGTGCGCACCCATTCCAGCTCCTTGCGCAAAAACATCTGCCGCTTGTGCTCCACCAGCGCGTCCGCCGCCTGCCGTTCCGCCTTGTCCAGCAGGTAATCCGTGTAATTCCCGTCGTGCCACCAAAACGTCCCGTCGCACAACTCCACGATGCGATTCACCACGCGGTCGAGAAAATACCGGTCGTGCGTCACCACCAGGAACGTGCCGGGAAAACTCTCCAGAAAGTCCGCCACCCATTCGATGGACTCCGGGTCCAAATGGTTCGTCGGCTCATCCAGCAGCAGAAAATCCGGCCGCGAGACAATCGCCCGGGCCAGCGCCACCCGGCGTTTCTCGCCCCCGGACAACGTCGCGATCGAGCTGTCCCCCGGCGGACAATTGAGCCGCGACAGCGCCGTCTCGATGCGCGAATCGAGCGTCCAGCCGTCCAGCGCCTGGATGCGATGTTCCAGCGCCTCGTGGTCTTTGGCATCCGCCGGCAGCGCCTCAAATTCCGCAATGAGGTTCAAGACATGCCGCGCGCCGGCCCGCACGTTGCCCCGCACATCGAGCGCCGGGTCCAGCGTGAAATCCTGCGACAGGTAGCTCACCACCACGTCATGGCGCCGCGTCAACTCCCCCGAGTCCGGCGCTTGCAGCCCCGCGATCAGTTTCAGAAACGTCGTCTTGCCGCAGCCGTTGCGCCCGACCAGCCCGATGCGCTGGCCCTCATCAATGGCCAGCGTGGCCGCATCTAAAACCGCCCGCTCGTTGTAGCGGACCGTTACGTTGGAAGCACTTAAAATGGTGGACATGCCAGTAAGCAGGATATCGGAATCGCCCGCAGACCGAAAGGCAAACCGGCGCCATCGCAGGCTGACGAACGCCAGAGGCGTTCCGGAAACAAGCCGGGGGTTGAGCGACCAGGGAGCGATTCGGGGTGGGGACGGCTCGTCCCCACAGACGGCACCCCGGCAGGCGGTGCCAGCAGCATTGGGAACGGGCGGCGTGACACGAATTGCCAATTTTCGCGAATTACGACAAAGGGTTAACGGCGGAGGATGGCTTCCATTCGGACAGAATCGAGAAACCGAACGGAGCCGGCGCGGAAACCAAAAACCAAAAAAATCATGCCAAAAAAACAAACCAACCTCCGGCCTGCCCCGGTCCATACGCTAATATTATAGGACCGCCCCTTTCATTTGTATTGGGTTGACCCCTTTTCTCAAATTATCAACTCGCCATACACAGGTTAGTAATAACGAATACTTTGCATGGTTGATTGTACTTAAAATTGAATTGGATTCAGAGCACAAACAAGGACTAAAACACGATTTAAGCAATGCCGTTCTAACTTAAACAATCTTAGCAGCCAAGCTCAAGGTCTGGTCAAGTAACCCAACGAGTTGTGTGATATTATTTAGCGTTGCGGCAGAATTAGCCAATACTTGGCCGGCGTTAGTCAGATAGGCGTTCATGGTCGCAATGTCTGTGTTCGCGGTCATCACAGCGGGTGTGCCCGCATTAAATATAGCACCTAACAGTAAGGTTAGTTTGGCCCGCAATATTTTTCCGAGAGTTAAAAACTGGTTCTGTTGTGCTGGAGTAAAACGGCCATCCATCGAGTATGCAAAACATTGTTCGATTATCTGCGTAAGTGAAGAGCTGTCTATTTTCATTGTATTCTTACATTTTGGATTTGTTGGACTGCGGCAGCAATGGTTGCTGCCTTTGTTTGAAAGGCCTGAATAGAAGACATTAGTTCCGCAAAGTTTTTTGGGCTTTTATCCGACTGTGCGTACTTAAGAAGAGCAGCATACGCTTCTCTGATTCCATTGATTGCCTCCGTGGGGTTCGATGAGATGAAGAGGTCATATTGTTCGGCAGCAGTTCCAATTTGTTCGATAGCCGCTTGACGTTCAGCGACCGTCATTACCCTTCGCTGTTGTTTAGCATCAATCACATTTCCATTCACATCTTTAGTATTATTGTAAGCGGCAAGTTCTTCAGCTAGTTGCTGCGCTAGTCCGGTCGCTTTCAAGGGGGCCACTACCGTCTCCAGGTCACTCTGCAATAAGTTTAGGATATTTGTAACAGCCGGTGCCCCCTTCGTGATGGCATCAGCAACTTTATCATCCCGGCTTTTCTCCAAGTAAAACTCGCCGACCACCCCTATAATTTGTGACACAGGCCCTATATAACCTCCCGCACTTGGGTCCGAAGTGTGACTCAAGCTTGTAAATGTCTTATCAAGACTCAAAAGGTTTGTGCCCAGCGCCATGGAAGCGGTAGCGAAGTTTTGGGGCGCCGTATTGCCTGCGAGTGCGGCAAGTCCGTCAGCGTAGCTTCCCAATAAAGATAAGGAGTCCATTCTAGCCTTGATGGAATCGGCCTTGAAAATTTGGCCAATGAGAGGGGTCGGATTACCGGCGGAATCAGTTGCTTCAATGCGCAAATCCGGATCGTATATGCGATCATCGAGATAGAGAACGCGCTCAAATTGATTGAGGCCAGTGAAATATGTTCCCACGGCCGAGGCTGCCGTGTCTGTACTGGATTTAAACGACGCAATGGGTTTAGTAAAGTTTGCCGTAACACACCCGCTGGTGACACAAGTCAACGCCGTGATGACCAATAAGTTATATGTTATGTTCGCGAGTAGATTTTTGGTTATAGCCAACATAAGAGTGAATATAAATTAATGTCCAACACCAGCACACGCGCCGTATATCAGTTTTAAGTCGCTAAAATTTATGAAGGTCCATATTAAACTCCTTTCTTTAGACCTAATTATAAGTTATTACGATGAAAACAAATCAAGCAATGATTGTCAAGAGAATTTTTGTAGAAAAGTCTTTTTGAGAATCTTCACGCCGAGCATGAAAGGGTCGGACCTATAATATTAGCATAACGGAGTTGACGGCGGGAAGGGGAGGGTTATAAAGCGGCTGAGTAATGGCCAGAAGCCTGCGGATTGAATATGCGGGAGTGGTTTACCACGCGATGGCGCGCGGCAGCCAGGGGTGCTCCATTTTTAAGGATGACCAGGACTGTCGGAGCTTTCTTGAGACACTGGCCGAGGCATGTGTTCAGCGCAACTCCCCGGGATGCGCCGCAAGCCATTCCGAGAAACGCGGCAGCGGACGGCCCAGGACCCGCTCAGCCTTGGAGATGTCGAGCGAGGTGTCCAGAGCCCGCACCGGGCCGGGAAAATCCCGGGCCGAGCCGGATTTCAGCCGGGCCGTCACTTCCGGCCAGCGTTGGATGAGCAGTTCGCCGATTTGCAGCCGGGACAATCGCTCCGCCCCCGCCACGTGGTAGCAGCCCGTGCAATGCTTCTCCGCCAGTTCCCAAATCGCCCGCGCCGTTTCCACCACCGCAATCGGGCAGCGAAATTCGTCCGTGAACAGCGTCATCCCCTGCCCCGCCTGCTGCAACGTCCGCCGCAACTGCTCGTTGAAGGCGCGGTTGCCGGCGGCGGAGCTGCCGCCATTGATGGAGGTGCGGATGACAAGATGCCGCGGATTTTTCAGGACCGCTTCCTCCGCCGCCAGCTTGGTTTCGCCATAGACATGCAGCGGGTTGGCCTCGTCGGTTTCGGTGTAATGCCCCTTGCGGCCGTCGAAAACCAGGTCGGTGGAGAAGAAAATGAACGGGATGCCGGCCGCCAGTTCGGCCAGGAACCGGGTCATGTCCACGTTCACCCGCCGCGCCCGGACCGGATCTTTCTGCGCCTCGGACACCACGGTGATGGCCGCGCAATGGATGACGAGTTGCGGCTGGTCCCTGGCAAATTCGCGCTCCACCGCCGCGAAGTCCAGCAAGTCAAAATCGGCGCGCGTGAGCGGCCGCAGGCGCCGCCGGGGCGCCCATTCCGCCGCGGAGCGCACGAGTTGGCTGCCGATCAGGCCGTGGGCGCCGGTGATCCAGACGGGATTTTCCAGGGGTTCCCTCATGCCTTTGGCCGTGTCAATCCACCAGCCGCCGCGTCAGATCCCCATAGGCGTCAATCCGCCGGTCCCGCAGAAACGGCCAATGCGTGCGCGTGCGGTCCACTTCAGCCAAGTCCACCGGCACGATAAGGGCCTCCTCCGCATCGGCCCCGGCCTTGGCGATGATTTCGCCGGACGTGCCGGCGACAAAGCTCTGGCCCCAAAATTCAATGCCGTCGCCGCCCACTGCGTCGAGAACCTCGTGGCCTACCCGGTTGGCCACGGCCACGTAGCAGCCGTTGGCCACCGCGTGCGCCCGCTGGATGGTCTCCCAGGCGCCGTGCTGGCGGATGCCGTATGCCTTCTTCTCGCGCGGATGCCAGCCGATGGCGGTGGGGTAGAAAAGAATCTCCGCCCCCTGCATCGCGGTCAGGCGCGCCGCCTCGGGATACCACTGGTCCCAGCAGATGAGCACCCCGATTTTGCCGTACCGGGTCTGCCACGCCTTGAAGCCAAGGTCGCCCGGCGTGAAATAAAACTTCTCGTAGTAAAGCGGGTCGTCCGGAATGTGCATCTTCCGGTAGATGCCCAACAGCGAACCGTCCGCGTCAATGACGGCCGCCGTGTTGTGATACACCCCCGCCGCGCGTTTCTCGAAGAGCGAGGCGATCACCACCACGCGGTGCCGGCGGGCCAGGCGGCAAAAGGCCTCCGTGCTCGGCCCGGGAATTTTCTCGGCCAGCGCGAAACTCTCATGGCTCTCGCTCTGGCAAAAATAGCGCGAGCGGAACAATTCCTCGGTGCAGATGATCTGGGCGCCGGCCCGCGCCGCGCGTTCCGCCTGGGCCAGCGTCCGCTTGAGGTTGTCGCCGGGACTCGCGCTGCACGCGGATTGCAGCAGCCCCAATATCACTGGCTGGGCGCCGGCGCGTTTCATGCCCTTAAGGATTCCGGACTTTCAGCCGCGCCGCTTCCTCCAGGATGACCGTCTTCAATTGCCCGTCCGTGGGCTGCTTCCGCGGCGGATCCTGGTCAAACAGTTCGCGAATAAACTTCCCCAGCGTCTCGTTGGTGGGGCCATAGCCCGCCCCGTAAATGTAGTACTCCAGGTCGTACATCAAGTCGCTGGCGTTCGCATAGCGGCGGTTGGGATCCCGGGCCAGGCAATGATGCAGTATGTCGTTCAGCTTGTCGTCAATCCGCGGGTCGAGCGCGCGAAAATCAGGGATGGGCTGCGTCAGGATGCGGGTCCGCGATTCCTCGGCCGTGGCGCCCTTGAAGATGTTCCGCGTCAACAGCAGATGCCCCAGCACCACGCCCACCGAAAAAATGTCCGACCGCTGGTCCGTCACCTGGAAGTCCGCCTGCTCCGGGCTCATGTAATCCGGCTTCCCGGCGATCACCTCGCCCTCCTGATCGGTAAGAAATCCCCGGGCCTTGGCGATGCCAAAATCCGTCAGTTTCACGTCCCCTTCGAACGCGATCATGATGTTTTTGAAGCTCACGTCGCGATGCACAATGCCCAGGGGCTTGCCGTTCTTGTCAGCCTTCGCGTGGGCGTAGGCCAGGCCCCGGACGACGCGGCTGGTGATGAACACCGCCAGCTCCTTCGGCAGCGTCTGGCGCTTGTCAAATAGCTGATGCGTAAACTGTTCCAGATTAACCCCCCGGATCAGCTCCATGGCGATGAAGGCCACGCCCTTCGTCTCGCCCAGTTGGTAGGTCTGGACAATGTTCGTGTGGATCAGGTCGGCCACCAGCTTCGCTTCGCCCACGAAGTTCTCGATGAACATCTTCTGGCTGGCGAAGTTGGGACGAATGATTTTGATGGCCACGCGTTTCACGAAATCGCGTGCCCCCCGCTGCTCGGCTTCGTACACAATTCCCATCCCGCCCTCAAAGATTTTGCGGACGATGTCGTAGCGGAATTCGTTCTGGATGGTGAAAAGCGCCACGTGTGCATGGTGGGAGATTGCCCCGTCTTGT
Organism: uncultured Bifidobacteriaceae bacterium; assembly: GCA_964532525.1. GTDB lineage: Bacteria > Verrucomicrobiota > Verrucomicrobiia > Limisphaerales > UBA11358 > UBA11358. Next base: position 13,250 of record CAZHIM010000057.1, read on the forward strand.
CAAGCTTTGCGGCATTCCGACCGTAAAAAAACCTCATTTTTTTGATTTTTTCGCTTGCGTGGCGGACCTGTTGGATTTTTACTCGCATCAAGTCTGGTGACATTTTCGGACTAAATAACAACAAAACACATAACCAAGACATTATAAGTATATGGCAAAAGCACTCTCCAAAGCCCAAATCGCCGCCCTCGTCGCCGAAAAGGCCCAAATCACGAAGAAGCAGGCGGTCGAAATTCTTGACCACATCGCCGCGCTCGCCTACAAGCATGCCAAGGACACCTTCACGCTGCCCGGCATCGGCAAGCTCGTCCTGAAGAACCGCGCCGCCCGCATCGGCCGCAACCCGAAGACCGGCGAACAGATCCAGATCAAGGCCAAGCGCGTCGTGAAGTTCCGCGTCGCCAAGGCTGCGAAGGATGCCATCCTCGGCACCAAGTAATTTTCCCGGCTTCCAGCAAGAGCGCCCCGTTTCGGGGCGCTCTTTTTTATTCGGCCACCAATTCCAGGTCCGCGTAGTCCCCCGTCAGCTTCACGCCCAGGCTGTCCCCATCCGTCATCACGCCCAGCCCGACGATCTTCGGCATCGCCCGGCCCGGAAAGGCCCGGGCCCAGTCCGCCGTCACATCCCGCTCTTCCCTCACCCAGCGCCCCGCCTTGGCGTTGCCGGACTCCACAATCACCAACTGCGCGCGCCCGGACTTGGGATGTTCCAGAATGCTCCCGACCGGTTCGACACTGCCCCACAGGTAATTCAGCGTCCGCGGCGGCCCGATCAACGTGTCAAAGGCCACCAGCACCCGCGCCGCGTGGTCGAAGCGCGACAGCTCGCGCTCGGACCCGTTGGTCGCCACGCCCCCAATCCGCCAGCGCCAGCGCAGGAGCAATTTCGCCGGCGGCGGCACGTCCAGCTTGACGCTCAACGCCGAGCAGCCATGGTCCGCCACGCCTTGGACATAAAAATTCGTGCCCTCGCGCCGCGTCTGGTAATCGGTCGGCCTTTTGAAGAAGCTCACGTTCTCCCACCCGTTCGAGATGCCGCGGGAAAAATCCCCCGCAAACACGATTTTCTCCGCCGATGCGCGCGCCGGCGCCAGCGATAAAATCAGCAGCAGCACAAGTCTCCGGCTCATCGCGCGCAACTTACTCCACCGGCGGCCAAATGACAGCGGCAATTTTCGTGCTTGAGTTCCGGCCCGCCGCTTGCCAATTAACAGCCTGGAAAGCGAGTGCATGCTGAATTTCCTGGTCCATCGCCCAAAGTGGATAGTGGCCGCCGTCGGCCTCCTCGTCTTTTGGCTCACCCAGCAGGCCTGGTTCACCGACACCTATGTCTGGCAAAAGGCCGCCGGCACCCTGATTGACGGCTGCTACCGGCTCCGGGGCGAAACCCCGCCCGACCCCCGCATCCAGCTCATCGGCCTGAACACCACCTCCTTCCAGCTCGACACCATCGCGCCGGACGAAATCAACGCCTCGCCCACGCTCCAAAAAATGCGGCAGCCATGGCCCTGGGACCGCTCGGTGTACGCGGCCATCCTGGAGCAGCTCATGCACGCCGGCGCCCGCGTGGTGATGTTCGACTTCGTCTTCGCCAGCGAGACGGACGGCGACGATCTCCTGGCGCGGGATCTGCAAAAATATCAGGACCGCGTGGTCATCGGCGAGATGTTCGCCGACGAGCAGGGCGTGATCAGCAGCACCGACAACAGCAGCAGCAAGAAGCTCATCGCCCCCAACGCGCGGCTGCTGCTCCCGGGCACCGGCGCGGTCCCGGGCCTGGTGACGCTCTGGCCGGACCCGGACGAGGTCATCCGCCGCGTACGCTACCGGACCTCCGTGGAACGCGAGACCGTCGAAGAGCCGGGCATTCATCCACGCATCGTGAGCCTGCTGCGGCGCGAAATCCGCGACGGTAAAGTCCCCGACGACCTGATCCATATCACCGCCCTGGCCGCGGAAAAATTCCAGGACACCGTCCCCCTGCCCTCGCCGGACCGCCAGACCTTCATCAACTTCCAAGGCCCCCGCGGCACCTACCGCGCGTGGCCCGTGGAGAACATGTTCGTGGACCGGCTCTGGGCCAAGCCGCCGTTCAAAGACGGCCTGGCGGTCTCGAACAAGATTGTCATCGTCGGCCCCATGGCCGAGATCTTTCACGACGTCCACAACACGCCCTTTGGCGAAATGCCCGGCCCGGAAATCCAGGCGCAGATCCTCGCGGCGGTGCTGCATGGACAATGGCTCGCCGAAAGCCGCCCGGGCACCAACACCGCCATCGCGCTCGGCGCCGTGGCCCTGGCGCTGTTCCTCTGCCTGGGCATCCCGCAAGCCCTGCTCAAGGGACTCCTCCTGGCCTTGGCGGCCGTGGCGTTCATCGTGGGCAGCCAGCTCGCCTTCACCCACGCCAACTGCGTGGTGCCCATGCTTCCGCCACTCTTTTGCCTCACCGCCACCGGCTCCTTCGGCATCCTCTTCGAGTACGCCCTCGAACAGTTCGAGCGCCGCCGCTATCGCAACGTCCTCGACCGCTACGTTTCCAAAAACGTCGCCAAAACCATCCTCGACGACCGCCGCTCTTTCGTCGAAGCCCTCAAGGGCCGCAAGCAGCCCGTCACCGTGCTCTTCTCCGACATCCGCGGCTTCACCACCATGACCGAGAGCGCCGACGCCGACAAACTGGTGGCGCAACTCAACGAGTATTTTCGCGACATGGTCGGCACCGTGCTGCAAAACAACGGCACCCTGCAAAAATTCATCGGCGACGCCATCATGGCCGTCTGGGGCGACACCCACAGCCAAGGCAACGCCCAGGACGCGCGTGGCGCCGTCACCACCGCCCTGCAAATGCGCACCGCCCTCGCCCGCCTCAACGCCGACTGGAAAGGCCAGGCCGACCGCGCGCCCCTGGCCATCGGCATCGGCGTCAATCACGGCGAAGTCATCGTCGGCAACATCGGCCATCCCCAGCGCATGGAGTTCACCGTGCTGGGCGACGGCGTCAACCTTGCCGCCCGCCTCGAAAGCGCCACCAAGCAGTTCCACACGGACATTCTCATCGGCGAACAAGTGGAAAAACTCACGCGCGAGCATTTCATCTATCGCGCCGTGGACCTCCTCACCGTCAAAGGCAAGACCAAGCCGGTGGAGGTCTTTGCGCTGTTGAGCGACCGTTCCCTCCCGCCGCCGGCCTGGCTGGAACCGTATCACGCCGCCGTAAAACTGTACCGCCAGCGGAAATTCCCCGAGGCCGCCAACCGCTTCCAGCTCGCCCGCGGGCAGATCGTCGGCCCGGATTTTTTGTGCGAAATGTATCTGGCCCGGTGCGCCGCCTACCAATTGAGCCCCCCGCCGGACCACTGGGACGGCTCGTTCGCGCTGGTGGAAAAGTGAATGTGGAGTGTGCGGACATGTCGCCGCACTCCATGCCGCCCCGCGCAATTCCGACACGCCCCGCAATTCCGTACGCGTCATGGACTGCGCCGGCAGAGCGCAGCGGCGACGGCGCTTTCGCCTGCACGCGCCAGCCACGAGCTTTAGTTTACCGTCGCCCGCACGAAAGCGGCGTGGCGCTGACACGAATTTGCGAATGAACACGAATTTCAAAGCAGAGGGATTGTGCGGCTGAACGCCAAAGGCGCTTCCTGAAAATAGCCGGCGGTTGAGCAACCAGCGGCAGCAATGAGGGGTGGGGACGGCTCGTCCCGACAAACGCCCCCCGATAGGCGGTGCCCGAAGCGCCATACTTGCGCGGAAAAGTCTTGGACAGGATTAACAGGATGCGAATTCCCCGAAACCGTTCGCGCATTTGGGCATTCCCATCAAATCTACCGATGCTCTGCCCCGGATATTTGGCTGCCTTGACGGGCGCGGGCAAAACCGGCGTAGCGCAGGTTTCCCAACCTGCTGTATCGCCGATTTCCAAATCGGCAGGGTGTCGCAATGAAAGGGTCATGAAAGGGTCGGTCCGACAATCGACAATTTACAAGTTGAATTCGGATTATGGCGATATGCGCGGGATCACCCATCGTTCGGGCCGCATTATCTGAGGATTCCCGGGTTTTCCGCCAACGGTAGAGCTTGGCGTTCAGGCGCTTCCAGGTGCCGGCATGGAGCCGCGCCGCAATGATCGGAGTTGAATGTTGAATGTTTCTTTCAGTCACTTTTATCTGTGTCTCCGTGTCTCTGTGGTTTATGTTTCCTGGCGCCGCTGGCCCCGATCAACTTCCAGCTTTTCTTCCCGTGGGTCGCCCCAATAATTCGCGAAAATTAGTGAAATTCGTGTCTAAATTTCCCTATCCATCAACACTTTGCGCATTTCCCGTTAGCGGCTAACTTTGTGAATTCTCCAACCCTGCTAATATCGCTCTGGCTGGGAAACCGCCCCCGCCACGATGGGCCATGATGCTCAAAATCGAGTCCGGTTACGGACGGTTCGCCCCCTCGGCACCCGCCCGCAGGAATTCTTTGTCAGAATTACGCCCCCGCGCCCCGTCCCCATTAGCGAATTCGTATGATCCGTGTCAAAGTTTTAGTCTGCCTGATCGCGCCCGCGCCCAAGTCCCTGTCCATCCCGTTAATCCTGTTAATCCTGTCAGAATCACCCCTCCCATTAGCGTAAATTGGCGAAATTCGCGTCAAAGTTTTGCCTCCGAAAAGCCCTCAAAATCCGCCAGTTCCATATTTCGCAACCCGTTCAACCTCAACGGAGGCTCAAACCTAATCAAACCAAAAAAAACCCTTGGGCACCCGCCACCACCATTTGCCGCCCATCACCCGGCATGGTATAATTTACAAAATGTGAGGCGGCGCGCGGTTTCTGAAAGCGCGTGCTGGCAAATCCAACGCTCAACCCGCAGGATCGTTATGAACAAGCCGGCTGTATTCTCGTGGTGTCTCAGTTGCGTTTTCGCGGCTGGGTCCAGCCATGCCATGGACCTGAAACAATCCCGCGTCACCCAGGTCGTCAACGACGTCCAGATCATTTCCGCCGGCCAGCAAACGCAAAAGCCGGCCGTGGTGAACGACCTTTTCTCCATGCCGGACGTGCTCCGCACCGGCGCCGCGTCCCGCGCGGAACTCGTGGCGCAGGACCAAACCGTCACCCGCGTGGGCGCCAACACGATTTTCTCGTTCGACCCCGGCAACCGCACGATTGACCTGCAGCAGGGCAGCCTGCTCTTTCACACGCCGCACGGACAAGGGGGCGGCACCATCCACACCGGCTCCGCCACCGCCTCCGTGCTCGGCACCACGCTCATCGTCACCACCACGCCCAACGGCGGATTCAAGGTCCTCGCGCTTGAAGGCGAAGTGGAGGTGAAGTTCCTGAACGGCTTGAAACAAAAATTGGACCCCGGCCAGATGACCTTCATCCTCCCGGGCGCCAACCAGCTCGCGCCGGTGGTCATTTTCCGCCTGGACGAGCTCATCCAAAACAGCCTCCTGGTGAAAGGATTTGCCCAGACGCTCCAATCGTGGCCCCAGATCCTGAACGCGGTGGAAGTCCAAAATAAATTGCTCCATTCCGGGCGGCTGACGGACACCGGCCTTTACGCCGGCAACAATGCCACGCCGAACCAGGTCGAGGTGCTGGACGTCAACACGATCTCCGCCAGCCAGCAGACCCAGTCGCATTCGCCGCCCGCCAACCCGCCGCCCCCTGCCCCCGACCTCGGCACGGCCGAAGGCGCCGACGCCACCATCAACCAGCCGTCGCTCACCGACGCCACCATTCCCACCCCGCCTGTCCACATCTTCACCAGCCCGTCGTTTACGCTCGCGGACAACAATTATTTCGCGGGCCGCACCTTTTCCGGGTTCGTGGCCCGGAACATCTTCGTGAACACCCTGGCGGCCCCTCCCGAAATCACGTCCCCCCTGCTCGCCGTCAACCTGGATCCTTACGCGGGCTTGGCCACCTTCGACCTCGTGGCCGTCAACAACTTCTCCATTGCCGGGCCGGTCGTTTTCAATGGCCTGCCGGACACCAGCACCTTGGAGCTGATTGCCGGCAACGCCTTCAGCCTCGCGCCCGGCATCACCATCACCACCGGCGTGCAAAATCTGTTGCTCGCCTCCCCCGCCAGCCTGGACCTGGACGGCGTGGGTCTCTACAACCCGGTCAAAAACCTCACGCTGAATTCTGCGGGCGGCGTGTCCTGCGAGAACAACGCGCAAATCAATGCCGCCGGCGCCCTCACCATCAGCGCCGGCAACGACATCTCCGCCACCAGCTCGCAATTGACCGCCGGCACCGCCCTGCTGACTTCGTTGAACGGCACCATTGACTTCAACTCGGCCACCCTCAGCACCGCCAGCCACACCATTTTCATCGCGCCCACAGCCATCAACCTGAACCTCGCCACGCTCAACTCGGATTTCGTGGCGCTCAGCGGCACCGCCAGCGCCACCATTTCGCTCAACAACAGCACGATCAACGCCCCCAATTCCATTGTCATCGCCACCGCGGACGATCTCAACGTGACCGGCACCACGATTGCGCCAGGAATCCGGCAAAAGCAGATGGCCGCCGACGGCTCCGCGCTGAATTCCGATCCGAACTCCGGCTCGGTCACCCTCTCGTCCACCTACGGTTCGGTGAACGTGAGCGGCACGTCCATCTCGACCCATTACCTGACGCTGAACTCGGGCGATGGCATCTTGCTGGATGGCACCGGCCACACCTTGACGGCTACCGGCAGCGGGGCCGCCGCCAAGTTCACCGCCGTGAATTCGATCACCGTCCGCAATGCCGATTTCAGCTCCTTCGCCCTGCTGAACATGGTGGCCAAGACCATCCTCCTCACCGGCGACGCCCTGCCGCTGATCAGCAATTTTGGCACGCAGACCGGACAGGTGAACGTCAATGGCCCGGAGATTTACGGCGGGCTAAACCTGATTAATTGCGCCTGGCAAAACACGCCCATCACCAGCGCCGGGCAGGTCACGCTTTCCACCGGACCGGGAAACACGCCCGGGATTTATTCGTACGCAAAATAAAAGGATTGAAAGTTAGAGTTGACATAAACTAATTCTCAGCAAGGATTCCCCGCATGAGGTCCAAACGCACGATTGCGGCCGTCGCGCTGGTGCCTGCGGGCGTTTTGTCACTTCACGCCCAACCCGCGGCCGTTCAACAACTCCAATTCAACCAGCTCGCGCGCCAGTTGCAAACGCCGCCCACCCTCTTCGCTGGCACCAACGCACCGGAGCTCTATCCGGGCGAGAATCTCGACGTGGGGCCCCAGCGTATCCTCCGCCCCACCCAGCGCCCGACCTATTTCGACGTGCTGCTGGACAGCCAGGCGTTTTATTCCAGTGACGCCAATTACGCGCAGCACCCGTATGCCGTGGCCAGTTGGGTCTTTGTCAACACGGCGCAAGCCGCCTTCACCCCGCCCGTGGTGGCGCTGGGCCCGGGCAAGGCGGCCGTCGCCATCGGCGTCGCGAGCCAATGGTACAATTACGGCAACAACCAGCTTGAATCGCTCGATTTCAACGCGGAAACCTTCTTCCTCAGCGGCAATTACACCGTGGGCAAATGGCAGCTCGGCGTGGGCCTCAACCTGACGCGGCTGGCCAGCCAGGAGAATTACGATGAGACCTACCGCGAATTCATGCCCAACCTCGGCCTCCAGCGCGTGTTTCCCTTGAACGACCGCATGTTCTTCACGGTGGGCGACTTGGTGGATTATCATCTCACGGAAGTTCCCAGCGGGCTCGGCAGCCGCAGCGACATCAATGACCGCCTGGATAATATCGCCAGCGTCACGTTCACCTGGCAGCCCACCCGCCATCTGCTGGTGCAGCCGTATTACCGGTTCCAATACTCCTATTACCAATACGACGCGTTGGGCACGTCGGACCGGGATGATTACCTGCAAAGCTTCGGCCTCGCGGCGGAGTATTATTTTACGCCGCAAATCAGCCTCCGCGCCTTTTTTAACTACAATCGCCGGCAGACGAGCGACCCGCTCACGCCGGCCTACCGGGAAATCAACGGCGGCCCCGGCCTGACGCTAAATATCAAATTCTAAGCACCTATTCCGCTTTGAGCTTCGATTGCACACCGGCGCTGCGCGCCAGCTCGCGCTGGATTCGCACCACGCGCTCCACCTGTCCCTTCGCCGGAAAACGCTCGTAGAACCCTTCCTTGCGATAGTCCCGCGATTGCTCGCCCCAAGGCGCCAGGCGCTTGGTCCAGCGGTTCACGCGATCTTCTTCCGGCTCGGCATCCTGCGTTGCCAGGTCCGCGCAGACGCGGAGCATGGCCTTGAGCGTCACCGGCTTGGTGACCATGTAATCGGGGTTGCCCCACGCCTCTTCCCAGACCTGGGACGACGCCTTGAGAAAATCGCGCACCATGGCGTAATAACGCGCCGCCAGGCGCTTGTCCGGGCCCTCGGCTTCGATCTTGGCCCAGGCGCGCTTGACCCAGCGATGCACTTCGTTGAACAGCTCGGCCTGCAAAATCCACTTCTCCTGCCGGCTCCGGCCGCCCAGCCGGTTGATGCGGTAGCGCAACGGGCTGTCCGCCTCGCGATACAGCATCTCGGCGATATGCGCGGCAAACCGCCGGTCCGGCTCCGCCCACGAAACCCGCTCATACAGGTCCACCAAGTGGCTCTTGTTGATGCGCGTGGTCGTGGAATTGATGATCACGAACATCTCGGTGGCAAAATCCTCGCTCCGGCCGTCAAAGATCACGCAGGGCACGTTGATACTCTGGGCCTCGCCCGGATGCGAATGCTGGTAAAATTGCAGGGCCGCCAGCCGGTGCTGGCCGTCAATAATCAGGTATTTTTCCTCCGGCTCGCGCAACTGGCCCACCCCGCTCCCGTCCGTCCAGGCATCGAAACGCAGCTTTTGCGGCGTGAACAGCAGCACCGTCCCGGGAATGGGCGGTTGCGAAATGGCCGTCTCGTAGAAATTCCGGATCGCCCGCACCTTCGCCCGCGACAACTCGCGCTGAAACGCCTTGTCGTTGCGTTCGATCTTGGCAATGAACTGCGCCACGTCGTCCTCCGCCGGAATCTGCTCCGGGGTGATTCCCCCGCCTTCCTCGTCAAAGAAGCGGCTGATGAAACGCACGTGGTTGAGCAATTGCTCCGCGGGATAGGACGCGAAATAGAACAGGGAATCTTTTTGGCGAATTTGTGTGGCGATCATGGCAATGGCGTTGTTACTGCTCCTGTAGGCCAGATTAATGTCCCCGCCGGCCAATTACAAGACCGCCGCCGCAAATCTTATTCACCTTCCGGTCAAATTCCCCCATCCACCTGCCACCGATGCGCCGCATTGTCGTTGCGCACGGCCAGGTTCCATTTCTTGGTCTGCAGTACCCGGCACGTCACAAACCACGCGGATTGCTCCGGCGACCACTTGGCCTCCCCCACTTCGAACACGGGCATCAGGTTGTGGAGATCCAGGCCGGCCTTCTCGGCCATCTTGACTTGCCCCTGCGTGTTCGTCACGTCCGCTTCGGACGTGAACTTGCGCATTTCCGTCCAGTCAAATTTTGCCTGCGCATCAAAGCAGGCCTGCACCACCTCTTTGGGAGACATCCGGGCATAGGCGTCGTTGTTGGTCAACACTTCGGGGCTGCCCGTCCATTTCAGGTCCTCTTGCAACTTCAACTGCCGATCATACACGCCCGTTAGCACATAACGCTTGGCGGCATTGGTATTGTCCACGCGCACGTTGATCTCCTGGGGCGCAAGCTGGATTTCGTAGGGCACAAACCTTCCCGGATAACCCTTTGCCGCCAATCCGCCGGGATACTCGTCCGGCCCAAACGATTTGCCGACGCTCACAATCGTCAAGCCCCCCAAATAGTCCTCCGTCCGCTGATTGAGATAGGGCATGAATTTTCCCGCTTCGTCCCAATCCTTGCGGCTGCAGGCCGTGAAAAATGCGCGGGCAGTTTCTTCCGGAGTCATGTCGGCGTATTTCGCATTGTCCGGCAAAACCGCGATGCCCGGTGCCAAATCCACGCCGCCGGTGATGTTCCACCGGTCCGGATGCGCCTCATCGTCGCCGGGACGCACATAGGGCCCGGGATTGGCCACGTATTCCTTGCCGCCCGCCCCGTTCACCACCTCCAACTGGCACGGCACCCGGTATCCCCGCGGGACCCAGTTTGTCTGCGCCTCGGCCGGCCCCACCGAGATGATCCGCTTCACTTGGAACGCTCCAAACTCCGCCTTGGCGCTCACTTCCTGCTCGCCGTTGTATATCAAACCCGCTTTTTTGTAATCCTGGTCCACCAGCGCCTGGAAAAACTGCCGTGCCGTCTCCTCCGCCGCCTGCCCGTCCGTCAGATTCCCCTGGGGCACGCCGATCAATTGGTTGAGCTGGTCGGCCACCGACACATCCGGCGGCAACTGGTCCTGCAGGTGAAACAGTTTCTCGTCCAGTGGCACATTGTAATCGGAAAACTCCAGCCGCGATTCCCAAACCCGGTTGGTCCCTTCCAGCCGGAACCGATCCAGGCGCGTGACCAGCTCCGTCGCCCGGTCCACCGCGTAAATCTCCAGCCGCGAATGGTCTTTGTGTGTGGCAATGATCAGCGCATTGGTTTCACTTCCCTCCGGTTCCCGCGTCTGCACGTCCACCAGGCCGTTGGTCTGGTCGGCCTCGAGCTTCTTCAAGACCAATTGCGGCTGGCAGGTGTCCAGGAAGCCCTGCATCATCGGCGCGATCCGGCTGGTTTGCATGATCCGGAAACCGTGCTTGGTCCGGAACCAGATTTCCGTCTTTTCCGGCGTCCAAGTGATCAGTTTATCGCCGTCCTCCGTGCCCAGCAGGTCGTAGCGCGCCTTCTCGGCCTTGCCTTGGTTGTCACACTGGATCCAATACTCATTCGGCTGCGCCGCCCCGGCCTTGAAGCTCTTCACGTGCAAGGTGCGCACCTTGCTGTACGCCTCGATGATTTGGTCCACCCCGAATGCCTTCGGCGACAGCGCAATGAAGGCCGCCACCGCCAGCGCCGCCGTCCCCGCCGCCGCGCTCAGGCCGAATCCCCACCGATGTTTCAATATCTTGCTCATGATTGTCTCTCTTTCTGGTTGTGTTTCTTTCCGAATCCTGCGCATCACGCCGCCGACCAGGCCCGCCCCGGCCGCCGCCCGGCCGCGGACCGCCAGCCGCTTTTGCAGGCTGGCCACGGCCTCGTATTCGGCCCGGCAGCCGGCGCACATTTCCAAATGGGCCAGGCATTCCCGCCGTTCCGCGCCGGCCAACAGGTCTTCCGACAAGGCGGCCAGTTGTTCGCGACACTCTGCGCAGTTCATGGTTGATTGACTTGGTTGATGGTTGTTTCCGCGCTTTCGTGCGCCGCCAGTTCCCGCCGCAGCAGGGCGTAGGCACGCGACAGCGTTTTGGTGACCGTGCCCAGCGGCACACCCAGGCGCGCCGCCGCTTCGTGGCAGGAAAGCCCCTCGTAATACCGCAGCACAATCACCTGGCGATACGTCTCCGGCAGCGCGGCCAGGGCCTCTTCCAGCGCATACTCCGGCTCCGCGCTGCTGGCCTCCGTCAGCATCACCTCCGCGGCTTCCCGGTCCCGCTGGCGGTGCGCGGCCGACCGGAATTGCTCCCGTGCCACCCGCCCCGCAATGCCGAGCACCCAGGCGTAGAACGATTCCGGCTTCCGCAGCGCCTTCAGCGACAGAAAAGCCCGCACGAACGATTCCTGCGCCGCTTCCTCCGCCTCCGCGGCATCCCCCAGCCGGCTCGCCAGGTAGGCGTACACCGGCTTCTGATACCGCTGCACCAGAACGCGGAAATGCTCCGGACAGCCGTTCCGGCTGCTTTCCACATAATCCTGGTCCGTCCAATCCGGACCCGTTTCCCGTTCCGATGAATTCATATCGTCATCTATTAGTGCCACTCGGACCGTTTTTGCGACAAAGAGAATGAAATTATTTTAAAACACGTCCCAGGGCCCGGTTTTTGCGCAACAACCCGTGAACCCAGGCTTGCTCTCCGGCCTCGCCCGGAACAGATTGGCGGCCGGTGGCTGCCGACCCTCCATCCGCGTTTCTGCGCCTGTTTATCGCCATCGCCGTCCCCCCGGCGGTGCGCCAGGAAATTGCCCGCGCCCAGGCCCGCCTGCGGCGCCAGTCGCCCCCCGGCGCCGTCCGCTGGACCCGACCCGACCAGTTTCACGTGACCCTGAAATTCCTCGGCGACGTCCCGGCTGGACAGGTTCCCGCCCTCGAAACCTCCCTCGCCCCCGTCTGCGCCGCCTTCCCGGCGCTGCCGCTCTCGGCCCGCGGCCTCGGCTTCTTCCCCAACGCCCGCCAGCCCCGCGTCCTTTGGGCCGCCGCCGGCGACGACGACGCCCGTTTGCCGGAGCTGCACCGCCAAATCGCCGCCGCCCTCCGCTGGCTCGATCCAGCCGAGCCGCCCGAAAAATTCACCGCGCACATCACCCTGGGACGCTTCAAGCCCGGCCGCCACGCCGCCATCCCCAAGCTCCTCGAACTGACCGCCGCCTTGCGCGACCAACAATTCGGCGACTGGCCGGCCGACGCGGTGGAACTGGTCCGCAGCGAACTGACTGCCACCGGCGCGGAACATTTCCCGCTCGCGTCATTCCCCCTCGCTTGGCCGAAACGATTCAATCAAAAGGGATGAACCCCAGATGAACACAGATGGACACAGATAAAAAAACAATAGGCGACCAACGAAATGCCTCGCCAACTGATTTTCACCACGCCGAGATGGGTACGACTGGCAACGCTTCTTGCAATCTGTGCCCATCTGTAGTTGACCGTGTGATTTACAAAACCAGTTGGAGCAGGCCGATGCGCGCGGAACTTTCCTGGAGCGCCGCCTCGCCCCTTCTCCCCAAGGGAGAAGGTGCCCGGAGGGCGGATGAGGGGGAAGGGAGCGTGGCAAATCCAGGTGCACCGAATCGCCTTCATCTTCCATCCTCTGTGGTTGCGGCGCCAGCCGCGCTAGGTCCATCTGTGTCCATCTGTGGTTAAGTCCGAATTGTTTCGGCTTTCACTCGTACCGCAGCGAATCAATCGGATCCAGGTTCGCCGCCTTCCATGCCGGATAAGTGCCGAAAACCACGCCCACCACCGAACAAATCACCAGCCCCAGCACCACTGAATCCACCGGCACCACCGGCGGCATTTGCATCAGCAGCGCCAGCAGGTTCCCGCCCAAAACGCCCAAAACCACGCCGATGGCCCCCCCGACTTCACAGAGCACGATCGCCTCCAGGATGAATTGCACCATGATGTTGCGCTTCTTGGCCCCGATCGCCCGGCGAATCCCGATCTCGCGCGTCCGTTCGGTCACCGACACCAGCATGATGTTCATGATGCCAATGCCCGCCGCCAGCAGCGCAATCGAGCTCACCACCGCCACGCCAATCCGCACTGATTGCGTGAACTTGTTGAACTGCTCGATCATCGAATTGTTCGACGCAATCTCAAAATCATCCTCCTTCCCCGGGGGCACCTTGCGGATGGTGCGCATGATGCCGCGCACTTCCTCCGTGGTGGCTTCGTAGCTGGCCCGGTCCGGCGCCTGCACGAGCAGGTTCAGGCTGCGCCACCGGCCGTAGCGGTTCAGGCACGTCGTCAGCGGCACCACCACAAAATTGTCCTGGTCGCCCCCGGCCGCCCCGCCTTTCTTCTCCAGCACCCCCACCACCGTGTAGGTGATGCCGTCCACCTTGATGGGCTCGTCCAGCGCCGTGCTGGTCGGAAAGATATTCGTCGCCAGGCCGTAGCCCAGCACGCAAACGTTGCGCGTGCCGTCCACGTCCCCGTCCATCAGCAACCGCCCCTCCGCCAGGTTCCAGTTCCGCGCCGCAAAACTGCCCGGCGTCTCCCCGTAAAGCTGCACCGTCGGCGCGCTCGTCTTGTACCGCGTCTTGATTTCGCCCGACCAAAAGGTCGCCTCGATCCCGATGTGCGCCGGCACGGAGATTTTTTCCATCAGCCGCTTGCCGTCATCCATCGTCACGTTTTTGCGGCGCCAGTATTTCTCATAATCGCCCCCGGACACGCCCCAGAACGTCCCCGGCCATTTGCGCACCATGAACGTCTCGCCGCCCAGCGAAGCCAGTTGCCGCTCAATGTTGCTCTGCATCACCCGCATCCCCGTCATCACCACGATGATCGAAAACACCCCCACCAGCACGCCCAGCAGCGTCAGCGCCGACCGCAGCTTGTGCGCCGCAATGGCCGTCAGCGCCATCGCCGCGCTTTCCCGCGCCTCCACCAGCATGGTGTATAACCATTTCATTGGGCTTCACTCATTTCGCAGTGCCTCCACCGGGTCCATCCGCGCCGCCCGCCACGCCGGAAAAAATCCCGACAGCGCGCCCGTGATGGCCGAAACCAGCAACGCCAGACACACAATCCCCGGCGACATCTCCGCCGGCATCATCTTCCGCAGCAAAAACGTCGCCGGCCAGGCGATGGCCAGCGCGATGGCCCCGCCGATGACGCAGATGAACGCCGACTCGATTAAAAATTGCAGCAGGATGCTCCGCCGCTTGGCGCCAATGGCTTTCCGCACGCCGATTTCCCGCGTCCGTTCCGCCACCGACACAAACATGATGTTCATGATGCCAATGCCCCCCACGAAGAGCGACAGGCCCGTGATGAACATCCCGATGCCTTCGATCGTTCCCACGACCTTGTGAAAGAATTCCAGAAACTGGTCCTGCTGGTTGATGGCAAAATTGTCCGGCTCGCCGGGCGCCACATGGCGGTACCGCCGCAGCACCGAGCGCAATTCCTCACGGGCATCATCCAACTGCCGCAGGCTGCGGGCCTTCACCTGAATTTCATAATCCGGGTCCGACCAGAAAGAGCGCGTGAACTGCGCGATGGGCACGATGATTTCATTGTCCGCCCCGCCGCTCTCCGCAAACCCGCCCTGCTTGTCCAGCACGCCCACCACCTCGAAATCGCGCCGGTTGGCCGAAATCGTCGCCCCCACCGGCGATTGGCCCACAAACAAATTCGTCGCGAGGTCCGAGCCGATGACGCACACCGGCCGCCCGCCGTTGCATTCCGCCGCCGACAGAAACCGTCCTTCCTTGATCGTGAGTCCGCTGGTGATTTGAAACTGTTCCGTGGTGCCCACCACCGGCACGCTGTCCGCGCCGCGCTTCTGGTATTTGATGGGCGCGTTATTCTGCGCCACCGGCGCCACCGCCGCGGCCAGCCGCATCTGGCGTTCCAGCATCCCGGCTTCTTCGCGCTTGATGGTGGGATTCCGCAGCGCATCCAGCCATTCCTGCCGGCTCTGGATCAGCCACCCCATCCGGTCCACGTACAGCACATCCGCCCCGATGAACGAGATGTTCGTTACAAACGACTGGTTCAAACCCTCAATCGCCGTCCCCATCAGCGTCACCGTCACAATGCCGATGACGATCCCCAGCGTCGTCAGCACCGAGCGCATCTTGTTCGCCCGGATGGCTCCCCAGGAGATGGCCAGGCCTTCGCGAAGTTCGGTGATGAGATTCATGGCCGGCCGGGCTGCTCATTTCGCTACCGCCTCGTCGCTCGCAATGAGCCCGTCGCGGATGCGGATGATCCGCCGCGCCTGCTGCGCAATATCCTCCTCGTGCGTCACCACGATGATCGTGTTCCCGCGCCGGGACAATTCCTTGAATAGCGCCATGATTTCCAGGCCCGTCTTCGAGTCGAGGTTTCCCGTCGGCTCGTCCGCCAGCAAAATCGAAGGCCGGTTCACCAGCGCCCGCGCCACCGCCACGCGCTGGCGCTGGCCGCCGGATAGCTCGTTGGGCTTGTGATGCACCCGGTCCGCCAGGCCCACGTTGGTCAGCGCGTTCAGCGCCATTTCCCGCCGTTCGTGCTTGCCCACTCCCGCGTACACCAGCGGCAGCTCCACGTTGCGCAACGCATCCGACCGCGGCAGCAGGTTGAAAGTCTGAAAAATGAAGCCGATCTCCCGGTTCCGGATCTCCGCCAACTGATTGTCGTTCATCTCGCTCACCTGCGCGCCATTGAGCTCGTACGTGCCCGCGCTGGGCGTGTCCAGGCACCCCAGCAGGTTCATCAGCGTGGATTTGCCGGACCCCGACGGCCCCATGATCGCCACGTATTCCCCGCGCGCGATGTCCAGCGACACCTCCCGCAGCGCATGCACGATCTCCGTGCCCATCTGGTAGCGCCGCGAAATTTTCTGGAGTCGGATCAGGCTCACGACTTGTTTTTCTCCCCGGGCGTACTCCCCGGGCCCTTGACGATCTTCTTTCCGTCATCCAAGTCCTTGCCGATGGCCCGGAAACCGCCAATCACAATCTCGTCCCCCTCCTTCAACCCCTCCGTGATCTCATAATAATCATCGTCGAAAATGCCGATCTTCACCGGGACCGTCTTCACATGGTCGCCCTCCACCACGAACACCACGTCCACCGGCTTGTTCTTGTCGTCGCCTTTCTTGTCCGCCTTCACCGAGTTGGTGTCCACCGGATCCGCCGCCACGGCGTTGGTCGGCACGGAATTGGTCAGCCCGGCATGGGCCGGCACGGAATTCGTTTTGCCGGCGGCCGGCTTGTCCCCCTTCGGCTTGAGCACCCGCGTGGTGACGCTCGCAATCGGCGCCGCAATGGCGTTGGTCCGCGTCCGCGTCTCAATCGTCGCCGTCACCGACATTCCCGGCCGGAACGCTTCCTTGTCCGTGATCCGGATGCGCACCTGGAACTGCGTGGCCGATTGCCCGCTGGACGACGAACTGCTGTTGCCCATCCCCAGGGCCGCACTGGCGTTCAACCCCTCGGATGAATTCGCCACCGCCGTGACGTAGCCCGAAAACTTCCGGTCCTGGTACGAATCCACCTCCAGCCGCGCCTTTTGTTCCGGTTGCACCAGGTTGATGTCCCGCTCGCCAATGTCCACCCGCGCCTCCATCTCGCTCAAATCCGAAATCACCATGATGTCCGTCCCCGCGTTTTGCACCGTGCCCAGCACCCGCTCGCCCAACTGCGAATTCAGCGTCGTGATCGTCCCGTCCAGCGGCGACACGATCGTGGTCTTGTCCAGTTCCGCCTGGGCATTATCCACCGCCGCCTTGGCCAGGTTCACCTGGTCCTCCGCGCTCGCCACCTGCGCCTTGGCCACGTCCCGCGCCACTTTGAAACCGATATAGTCCGACTCCGAAAGCAGCTTCCGCGCAAACAGCTCCTTGTTCCGCGTATAATCCGTCTCGGCCTTCTCCAGGTTGGCCACGGCCGTCAGCTTGGCCGCCACCGCGGACTCGTACCCGGCGTTGGCCTGGTTCAACGCCGCCACATACACGTCCTGGTTGATCTGCAGCAACAAGTCGCCTTTGTGCACATACTGGCCTTCCTTCACCGGCAAATTCGTGATTTCCCCGCTCACCTCCGGGCTGATATGCACCTGCATCACGGGGTAAACCTTCCCGTTGGCGATCACCGTCTCCGTAATGCTGTGCCGCACCACCTTCTCCGTCTGCACCGCCACCGCCGGATCCTTCTTCCGCAGCGACCAATACATCGCCCCCACCGCCAGCACGGCCACCACCACGCCGATGACCACGAATTTTCCCCGGCCGCGGCGCCGGGGTTTTGGCGCAGCCGTTGGCTTGATCGGCAGTATCGGAGGTGCTTCCATGGCGCGAGCCTGCCTCAACCGGCTGGCGTTGTCCAGCCCGCGGATAAGTTCCGCTGCGTCCGGCCGGTTGCTGGCATTACATTTGAATTATGCTTGCTCCCCCGCCCGCTGAACCGGCGGAAGGCAAAAAAATCATCCACTCACCTGTTCAGACAGGCCCCGGACCGTTTCGTTTCAGCTCTGGATAAAATAACTGAGGTTCTCCAGCTCAATGGCCAGATTGACATCGTTCACTATCACGTCCTCCGGCACCGCCAGCACGATCGGCGCAAAATTCAGGATTCCCGCCACGCCGCATTCGATCAGCCGGTTCGCCACCGACTGCGCCACCGCCGCCGGCACCGTCAGGATCGCCATCTTCACCCCGTGTTCGGTCACGAATTTCGGCAGCTCGGTCATCTCCAGGATCGGCTGCTTGATCTCTTTGTCCCGCTTCCGGCCCGGCTCCGCGTCAAACGCCGCCACGATCTCAAACCCCTCCTTCTCAAACCCCCGATACGACAGCAGCGCCAGCCCCAGGTTGCCCACCCCCACCAAAATCACCGGCTGCAACCGCGACGTCCCCAGTTCGTCCGAGATCTTTTGCGACAGCGCCACCACGTCATAGCCCAGTCCCCGCGTGCCAAACGTCCCGAAATATGCCAGGTCCTTCCGCAATTGCGTCGGCTTCACCCCCGCCGCCTTCGCCAGCGCTTCGCTCGACACCGTTTCCAGGCTTTTCTCCCGCAACCGCGCCAGGCATCGCAGGTAAATCGAAAGCCGGTAAATCGTCTTCCGCGGAATGTCGGGTCTGCCATTCTTCTTCACGCCCCGGAAAATAGGCAAGCCCCCGCCCCCCGGCAAGTTTCAATGAACCCCTGAACCACTCCACGTTGGACCTCTTCGAGACGCTTGGTTAGTCGGGGTGGCGACGGCTCGTCGCCACAGAACCTGAACCACTCCACGTTCGGCCAGGTCGAGACGCTGGGAGTGTTTCTGCGCATCGGCGGAGCTTGCGGAGCCGACGGGGAGAGATTTCCCCGAACCATTTCGCGCCTTGAACCCATGAACCACGACCAAACCGGCGACTCGTTATCGCCCAGATGTGGCAACCGTTTCCCCCTCTCCCGGGGGCTGGTCATTACCTACATCTTTTTGGCTGGACACCGTCGGCAGCGCAAAATGCCCCAAAAATCGAAGGAAACACCTGCCTGCCGATACAAAATCCGAGATGCGGTTCCAGCGCGATGAACGATCAGCCGAGAAGATTTACCCCGTTTTTGCACGTTTTTCTGCAGAGCGACGGTGTCCAGCAAAAAAGATGTGGAACATGCTCAGCCTCGGGGAGGGAGGCACGATCCCCGCTTAGCAAGAAAACCTGCGGCGGGATTGGTGAGAGCCTCTTTCGATTTCCACGCCGGCCACAACCCGCGTTCCTTCTCCCCGAGGGAGAAGGCTAGGATGAGGGGGAAGGGGGTCTCCAACGGCCAAGCCGCGATCTGTTTTTTAAAGGGGTCAACCCTATACAAAGTGTATTTTGTGCGAGGGGCCAGGCCGTAGTTTGGGACGCATAATCTGAGGATTCCCGGGTTTTCCGCCAACGGTAGAGCTTGGCATTCAGGCGCTCCCAGGTGCCGACATGGCGCCGCGCCCCAATCCACGGCAGCGTTGGGCCCCCAAAAATTCGTGTAAATTCGCGAAGAACCCTTAAAAGCTTAAATTGGGAACGGAGGTTCATGGGAAGGACGGGCGGGTGTTTTGCGTGGAATATGTGGAACCCGCGCCGACGCAATAGGGTGTGCGACTGCAAAGTAACTTTGGGTCAAGCGGCAAAATTGATTTCAAGTGA
>CAZHIM010000058.1:0-32564 GCA_964532525.1 uncultured Bifidobacteriaceae bacterium
TTTATGGGACTCGATATTCGCTGGCCGATTGGCCTCATGTTCACGCTCATCGGCGTGCTCCTCACCGGCTATGGCTCCCTCAAGCCGGCCGCCTCCGTTTCGCTCGAAATCAACATCAATCTCATCTGGGGCATTGTGCTGCTGATCTTTGGCGTGTTGATGCTCATCGGCGCGGCCCGCGGCCGGAAAAATCCACCGGCTCACTGATTGCGGCCCAAGGCCGGCGCCGGCGGAATCACAAACGGCGGTTTTCCCCCCGTTGTTTTTCCCGCCGGTTTCGTATATCCTTGTCGTTCGTTTTATTTTGCCAATATGACACTTAAAGAGCTGGCCGCGCACGTCGCGGCCGAATTTCAACAACACTATGGCCGTCCGCCGCGCTGGATCGTGGCGGCGCCGGGCCGCGTGAACGTGATCGGCGAACACACGGATTACAACGACGGCTTCGTGTTGCCCATGGCCATTGAGCGCTATGCGGTGATGGCCGCCGCCGAGGCCGCCACGCCCGGCCAGGTTTCCGTTTACGACGCGCATTTCAAGGAGAGCGCCACCATTGACACTTCCACGGTCATCACCAAGGGCGAGCCGAAATGGTCCAATTATATCCGCGGCGTGCTGGCGGGCTTTCAGCATCGCGGCCTGAAATTCCCGGCCCTGGACGTGGCCTTCATGTCCACCGTGCCGCTGGGCGGCGGGCTGAGCAGCAGCGCCGCGCTGGAGGTCGCCACCGCCACGCTCATCGAGGCCGTCACCGGCCGGGTCCTTGACCCGGTGGAGAAGGCGTTGCTGGCGCAGCAGGCCGAGCATGATTTTGCCGGCGTGCCCTGCGGCATCATGGACCAGTTCATTTCCGCGCTGGGCCGCGAAGGCCATTTGTTGCTGCTCGATTGCCGCTCCCACCGCACCGAGCTGGTGCCCATGAGCGATCCGCTGGTGGAGTTGCTCATCATCAACACCAACGTCAAGCACGAGCTCGGCAGCGGCGAATACGCCAAGCGCCGCGCCGAATGCGAACAGGCCGCGAAGATCCTCGGCGTGAAAGCCCTCCGCGACGCCAATGCCGAGCAGTTGGAAGCCGTCAAAGGCCGGCTGAGCGAGGTGGTTTACCACCGCGCCCGGCACGTCATCGGTGAAATCGAGCGCACCACCCACGCCGCCGAAGGCATCCGCCACTCCAACTGGCCCACCGTCGGACAGTTGATGTACGCCAGCCATGCCGCCCTGCGCGACGATTACCAGGTGAGCTGCGCCGAGCTGGACGCGGTCGTCGAGATTGCCGAAGACATCGGGTACCGCGGCGGCATCTATGGCTGCCGCATGACCGGCGGCGGCTTTGGGGGCTGTTGCGTGGCGCTCGTCAAGACCCACGACGTCGAAGCCATTACCAAAAAAATCGCCGCCGATTACAAAGCCAAGACGGGCATCGAAGCCACCATCTTCGGTTCCCGTCCCGCCGCCGGCGCGATGATCCTGAAGGGGTGACTTCTGCGTAGCGGCGAACTGGCGTTCGCCGCAAACCAAATAAAACCCCCGAATACCGGCGGCAGGGGGACTATTTTTTAAATGGCGGCACTCACCAGAGTGCCGCTACGGCGCGTAGCGGCGAACTGGCGTTCGCCGCCATCTGAAAAATGGCGCGGCAGCCAGGATTGGATGTGATGCAAGCATGGCTCAAGTCAAGGTGGCATGTCCCCAGTTTCATAGGACTTTGTCGCCAGATTTTTCCAGTTCCATCGCGTGCCGCCCACGCTCCCGCTCCCGGCCGGCGCGAAAAAGAGTTTAATTCCCGCCCGGGTGCCGCTGTGCCCGGCTCACCAGCAGTTGGCCTTGATGGTCTATGGCGTCGGCGTAGTTGTCCTTGATTTCCTGGTATAAGGCCTCCGCCTTTTCCTTCTCGCCGGACTTGGCATAGTATTGCGCCAGGCAGAACCGCGCAAACGCCCCGATCCGCACCCCGTCGCCGTAATAGCAGTCGTCGTACTTCCGGATGCATTGCTTCAGCGCTTGCTCCGATTCCGGCCCCGGGGTGTTGATGGCTATGTCCAGCAGGGCGCAGCCGCTCCGGTTGACATTCGGGTATTTCTCCAGCATCTGCCTGAGCCCCTCCAGACATTTCGGCGAGCCCCATTCGCGCTCCGCCGCTTGGTACAGGTTCTCCGCCTCCGACAATTCCTGTTCGGAGTATTTCCGCCGGTCCAGGTCGTTGCGATGATCGAATCTTTCCCGGTAGGCCACCTGCCGCTCCCGGGGTTCCACCACTTTCTCCAAGGCAGCCATCCGCTTCTGCATATCGGCCAGGTTGGCCTTCAACTGGTTCACGTCCGCCTGCTCTTGGGTCTTGCAGCCGCCGGAAACCAGCGTCGTGGCCAGGGCCAGCGCGGCGCACAGGATGGCCCGGCGCCGCGGGATTTGCGGGCCAAGGAATGGGAAACGCGCCAGCAGGCTTTTCATGGTTCGTCTTTCTGTATTGCCGCGGTGCGGGGAAGACGATGACCGCCGGAATCCCGCGGATTCACGCCGTCTCCGCGACGCTCTGATTGAGGGCGTTTTATCGCAGACCAAGCCATTGCGGCAAGCCAAATCTGCGGGGGCGAACGCGCCCGTATTTAAGAATTAGGCCGCCAAACCGGAATGATTCAGTTGTGATCGGAACGGAAAATCGGGCCAGGCGTGCTCGCGTGGCGGAGCGCGCCATTCATGGCGCTTCAACGCGGCCACCGAACGGTGCGCCCGAATGGTCCGCGCGATTTCGTCACGCTCCACGGTGAAGCGACCTGAAGGTCGCGCGCCGGGCGCACGGCAACTGAATCGTTCCGGCTACGGCCGGCTGGTTTCCTTGGTGAAGGCGCTGATGTCGGTGATCTTGGCCGCCTTGGCGGCGTCCATCACCTCCACAATGCGGCCCCAGGGTGCGTCTCTATCCGCCCGGACGGCGAGTTTGAGCTTGGGATTTTTGGCGGCCAGGCTCGTGAGCTGGGCCTGCAACTGATCGAGTGTGAACGGGCTGGTGGCCAGGAACAGCGTGCCGTTGGACGAGATGGTGACCACCTGCGGCGGGTTTTCGCTCACGCCGGGCCGCAGCGCCTGCCGCGAGGCCGGCAGGGCCAGTTGCAGCGAGGGCACCTGCTTGAACGTGGTGGTGACCATCAGAAAGATCACCAGCACAATCAGCACGTCAATCAGCGCCACAATGATGACGGCCGGGGCGGTCCGGCGTTTGCGCGTCATGAATTTCATCGGCGATCCGAATATTGGCGGCGAATGAATTCATCGCACAGCGTTTCCATTTCCACGGCGAAGACTTCCACCTTCTTGCTGAAATAGCCCCAGGCCACCAGCGCCGGAATGGCGATGAGCAGGCCGATCAAGGTGGTTTTGAGGATCACGCTGATGCCTTGGGCGAGGGTCGAGGCATTGTTGAGGCCGGATTCCCCGATGTTGTTGAACACCGTCATCATGCCCACAATCGTGCCGACCAGGCCGAGCAGGGGGGCGATGCCCACGATGATTTCCAGCACCACCAGGCCGCGCTCCAGGCGCACGATTTCGCGCCGGGCGGCGGTTTCCAGCGAGCTGACGTTTTCCGCCTTGGGCCAGTCCAAGTGATTGGAGGCGGAGAGCACCAGGCGGCCCAGCGGCGAAGGATGATTGGCGCACGACTGCCGGAGTTTGGCCACGTCGTCCGCCGTGCGGCACTCCACGATGCGCTCGGCGATGGTCGGCGGGGCCACCCGGCTCCAGCGCAGCACCCAGGCGCGCCAGAGGATGACGGCAAACCCAACCACGGAGGTCAACGCGAGCAGTGAATAAACGGCAGTTTCCATAAACGATGAGTTCAATAGTAGTAAAAAGTAAAAGTGACTTCGCGATAATTCGAGCCGATCATGCGCACCATGTCCGGCGGCCACTTGGCAAACGGCGCCGCCTCCTCGATGGATTCCTGGCAGAGATAGCCCAAGAGCTCGCCCACGGTGTTTTCCACCGTTTGCATTTCGATGACCGAGCCGTCCGATTTCAATCGGAACCGCAGCATCACCTTGCCGGTGCGGTCCTGGGCGAAACGCCGGCTTTCCAGCAACTCATACCAGCGCTGGGAAACGGCGTCAATGATCGCCGCGTCATATTCGCCAAACGGCGTGGCCTTGGCGTCGAGCGACGAGGTGAAGGCGTGCTGGGGCACGCCGCCCTCCTGTTGCATTTGCACGCCCGGGGTCTGGTCCCGCTGCGCCAGCGCCTGCCGCAGGGTGCGGGGCCGGGCGGGTTGTGGATCAGCCGGCTGCGCCGCGGGCGGCGGCGTGGCCTGGTTTCTTTTGGGTTGCAACCGGTCGGTCTCGCCCGGCGTTTGCGGCCCTTCCGCCGCTGCGGTCTGCGCCACCGTCGGTGGGGCGGTCGAAGGTGAAGACACCGCCGGCTGGAGCTTGGCCGGTGGCGGCGGGTCCTCGATCTTGGGCGCATCCTGGGCCGTTTGGGCCGGGGTGTTGACGGTGGTGCGCGGCACCAGTTTCGGCACATCCTCGGTCTTGGGGGCGTCGGTCTGGTGGCCGTTGATCTTCGGGGCGTTGGCGTTGGCCACGTTCGGGTTGGCGGCCCGCGAGTTTCTGCTGGAATAGTACTTGGTTTGCTGCGGCGCGTCGGCGTCCGCATGGGAGACATCCACGTAAATGGTGGGCTCTTGCGGTTTGGCGGCGGCCGACGCCAACGCGGGCGCCAGCATGTGGTGCTGGGCCAGCTCCTGGTGCAGCCAGTTCGGCAAATGCCACTTTTGCCACCAGCCCAGCTTGTTGCCGGCCTGGTAGCTGCCCCAGATCGTGAAGTGGATCAGCAATGACATCAGCAACGCCGCCACCACCCGCTCGCTTTCGCGGCGGCTGAAGCGGAGCGAATTGGTGTCATCGTAGGCGCGAGCCATGAAAGGTTAGTTTGCCGGATGCGGGCGGGGCGGGCAATGTTAAGATTTTCCGTTTTCGCTTAATTTTCTTTGGCCGTTGCCGATAGTCTATCGCATAATTGTCAACGCCTTATGTCTCAAGCATCTACAACGACGCGTTCTAATCCTGATTTCTCCACCACGGATTACATTGTGGTGGTCAGCAACGAGGACGATATCCACTGCGGTTTTCATGAGTTTGCGGAGAAAGTAAACCGGAAGCTCCGCGCCGGCTACCAGTTGCACGGCCAGCCCTTCAATATCAACCAAACCCTGTGTCAGGCCATGTTGCGGCTGGAAGGCGCCGAGCGCCACACCGAGACCAAGGTCTTCACCAAGCAGTCCGACCCACTGCGCATGGTCTGATTCGCGGCTTGCAGTTTGCCCCTGATCTGGTTTCATCGCGCCATGTCACAGGCGTCCCTCGCTCCCGTCGTTGAGTATTGCGACCGGATTTTGCGCACACGCGAAATCGGCGATTACGACGGTGCCGTCAACGGTCTGCAAGTGGAAAACTCCGGCAAAGTCACGCGGATCGCCGCCACGGTGGATGCCAGCCTGGCCACGGTGAACCTGGCCATCGCCGCCCGCGCCGACCTGCTCCTGGTCCACCACGGTTTGTTCTGGGCCGGGTCCCATCCCTGGACCGGCAGGAAATATGAACTGCTCCGCCGGCTCATCGAAAACGACGTCGCCGTTTACAGCTCGCATCTGCCGCTGGACGCCCACCCCAAAATCGGCAACAACGCCCGCCTCTGCGCGCTGCTTGGATTGAAACGGCTCAAACCCTTCTTCACCACCCACGGCCAGGCTATCGGCTTCCAGTCGGAAACCCGCATCGGGCGCGCCGAACTGGCCCAACGGCTGGGGCGGGCGACCGGCGCCAAACCCCTCCTCATTCCCGGGGGCGGGGATCTCTGCCGCCGCATCGGCGTGGTGACGGGCGGCGCGGGCGGGGATTTGAAATTGGCCGCCGACGAGGGCGTGGATACGTTTGTCACTGGCGAAGGCCCGCACTGGACCTTTGCCTTGGCGGAGGAATTGGGAGTGAACGTGCTTTACGGCGGCCATTACGCCACGGAAACCTTCGGCGTGAAGGCGCTGGCCGCGGAGCTGGCAAAAAAATTCCGCGTGCCGTGGCAGTTCCTGGACCACCCTACCGGCTTGTAGGCCCCGGCACCGACGGCGGGTTTACATGCTGCGACAGACGGCGTAGCTCCACGGCGAGCAGACCAGGGGAATATGGTAGCTGGCCCCCGGGTCGGCGATGCCGAACCGCACCGGCACCTTGTCCAGAAAGCGGATCTTCGGCAGCGTCGGCGATTTGGCCGCGAAATAATCGCCCACGAAGAAAACGATTTCGTAGTGGCCGGCCTTCATTTCGTCGGCGGCCAGCAAAGGGCTTTCCGTGCGGCCCTCGGCGTTGGTTTTGGCGGTGGTCACCAGCGTGGATTCCGTTTCCTCCAGCAACCAGAGCTCGATTTTCATTCCGGTGGCCGGGCAGCCATGCGCGGTGTCCACAACATAAGTGCTTAGTTTGGCAGGCATAATCAATGAGTTATCGCATCCCGGCGGCACTTTCAACGATTTTGCAGGCTTCTTCAAGTGCTGTTTTGCACGCCGCGGGCGGCCCCGGCGCCCCGCCCGCACGAAATAGGGCGCCGCCGCCGCTTGATCCGCCCCCCAATCTCTGCTTAATTCAGGCGATGGGTATGGACCCCTTCCTGCAAGCCGCCATTGCCGAGGCAAAAAAAAGCCTTGCCGCCGGCGGCATTCCCATTGGCTCCGTGTTGGTGTGCGCCGGCCAAATCCTCGGCTGCGGCCACAACCAGCGCGTCCAGCGCGGCAGCGTGATTCACCACGGCGAGATGAACGCCTTGGAAAATGCCGGCCGCCAGCCCGCCCCCGTCTATGCGCGCTGCACGCTGTACACCACCCTGTCGCCTTGTCCCATGTGTGCCGGCGCCATCCTGCTCTACCAAATCCCCCGCGTCGTCGTGGGCGAGAACGTCACCTTCCTCGGCGACGAGGCGCACCTGCGCCAATGCGGCGTGCAGGTGGACGTGCTCCAAAACGAGGAATGCATCCGCCTGATGCGCGATTTCATCGCCGCCAAACCCGCCCTCTGGAACGAGGACATCGGCGTATAAACGCTTCAACCAGTGTCAGTTCCGCCCGGCCATCGTTTTTGCGTAACTTGGCGAAAAAATAACAATTTTTGGTGACCTTTTGCCAAGGAATGTGTTTAAGTGCTGGTATCAATTATGGTTAATTTCCAACGTCGTCCCAATAGAGTTATTACTATGAATGCATGCGTGGCGAAACCTCAGAAAAAGCGGATTCAGGCGATCTTGGAACACGCCAGCGGTGACAAGCGGTTCAAAATCCTTGAAGCCCACATGAAAAAGCATCAGTTCCGGCAGGATGCTTTGATCGAGGTCCTGCACAAGGCCCAGGAACTGTTCGGCTACTTGGACGACGATCTGCTCCTCTTCGTTTCCACCAAGTTGAAACTGCCTCCCAGCCGCGTTTACGGCGTCGCCACCTTCTATCATTTCTTCCAGCTCAAACCGCAGGGCGAACACACCTGCGTCATCTGCCTTGGCACCGCCTGCTACGTCAAGGGCGCCGACAAGATCATTGAGGCGGTTTCCCAGAAGTTCAAGGTGCGTCCCGGTGAGACGACCTCCGACAACAAGCTCTCGCTGCTCACGGCGCGCTGCATCGGCGCCTGCGGCATCGCCCCCGCCGTGGTGTACGACGGCAAGGTCACGCCCCGCGCCACGCCCGAAGCCGCTCTCCAACAAATCAACCAGTGGATGGAAAAATGATCCTCAACGACCTGATTCAGATCAAAGAGCAGGAGCTCGCCGCCCGGAAAAAGATCGTCTTGCGCTGCTGCATGGCCGCCGGCTGCATGTCCTCCGGCTGCAAGGGTGTCAAGGAACAGCTCGAAAAGGCCGTCGCCAGCGCCGGTCTGCAAAATGAAGTGGAAGTCCGCGGGGTGGGGTGCCTGCGCCTTTGCTGCGAAGGCCCCCTGGTGGCCGACGATTCCCAAAACGCCCTCTACGTCAAGGTCACCGCCGAAAACGCCCCCTCCATCGTCGCCGCGCTCAAGGGTGGCAAGGCGGAAGCCGCCCAGACCGATCCCAACGCGCCCTTTTTTGCCAAACAAATGTCCATCGTCCTCGCCAACAGCGGCGTGGTGGACCCCGAACGCGTTGAAAGCTACATCGCCGCCGACGGCTATCAGGCCTTGCACGAGGTGCTCAACGAAATGACCCCCAAGGACGTCGTCGAGACCATGGTCAAATGCGGCTTGCGCGGGCGCGGCGGCGCCGGCTTTCCCACCGGCCTCAAATGGGGCACCGTGGCCAAGTCGCCCGGCCCCAAAAAGTATGTGATTTGCAACGCGGATGAGGGCGACCCCGGCGCGTTCATGGACCGCAGCGTTTTGGAGAGCGATCCCCACAGTGTGCTCGAGGGCATGGCCATCGCCGCCTACGCCGTGGGCGCGGATACGGGATTCATCTACGTCCGCGCGGAATATCCGCTGGCCATCGCGCGCCTGCAAATCGCCATCAAGCAGGCCAAGCAGATGGGCCTGCTCGGCGCCGGCATCTTTGAATCGCCGTTCAGCTTCAACGTGGACCTGCGCATCGGCGCCGGCGCCTTCGTGTGCGGCGAAGAAACCGCCCTCATGTCCTCCGTGGAAGGCAAGCGCGGCACCCCGCGGCCGCGGCCGCCCTTCCCGGCGGAGAGCGGCCTCTTCGGCTGCCCCACGCTCCTGAACAACGTCGAGACCTTCGCCAACGTTCCCACCATCTTCCGCAAGGGCGCCGACTGGTTCGCCAAAATCGGCACCGAGAAAAGCAAGGGCACAAAAGTCTTTGCCTTGGCCGGCAAGATTCGCAATACCGGCCTCCTGGAAGTCCCCATGGGCACGCCCCTGCGCACCATTGTCGAGGAAATGGGCGGTGGCGCCCCCGACGGTGGCGGCATCAAGGCCGTCCAGACCGGCGGGCCCTCCGGCGGCTGCATCCCCGCGCAACATCTCGATACCCCGGTGGATTACGAGTCGCTCGGCAAGCTCGGCTCCATCATGGGCTCCGGCGGCATGATCGTGATGGACGACACCACGAACATGGTGGAAATCGCCCGCTTCTTCATGGAGTTTTGCATGGACGAGTCGTGCGGCAAGTGCGTGCCCTGCCGCGCCGGCACCGCCCAGATGTATCATCTGCTGGACAAGATCGCCAACCGTCACGGCACCGCGCGCGATTTGAAAAAACTCGAGGAGCTGTGCGACCTCGTGCGCAACACCAGCCTCTGCGGCCTGGGCCAGACCGCGCCCAACCCCACCTTGAGCACGCTCCGGTTCTTCCGCCACGAATACGAAACCCTGCTGCAGCCGGACCGGCACGGCCCCAACGGCAACGGCGATTTCAAAAAACCCGCCGCCGCCGCGTGAATCCCGATTCCCGAATCCAAAAATCCCCACTCCGAACGCAATCCAACCCACTGATTTATTCATCCCTTTATGGCTGCCAAAACCTTGACCATTGACGGCAGGCAAATCTCCGCTGAGGAAGGCGTCACCGTGCTGACCGCGGCGACCGAGGCGGGCATTGAAATCCCCACCCTCTGCCACCTCGAAGGCGTTTACGACGTCGGCCAGTGCCGCCTCTGCCTGGTGGAAGTCACCGGCGTGGCGAAACTCCTTCCCGCCTGCACCACCAAGGTCGCCGAGGGCATGGATGTCAAGACGGACACCGAGCGGCTCCGCAAGTACCGCCGCATGATCCTGGAACTCCTCCTCGCCGAGCGCAACCACACCTGCGCCGTCTGCGTCTCCAACGGCCATTGCGAATTGCAGACCCTGGCCTATTCGCAGGGCCTGGACCACGTCCGCTACGAATACACCTTCCCCCGCTGGAAGGTGGACATCACACACCGCTTGTTCGGCATGGACCACAACCGTTGCGTGCTGTGCGGCCGCTGCGTCCGCGTGTGCTGGCACATCGAAGGCGCCGGCACCAAGAACGTCTCCGGCCGCGGCGCCCGCTCCCAAGTCATCACCGACCTCCACGTGCCCTGGGGCGACGCCGATTCCTGCACCTCCTGCGGCAAATGCGTGCAGTCCTGTCCCACCGGCGCCCTCTTTCACAAAGGCTCCACCGTGGGCGAAATGGAGCGCGACCGCGGCAAGCTGGAATTCATCGTCACCGCCCGTGAGAAAAAACAATGGATCGCCGCCGATTAACAATTGAATTATGAAAATTCGTTTGGCCACAGTCTGGTTGGGCGGCTGCTCCGGCTGCCACATGTCGTTCCTGGACCTCGACGAGTTTTTGATTGATCTCGCCGATGCCGCGGAGCTGGTTTACAGCCCCGTCATGGACGTGAAGCATTATCCCGAAAACGTGGACCTCTGCCTCATCGAAGGCGCCGTCTGCAACGAGGACAACCTCGAGATCCTCCACCAGGTCCGCGCGCGCACCCGCACGCTCGTGGCTTTTGGCGATTGCGCCGTCACCGGCAACGTGCCCGCCATGCGCAACCAGTTGGGGCTGGGCAACCCGGAAAATGTCCTCCAGTGCGCCTACGTGGAACACGCCCAAAACAATTCGGGCCTGCCCCAGGGCAACGGCATCGTGCCCGCCCTTCTCAAGCGCGTCGTCCCCCTGCACGAGGTCGTTTACATTGACCACTTCCTCCCGGGCTGCCCGCCGCCGGCGGCCCGCATCAAGGCCCTCGTCAGCCAGTTGCTCGCCGGCGCCGGGGTCAAGTTGGCCGGATCCGATCTGAAATTCGGGTGATGGCCGCAAACGGACCCAGAAATCAGCAATTCTATAAGCTATGTCAAAACGCATTGTGATTGATCCCGTGACCCGCATCGAGGGCCACGCCAAGATCAGCATTTTCCTGGACGACGCGGGCAACGTCACGGACGCCGAATTCCACGTCGTGGAGTTTCGCGGTTTCGAGAAATTTTGCGAGGGGCGGCCCTACACCGAAATGCCCGGCATCACCCAGCGCATTTGCGGCATCTGCCCCGTGAGCCACACCCTCGCCTCCGCCAAGGCCGGCGACGCCCTGATGGCCGTCAACATCCCGCCCGCCGCCGACAAGCTCCGCCGCCTGCTCAACCTCGGCCAGTTCATCCAGTCCCATGCCCTGAGCTTTTTCCACCTGAGCGCGCCGGACTTCCTCCTGGGCTGGGACACCCCGCAGCCCGCCCGCAACGTCTTCGGCCTCATCGCCGCCAACCAGGACCTCGCCCGCGCCGGCATTCGCCTTCGCCAGTTCGGCCAGGAAATCATCGAGATTCTCGGCGAAAAGAAGATCCATCCCGCTTGGGCCGTTCCCGGCGGCGTGCGCAGCGCCCTGACGCCTGCGGGTTGCGCCAAAATCCGCACCTGGCTCCCCGAAGCCTTCGCCACCACCAACACCGCGCTCACCCTGTTCAAGCAAACCCTGGAAAAACACGAGCACGAGCTGCAAATCTTCGGCAATTTTCCCTCGCTCTTCATGGGCCTCGTGGCCGAGGACGGCACTTGGGAACATCACGGCGGCAAACTGCGCTTCACCGACAGCAGCGGCAGCGTCATCGCCGACCAGCTCGATCCCCAGAAATATCTCGAGTTCATCGGCGAGTCTGTGCAGACGGCCTCCTATCTCAAGTCGCCTTATTACCAGCCGCTGGGCTTTCCCGATGGCATGTATCGCGTCGGGCCCCTCGCGCGCCTGAACGTCTGCGACCAGATGGGCGTGCCCAAGGCCGATGCCGAGCTGAAGAAATTCAGGAAGTTCGGCCGCCGCAACGCCGTCACCTCCTCCTTCCTTTATCACTACGCCCGCTTGATCGAGATCCTCGCCTCCATCGAGTATGTCGAGCGTTACTTGGACGACCCGGACCTGATGAGCGATGATCTGCGCGCGGATGCCGGCATCAACAAGCTGCGCGGCGTGGGCGTCAGCGAAGCCCCCCGCGGGACGCTGTTCCATGACTACACCGTGGACCACAACGGCCTGCTGCAAAAAGTGAACCTGATCGTGGCCACCGGCCAGAACAACCTCGCCATGAACCGGACGGTCGCCCAAATCGCCCGCTATTACATCCGCGGCAATGATATTCCCGAGCCCATGCTTAACCGCGTCGAGCACGGCATCCGCTGCTACGACCCCTGCCTGAGCTGCTCCACCCACGCCGTCGGCCAGATGCCCCTGCACGTGCAACTGATTGCGCCGGACGGCTCCGTCCTGCGCGAACTCACCCGCGACTGACTCGGTTTCGATTTTGTCCAATGGGTTGGGCAAACAACGCCGGCGGGACAACGTAGTTTGGTCGTTGCCCCGCCGGCCATCTTTATCACTGGCAAAGCTTACTTATGAACCGCCCCTCCGAGACCCCCGGCCGCACCCGCGTCCTCGTCATCGGCTACGGCAACACCCTGCGCGGTGACGACGGCGTGGGGCCGCGCGTGGCCGAGGCCGTCGGCCGCTTGGGCCTCCCCGGCGTGCAGACGCTCGCCTGCCCCTTGCTCACCCCCGAACTGGCCGACCCCATCTCTCGCGCCGAAAAAGTGGTCTTCGTGGACGCCGCCGTGGACGCGCCGGCCACCGTGCAATGGCGCAAATTGCAGCCCAACCAAACCTCCCAGATCATGGCCCATGCCGCCGACCCCCGCACCATGCTGGCGCTGGCCCGCGACGTCTTTGGCCGCGTGCCCCCGGCGTGGTGGCTCACCATCCCGGCCGTGGATCTGGGGTTTCGCGAGGCCTTTTCCCCCGCCGTCCAACGCGACTTCGACGTGGCCGTCAAAAAAATTCAGGAGTTTTGCGCCTCGGGGCAGGGGAAGTGAGCTTCCCGAAACGGAAAATGGCACTTACTAACGCATAAAACTCTGACCGGGAAAACATGCAAATATTGGGCTGAAAGCCCGCAATGTTAAAGCCTGGGCTGAAGGCCCAGGAAGCCCCCACCCATGAAATCTTGAGGCCTGAAAGGCCGGCACAGATCACAACAAGCTTCGAAATAATCCGCGCCGCGTCTTTCAGGGAATGGCGCTTATTTGGGCACGGTGACACTCACAGGCCATTCACGGCTCCCCGCTGCTTCGCCAGGAAATTCAGCCATCCCGCCATGCCCTCGCCGGTCTTGGCCGACAATTCAAACACCGCCGCGTGATGGCTCACCCGGCGCAGGTTCGCCAGCGCCTGCTCCCGGTCAAAGCCGGCCGCGGCCGCCAAATCGCTCTTCGTCACCACCGCCACGTGGGCCGAGTGGAACATCGGCGGATATTTCAGCGGCTTGTCCTCGCCCTCCGTCGTCGAAAGCAGCACCACCCGCAAATCCTCGCCCAAATCGTATTCCGCCGGGCAGACGAGATTGCCCACATTTTCGATCACCAGCACGTCCAGCTTGTCCAAGTCGAGTTGCGCCGCCGCTTTCGACACCATTTCGGCGTCCAGATGGCAGACCGTGCCCGTGGTGATCTGCACCACCGGAATGCCCGCCGTGCGCAGCTTGGCCGCGTCGTTGTCCGTCGCCAGATCCCCCACGATCACTCCCACGCGCAATTTCGCGCCCAGCTTCGCCGCCGTCTCCCGGATGAACGTCGTCTTGCCCGAGCCGGGCGACGACACCACGTTCAACACCAGCAGCTTCTTCGCGCGGAAAAAGCCGCGGTTGCGCTCGGCCAGCCGGTCGTTTTTCTCCAGCAGCGACCGGTTGAGCGTCACTGTCTGGGTGCCGTGCTCGTGCTCGTGGCCATGCTGATGCTCATGACCATGCCCGTGGTCATGGTCATGGTCGGATTCATGCTCGTGGGTGTGGGCGCCGATTTGCACCTCGCCGCCGCCAAGACCGCAGCCGCATTCTTTGCACATAAATTCAATTCAGTTCCACCGCGGCGATTTCCAGTTCCCGCCCGCGCCGCAGGTCGCCGCTCGGATTGTGGCAACGGGGACATTCGTTGAAAAAATCCACGCAGGCAAATTCCTCCCGGCAGGTCGCGCACCAGCACGCGCCCGGCACGGTTTCGATTTCCAGCACCCCGCCCGCCGCCATCGTCTCCTGCGCAACCACGTCGAACGCGAACCGCAGGGAATCCTCCACCACCCCGCTCAGCGACCCCAGCCGCAGCCGCAGCTTCACAATTCGCTTGGCCCCGGCTGCTTTCGCGGCCTCTTCAGCCATCCGCAGCGCCTCGGACATGATCGCAACCTCATGCATGAATGCCCTCCAAGCTGACCCAGCCGCGCCCAAAAAGCAAACCTGTTTGGAGGCCGCAACCCAGGCCCCGTAATCTCCGGCCCGGCCTTGCTTGCCCGCCGCGCCGGACCAGATCCGGCGTCCGTGTCGGCCCCGCCCGCACCCCGGCGGAACGCGACACGCATTCCGCGACGCCCCCGGCCGGGGCGCGCCCCTCAATGAAGCCGTTTATGACGTCGTTTTTCCTTCTTCCGATGGCGATGTGTGTCAATAGTCAGCAGGACAAAAATGATTATACCGGCGGCCACCATCACTACTAAAGCCGGCCGGTATTGCCAAAGCAGCGAAACAAACTCGCGAAGATCTGACATGAAATCAGAATTCATCCACTCCCAAAATACCCTGCCAGCCTCGGAAGTCAAAAGCCGGATCCAAAAGATCGGCCTCCGCCAGGCGATGCGCTGCCAACTCGAATCCGGCCGGCCCGGCTGACCGCGAGGCAACGCAAAATCGCATTACCTGCGCGAACGGGTCACCCCCGTGGCGGCGAACTGGCGTTCGCCGCCATCTGCAATTCCTCGTCCATCCGTGCCCAGAACTTGTTGAATTTCAGGTTGTAACTCGGTTCCCGTGCCGGTAACACACGTCCCTTCGCCTGCTTCGCGTTCCCCACCGTTAGCCGCTTACGAAAAATCGTAAAAAAAGCGCATTTCCTGTTAGCGGCTAACTTGGTGAATCTACCGGCCGTGCTAAAATCGTCTCCGGCTGGCCATCCCTCCAGCCGCTATGCGCCGTAATCATCGCATTTCGGCAAGGTCACGGACCGCTGCTTCCACCGGCAGCCGCCCGTCGGAATTCTTTGTGTCGCCACCCCGCTCCCTCGCCCGCCGCCAGCCCGCGATTTCCCCTCTTTTCGTGCGGAATTTCGCCGCCATTTTTTGCAAATTCCCCTGCAAAACCGTGGATCGTCAAGCCTCGTCAAGCCTAAAACCCTGTTGGGGCCTGGCCGGGTTACGCCGGCCCCCCTCCGCGCGGCCGACCGACACAAAAAGGGTGGCGGGAACGTCGCCCAGACGATAGGTTTTACGTAATCTGCATGCCGCCCGATTTCACAACGAATCCCGCCCGTTCTTCCCCACGCGTGCGCGTGAAGGTCGCCTTGCGCGGCGCAGTGCAGGGCGTTGGCTTTCGTCCCTTTGTGCATCGCCTGGCCACCGAGCTGGCCGTCTCCGGCTGGGTGAATAATTCGCCCCAAGGCGTCTTCGTGGAAGCCGAAAGCGAGCGCCCCGTGCTCGAACAATTCCTGCAACGCCTTCAAACCGACAAGCCGCCCATCAGCTTTATCCAAAGTCTCGAAGCCACCTGGCTGGACCCCGTGGGCTACGACGCTTTCGAGATCCGCGCCAGCAACACGAACGGCGAGAAGGTTGCGCTGGTGTTGCCGGACATCGCCACCTGTCCCGATTGCCTGCGGGAAATCCAGGATCCCGCCAACCGCCGGTTCCGCTATCCCTTCACCAACTGCACGCATTGCGGCCCGCGTTTCACCATCATCCAGGCGCTGCCCTACGACCGGGCCAACACCTCGATGCGGCAATTCACCATGTGCCCGGCCTGCCAGGCCGAGTACGACGATCCCCAAAACCGCCGGTTCCACGCCCAGCCCAATGCCTGCCCCGTTTGCGGCCCGCATCTGGAATTCTGGCGCACCACTGCGGGAGATGGCGGAAATCTCGAACGTGGCCGTGGACGTGAGTCCACGGCTGACTCAACTCGGCGCGCCACTCCGCGTGCGGGCGGCCACGAAGTCGTGTCAGCCGGCGACGCCGTCCTGCTGGCCGCCGCGGCGGCGATTCGCGACGGCAAGATCGTCGCCGCCAAGGGCATCGGCGGATTTCACCTGCTCGTGGATGCCCGGAATGAGGCGGCGGTGCAGTTGTTGCGCCAGCGCAAGCATCGCGAGGAGAAACCCTTTGCGCTGTTGTTTCCCACCTTGGAAAGCGCCCGCCTGATTTGCGAAATCTCCCCGCTGGAATCCCGGCTCTTGCAATCGCCCGCCGCGCCCATCGTCCTCCTCACCAAGCATCCCGGGCCGCTGGAAATCGCCAATGCCGTCGCGCCGGGGAATCCCAACCTCGGCCTCATGCTGCCGTCCAATCCCATTCACCACCTCCTGATGGCGGAGTTGGGCTTTCCCGTGGTGGCCACCAGCGGCAACCTCAGCGACGAGCCGATCTGCACCGACGAAACCGAGGCCCTCGCCCGGCTGGGCGGCATCGCCGACTTCTTCCTGGTGCACAACCGGCCGATTGTGCGGCATGTGGACGACTCGATTGTGCGGGTGATGCTGGACCGGGAAATGGTCCTGCGCCGCGCGCGCGGCTATGCGCCGCTGCCCGTCCAAATCCATCTGGCGGCCG
Source organism: uncultured Bifidobacteriaceae bacterium (assembly GCA_964532525.1). GTDB lineage: Bacteria > Verrucomicrobiota > Verrucomicrobiia > Limisphaerales > UBA11358 > UBA11358. The sequence goes on from CAZHIM010000058.1 coordinate 16,565, forward strand.
AAACCCATTCCGGCAATTCCCGGCCCAAGCCCTCCGTGGTGCTGGCCGTCGGCGGGCATCTGAAAAACTCCGTGGCGCTGGCCGTCGGCCCCAATGTCTTCCTCAGCCAGCATATCGGCGATCTCGAGACCGTGCCGGCAGACCACGCCTTCCGCCGGGTCATTGCGGATTTGCAGATGCTCTATGAAGCCCCGGCAGAGGTGATCGTTGCCGACCTGCATCCGGATTATCTCTCCACCAAGTTCGCCTTGGCAGAGCGGGCCACCGGCGCCCCGCCGGTCATCCAAGTCCAGCATCATCTCGCCCATGTGTATTCCTGCATGGCCGAAAATGAGCTTCGCCCGCCGCTGCTGGGGGTGGCGTGGGATGGGACCGGCTATGGCACCGACGGGACCATCTGGGGCGGCGAATTCTTCCTGGTGACGGACGATTCGGCGGAGCGCGTGGCCAGCCTGCGCCCCTTCCGGCTGCCCGGTGGCAACGCCGCCGTGCGGGAACCGCGCCGGGCGGCCCTTGGCCTGTTGTTTGAACTGCTTGGCAATGATATATTTGCCAAAAGCTCGGCCCCGCCCGTGGCGGCGTTTTCCGCCCCTGAATTGGCCTTGCTCAAAACCATGCTCAATCGCGGCTTGAACTCTCCCATGACCTCCAGCGTCGGCCGCTGGTTCGACGCCGTGGCGGGCATGATCGGTTTGCGACAGCAAATGCGCTTCGAGGGGCAGGCGGCCATGGAACTCGAGTTTGCGCTGGCGGGCGTGGCCACGGACAAGTTTTACGAGTTGCCGCTTGTCAGCCGCCACGGGTTGTGCATTCTGGACTGGGCGCCGGCGGTTCGCGAAATTCTGCGGGACGTGGAGCAGCGGGTTCCGACAGGGGAAATCTCCGCTAAGTTTCACAACACGCTGGCGGAGGCGATCGTGGCGGTGGCCCGGCATTTTGGCCAGGCGCGCGTGGCCTTGAGCGGCGGCTGTTTTCAAAACCGTTACTTGCTTGAGCGCAGCGTGGCCCGGCTCCGGGCCGGGAAATTTCAGCCTTATTGGCATCAGCGTGTGCCGCCGAACGACGGCGGCATCGCCCTGGGCCAGGTCGTGGCGGCCTTCCGTCCGCCCGGCCAAACGTTAACCGTGCAGCGAACACCATAAAATTATGTGTCTGGCCATTCCCGGAAAAGTCGTCAGCATCAGCGGAGACGACCCGCTGACGCGCATGGGCCGCGTGGATTTCTCCGGCGTCATCAAGCAGGCCAGCCTGGCCTATGTGCCGGAGGTCCAGGTGGGCGACTACGTGATCGTCCACGTGGGTTTCGCCCTCAGCAAGGTGGATGAGGCCGAGGCGCAAAAAATCTTCGAATATCTCAAGGCGATGAACGAGCTGGGCGAGCTCGAAGCGGGACCCTCATGAAGTTTCTCGACGAATACCGGGACGCCCAACTGGCCCGCAAGCTCGCGGCCGAAATCCGCCGCGTCACGACCAAGCCCTGGACCATCATGGAGGTCTGCGGCGGCCAGACGCACGCCATTGTGAAGTTCGGCATTGATGAGCTGCTGCCGCCGCAAATCACCCTGATCCACGGCCCGGGTTGCCCGGTGTGCGTCACCCCGCTCGAGGTCATTGACCAGGCCATCGAGATTGCCGCCCGCCCCGGCGTGATCTTCACCTCCTTCGGCGACATGCTCCGCGTGCCCGGCAGCACCACCGATCTGCTGGCCGTCAAGGCCGCCGGCGGCGACGTGCGCATCGTGTATTCCCCGCTGGACGCCGTCAAAGTGGCCCAGGAGAACCCCGCGCGCGAAGTCGTCTTCTTCGGCGTGGGCTTTGAAACCACCGCCCCGGCCACCGCCATGGCGGTCTTCCAGGCGGCGCAAAAGGGGCTCAAGAATTTCTCGCTCCTCGTTTCGCACGTGCTCGTGCCCCCGGCGATTGCCGCCCTCATGTCCTCGCCCAACTGTCGCGTGCAGGCCTTCCTCGCCGCCGGCCATGTCTGCGCGGTCATGGGCTACGAGGAGTATTTTCCGCTGGCCAAGCAATATCACGTGCCGATCGTGGTGACCGGTTTCGAGCCGTTGGACATCCTCCATGGCCTGCTGCTCACGGTGCAACAGTTGGAAGCCGGCCGCGCGGAGGTGGAAAATCAATACGTCCGGGCCGTCCGGCGCGAGGGCAACCGGCCGGCGCAGGACCTGATCAAAAAAGTCTTCCGCGTGGTGTCGCGCAAATGGCGGGGCATCGGCGAAATCCCGCAAAGCGGACTCGGGCTCCGCGAGGAATACGCCGCCTTCGCCGCCGACCGGAAATTCGGGCTGGCAACCCATCACGTCGAGGAACCGCCGGAATGCATTGCCGGCTTGATCTTGCAGGGCCTGAAAAAACCCCACGACTGCGCCGCCTTCGGCACGCGCTGCACGCCGGAACATCCGTTCGGCGCCACGATGGTATCGAGCGAAGGCGCCTGCGCCGCGTATTACCGCTATCGCCGGCGATGAACTGCTTGATGAAACCGCGTTCGGCCACCCACGCAGACGCCCGGAGCCCCCGGAACGTTCGCGGCCGCGCGTGGCCGGTTGAATGAAATTTCTTATGGACTTTGCCACCTCCTGTCCCATTCCACTCTCCCAATACCCGCACGTCCTCATGGCGCACGGCGGCGGTGGCCGGCTCATGCACAACCTGCTGGAGAACATCATTGGCAAGGCCTTCAGCAACCCCATCCTCGATACCCGCCACGATTCCGCCCAGTTCACCGTTCCGCCCGGCAAACTGGCCATGACCACCGATTCCTACGTGGTGCGCCCCATCTTTTTCCCGGGCGGCGACATCGGCTCGCTGGCCGTGCACGGCACCGTCAACGACCTCGCCATGAGCGGCGCGCGCCCGCTGTACTTGTCCTGCGCCTTCATCATCGAGGAGGGCTTGCCCATGGAAACCCTCTGGCGCGTGGCCTGTTCGCTGCGCGATGCCGCCCGGAACTGCCGCGTAGCCATCGTCACCGGCGACACCAAGGTCGTGGACAAGGGCAAAGGCGACGGCCTATATATCAATACGGCGGGCATCGGGGTCATCGAGCACCACCAGGAAATCCTTCCGACCCAGGTTCGCCCCGGCGACGCGGTGCTGGTGAGCGGCGACCTCGGCCGGCACGGCATGGCCATCATGGCCGTGCGCGAAGGGCTGCAATTTGAAAGCGCCATCGAGAGCGATTCCGCGCCGGTGGCCGACGCGGTCCTGGATTTGCTGAAACAGGGAATCGAAATCCATTGCCTGCGCGACCTCACGCGGGGCGGACTGGCCAGCGCCCTGAATGAAATCGCCGAGTCGGCCGGGGTGAAAATGGTGTTGGATGAAAAGCGGATTCCCGTGCGCGAGGACGTCCATGCCGCCTGCGAAATGCTCGGCCTGGACCCGTTGCACGTGGCCAACGAGGGGCGGTTTGTGGCGTTCGTGCCGGAACCCGCAGCCGCGCGCGCGCAGGAAATTCTCCGGCGCCATGCCGTGTCCGCCGGCGCCGCCGTCATCGGCCGGGTCACGGAAAAATCGGCCCCGTTGGTGAGCCTCAAGAGCGCCATTGGCGCGACCCGCATCCTCGACATGCCGAGCGGCGAACAGTTGCCGCGAATCTGCTAGGAGATCGCGACGCGAAACATAAAAAAAAACGGTTCGCTGTTTTCAGTGGGACTCTATTTGGGCGCCAAGTTCTCAAGATCCTGTTGAACCCGCACTGCCCATTTTGCCCGAGCGCTGGGAGCGTTTCTCCCTCTCCCCGGGGGAGAGGGCCGGGGTGAGGGTAAGCGTTAAACTGCTTAAATACAGTGTCTTCTATGCCATGAAGCATGCTCGCCGAGACGTTCCATTGAATCCACTTCGAGAAGCTCCGCAGACTGGTCCGCCATCCCGTTGCCCGGAGCCATTACCCCGCAAACAGGGAAGCACCAAAAAACCGGCATCCGTAAACCGGATGCCGGGCTGATCTTTGAAATCTGCAGGCCGGTTATCGCCCCAGCGCCAGCAGCCGGGTGCGCTGGTAGATTTCCTCGGGCGAACCCTCGGCGGAGATCGAAACCAGCAGGCCGCGCTGCTGATAAAAACTGATGAGCGGCCGCGTGCTGGTTTCGTAGGCCTTCATCCGCACTTCCACCGATTCCGGACGGTCGTCCTCGCGTTGGAAAAGTTCCCCGCCGCAATGGTCGCACAGGTCGGCCACCTTCGGAGGGCGGGTGGACACATGGTAAACCGCCTTGCACTTGCTGCACGTGCGCCGGCCGGAAATGCGGGCGACGATGCGGTCAATGGGCAGCTCGTAGTTCAACACCGCCGACAGGTTCACCTTTTCGTCGCGCAGGATCTGCTCCAAGGCTTCCGCCTGGGGCACGGTGCGGGGAAAGCCGTCGAGCAGGAAGCCGCCCTCGCAACGGAGGCAGCGCAGCCGGTCGCGGATGAGCCCCAGCACGGTCTCGTCGGGCACCAGCGCTCCCTGGCGCATGAAGCGCACGGCATCCTTCATCGAGGGGGTTTGTTCCGATTCTTGGAGGCATTTGGCGTTGCGGAAGATGTCGCCGGTGGAAAGATGGCAGGTGCCCAGGCGTTCGCACAGGAGTTCGGCCTGGGTGCCCTTGCCGATGCCGGGGGCGCCGAGCAGGACGATGCGCCAGGCCTTGCCTGCGGCTTTGCGTGGCGCGGGAACGCACACCGCCGCTCCGGCTTTCAGCCAGGCGACACGGTCGGGTTTGGGCAGGGCCGCAACGCTGCCGTTTTTGGGTGAAAGCTGCTTTGAATTCATCGGGTCATCATAACCCAAGTTTCTGATCGTCCAAGCGCGCCCGGAGCGTTTCCCAAAAAATGTCGTAAGATTGGCAAGAAATGCCAATCCATCCCCGGCGGCTTTCATGCAAGATTTGTCCAACGTTTAGCAAATCCCGTGTGGCTGCAAACCAAGAATAAGTCTAGGTTAACTTCTAGATTTTGTGGAAGAGAGTAAAACATTGACCGTGCCGCCGCTGATGAGCCGGAAACAGCCTTCAGTTTATCATCCGCCCGTGAGGGAAACGGCCTTTGACCGGCCACGTGACTGGCTGGGCAACCGCTTCGTCTATGCTGTGATCTCCTCGCGCGCCGGCGGACTGTCACTGGGAGTCAACATGAATCCCAGCCGGTCGTGCAATTTCGACTGCTCTTATTGTGAAGTGGACCGGCGGACCCCGTCGCCGGAGCCGGAGTTGCTGGCGGATGTCATGGCCACCGAGTTGCACCGCGCCCTGCTGGCCGTCCGCCAGGGCCACCTCCGCTCGCGGCCGTGGTATCAATCGCTGCCGGCCGAGTTGCTGCAGTTGCGCCACGTGGCCCTGAGCGGCGATGGCGAGCCAACCCTGGCCCCCAATTTTGTCGAAGCCGTGCAGGCCGTCACCCGCGTCCGCGCCCTTGGCGGATTCTTCAAGATCGTCCTCATCACCAACGGCACCGGCTTGGACCAGTCCGAGGTGCTCCGCGGCCTGGAATTGCTCACGAAATCCGACGAGATCTGGATCAAGCTCGACGGCGGAACGCAGGCCTTTGTGGACAAGGTGAACCGGCCCAACGTGCCGCTGGAAAAAATCCTGGCCAATATCCTCCTGGTGGGCCGGCAGCGCCCGGTGGTCATCCAAAGCTTGTTCCCGGCCATCCATGGCGATGAACCGCCGCTTGAGGAAATCCAGGAATACGCCCGGCGCCTCAAGGAACTGAAGGCCGGCGGTGCCCAAATTTCGCTCGTGCAGGTCTATTCCGCCGCCCGCCCGGGCGTCCGCGCCGAATTGGGACATCTGCCGCTGCGGGTGCTTTCCCAGATCGCGCAAACCGTGCGCCACGTGGCCGGCCTGCGCACCGAGGTGTTCTAAGCCGGATCTTTCATGCTCGAACCTGCGCTACGCTGGTTTTGCCGGCGCCCGTCCCAGTAGCTATGAAATACCCGGGCTAAAGCCTGTCTCAAAACCCCCAGGGATGGTATCGGGGTTTGAATGGAATGCGGAATAAGTGGTCAACTCTCTTATGAAGCCAACCGTTCTCAGAATCCTGGTCGCCGGGGCCGCCCTCGCCTTCCTGGCCGGCTGCATCGTCCTCTCGGTCTATCCTTTCTACACGCCCAAGGACCTGATTTTCGATCCGGGTCTGGCCGGGCGCTGGGTCAAGGTTGGCCACACCAACGAATTCTGGGAGTTCGCTGCTTCCGGCGAAAAGTGCTACTTGCTCACCACCACGGATGACCAGAACACCAACGGCATGGACGCGCACCTGTTCCAGCTCAAACAGCATCAGTTTCTGGACCTGCTCGTCACCAACCGCGATCCGTTCGAACTACTGCCGATGCACCTCATCTCCCAAGTCTCGCGTCAGGACACAAACCTCTCGCTTCATTTTCTGGACTACGGCTGGCTGGTCGCCATGCTCGAAACCAACCATCCGGGCGCTTTGCGTCACATCATTGTCCCGGATCGGACGGATACCAACAGCAGCATGCTCTATCTCACGGCGGACACCAAAGACTTGCAAAGGTTCCTGCTCAAGCATGTGAATGATACCAATGCCTTCAGTGCCCAGTCGTCCGTGCTTTTGCAGCGGGTCTCGCCATAACGGTTGCGTCTTTCGGGCCCATTTGCAGAATCAATGCGGGGACAAAGTTTTTCAATTCACACTCCGCGCCGCAATCGGTTAGGTTTTTGCCGTGAACAACAACCCGGCCAACGCTGAACCCGCCACCCAGAGTCCGGCATTTTCGCCGACCGCCCGTGATCCGGGCAACGGCGGGCGCGGTTTTTGGGCGCTGATCGTCACGCAGTTTCAAGGGGCGTTTAGTGACAATGCGCTCAAGTGGCTGACCACCTACATGATCATGCAGTTGGCCATCCCATCGGATAAACGCGACCAGTTGATCACCCTCGTGGCCATCCTCTTTACCGTGCCGTTCATCTTGTTCTCCATGACCGGCGGTTTCTTGGCCGATCGCTTCAGCAAGCGCCGGGTGGTGCTGGGGGTGAAGGCTTTCGAAATCCTCGTGATGTCGCTGGCCTGGTTCAGCCTGGCCTCGCGTCACTTGGACCTCACGATCTTTTGCGTGTTCCTGATGGCCGTCCACAGCGCAATTTTTGGACCGTCCAAGTACGGCCTGCTGCCGGAGTTGCTCCCGGAGAAAAAGCTGTCCTGGGGCAACGGCATCCTGGAATTCGGCACCTTCATTGCCATCATCGGCGGCACGGTCGCGGGCGGAGCGATGTGCAAGACCTTTGCGGCAACCCCGGCAATGTCCGGGGTCATTTTGATCGTTCTGGCCGTGGTTGGTCTCACGACCGGTCTGGCCATTACCAAGGTTCCCGCTGCCGCGCCCGGCAAGCCGTATCGGATCAACTTCGTTGGCGACTTGTGGACACAAGTGAAACTCATGCACCGGGACCGTCCACTGTGGCTGGCTTTGATCGGCAACACGTACTTCTTCGGGATCGGGATGTTGATCCAGTTGCTCATCGTGGTTTACGCGAGCGACGCAATGGGCATCAAGGACCCGGCGATGGCGAGCATTTTGCAGGCGGCCACGGCCATCGGCATCGGCCTGGGGTGTTTCCTTGCGGGTTATCTTTCCGCCGGCAAGATCGAGACTGGCCTGATTCCGCTGGGCGCCATGGGCCTGACCATCTGCGCCGCGCTGATGGGCCGTCCCGCATCGTCGCTGGGCGGGGCGGCGGTGAATTTGGCCCTGCTCGGGTTCTTCGGCGGATTCTACATCGTGCCAATTTCCGCAACCTTGCAGCACCGGCCGGCCCCGGATCAAAAGGGTGGCGTCCTGGCCGCGGCCAACCTCATCTCCTTCATCGGCATTGCCGCCGGTGCCGCGCTGTATTGGGTGCTGTCCAGCGCACTCAAGCTGTCCCCGCCGGAGATCTTCCTGGTAGTGGCGGGCTTGACGCTGGCGGCGGCGGTCTATCTGCTCACCTTGTTGCCGGAGGCGCTCTTGCGCTTCGTGCTGTGGTGCCTGACCAACACGATCTACCGGATCCGCATCGTGGGGCGCGACAACATTCCGGCGAAGGGCGGCGCGCTGTTCGTGGCCAATCATCTTTCCTTTGCGGACGCCCTGCTGCTCAGCGCCGCCACCGACCGGCCCATCCGCTTTTTGATGTTCAAGAACATCTATGAGAAGCGCGGCATCAAGCCCTTCGCGAAAATCCTCCGCGCCATTCCCGTTTCCTCCGATCAGCGGCCGCGCGAGCTCATCCACGCGCTGCAAACCGCCAGCGATGCCATCCGCGCCGGCGAGGTGGTCTGCATCTTCGCCGAAGGCCAGATCACGCGCATCGGGCAATTGCTGCCCTTCCGGCGGGGCTTGGAACGCATCATGAAGGGGGTGGATGCGCCGATCATTCCCGTGGCCCTCGATGGCGTGCTTGGCAGCCCGACCAGTTTTGACCGCGGCCACATGCGCCGGTTGCCCGATCACATACCCCATCCGGTCACGGTGAGCTTCGGTGCGCCCCTGCCGCCGACAGCCACGTCCGTGGAGGTGCGCGAAGCCGTCCAGACGCTGATTGCCGACGCCTGGCAGTTCCGGCGCGGCCGCATGGAACCGATGCCGCGCGGCTTTGTGCGCGCCGCCCGGCGCCATCCCCGCCGGTTTTTCATGACCGATGCCATCAGCGGCAGCGTCAACTTTGGCAACGCCCTGGTGAAAACGGTCTTTCTCGCGCGCCGGTTGAAGCAGGTCTGGCGCGGCCAGGAAATGGTGGGCCTGTTCCTGCCGCCGAGCGTGCCCGGCGCATTGGTGAATTACGCCGCGCTGCTCTGCGGCAAAGTGCCGGTCAATTTGAATTATACGCTCTCCGAAGCCACCATCGCGGCCGGCGCCGCGCAATGCAACCTTCAGACGGTCGTCACTTCGCGTAAATTCCTCGAAAAAATCAAGCTCACGCCGCCCGGCAAGTTGATCTACCTCGAGGACGTGGCCGGCGGCGTGCGGTCTGGCAACGGCGCCGGCGACAGCGCAAAAGCTGAATATCGCCCCGGCCCGCCGACAGTGCTTGAAAAGCTCACCGCGTGGCTGCTGGCCAAATTCGCTCCGTTTGGACTGCTCCGGCGTGTGGCCGGGCAGAAGCAGGAGGTGGCGCTCGACGACTTGGCGACCGTGATTTTCTCCAGCGGCAGCACCGGCCAGCCCAAGGGCGTGATGCTCACCCATTACAACATCCTCTCGAACCTGTCGCAGTTCAGCCACATCCTGAATTTCACGCACCGCGACCGGCTGCTGGGCATTCTGCCGTTCTTTCATTCGTTCGGCTTCACGGTCACGCTGTGCCTGCCGGCGGAAGTCGGGGCGGGCGTGGTGTTTCATGCCAATCCGCTGGACGCCCGCGCCATCGGCGGGTTGGTGCGCGACCATGCCGTCACGATCCTGCTGTCCACGCCCACGTTCCTGCAGCTCTACATGCGGGGCATTCCCTCGGAGGATTTTGGCAGCCTGCAAATCATTGTCGTGGGCGCGGAAAAACTGTCGGAGCGCCTCGCCGATGCGGTGGAACAGTATTTTGGCATCCGCCCGCTGGAAGGCTACGGCACCACGGAATGCGCCCCGGCGGTGGCGGTGAACATCATGGATTTTCGGGCGGCGGGCTTCCACCAGATCGGGGGCAAGCGGGGCAAGATCGGCCGGGTGCTGCCCGGCATGATGGCGCGGCTGACCCGTCCCGAGGATCCGTGGGGCGGCAAGACCGTGCCGGTGGGCGAGCCCGGCATGTTGCTGGTGCGCGGACCCAATGTGATGCGTGGCTACCTGGGCCTGCCGGAGAAGACGGCGGAAGTGCTGCACCATGGCTGGTACTGCACCGGTGACGTGGCCACGGTGGACGAGGACGGCTTTTTGCAGATCACCGGCCGCCTGAGCCGGTTCAGCAAAATCGGAGGTGAAATGGTGCCCCATGTGAAGATCGAGGAGAAATTGCAGGAGTTTGCGGGCGCGGCCGAGACGATGTTTGTCGTGGCGGGCGTGGCCGATGAGAAGAAGGGGGAACGCCTCGTGGTTCTGCATCGCCTGCCCGAGGCGGCCCTGGCCGCGTGCCTTGAAAAATTTTCCGCCTGCGAGTTGCCGAATCTGTGGAAGCCCAAGGCCGACGCGTTCTTTCACGTCGAGGAGTTCCCGCTGCTGGGCACGGGCAAACTGGATCTGCGGGCGGTGAAGGAACTGGCGACCAAACTGGCGGCTGCGTAGCCGCCGATGGCGGGATGCACGCGCCCAACCGGCGAACCCAAAGCCGCCGGGTTACTTCTTGCGCAACGCTTCCTTGGTGGCCTCCTGGAGGGCGTCCAGTTCGGGCTGCAGTTCCATCTTCGTTTTCTTTTCCATCCGGTCAATGAACAGCACTCCGATGAGGTGATCGCGCTCATGCTGCACCGCCCGTGCCAGCAAGCCGCCGCAGCGAAAGGAGATGGGCTTGCCCCGGGCGTCAAGGGCGGTGACATCCACGAGGCCGGGGCGGGATACCTCGGCGAAAATTTCCGGAAAACTCAGGCAGCCCTCGGCACCGGTGACCGGTTCGCCGACGGGCGTGATTTCGGGATTGATGAGCGCCAGCGGCATGATTTCCGCCGGGTCTGCCGGCTGGCCGTTGAGCTCCAGCGTGGAGGGACGGTCGGTGACTGCGCGCACGTCAATGACGGCGACTTGCTTTGCCACGCCCACCTGTTGGGCGGCCAGGCCGACGCCGTGGTTTTCCTCCATCGTCTCCAGCATGTCGGCAATGAGTTTTTTGATTTCCGGGGTGACGTGTTCGATGCGCTCGCCTTTTTTGCGGAGCACCGGATGACCGTATTTGACTATTTCGAGTATCATTGGTTAATCGGCTGAGACGTTCAGGATTTCCAGCACGCGCTGCAACTCGTCGTCGCTAAAGAAGGAGATTTCGACGGCGCCTTTGCCGTGGGTGTATTTCAGGTGCACCTTGGTGCCGAACTTTTCCCGCAGTTTTTCCTCCAGGCGGGCGATATTGGAATCCACGGGCACGATCGCCGCCGGTTTGATTTCGTGGCGGGACGGTTTCTGACCGCGCGCCTGAAGTTTGACGATGAGCCCTTCGGTTTGCCGCACGTTGAGCCCCTCCTTGACGATGCGTTCGGCGGCGAGGGTTTGCTGGGCGGCATCGGGCAGGCTGAGGATCACCTTGGCATGGCCGACGGAGAGGCGATTATCGCGCAACAGGGCCTGGACGGAGCCCGGGAGCTTGAGCAGGCGGGTGGCATTGGCCACGGCCGCGCGGCTCTTGCCCACCTTGACGGCGATTTCCTCCTGCGTGAGCCGGAATTGTTCCGCCAATTGGGCGTAGCCGACCGCCTCTTCCAAGGCATTGAGGTTTTCGCGCTGCAGGTTTTCAATGAGCGCAAGCTCGAGGACGGCCCGGTCATCGGCTTCGCGGGTGATGACCGGCACTTCCGGAAGGTTCAACAACTGGGCCGCGCGCCACCGGCGTTCGCCGGCAATCAGTTCAAAGAAACCGTCGCGTTCACGCACGATGAGCGGCTGCACGATGCCTTGCTCACGGATTGAGTCGGCCAGTTCCTGCAAGGCTTCGGGGGCGAATTCCTTGCGGGGCTGCAGGGCGGAAGGACGGACGCGGTTCAGCGGCACGCGTTGGACGCGTTCGTGATTCTCCGGCGTGGCAGGAACGGCCGGAGACGCCGGTTGCGTGAGCGGCGGATTGCCGCCCAACAGCGCGCCCAGCCCGCGTCCCAATGCAGGTTTTGACATCACCGCAGAATGTCGCAGCGCAGGGGCGTTGTCAACGCGACGCGCATATCATGCCGGTCCCGCCCAATGCCTTCCGGAGCTTATTGGAGCGAGGTGAAATCGCCAAGGGGCCGGGTGAACGTCGCTTGCGCGGGGCCAATGACGAGGGTGTCAGCCGTGGAATGGACGCTGCCGGAGACGGCCGCGATGGGCAGGGCGACGACAAACACCGCGGAACCGACGATCGTGGCCAGGAAACATCCGGGGCGAACCAGCGCAACATCAGTGATCGTGGCGATGTCATCGTCGTTGCCGGCCCGGCTCACATTCACGTTGCCCATGACGAGGGTGAGGGCGCATAAAAGTATCAAAAGCTTTGTCTTCATAAAAGGCGTTGGTTTACTGTATGCCAGACTGCGCCCCCTCGCTTGATTTTTCAAGTTATTTGTCAATGAAGGCGCGGTAATCTACCTTGCCGGCATGAGCTCTAAAAGCCACCGGATTGCGGCCATGGTCGGGACGTTCCAGGACCAGACACTGGATGCGCGCTATCTGGGGTACTTCAACTGCTTCAACCGGCAGCTTTTCTACGAGGCGCACGAGATACTCGAAGATTTGTGGCTGCCGGATCGTGGCGGCCCCAATGGCGATTTCTACAAGGCGTTGATCCAACTGGCCGGCGCTTTTGTGCATCTCCAGAAGAACCGGCTGCGTCCGTCCGCCGCCCTGTTCAAGCTGGCCCAGGCGAACCTGGAAAAGTATCCGTCGCGGCACGAGCGGCTGAATCTGGAGGCTGTGCAAATGCTGATTGGCGGTTGGCTGGTCCAGTTGGAAAAGGGCGGGTTCTGTGTCAACCCTCTGACGTCATATAACATCCCGCAACTGGCGTTGCAAAGGACCTAAAGGTGGACAAACGGCCTTCCAGACCATGAATTCGAAGCGCATTGTCATTGCCGGTGGAACCGGATTTGTCGGCGGCGTCCTGTCGGCCGAATTCTCCCGGCGCGGATTCGAGGTCGTTGTGCTCACCCGGTTTCCCCGCCCGCGCCATGACGGGGTGGTGGAGGTGGAGTGGAACGGCGCGCAGGCGGGCGCCTGGGAGGCGCTGCTCGACGGGGCGGAAGCGGTCGTGAATCTGGCCGGCCGGAATCTCAACTGCCGGCATACGCCGGATCATCTGCGGGAGATTGTGGCCTCGCGAGTGAATTCGGTGAAGGCGATTGCCGCGGCGATTGGCCGGGTGAAACAAGGTCCGCGGGTGTGGGTGCAGGCCGGGGCAGTGGGATACTACGGCGACACGGGCAAGGTGATATGCGATGAAACCGCCGGTGCGGGTGGAGATACACTGGCAGACGTCTGCCGGCAATGGGAAGCGGCCTTGGCGGCTGCCGAGGTGCCGCAAACCCGGAAGGTCATCTTGCGCATGGGCGTGGTGCTGGGCCGTGATGGAGGGGCGCTGCCGGTGCTGGGCACGATGACGAAATGGTTTCTGGGCGGGGCGGCGGGGAGCGGCCGGCAATACCTGAGCTGGATCCACCTTGCGGATTTGGCCGCCATGTTTGCGGCGGTGGTGGCGGATGAAAGGCTCTCGGGCGTTTTCAATGCCGTGGGGCCGGCTGCCGTCACCAATGCGCAATTCATGCAAGAACTGCGCCGTGTCTATCACCGTCCCTGGAGTCCGCCGGCGCCGGCATTCGCGGTGAGACTGGGCGCGTGGCTGATGGGGTCGGACGGCTCGCTGGCGCTGACCAGCCAACGGTGCGTGCCAAAACGATTTCTGGAACTGGGATTTCAATTCCGCTTTGCGGATATCCCGTTGGCGCTGAATGATCTCTGTCAGCGATAGCAGCCGGCGTCGTCACGGACGCCGGCTGCCTTCCAGAGACCTGAATCAGGATTTGACGTAGTACTTGGTCGTGTATTCCCTGACCATGCGGTCGGTGGTGAACCGGGGCACGAGGGTGGCCATGGCGCGGCGGACCCGCTTGAGCCATTCGCGGGGGATGCCGTTCACGTCGCGGTTGAAGAACATGGGCACCACCTGCTCGGTGAGCGTCTGGTAGAGATTGGCGCTGTCCACGCGGTCCTGTTCCTCGACATTGTCGGGATGCGAGTCGGGGCCGATGGCGAAGCCGTTGGTGCCGTCATAGCCTTCGCGCCACCAGCCATCCATGATGCTGAAGTTCATGCAGCCGTGGCAGCTCGCCTTCATGCCGCTGGTGCCGGAGGCCTCCAGCGGGCGGCGGGGGTTGTTGAGCCAGATATCGCAACCCGAGACCATCTGGCGCGCCACGTGGATGTCGTAGTTCTCGATGAAGACCAAGTGTCCGGCGAGCTCGCTGTGCTTGCTGAGATGAATGATCTGCTGGATGAACCGTTTGCCGGCGTCATCGCGGGGATGCGCTTTGCCGGCGTAAATGAACTGCACGGGATGCTGCTTATCCTTCACCAGTTTGACGATGTTGTCGAACTGCTGGAAGATGAGCGGAGCGCGCTTGTAGGTGGCGAAACGCCGCGCGAAGCCGATGGTCAGCGCATCGGGATTCAGGAGCCGGTCAAAACGCACGTAATCGCCCTGGGTCACGCGCTGGCTTTGCTCCAGCAGGCGGCGGCGGGCATATTCGATGAGTTCGCGGCGCAGCTTGTAGCGCAGCGCCCACAGTTCCTCGTCGGAGACGAAGTTCGGGTCGGTCATCTTGGCCCAGAATTCGGCGTCATTGACGGCGGCGGCCCAGTCTTCGCCGAAGCGTTCGCGGAAGAATTGGGTTTCGCCGTTGGCCCCGTCGGAGAGTTTTTTGCGCCAGAACTGGCGGGCGGAGCCCTTCATCCAGCCCATCAGGTGAATGCCGTTGGTGATATGGCCAATGGGGACTTCGGACTGCTTTTTGCCGGGATAAAGCGCCTGCCACATGTGACGACTGACCTCGCCGTGCAATTCGCTGACGGCGTTGGCGGCGCGGGACAGTTTCAGCGCCAGCACGGTCATGCAAAATAGTTCCTTGTCGTCCTCGGGCTTCACGCGGCCCAGGCCGAGCACTTCGCGGAACGGCACCTTGACTTGCAGCAGGAACCGCTGCATCGCGTAATTCATCAATTCCGCGCTGAACCGGTCGTGGCCGGCCTCCACGGGGGTGTGGGTGGTGAAAATGCATTCGGTTTTGGTCAGGGCCTGCGCGTCGGTGAAGGATTTGCCGGCGGCCATTTTTTCCCGAATGAGCTCCAGCGTGAGGAACGCCGCGTGGCCTTCGTTCATGTGGAAGGTGGAAGGCTCGATGCCGAGGGTGCGCAGCAGGCGCACGCCGCCGATGCCCAGCAGGATTTCCTGCATGATGCGCGTGGTGCTGTCGCCGCCATAGACACGGCTGGTCAGGTCGCGGAAATGCTGTTCATTTTCGGGCAGGTTGGTATCGAGGAGAAACACGGGGACGCGCCCCACGTTGATGCGCCAGACCTGGAAATCCACGGTGTTGAGGCCGATTTCCACCGTGCAGACGAGCCGGCCGCCATCGGAGTCGAGTACCGGTTCCAGCGGGACGTTGTGGGGGTCCACGGGATTGTAGTATTCGGTCTGCCAGTTGTTGGAATCAATGGCCTGCTGGAAATAGCCTTCCCGGTAGAAAAGGCCGATGCCGACAAAACCGAGGCCGAGGTCGCTGGCGGACTTGGCATGGTCGCCGGCGAGGATGCCGAGGCCGCCGGCGGAAATGGGCAGGGATTCGTGGAAGCCGAATTCGGCGGAGAAATAGGCGACGGGATTTTTGTGGAGCTGCGGGGCGTTCTGGTGGCACCAGGTGTTCTGGTCGGCCAGGTAGTGGTGGAAATCCCGGAGCACGCTACGGACCCGCTCGGCAAAACCGGGTTCCTGGAGATGCACGCGCAGTTCGTACTCGGAGACCTCGCGGAGGATGGCCACCGGATTGTGCCACAGATTCTGCCAACCGCGCAGCGAAAGCCGCTGAAACAGGTCCTGCGCCTCCTGGTTCCAGCACCACCAGAGATTGCGCGACAATTTGTTGAGGTCGGCAATCAGGTCGTTCAGCTCGGCTCCCGTCAACGGTTTTATCATAAATTCACGTAAAAATCACGCTGTCCACCGGCTCCTGGCCGGCGTGGGCACGAAGCTAGTTTGTAAAACAGCCCCGGGCAAACAAAAATTGCCATGGAACCATCGCATTTTCATGCGATAGGCCACCAGCCATCGGGGGGCGGCGGACCTCCACCCGCGGGGCATTGGCGGCGGTTGGCCATGGGGTTTTTGGCCGCCCAAAG
>CAZHIM010000059.1:0-30614 GCA_964532525.1 uncultured Bifidobacteriaceae bacterium
CCAATCATGTCCAATAAACTGTCCCTCAAAGAAATCTGTTGAAACGACCGGGCTAGTGTCATGACGCCGCGTTGCGACGACGGAGATTCCCCCCAATAATTTGCGAGATTTTTGTAATCCACGTCACCCATGGTCTTTAAATCGGTGTCCATTCGTGTGATTTGGCCCTTCCCCTCCTTAAAATTGTTTCACCGCAGAGGCGCAGAGAGAATGCGTCCTTTTTTGCTTCTCAGCGTCTCAGCGTCTCTGCGGTTCACGCCAATGATTCGTGTCAATTCGTGTAATTCGCGTCCACCCATTTTCTTTTTTCCGACCTAAATTCACTTCCCGCCCAACCACTTACGCATTTCCAGTTAGCGGCTAACTTTGCGATTCTTTAGACCCTGCTAAACTCGCCCTGGCTGGGAAACCGCCCCCGCCACGATGAGCCACCATGCTCACAATCGAGTCCGATTACGGACGGCTCGCCCCCTCGGCGTCCGCCCGCAAAAACTTTTTGTCTTAACCACAGATGAACACAGATTTCAGAGGCGTTGCCAAGTTGCACCCGTCACGGCGTGGCGGAAACCCTTTGCCGCGGTGTTTTGTTGGTCGCCCCAAAGGTGGGATTATCTGTGTTTATCTGCGTCCATCTGTGGTTAAAAACATTTCCCGCTGTACCCCCCAAAAAACCCTCAATTTCGATCGCCAAAATCTGCGAAAACCCCTGCAAAACCCCACATCGTCAACCCTCGTCAACCGTGAAAACCCTTGGGGCCCCCCTTGACCCCTATCAAGCCCGTCCAAGTGTTTTCCACACAAGCACATATGCATTGACTGGGTACGCCCAGCCTCTTTCATGGGCTTTTTCGCTGCTCAATTCGTATCTTCCTGGGAGATACTTTGGCATCGCTCCGCTCCATTTTCCGCTTGTTTATCCACGGGGCAGCTTGTATTAGCCAATTGATCGAAACCTGAATCCACGTTTTTTATGGCCTCTATATTCATCGGCTGCGTTATCGGCTTTGCCGTCTGGTTCGCGGTGCGTTATCTCGTCGCCGGCATTTACACCGTCAACCAAAACGAGCGGGCGGTGAAAACCAGCTTCGGCCGCGCTGAAAGGGTGGGGGACGCCATGACCGCGCAGGACCCCATCGCCGAGCGGTTGAACGACGAGGAAAAGCAGCGCTACAATTATCCACAGGTGCGCGTCATCCCGCCGGGCGGGCCGTATTTCAAGTGGCCGTGGGAACGCGTCTATAAAGTCTCGATCGCCACGCAGACGTCCAACATGGCTTACGATCCGGAAAACCCCGAAGCCAATTACCAGGGCACCCTCTTGGAAGCCGTGACCAAGGACCAGCTCAACACCGGCTTGAAGGGGCAGATCCGCTGGCACATCTCCGAGAAAAATCTCTATGCCTACCTCTTTGGCGTGAAGCATCCCATCACGCACGTCATGGGCTATTTTGTGGCCGTCTTGCGCGAGCGCATCGCCACATTCGAGGCGCCCGCCACCGCGAAAACCGGCGATCCCTCGGCCTTGCACAACCTGGCCGCCACGGCCGTCATGGGCATTTCCATCAACGACCTGCGCAAGAATCTCAGCGACATCAACGATCACATGGACCGCGAATGCGCCGACTCCGCCGCCCGTTACGGCGTGGCGCTGGATGCGTCGCTCATCACCGGCATTGATCCGCCGCCGGAAGTGGAGTCGGCCCTGGCGGCCATCAATACCGCCTACAACCAGGTGTCCTCGGACATCAGCCTGGCGCAGGCGGCGGCCGACCAGAAGATCGTCCAATCCAAACGCGCGGTGGAGATCGAGACGCTCAAGGCGCAGGCGGAAGTCCAGCCGATTGTGGCGCTGGCCGACCAGTTGGCCGATTTGAAATCCAAGGGCGACGGGGCGGTGGACGCCTACGTGCGCAACGTGCGGCTGAAGCTCTACAGCCAGGCCAAAACCGTGATTCTGGAGGCCAGCCATGAGTGAGAATCCGCTCGCATTGCCGCTCGTGCATTTCTTTCTGGCGGCCGTCATCACCTTCTTCGGCATGTTCATCCTCGTGCCGCTGTTTTTCGGCGTGGTGCGGCTGTTCGGCCTGTACACCATCGTGGAAGAGCGCCAGTGCAAGGTCTATATGCTCTTCGGCAAAGTCGTGGCCGTGATTGACGAACCCGGCCTGCACCTGCTCATTTTCAAGCTGGGCCTCAAGGCGCCGCTGGTGAATTTCCTCGGCAAATGCCACACGCTGGATCGGCGCCTGGACCAGGAATATCTCCGCAGCACGCCCGTCAATTCCGAGGAGGGCGCGCCCATGGGCATCGGCATCTGGTACGAAATGGTGGTGAGCGACCCGGTGGCGTATCTCTTCAAAAACGCCGACCCGCGCGGTTCGCTGGCCGCCAACGTTGGCAATTCCACCGTCCGCTGCCTCAGCAACATGAAGCTGGCCGACATGCTGCAAAACCGCCATCCCATGAGCCAGACCGTCCGCGCGGAAGTCTCGCCGCAGTCCCAGGCCTGGGGTTACAGCCTTGGCTCGGTTTATATTCGCAAGGTGCATTTTCGGGACACCGGCATGATCAAGCAGATCGAGGAAAAAGTCGTCAACCGCCTGCGCCAAGTCACCGCCGCCATCAAGCAGGATGGCACCAACCAGGTGAACATCATTGCCAGCACCGCCGAACGCCAGGCCGCCATCGAATTCGCCAAGGCCGCCGCCATGCGTCCCCAGATCGTCGGCCAGGCCCTGCAAAAAATCTCCGAGGATAAGTCCATCGCCCAGGCCCTGTTCACCGTGCTGGAGACGCAGAACATCATCGCCGGCGACGCCGCGATCACCTTGATCCCGAAGAATGCCAGCCTGCTCGGCCAACTCGTTGCCAGCGGCCGGGAGCCTAATGGAAAGGCCGGGAAATAAGGGTGCAAATCACTGCGAAGGCGTGCCGTCGTAGGACCAGTTGACGTCCGGGTCCGCTGGATCGCCAATCTTCGTGCCCTCCTGATAGGCCAGGTAGGTGTAGTGGTAATAGGCCGCATGCCCGTCGAGAAACGTCAGGTTGGCGCCGGCGCCATGGCGCGACGAAAGATGGTTCAGCGAACCGCGCGGCGCACCCAAATCGTTCAGCGGATTCGCGCCGTAAAACGGCGTCTCGCCCGCATTGGCCCGGTCATCCGAGAAAAAGACGAACGCGGACGGATGCCGCACCACCGAGGCCTTGAAGGGCACCGTCGCCGGCACCGCGCCGTTGGTCCCCTTGAAATTGATGCCGTAACTGAACGCGACCCGGCTCAGGGGATCCACCTGTCCCGGCAGGAAGACCGCGGTGGGGCAGGTGAACACGTTGTGACCGTTCACAAAATTCGTGGGATTGGCCGCGTATTGCCACAGCGGCGACTGCGCCACATAAGGGGGCAGGGCGTTGAACCACGCGCTGTTGCCGTAGCCGCCGGCGGCGAAGGCTGCCAGGTCCGTCCAATGAATATTATCCTGGTCGTAGCCGCTGGGCGCCCCGGGGGTGGTGTTGGCGATGCTGAAATCCGGGAACACCTGGCTGTTCTCGTCCAGGTACATCCCCAGCGCCAGGCCCCATTGCCGGAGATTGCCCAGGCACGCGATGCGATTGGCCTTTTCCTTGGCCTTGGACAGCGCCGGCAGCAGCAGCGACGCCAGAATGGCGATGATGGCGATGACCACCAACAGCTCGATGAGTGTGAAAGCTCTCTTGGTTTTCATATTCATAGCGTGGCCAGCATGACAAAAAGCGGCGGCGCCTGCTGCCGGTGCCTTGCGTTTTTTTGACGGCCCCTTGCATCGCCCGGCCAACCGCCATTTGACTCTATTGCATTCCCTGCTAGCCTGTTGCAGGTTTTACTATGACTGAACTGCAGAACTCCTTGGTGGAATTAATCCGGCGCACATCCGCGGAAATTCCCGACGACATACACCACGCGATTCTTGCGTCCCTGGAAGCCGAGAAGCAGGGCACCATCGCGGCCAACGCCTTCAAGATCATTGATCAGAACATCGCGCTGGCCAAACGGAAGTCCCAGCCGCTCTGCCAGGACACCGGCAGCGTCCTGTTTTACGTGGAATGCCCCGTGGCCTTCGACCAGGTGACCTTCGCCGAGACGGCCCGCGCGGCCGTGACGGCGGCCACCCAAAAAGGTTTCCTCCGGCAAAATTCCGTGGATTCGCTCACCGGGAAAAATGACGGCACCAACGTGGGGACCGGCGCGCCGGCGTTTCATTTTCATCAGCATCGTTCGCCCAAGGTCAGCGTGTGCCTGATGCTCAAGGGCGGCGGCTGCGAAAACGTGGGCGCCCAATATTCGCTGCCGGACGACGGCCTCCAGGCGAACCGCGATTTGGACGGCTGCCGCAAGGCCATCCTGGACGCCGTGCTGCAGGCGCAGGGCAAGGGCTGCGGACCGGGCATCCTGGGCGTGTGCATCGGCGGCGACCGGGCCACCGGCTACGAGTGGAGCAAGACGCAGTTCCTGCGCCGGCTGGACGACCGCAATCCCGAGCCGAAGCTCGACGCCCTGGAGCAGGACGTCCTGAAAACGGCCAACGAATTGGGCATCGGCCCCATGGGCTTTGGCGGCAAGACGACGCTGCTTGGCGTGAAGATTTGCACGGCCAACCGCGTCCCCGCGTCGTATTTCGTCAGCGTCAGTTACATGTGCTGGGCCTTCCGGCGCCAGGGAGTCACCCTCAGTGCGGACGGCGGCATCGAAAAGTGGCTGTATTAACCACCCCAGCTGGAAAAGGATTTTACCATGACCAAGTTAAAGTTTCCCTTTACGGAAGAAAAAATTCGCGCGTTGAAAGTGGGTGAGGAGGTGCTCATCTCCGGAGTCATCCATACCGGGCGCGACGCGGTGCACAAGTATTTGCACGAGGGCGGCAAGCTGCCGGCCGGCGTGAGCCTGCGCGACGGCATCCTGTATCACTGCGGTCCGGTGGTGATGAAGCAGGCCGACGGTTCGTGGCGGGCCACCGCCGCCGGTCCCACGACCTCCATCCGGGAGGAGCCTTACGAAGCGCAGGTCATTCGCGATTTTGGTTTGCGCGGCATCATCGGCAAGGGCGGCATGGGGGACAAGACGCTGGCCGCCTGCCGGGAATACGGTTGCGTGTATTTGCACGCGGTGGGCGGCGCCGCCCAGGTGCTCGCCGAGCGCATTATCAAGGTGCGCAACGTTTTCATGATGGAGAAATTCGGCGCGCCGGAGGCCATCTGGGAGTTTGAAGTGAAGGATTTTCCGGCCGTGGTGACGATTGATTCCCATGGCAATTCGCTGCACGCGGAAATCCTGGCCAAGAGCAAGGCGGCCTTGGCGGCCCGGCTTTGACCCGGCGCTTCCGCCGCGGTTGACGGGCTGTCGCCGGCGGTGAGTTGCTTATGCGCCCCGTGGACATCCAACATATCGGCACCGAGCTGGCCATCCGCTGGGAGGATGGCGGCGAAAGCTTTGTCCCGCTCGAGAAACTCCGCCGGGCCTGTCCCTGCGCCGGCTGCAAGGGCGAGACGGACATCCTGGGAAATGTTTACCAGAACCCCGATCAGACGCTTTCGCCCAAGGCGTTTGAACTCTCCAGGATTGTCAGCGTGGGCGGCTATGCCATCCAGCCCGTCTGGGCGGATGGCCACAGTTCCGGCATCTATTCCTACGAATATCTGCGCCGCCTGATGGCGGCCGGTTGAAGCCCGCGGGCAACGCGCCCGCGGACAGGCCCCTTAAGGAAGGATCAATACCCGATAGAACAGCGTGTTGCCAGTGCTCGTGTCGTCAAATTCCATTTGCGTACCTGTGCCGGTGTTGGTGGCGATGGC
Organism: uncultured Bifidobacteriaceae bacterium; assembly: GCA_964532525.1. GTDB lineage: Bacteria > Verrucomicrobiota > Verrucomicrobiia > Limisphaerales > UBA11358 > UBA11358. The sequence continues at coordinate 5,827 of CAZHIM010000059.1, forward strand.
CGTCCACGGCGTGTTGAACAGGGTGGGGGACCGCAAGATGACGTATTGCTTGTTGGCTACCGAGGGCCACTGGATGGCCGTGGTGGCACCGGCCGGAACCGGCTGCAGAGGGTGCGTGCTCGGGAAATCGTTGGCCACGTTGGGATCCACGCCGGCCTCGTATTTCTGCCAGTTGTCCACGCCGTCGCCGGAGGGGCAGGCGTTCGAGACGGACAGCAAATTGTAGATCGTGCCGAAATAGCGCAACCGCCACGAATCCGGGATGCCATCGTTATAAGTGGAGTTGGTGCGGCTGGAGAGCGTCACCAAGCCGGTCAGGGTCTGCTTCGGGAACGAAGCCAGACCGTTGGGTGAGGCCGAGGCGTGGTCGAAATGGATCGCGTAGGCGGCCTGCGAGCCGGCATTGGCCGGAATGGTCAGGGTCAGATAACCGATCATGGCCGTGCCGGTCAGCCCGGTATTTGTGCTGTCCAGCCAGACGGCAGAATAGTTGTCATTGCCCTGGCTGTCGGTCATGTAGGGTGTCCCCAGCAGCGCCGCTGTCTGCGTAAATTGGACCGGTGCCGCCAAGTCGGGCGATCCGTCCAAGGGCGCGACGGTCAAATTGAGCATCAACACCCGTAGGGGATAGTTGCCAAAAACCGTGGCGTTAATCGGCACTTGGACGACTTGACCGGCGGAGCCGGTGGCGTCGGCGGCCACAAAGTTGACCTGCGGATTCACCGTGGCTGCCGTCGTGACCTTGGATTGAATGGTCGCGGCCTGAACGGTCTTGGCCTGGAGAATCGCAGCTTGAACAGCATTGGGCTGGTTGGTTAGGGGTTGGCCCGTGTAACCCACGTTGGGCACCACGCGTGCCACGCGCTGGCCGTTGTTCCAATAGCGCTCAAAGCACGTGAGACTGGGATCCAGCGAGCGGCGGAAGGTTACATAGACGTCGCAGACATCCAGCACGCCATCGCCAAAGGCGATCTGGTTAATGCTGGTGTCGTTTCCATTGAACAGCGGATTGGTCGCGTTCGAACCGGAGATATAGGAACCGAATTGCAAATAGCCGTTTCCGTTGGTCACATAGGTTCCGCCGCACGAGTCCATGGCATCAAAAAAGTCGCTGCCGGAGGGCGGGGTGTTCAAACCATAGATGGCGGACTGGAAAACCTGCTCCACGTCAGCGGCGCCAATGCCGGCGGAACCGAAGTCGCCGGCGTTGAACCAGTTGAATGGATAGGCGCTGCCGGCCACGTAAGCGATCTGGCCCACCGTCACATATTTCAGGGCGTTCATGGGGGCGCCGGCCGCCAGGTTCCCGCTGGTGGGCGCGTCAATGTACACCGCGGAACCCGGGGCGCCAACGCCGTCCGAAGTGGCCGACGGCCGGCCGATTTGGATCTGATAAGTTTGTCCATTGGTGGAAGTTTTAGGCACCGCGAAGGAATACCCGCCCAAGATGACTTCATTTGGCTCATTGGCGTTCGGGAAGAGGTCATCATGCGCCAGGGAATAGGCGATGAGGTCCTGGCTCTTGGTGTTGTAAAGGTTGGTTTCGCCCATCCGTTCCAGCCAGCCCACACCCACCAGGTTTTCTTGGTTGTTCGTGAACTCCAGGTTATCGAAATAGCCGCCGTTATACGGCACCGTGGCGGGATTTGTCTGGGTGGGGAGGTAACTCTCAAAACAATATGTTGGAATCTGAAGGAAAAAACCAGGATCAGTCGGATCCGGCTTCATCAGCATGCTTTGGAATCCGTAGTTGCCGGGGGCCACGGCGGGGCCGGGATTCGTGCCGGCGTTGGTCACCGTGAGGTTGAATTGCAGACTGTACATCACCGTGCCCGAGAGTGTCGTGAGCGTGACCGGGGCAAAGAAGGTCTGGCCCGGCGCCGCCACAAAGGCGCTCGAGGCCTCGCCGGAGGCAAAACCGAAACTGATGGTGTTGGCCACAAAGTTCGACGGTGAGAAAATTTCCTGGGCAATGCCGCTCGGCTCGTAATTTTCTCGATAGCCCTGAATCTTGAATGTGGTGTTGGTCATGACCGGGATGGAAAGAAACACCGCGTTCGTCCCGGTCAGGCTGAGCGGCCCCACGCTCGACCCCGTCCCATTGTTGGTGGGATCGGTGCCATCGATAGTGTAGTACAATTGCGCGTTGGTCGTCACATCACTCACCGAGAAATACGCGCTATTGTTGCCCTGAATGTTGGGACTTCCCACCTGCAACCGAAATTCCGCCGTGGTGACCGCGCTGGCTTGTCCGAAGGCATCCACATTGACCGCGGCGATGATGAAGTCGGACAGGCCGGGAAGATCCAATGGTGTCACCGAACCATAGGCCATGCCATTCTGATAGGCGAATGGGGTGGTGCCGGTGGACGCGCTGGGCGTGTTGGTCAGCGGCGGCGGCTCCGCCACGTAGTAAGTCGTGACCGAATAGTTGTTGGTCTCGGAATCAATGGCCAGATGCGGGTCGTTGTTGAAAGTGGCGATCCCCGTGATCGGGTGCAGGACGGACACGTCTTCATACAGGGAATCCTCCTCGTAATCAAACCAACCGATGACGGGCGCCACCGGCGCCACCGGCCAGGCGGGCCCCTGCAGACCCGTGTTCAAAATGCCGCGAATGTCCCGGTAGGTGGTTTCGGTATCATAGACCGTTCCGTTGGCGCCCAAGGCCAGGCCCACGGGCGACACCATGGACACAAAATTGGCGTTGCCGGCGGTCACCGGGTCGGTCGGCACGCCAAACCAGAGTTCCGCATTGGTGGAATTGAGAGCTTTGGAGACGGTGCCCAGCGAGTTGGCCAGCACAATGCGGTTGTTGCCGGTGTCCGCGATCAGCAATTCACCGCCGGTCACCTGGGCCAGCCGGGTGGGCTGGTTCAACTTGGCGTAACCCACCGGGCCAAAATTCGTGCCGCTGGAGCCCACGACACCCGTCAGGAGAATGGCGTTGGTCGAGGCGGCCGGGATGGCCCAAACCACTTGGTTGCCCGCGTCGCTCACCACCACCGAGCCGTTGTCCAACAGGGCGATGCCTGCCAATTGAACGCTGGCGTTGGTCGTGATATCGGCCACCACGGTAAAATTGGTGCCGGCAATTCTCTGCACCACTCCGTTCTTTTCCGCCACATAAATGTTCCCGCTCATGTCCATCTTCATCGCCGTGGGCATGGCCAGCCCGGTCGCATTGGTGGCCACCAGGTAGCCAAACGAGTCAAAGCACAGGATCGAGCCGTTGCCCCCGGTGCCTTGGTTTAAAACGTAGAGGTTGTCGTTGACGTCCAGCGCCACATCAACCGGCTCATACAGGCCGCTGCCGCCGTCCAGATAAACCGTCGTCTGGTTGTTGGCCAGATCCAAGATGCTCACCGTGTCCGCGACGGGGTCGGTCGCGTACAGCAGGGTGTTGGAGCTGTTGAGCGCCACGCCGCCCAGGCTGGAGAAGACCGGAAAGTCCAAGCCGGGGGGGGTGCCGGGGGCGGACACGCTGGTGCCGAGCATCTCCCGGATGTCGTCATACGCCACTTCCGAGTCGAAGACCTGGCCACTGGCGCCCACCGCCACGCCAAACGGCTGAACCATCGGGACGAATTTCGTGCTGTTGGTCGCCACCGGGTCGCTGCTGGTGCCAAAATAGAGCAGCGCGTCCGAGGCGTTCAGATGGTACGTGACGTTGTTGGTGATGAGGTAGCCGGTCCGCTGGACCAGCACCACGCGATTGTTGCCGTAATCGGCCGCCACGATCTGGTTGCCGCCGGCGTGGGCGAGCTGGCGGGGTTGGTTCAACTTCGCAAAATTGGTGGCGCCCACGGCGATGCCGGGGGTGCCCAACTGGCCCGTGAGCTTGGTGACCACCCGCGTGATGGGGTCAATCGTCCAAATGACCGCATTGCCGGCGTCGCTCACCGCAATGGTGCCATCGTCAAAGATCGCGATGCCCTGCAACGAAACGTTGGCGTTGGTGATGATGGCAATCGTGTTCGAGACACCGGTGCCAAAGGCGCGAATCCGGCCGGCCTGTTCGGTGATCAACACGTTGCCGAAACCGTCCAGCGTGAGGGCCGTGGGCTGGTTCAGACCGGTGACAATCGCGCCGTAGTCGTTGCCGTACGCGTCGAATTCCAAGACATAACCATTGGCGCCCGATCCGCGGTTGAGCACATACAGGTTCTCGTCCGGATCCACCGTCACCGCCACCGGGTTGGTGAGGCCGTCAGCCGCCGTCAGCACCGTGGAGACCGCGTTCGTGCTGAGATTCATGTTCAGTTCTTGCACGGTGTTGTTGGCCGTGTTGGCCACAAACAAAAAGTTGCCCACGCTGTCAAACGCGATGCCAGCCGGACTGTTAAAGGAGGGCGAGGAGCCCGACCCGCCGGAACCCCCGCCGGTGCTGGCCCCGGAACCGGGGGCCGGTGGCGGCGTCAATCCGGTGCTGGTCACGTGCCGGAGGACATGATAGTAGTCCTCGCTCACAAAAACGCTGCCGTCGGAAGAAACCAGCACGCCATAAGGCTTGCGGGATTCGGCGCTGCCCTGCGTCGCCGAGCCCGGGCCGTCGGCCCAGCCCGGCCAGTAGCCGGTGCCCGTCAGCCACAGATTGGAACTCACGCCGTAGAGCAGGCTCACGTTGCCGGAGGCGTCCACCAGCTTGACCTTGTCATTCCCGGAATCGGCCACCACCAGCATGCCCCCGCCGGCGGCGGAGATCATCTCCAGGCTGCGGAACGCCGCGACCGTCGGGCCGCCCAGCGTATCCCCGGCCCCGTGGAAACCGGTCAGGTTGGTCGTGGCGCCATTGGTCAGGTTCATGATCAGGATGCCGTTGTTGCCGCCATCGGCGAGGGCCGCGCAGTTGTTCGGCAGCAGCGTGATGCCCTGCAAGGCGGTGCCCGTGGTGGAAATCGTTCCGATGGTGGTCTGCGCTCCGTTGGTGGCCACGCGGATCACCTTGTTGCCGCCGACGGTGAGGTAACAATTATCCACGCTGTCCAAGGCCAGCGCCGTGGCATTGGCCAGGCCGGTGGCCAGGGTGGTGGCGGTGCCGGCCACGCCGGTGACGCCGACAAAGCGCTGCAGCGTGCCGTTGGCGCCCGTCGTCCCGTGATTGAGCACGAATACATTCGTGGCCGCGTCCACCACCACCGCCAGCGGACGGCTGACGCCGCTGGTGCTGGTGGCAAAGCTTGTCGTCACCCCGGCGGCGCTGCTATTGGCCACCTGGGAGGCCATGCGCACCGCGTTATTGGTGTAGTCGGCAATGAACAGGAACGTGCCGGACGGATCCACGGCCAGACCGGCCGGGGCGGCAAACTTGGCCTGCGAAAGCGTGATGCCGTTAACGTAGCCGGAATACGGCGCGCTGATGGCTCCGCCCCCCAGGGTCTTAACCGTGGGCTGCGCTTGCGCGCCATCCCACGAGGTCACGGCGAGCGCCACCGCCAGCAGCGCCCCCGCCCAGCGGCGGGTGGACTGGACGGTTGACTGACGGCTCTCGGATTCGAGAAGGCTGATTCTCATAGGTTAGATTGAGTTGTTGCAGACGGTTTTCACATCCCCGCTTGCTTGGCCGATTGCGGCTGATCAAATTCTCCCGGAATCGGCGCCGGATTGTTCCAGGTGTGCCCCGGTTCCGATCGGTCCCAAAACGCGTTTGGATTCATCGGCGATTTCATCGTCTTGGGTTTGGATTGCAGGAAGGTGGATGCGGTGGGCTGGAAGTCCGAATCCTTCACGATGGTGGGTGTCAGGAAAATGATCAGGTTGTCCTTGGACATGGACTTGGACTCGCTCTTGAACGCCCAGCCCATTCCGGGAATGCTGCCCAGGACCGGCACCGACGAGTAGGTGGCGCTCGGGCTGTCCTGCACCAAACCGCCCATGACCAGCGTGTTCCCATTGGGAATCATGACCTGGGAATCAATGCGGCGCCGGTCGAATACCGGCACGGGAAAGCTGCCGCTCGTGCCCCCGGCCCCGGCACCCATCGTTACAGTGACATCGGCGAAGTGATCCGACACTTCCGGAACCACCCGCAGCCAGATATTGTCGTTCGCGGAAATGCGCGGCGTCACATCCAGGATCGTGCCGACATTGGAATAGGTGACCGAGGCGCTGCTGGCGGTGTTGGCCGAACCGCCGGACACGGAGATGATCGGATACGTGCGGACGACCTCGATGTGCGCTGGTTGATTGTCCAGCGTGACCACGCGCGGGGTGGAGAAAACTTGGGCATCGTACGCCGAGTTGAGAAAGGAGAGGGTCGCGTCCACGCCATCGGCGTTCAGGAAGGCGGTCGAGGGCACCAAGCCGCCCTTGGTGCTGGCGGACCAATTGCCGCCGCCGATCAACTGCTGAAACGCTCCTTGCACGCTCGACTGCGCCGTCTGGGTGATGGTGGTCGTATGACCGACGCCCCCCGTGGTGCCCGGCGTGCTGATCGTGGTGGAGGTTGTGGGGCCGGGGGTCGTGATGGTGTTGTTGCCGGATATGCTGCCGTTGCCGAAGGTGACGTTCTGGGCGCCCAGGGTCGAACTCCAGTTCACGCCGCGGCTGGAGTTCGGGGTGCTGGAGAGTTGAATCAGCTTGGTTTCGATCAATACTTGGCGCGTGGGCTTGTCGAGCTGGGTGACCAGCGTGTCCACCGCCGCCTGTTCCGGGTCCGTGGCCACCACCAGCAACTGGCTGGTCCGTGCGTCCGCCATCACGCGGCTCCGCTTGTCGGCCAGGACGGATTGGACGGCTTCCGTCATGTTGGAGACCCCGGCATATTGCAATTGCAGCACACGGGTGATCAGCGGCGGCGGCGCCAGCGGGTCCTTGGCCGTGATGCGGTCAATTCCGGTCTTCTTATCCACCACCAATTGCAGGCCATAATTGTCCAGCAGCGCCAGCAGCGCGCTCTCGGCGGTGATGTTTTCCCAGCGAATGGACAATTGCGGCTCCGCTTTGAGCTGTCCGTTTTGGTCCGGTTGGCCAAAGCCGATCTTCGGGTCCAGCATGTAATTGATGCCGGCCTGGCGCGCCAGGTGCTCGATGGCCGTGGTGATCGGCACGTCCGAGAACTGGATCAGCGGGATGGTTTCCGGGGGCGCGACCGCAGTGGCACTGGCGGCGGCCGCCTCGGCGGCATTGGTGACCGTCACGGCTTGATCGGTGTTGGTGACGGGCGTCGTGGCGGCGGCGGCAGATGCGGCGGCGGCGGCGTTGGTGTCCACCGCTGCCGGTGGCGTATTGGTGGCGCCCACCGCGGCCAGCGCCGTGTTGGTGTTGTCAACCAACCGGCCGGTCGCGGGCGGGTTGGTCTGTGCGCGGGCGATCCAGACGCCGACCACAGCGAAGAGCAGGAAGTTATAAACGATTTTTTTCATGACGATTTGGTAGTGTCTGCGCTTAAGATGTTGCTATTTGGCTGCGAAACGTAATTCGCGGGTGGAACCGTTGACTTCAATGACCACGCTGGCGTGCCGGATTTCGGTGAGGCGCAAATGCACCCGCCCGGAAGTGGTCAGTACGTCGCCCTCGTCGCCCAGACTGAAGGTGTGGTTGTTGATGATGACCATGGCGCGGCCGTGCTCGACCGAGTACCCCTTGATCACAAAGGAACTTGCCTCCACGGTGTGTTTGGTCGCGGCCACGTCTTCGTATGGCCGGGCGGATTCGGGGAAGAAGGGGTCGCGGCCTTCCCGCACGCCGGACGGCATCACGAAGAGGGCACGGCTGGGCGCCGGCTTGGCGGCCTCGGCCCTGGGCGGATCGGCTTGGACCGCCGGCACCGCGGCGGCGGCCAGCACGACGAGCCAGGATGTTTTCAGCAATGCGTTCACAGGGTTCAAGTGTTGGGTTTCACCAGCGCCACAATGTCCATGCGGAACAGGAGCCGTTCGCCGTTGCCGGAGGGATCCAGCGAAAGGCCGAGCACGCGGCAGTGGGGAAACTTGTTTTCAAAATCAGCGACGAATTTGCCCAAATCGTGGTAATAGGCCGTGCCGTTGACCGTGAACCGGATCTCCCGGTACGGAAAATTGGCGATCAAGTCGCAGTCGCTCGCGGCGGGCTGGCTGATCGTGGGAATCTCCACGCGGTAGGCGCCCTTGAAATTCCGCATGGTTTGCACCGTCCACTCAAACAGGTCGCCCGACGCCACATCCTTCTCCGCCTGATCCAGTTGCAGCGTCAGTTCGTTCAGGTTGCTGGTGGTCTCCGCCATCCGCGCGATGGAGCCCTTGTATTTCTGGAGATTCTGCGTTTCGTGGTTGATCGTCATTCCCAAGTTGCGGTTGCTGGTGCCTTGGGGGCTGATCAGCAGGAAATAAACGGCGCAAATCAATCCCAGCGTCGTGAGCACCACGCCGATCAACTGATTTCGTTTGGCTTGAGGCAGGCGTTTCATGGTCGGTCAGTGAAATGGCATTCGAGACTGAACCGGACGAATGGCTTGGCGTCAGGCCCCCCCGATTCCGGGGACCCCAGCGCCAGCAACCGGATGGCGCTGTCCGATTCAATGTAGTTTTTGAAATAACTCTGGTTGAGCAGGGCGTCCTTGAAACGCTGCACCTGGTCGGGATTCATCGCGAAATCTTTGGCATCCAGCTTCAGCGTGATATGCTCGGTGATGCCCGCCGGCTGGCCCGGGATCACGCCCAGGGTGTTGGTCTTGGGGGGCGTGGCCGGCCGGGGGACCGAGGTCTGCTCCACGGAGACGCGCGTCAATTGGATGTTCGGCACGTAGGTCTCCTGCAGCCCATTCATCAGGTTGGCCTGCAAAAACCGCGTCCGGGTCAACTGATCCAGGGAATCGAGCCGCCGTCGGATGTCGTCAATCTTCTTCAAATTGCTTTGCACATGCGCATAATCGTTGGTGTGGACCTGGATCTCGGCTTCGATGTGATTCAGGCTCTGTTTGTCCACCATGTGCTCGAGCCAGGTGGAGCTGAACCACACCAGCGACAACGCCACCAGAAACGCTCCGCCGTAAATCGCCCGCTTCACCGGGTCGCGGCGGCGCAAGTCTTCCTCGGCGAGGGCTTCGGCCAGTAGGTTGATGCGTATGGGCATAGTCTTAGAAAGCGGCCAGCGCCGCGCCAATCGCCACGGTCAGTTGCGAACCGATATGGTCCACTTCCACCGCCTGCTGGCCCGGCAGCGCCAGTTGCAGAAAACCCGTCGGGTTCCACGTGTTGCAGTCCAGCAGCAATTCCGAGTGCAGGATCTGCAGAATCATCTCCGACCGCGCCGACGCGCCGCTCAAATAGATCTGCGACACCGGCCGGTCTTGTTGGTGCTCGAAAAAATCCAGCGACGCCCGGATCTCGCGCCCCAGCGGAATCACCTGCAACTGCAGGGGGCCTTCCACTTCCGGCGCCATGCCCACCTTGATGCCTTCGGCTTCCGCATAACTGATGTTCATGGCTTCCGCCAAGCCGGTCGTCAGCTTGTCCCCGCCAATGTTCACCACGCGCGTCAGCGCCAGCTCCCCCCGGTCCAATACGCAGACGGAGGTGTGCTTGAAGCCGATATCCACCAGCGCCACGGTTTCCTTGGCATAGATCTCCGGGAGCGCCATCTCAAACGCGTTCATCGGCCCGATCACCCCCGGCAACATGCCTTCCGCGGTCAGCCCCGCCAATTGGACCGCCTGCATGAATTCGTTCACCATCTGCTGCTTGGCCGCCGCCGCCAGCACTTTCAGCTTGGGCGCCCCCGCCGCAGTCTTCTCGGTGGCGGACACCGCGCGGGGGGGGATGATATAACAGTCGAAAACGTGGTTGGGCAGATCCTGCTGAAGATAGGTCTTGTGGTTCACCTTGAGGATCTGGCGCATCTCGTCCAGCGGAATCTGGGGCAGCTCCAACTGGCGCACGACCGTATCCTCCAAGCCCACGGCCACAATGACATGCCGCGTGACGTTGCCCAGCGCGTCGGCCACCGATTTGAGATGGTCGCCCAGTTGTTCCGGCGAAATCTTCTTCTCAAAAATCGGGGCGTCCAGCAGGGCGTAGCGGGTCAGGGCCAAAATCTCGCCCCGGCGTTCAAATAAGGCCGCCTTGGTTGTGCGGTTGCCTAAATCAACCGCGATGATCTGGGCTCGTTTCTTCCGACTGGCTCCGTTGAGGAATGGCAGTGGCAAAGCCATGTGCTTTTCTTATATATAGGTTCTTATCTTAAAGCAAGCTGCAACCCATGCAGGCTGCAAATTTGTCCCGTGCCGCTGTTTAAGCACTTGTCACGCCAAGCCGCCGTGCGCGAAGAAAATGGGGAGTCTGTGCGCTTGGATTGTCCGAACTCCAGTCGTTCTTGTCTTGAAATTGGCCGAACTTCAAACCATCGCCCGTGCCCGCTGTCTCGCCATGTCCAGAAATGCATCCAGTAGTGGCGTATTTTTTCCTCGCCAGAGCGCCCCGATGAGCGCCTTGGGAAAATCCTCCAGCGGCAGCGCCCGCACATTTTTTTTCAGCGGCGTGCCCGGAATCCACACGGCCAAACCAATGCCAAGCCCGTTGGCCACATAGCCTTCCACCAAATCCGCCGAGCTGGCCTCGATGGCCGGATACCATTCCACGCCCATTTCCCCCAGCCGCGCCTGAAAATTCTGCGTCATCGTCTCGTGTCCCGGCAGGCAAATCAGCGGCTCCCCGATCCGGTCCAGCGCCCATATTTCCTCCGCCACCTTGAACCGGGACGATTTTTCCACCAGCAGCACCAGCGGCAATTCCAGCAGCACCAGCGACTGCAACCCCGCCGGCGGTCTCCGGTCCACGGTTGTGAAGACCAGGTCCACTTCGTCGCTGGCCAGCAGCGTTTCCAACTGGGCCGGAAAGCCTTCGCGCAGTTGAATCTTCAAGCCCGGAAATCTCTTCCGCACGCCCGTCAACAATTGCGGCAGGTGGTCCCGCAGCACAATCGTCGAGGCCCCGATCCGAAACTGCCGGGCCTGCCCGCCCTGCAGCTCCCCCGCCATCTTGTCCAGGTTCGCGAAAAACGGCTGCGCGAACGCATACAGTTTTTCGCCCGCCGGTGTCAGCGCAAACGGCCGCCGCTGAAACAGCGTCACCCCCAGGAATTCCTCCAACTGCGCCACCTGCGCGCTCACCGCCGGCTGCTGGATGCCGTACGGAATGTTGCGCACCGCCGGCATGATGCCGCCGTATTTGGCCACATAATAAAAAAGCTCGAGATGATGGACGTTCATGGGTGTGCAGGTTTTGCGCCGCCACTTTCAACCACCCGTGGCCGGGAAGCAAGCCGCGATTGCCCGCGGCCCGATTCGCCCGGCCATTGATCAGAATGATATCGCCGAAGTTTTTTCAATTCACCCCCGCCGCGAAACGGGGCTAAAGTAGCCGCCCATGAAAGCGCAAATGGCGTTGTCAGGATGCCGAAACGGGCGCATGCTGATGCCAAGCTGACGCTCAGTGGGAATAATCAGGAAACAAAAATGATGAAGACTCGGATGACGCATTTCCCGGCCGGCAAAGTGCCGCGGTTTCTGGGATTGGACATGGGAGCCGAAACCCTCAAGCTGGTCGAGTTGCGGCGCGAAAATGGGAAACTCACCCTCGCGCGCCGTGAAATCATCGAGCACGGCAAAGAGCCGGGCCGGCGGCTCCGCGAAACATTGTCCGCCTGGCAGTGGCCCGGAGTCAATGGCGCGGCGGTGACCGGCCGCTTCTCGTCCCAGGTGAATCTCCCCGGCATTCCGGCCAAACAAGCGTTGCTCCGCGGCTACCGCTTTCTCTTTGGCGACGCGCCGGCCACCATCGTCAACGTGGGCAGCCACGGCTTCTCCGTGCTGGAAGTCCGCGCCAGCGGCCTGACCGTGTTTCGCGAAAACAGCCGCTGCTCGCAGGGCACCGGCAACTTCCTCCGCCAGCTCGTCGAGCGCTTTTCGCTCACCGTCGAGGAGGCCAGCACCTTGTGCGCGGACGTGGCCAACCCCGCGCCCTTGTCCGGCCGCTGCCCGGTCATTCTCAAGACGGACATGACGCATCTCGCCAATAAGGGCGAGGACCGCGCGCGGATTCTCGCCGGGTTGTTCGATGCCGTCTGTGAAAACATCTTCGTGCTCATCCAGCCGGGCAGCAGCCCCGCGCGCGTGCTGCTCACCGGCGGCGTCAGCCGCTCGCCGCGCGTCCGCCGCGTCTTCGGCCAAATGCTCGCCCAACAGGGCCTCACCCTCGTGGACGCGGATGAACCGTCGTTGCTCTGCCTGGAGGCGCTCGGCTGCGCCCTCATCGCCGCGGAACGCCCGTCCGCGCTGCCCGAAATCGGCCGCCTGCTGCTGCCGCCGCGCGAATTGAAACTCGAGCGCCTCCCGGCCCTCGCCGATTCGCTCGGCCGCGTTCGCCGCCTGCCGGCGGCGCCGTGGGCGGCGGTCAACGGCCATGCCCGCCGCCTCGTCATCGGCTTCGATATCGGTTCCACCGGCGCCAAGGCCGTGGCGCTCGATGCCGCCACCCGCGAAACCGTCTGGGAGGCCTACCGCCAGACCCTGGGCAACCCCGTGGGCGCCGCGCAGGATCTCCTGCGCCGGTTTACGGAACATCCCGCCGCCAAATATCCCGTCGTCGCCTTCGGGGCCACCGGCAGCGGCCGCGAGGTGGCCGGCTCGCTGCTCGCCTCCTGCTATGGCCAGGACGCCGTGTTCATCGTCAACGAAATCGTCGCCCACGCCACCGGCGCCCTCCATTTCGATCCCCGCGTGGACACCATTTTCGAAATCGGCGGCCAGGACGCCAAATATACCCGCCTGGCCGAGGGACGCATCATTGACTGCGCCATGAACGAGGCCTGCAGCGCCGGCACCGGTTCGTTCATTGAGGAGCAGGGCGGCAAATTCGCCGGCATCGCGGACGTCCGCCAGCTTGGCCAGGCCGGCCTGGCCGCCCCGCGCGGCGTCTCCCTCGGCCAGCATTGTTCCGTCTTCATGGCCGAAGTCATTGACGAGGCCGTCGCCGCCGGCGAGGAACCCTCCGCCATCATCTCCGGCCTCTATGATTCCATCATCAAGAATTACCTCAACCGCGTGAAAGGCAATCATACCCTCGGCAAGGTCATCTTTTGCCAGGGCATGCCGTTCGCGGCGGATGCCCTCGCCGCGGCGGTCGCGCGGCAGACCGGCTGCCAGGTCATCGTTCCGCCCAATCCCGGCACCGTCGGCGCGCTGGGCATCGTCTTGCTCGCCGCCCGCGAGCTCGCCGCCGCCGGCCTCCCGGCGCTGGACCCGGCCCGCTTTCTCAGCGCCCGGGTGGAGCAGAAGGACACCTTCATTTGCGGCTCCCACCGCGGCTGCGGGGGCGCCGGCAACCATTGCCACATCGAGCGCCTCCGCACCTGCGTGGCCGGGCAACGCGCCAGTTTCACCTGGGGTGGCGGCTGCGCCCTGTACGACCGGGGCACGCGCAAACGAAAACTGCCCGACCTTGCCCCCGACCCGTTTCGCGAACGCCAGGAGCGCCTGCAAGCGTTTCTCGCCCCGCTCACCGCGCGCCGCGGCCGCCCGCGCATCGCGCTGAGCGACGAATTCATGCTCAAGGGCCTCTTGCCGTTCTTCGCCGCCTATTTCCACGCCGCCGGGTTCGATCTGGAAATCGCCGCGCCTGCCGGCCCGGAGGCCCTCAAGCAGGGCATTCAGTCCGCGCACGCCCCGTTTTGCGCCCCCATGCAATTGTTTCACGGCGTCGCCCGGCAGCTCGCCGCCACCGGCGCCGACTGGATGTTCGTGCCCATGCTCCGCAGTCTGCCCGGCGAGCCGGGCCAGGGCTGTTCCGCCCTTTGCCCCGTGGTGCAGGCGGCGCCCAAGGTCATCGGCCAGGCCTGCCGCTCCGCCCATTCCCGGCCGCCGCGCCTGCTTTCGCCGCAGATCAATTTTGGCCCCGGTGGTCTGGCTTCGCGGGAATTCCAGGCCGCCGGTCGCGGCCTGGCGAACGACTTGGGCCTGACCGCGCGACAGCAATCCGCCGCCTGGAGCGCCGCCTGCACCGCGCAGCGCGAATTTGACGCCGCCGGCCGGGACAGCGGCCGCCGCGCCCTCGCGTTCTGCCGCGCGCACCAAGTCGTGCCCGTCGTCGTGCTCGGCCGCAATTACTCCATTTATAACCCGGTCCTGAATTCGAACGTCCCCGCCATCCTGCGCGAGCAGGGAGCCATCGGCATCCCCGTGGATTGTTTCCCGCTCGCCGGGGCGCCGCTGTTTGCCGATATGTATTGGGGCTATGGCCAGACCATCCTCCGCGCCGCCCACCAGGTGCGCCGCCTGGAGGACGTGTACGCGCTCTATTGCAGCAATTATTCCTGCGGGCCGGACAGCTTTAACCTGCCCTTCACCGCCTACGCCATGTCCGGCAAACCGTTCGTGGTCATCGAAACCGACGGCCATTCCGGCGACGCCGGCACGCGGACGCGCGTCGAGGCTTTTCTCCATTGTGTCGAGGAGGACCGGCGCCTCGCCGCGGCTTCCCGGGCCGCCATTCCGCTGAATGATTTTTCCCGCGTGCAATTCAGCGGCTTGAAACTGGCCGACCTGCGGCCCCGCAACGCCCGGCCCGCCACCTTCCTCGTGGCCCATATCGGCGCCGCCTCGGAGGCCGTGGCCGCCGTGTTCCGCGGCGTCGGTTTCCCGGCCGAAAGCCTCCCCGCGCCGGACGCCGAGTCCCTGCGCCTGGGTCGCCGTCACACTTCCGGCAAGGAGTGCCTGCCCATGCCCTTCACGCTCGGCTCCCTCATCCAGCGCCTCGAACGCGCGCCGGCCGATGAGGAATTCATCTATCTGATGCCCAGCACCAACGGCCCCTGCCGCTTTGGCGTCTATAATCTGCTCAACAACATCGTCCTCGACCGCCTCGGTTGGCGCTCGCGCGTCCGCATCTGGTCCCCCAAGGACACCGGCTATTTCGACGACTTGCCCGCCGGCACCGAGATGCTCGTCTTCGCCGGCATCCTCGCCACCGATCTGCTCCTGCAAGCCCGCCTGGATATCCGCCCCGGGGAACGCACCCGCGGTGCCGCCGACCAGCTCTATCACCAGCACCTGACCGCGCTGCTGGCACAGCTCGAAGCCGCCGCGCGCGCCGACCTTTCCCTCGCCCCGGCGCTCTGGCAGGTGGCCGGCGGAAATCTGTTCGGCCTCCGCGATCTGCTCCGCCGCGCCGCGCGCGACTTTGCCGCCGTGCGCGGACCCTGCGACCGCCCCCGCGTGGAATTGACCGGCGAAATCTATGTGCGGGGCGTGGACTTCAGCAACGATTTCCTCATCGAAAAACTGGAGGCCCGCGGCCTGCGCGTGCATCTCGCCCCCAAGGCCGAATGGCTCGATTATTGCGACTGGGTGCAGCGGCAAGTTGAGCGGCGCAACCGGCTCGCGGATGGCCTCAGCCGCTGCATCCGCCAGCGCATCGAAAACCTCGCCTGCTCCGCCATGGCTCCCGTCTTGGGTGAAGCCCCGCTGCCGGCGGCCAGCGATGCCCTCGCCGCCGCCGAGCCTTATGTGGATGCCGCCCTCCAGGGCGAAGCCGTCCTCACCGTGGGCATGCCACTCCAGGAATTCCGCCACGGCCAGATTGACGCCGTCGTCAGCGTCGGCCCCCTCGAGTGCATGCCCGCCAAAATCGCCGAGGCCCAATGGCACCACGTCGCCGAGGATGAAGGCATTCTCTGCCTCCATCTGCCGTTCAATGGCGACCCGGTCAGTTCCGCCGTGCTGGATAATTTCGCCTACGAAGTCACGGAACGGTTCCACGCCCGGAAGCATGGCCCCGGCCCCGGCCGGACCACTCCGTCCGGCCCCGGCGGATCATCCCGCGATGCGCTGGCGAGGACGAAACCGGGAATCCGAAACGGATCAACCGTTCCGGCCGCTTCGGGCGCATCGTGATTTGCGGCGAAGGCGCCGACCGCGTAGCGGCGAACTGGTGTTCGCCGCCAACTTTTTCTCGAAAGTTTGGAGTTCTTTCCGAGCCTTGATTCTTGATTGTTTCTTCCCCGGGGAAGGGCAGGATGAGAATTCCAAAGCTTTCGCGCATTGCCCCCTGAACCAATCCAAGTTGTACATCGTCGAATCGCCGGGGGCGTTTCTCCGCGTCGGCGGAGTCTGGGGAGCCGTTGGGGCAGGGCAGGAGTGAGCTGCTCGTTCATCCATCCTTTCCGCCGGTTCTTTGGCGGCTTCACCGCCCGCCCTTGAGCAATCCCAGCCGCACCAGGCTTTCGCCGGTGGCTGCCACGCATTCCTCATTTCCTCGCGGCGCCCAGCCCAGCAACCGCCGCGCTTTTTCGCCTGTCGCCGACCGGAATTTTCCAAGCTGCGGCACCACCGGTCGCAAGTCCCGGATGCCCGCCGCCAGGAACCGCACCAGCCAGTCCGGCGGTTGGAATCGCGGCGCCTGGCGCGCCGCCGGCCCCAATCGCCGCCGCAGGGCCGTTGCCATGTCCAACAGCGACATGCTCCCGCCCGCCACCGCCAGGAACCGCTCCGACTTCGCGGCCGGATGCGTCATCGCGCGAATATGCAAGTCCGCCACGTCCCGCACGTCCACCACCCCGAAATAGATTCGCGGACAAAACGGCATCCGCCCCTCCAGCATCCGCTGCACGATGCTGACGGAGGTCGAAAGGCGCGGCCCGAGCACCGGCCCGAAGACGCCCACCGGATTCACCACCGCCAGCTCTAGTCCGCCGCCTTCCTTTGTTACGAAATTCCACGCCGCGCGCTCCGCCAGCGTCTTTGATTTCATGTACGGCTGCACGTCCGCGCCGTTGACGTCCGTCCAGTCCGCCTCCGTGAACGGCGCGGACTGCGGCGGGTGGCCGTAGCCAACCGCCGCGAACGATGACGTGATCACCACGCGTTTCGCCCCCGCTTCCCGCGCCGCGCGCAACACTCGCAGCGTGCCTTCGCGCGCCGGCACCACCAATTCGTCCTCGTGCTTCGGCGCGCCCGTGGGGAAGGGCGAGGCCACGTGGTGCACCCATTCGCAGCCCGCCGCCGCTTCGCGCCAGCCTGCATCGCGCTCCAGTTCGGCGGCAAAGCAGCGCAGCCGTTCGCCCGGCTCCGCTCCGCCGGTCCGCAACATCGCCCGCAGGTCCGGCTCGCGCTTCAGGTTCCGCACGGTCGTGTGCACCTGGTGGCCGGCCGCCAGCAATTGCAAAATCAACTGGCTGCCAACGAAGCCCGATCCGCCCGTGACTAGAATAGTGCTCATATGTGTTTCTTGAGTTTTGGCCGCAGCGGCGCCGCTCCCTTTTCCTCCACGAATCGGCCGTTATAGCGTGCGCGTTTCGCCGCCATCCACGTCTATAATCGTGCCTTGGCAATAGCTCGCGGCCGCGGAAGCCAGAAAGTTTACGGCGTGGGCGATCTCCGCCGGGGTGCCAAATCTGGCAATGCCCAGTTTCTCCACCATCTTTTTTGCCGCGGTTTCATAATCCAGCCCTTGCTCGGCGGCGGCGGTTTTAATCCGGCGCTCCAATCGCCCGGTCATGATCACTCCGGGATTGATGGCGTTCACTCGCACCCCGTCCTTGAGGCCGCGCTGCGCGAGGGCTTTCGTGAGGTTGAGACAGGCTGAATTCACCGCGCCGCCAATGGTGAAGTCGGCACTGGCTGTCCGGCCGCCAACCCCAACGACGTTGATGATGGAGCCGCGGCTGGCCGCCAAATGAGGCCAGGCCGCGCGACACAGGCGCATCGCCCCGAAAAACTTCAAGGCAAACCCATCAGTCCAATCCGCGTCGCTCAACTTCAGAAAATCTCCCCGTTGGGTCGCCCCGGCATTGTTCACCAAAAGGTCTATGCCCCTAAACTGTTGAATGGCCGCCGCAATCACCTCCGCAGCCGCCGCGGTCTTGCGCAAGTCGGCAACGTGAATCAGGCATTCGCAGCCGATGGACCCCGCGACTTCCGTCAGTAAACCTCCGGAGCGAGCCACCAATACCAGGCGCATGTGTTCCCGGCCCAATTCTTCCGCAATGGCCCGCCCGATGCCCCGGCTGGCCCCGGTGACGATGGCCACCTTATTCGCTAATTGTGAATCCATGTGAAGGGGTCTTAAAGAATTGATTTAACCACCGCTTGATAGAGCCGGTTTTTCACTTCGATTCGCTCCGGTATGACGCCCGCTTTTACCAATGTCTGAAGCAGGGCGTTAAGCCATTCACGCGACACCTCAATCGAGCCAGGCTCAAACAGGGGGTTTTGATTCCCTACGTGAATGAGCTGGTAATGTGACAGCGTAATCCGAACGCCCTCTTTGTCGCCCTTCAAATCCAAGTCCGCATTAATGGTCTTATTAACTTTATCAACTTCCAGCTTGGTCAGCTTGCCATACTTTCTCAAAAGACCGTTATTGATTTCGGCTCTGACTTTTTCGATTTGTGCCCCCCTGGGCAACATTTGGAACAATACTATCTTAACCGAATCCACGAAACCGCTGCCAGCGTTGAGAAAATCACTTAATTGCATTGGGTGTGAATATGAGTCAGCTTATGTCTCGCTGCAAGTTCTCAACTTGTAAACGGTTGGCATACACATCCGCGATGCCACAGAGCGTCACCACCATGGGCTTGAACAGCGGATGAGCCGTCAGTTCCGGGGCGCGCAGCACCGCGATGCAGCCGGTCCAGACAACATCGCCACCCCGTCCATCCATCCCGCCACACCAGGCTTTGATCATGCGTTCAAAATGAGCGTGATCGTCAGTGGAAAGGGCGTGGAAGAACTGCATGGTCCGTTTGATCGCCGCTTGGAATTCCGGCAGCGAGACGGGGGCGGCAACTGATGGGGACGCGGCGCTGGTGACCCACTGGAGCACGGACAAATAATCGATCAGGCTCCGGGAAATTTCCACCGGCACGCCATCCCGGGGAAAAGTCAGCAATTCATAGAACATCACCGGTTGCTGGGCTGCCAGTTCATCGCAGCGCTCCAGCCATTCGGCATCCGACAACGACTTTTGCCTTGTTAATGCCTGGACGTATCGGGCTGTTGAAAGGAGACTCATTTACACAATTTGAATTTCGTCCGCAGGCGTCACCGTTACCACGGAAACAATTTGCGCTCTCGCGGGCATATTAAAAAACAAAAATATCCAGTCTTTCCGGGCGGGGCTGACCCGCGTACGTCAAAATGGCCAATTCGTGGCGGAAATCGAGCATTTTCGCAATCCGTTTGCCGCGGCGCCAGGCCTTCATCTTGATGATCGCCTTATGGCCAGCGGTTCTTCGACGTTTGTAATGGGCCATGGGGAGTGGTCGCAAAGCGACAGCGGACACCACGAAGTGGCTGATTGCCAGCGTCGCTCCGCGACCGCCGAAATGCGCCTGGAACATCTGCTGGCCTTTGAGGCCGGAAACGGATAAAAGTGGAGCCAATGATGCCCCACCTGATTATCCGCCCGGCCGCTCCGAATGACCTCGCCGAGATCAACGCGATCTACAATTATTACGTGGCGCAGTCCACTTGCGTTTGGATCACGCAGCCGTGTTCGGAAGCCGAACGCCTGGCGTGGTATCAGGAGCACGGCCCGTCCATGCCGGTTTTGGTTGCCGAACAGGGCGGACGCGTCGTTGGCTGGATCGCGCTCGGCTCCTTCCGGGCGGCCTATACCGCGGCGGGCACGCTGGAAGACTCCATCTATGTGCATCCTGAATTTCACCGCCAGCGGATTGGAAGTCAGTTGCTCGAAGCGTTGATTGACGCGGCCCGGCACTTGGGCCTCCACTCCATTTTGGCGAACATCTCCGCGGATCAGACACCCAGCCTGCGCCTGCACGAAAAATTTGGGTTTCAGCCCGTCGCGCATTTGCGCGGTGTCGGCCAAAAGTTCAACCAAAGGTTCGATGCCATCTATTTACAATTGCTCCTGGCAGCCTAGAGCATTGACAGAGATGTGGCGATGAACCGCGAAGATTTTTGGTGTCAATTGGACAGCTTGAGTCGGTAATACGTGCTGCCGCCCAATTTCGATATAACCACAGAATACTGGCCGCCGCCCATGCTCGTTTCTAACTCGTTCGCGGGTGCCCAGGTTGTGCAGTTCGTGGAACATTCCACCGAACAATTGGCGTTGCCCGTTTGAGATATTGGCCAGACGACGGTTATCGCGCTGGTATCAGCGGGATCGGAAACGTCCCCGTTCGTAATCTGCAACACTGGAAAGCACGGGGCCAACTTGGCTACGAACACATCGAGATAAGCATTCGTGGTGGCGAAAGAACCGAACAGCACGTTGCGGCTAACGGGAAATGCGTAACTGGTTGGGTGGAAAATAAATTTCGGTGCAAAAAAAAGGTTTTCCGACGTTGGTAATGGGCTAGATTAATTCACAAGTGCGGGAGATCGTTCGTGGCACCGCCTTGGGCGGATTCGGGGCGCTTGCAACCGACGAGAACCGGCTCAAACAATTTGCCGTCGATGCGACGCACTTCGGAAAACCCGGCCTGTTCCATGAGGCGCATTAGCTTGGTAATCGGCACGGCGTAGTATGTCGCTTGGCTTGCGTGCGTGACTGGCGGTGCTCCCTCGCGATGCTCAATCACATAGAACGTGGTGTCGTAAAACGGTGCATGAAGCTTCCACACCTGAAGCAGCACGTAGCGCGTACCGCCCGCCTGGCGCACGCCGTAAGGGTGAAGCTGCACCAGGGCGCTCATGTCCATGGCGGCATAGTCGCGCACCGAGATGAGGCACAGACCGCCGGGCGCAAGGCAACGATGAAATTCCTCGAAGGCCACCAGGATGTCCGCGTCCGAGAGCAGATGTGGAATCGAGTTATCGCAAGCGATTACAACGTCAAACAAACGCCGGTGGTGTGCGTGGACGCCGCGCATGTCGGCGACACTGCACGGGATTGAAAGTCCCCGCTGGCTGGCCTCGCGTTGCGCTCGCTCCACTGCCGACGGAGAGAGGTCGGAGGCGGTCACCTCGTAGCCGAGTTGGGCTAGGCCGATGCTCTGCGTGCCGATGCCACAAGACGCGTCGAGCACGGAGCGCGGCCGCGGACCACTTGTCGAACGGATGATGGCATCGAGGGCGCGGCTCTGCCTGCCGATGCTCACTTCCCAATCCGCGTAGATCAAGTGGTAGTAAGGAGCCAATGTGTCGTAAAACTCACTCGTGGCCATACGAAGACTCCTTTGATTGCCAAATGAACAGAAAAAGCCGGCCGTTCCCGCGCCCGCCTGATCCATCTGCGTCTCCCGATTGGCGTTAAGATCACGCAGTCAATATGCCCGATTCGCGGCCAAAATCGAGCGTTTTTCATAATGCGTAACCGCTCTTCATGGCAGTTGAACGCTTTGACCCGGCGGTCTGGGTGGTGGGATGAAGCGGGAGGGATTTCATTTTTTTGCCCCATTGGTTGCGTTTGGAAGTGAAAAGTAAAATGTCGCGCCGGCATTCACCACACCCTCCGCCCATACTCGTCCGCCGTGGCGAAGAATGATGCGCTTGACGTTGGCCAGTCCAATGCCGGTGCCCTCGAATTCATCGGCGCTGTGCAGACGTTGAAACACACCGAACAGTTTGTGGGTATAATTCGGATCGAAACCCGCGCCATTGTCCCTGATAAAAACCACCGGATCGCCATTTTCATTGGCAGAGCAGCCAATGACGATTTTGGGCTCGGCGCGCGTGCCCGTGAACTTCACGGCGTTGGACATCAGATTGACCAGCACCATTCGCAACAAGTCACGGTCAGCCTGCACCGTCGGCAGTGCCTGGATGGTCCAGGCTATATTCCTTGCCTGTGTCTCCACCTGAAAATCGGCCAATGTCTCCCGGACCAATTCATCGAGCTTGATGTCCTTTTTGATCAATGGCATGCGCCCGCTATGGGAGAAGGCCAGTAGGTCGTCAATCAAATTTCCCATCCGGTTTACCGATTTATGAATCGCGCCCAGTCGGTCCAGATCGCTTTTGGAACGCGATGGCCAGGTGTCTTGCTGCATTTGTTCCACGCAGCCCTTGACCCCGCGCAACGGCGCCCGCAAATCATGTGAAACCGAATAACTGAACGCCTCGAGTTCCACATTGGTCGCTTGCAGTTGCGCCGTGCGTTCCGCGACATGTTGCTCCAGATCTGCGTTCAGGCGCCGGATTTGATCTTCCGCCAGTTTCTGGGCGGTGATGTCGCGGATATTGCATTGAATCACCTTGCGCTCACCGGCTTGATACACATTGCTGACAAATTCAACGGGGATATGGCGCCCGTCGGTCGTTTCCAGCGGCAAATTTTCATAACGGACATACCCCGCCTTTTGTAATCGCTCAAGCATGACCTTGTTCGGCTCGATGTCCTTGAACGGACTAAGCTCGCCGACGGTTTTGCCGATTATTTCACTTCGCGAAAAACCCAATAGCTCGACCAAATATGGGTTTACATCGCTAATCCGTCCCGTTTCGGCGTCCAGAATGAGGATGCCGTCCCTGGCTGCTTCAAAGAGCCGCCGGTAACTCACTTCGGAGTGGCCAAGCGCCAGTTCACCCGCGGTCTTTGCTTGCCCCGCCCTCGCCCTGACTTGTTCTGATTGCCTCTCAATATCCGTCATATCTTTGAAAGATTCCTGCTGAGGTTAGAAGAAATTCATGAACGGTGGCTCTGGGTGATCTTCATCTCCGTTGTCGCCCAGAACGTTGCTGATCGTGTCCAGTAAGTTGCGATTGGTAAATGGTTTTTGCAGCGTGGCCTCCGGTTTTAACCATGGCTTCCGGGCGAATTCATCCGTGGGCAGGTTGCCTGTGGCCATGATGACGGGAACGGTCTTGCGCGAAAAATAAAGCTTTTCGATCATTTCCAGGCCGGTCATTTTCGGCATGTGGTTGTCAGTAATGACCAGGTCGTAATCGTGAGTCTGAAGCGCTTCCCAGCCGGCGGCACCATCGTTGGCGGCTTCCACCTGATAACCAGACGACGTCAGCAGATCAATTTTGAGTTGCCGGGAGTCGCGGTCGTCGTCCACCACGAGGATGCGGTGCGCGGAATTCTTTTGGTCGCGGGCCAAAGCGCCGGCCGGCGCCGCGGTTCGCGGAAATTTGGTATCCTTTGCCATCGCCGGGCCGTCGGTTGCTCCGACAAGATTTTCCATGGCGGTCGTCAGCGTGGCGATGGTAAAAGGTTTGGCCAGCATCGCGTCAATGCGCAACCCGGGGTTCCTGGTTAATTCCTCCGTTGGCATCGTTCCCGATATCAGAATCACCGGCTGCAGCATGCCTTGGGAACGCATTCGGGCGATCAATTCCAAGCCGGTGACCCTGGGCATTTTATGATCGGTGATCACCAGATCGTAATTCACCTCTTGCAGCGCCTTCCACGCATCGGCGCCATCGTAGGCGGAATCAACGCTCCCGTAGCCCAAATGACCAAGGGTTATGACCAGAAGTTCGCGGATGTAGGTTTCGTCATCAACCACCAGAATGCGCCGTGGCGAATCGGGTCGCTCTTGGTCCGTTGGTGCGTTGTCTGAATTGTTCATGTTTTAGCTCCTTTATAATAGCATAAAGATTCCCCGGCGGAATGGGGTATTTACCGTAGGTGCTTACTCCATGCCCGCTCTACTTGATCCGAAGATCTTCTCGCCGCCCAAATTGAAAAAAGAGCCGGACTTGCGTCCGGCTCTCTTGATGAGGAGGTTTAAACGCCTTCATCCAGGCGCTCAGAAGGGCGAGGCAGTTGTCTCGAAGATCGCTGTCCAGAACTGTCTCGCAGGCAAAACCTCTCTGCCAATCCTAAACGGACAGCGAAATTTTTTGCAAATGGATTGATCACGGAAGCGTTGACTGAGGCCAACGCGGTCTTGGTAATTGGATGAAGCGGGTTGTGTTTCATTCACTTTTTACAATCGTGATTATAGCCGGAAAAACTCCCAGCGATATGGGGTGTTTACCCCATAAGGACAAACCTGCAACGGTAGGGCTGAAAGCTCGTCATGTTATAGCCTGGGGTGAAGCCCCAGGGACCGCCACCGCATCAATGACTTTTTCAGGCCTGAAGAGGCCGGCACATGGGCCGGGTCATGGGCCGGGTCAGGCCGTAGTTTGGTTCGTTTTCTTGGCATGATTTTTTGGTTTTTGGTTTCCGCGCCGGCTCCGTCTGGATTCATGTTTCCTGGTGTTCTTTGTGCTTTCGTGTGAGCTTAAAATCGTTTCATCGCAGAGGCGCAGAGGCGCAGAGGAAAAGCCTTTTTTGCTTCTCTGCGTCTCCGCGTCTCTGCGGTTCACGCCAATGGTTCGCGAAAACCGGCGCAATTCGCGTCACGCCGCCCGGCCCACTGTTCGCGGCTAACGAAAAATCGTAAAAAAAGTGCGTTTTGCGTTAGCGGCTAACTAACACCCCCGTGAAAACTGTGTCATGCTGGTCAGGTGAAAGCTGCCAGCCAGCAGCAGCGGGAGGGGGTGGCCGCGTTCAGCCGCACGCGGTTCGCGTTCCCGCGCATCCCCGTCGCGTCACGCTCACCCATGAACCACTCGCAAATCCAGCGTCGCGCCATCGCCAAGACGCGGAAACCGATTCTCCCTCTCCTCAGGGGAGAGAATTCCCCGAAACGATTGTCGCGCATTGAACCCCTGAACCGGGTTAGATCCAGTGCGAGCATATTGCCAATTCGCGGAAACGAGTTCCCCCTCTCCCCGGGGGAGTGGTGCCAAGCCGAGGTTCGGCCCGGGGTGAGAATTCCCCGAACCATTTCGCGCATTGAACCCCTGAACCGCAGTAGATCCAGCGCGAGCATATTGCCCAGACGCGGAAACGAGTTCTCCCTCTCCCCAGCAACGGTGTTAATTTGCAAGTTGGAATTTATCATTTTTG
>CAZHIM010000060.1:0-30464 GCA_964532525.1 uncultured Bifidobacteriaceae bacterium
CTGAAACACGTGTCCACCCAAAACCGAAGCCGATGAAAAAACGAACCAATCTATGGGTTGACCCCTATAAGAAAAAATCATGCCTAGAAAACGACCCGAACTATAACCTGGCCCCTTCTACAAAACGCTACCGCGCCATGAACGAATGCCATCATACACGGCCTGACCCCTTTAAAGTTGTGAACATACCAAATACGGTGATTGGCGTGGCCTTTGGGGGTATAGGAAAATTGGTGGATTGGAACGAGCAAATTTGCTTCGGTCATAATGGCATAGAGTTTATTGGCAATCCTCTTTGTCTTGACGGTGGTGCTATCACTTTTGGAAACGCTATGAATTTTAGCACAGGCGGTTGGGGTAAAGGAACGTTTTACGCAACTGGACCAGAAAATGGTCTTTTAGATCCACAGCTTAACAGATTAGACTGGACGTATGCCGACCACGAGATGCAACACACATACCAGTCGCAAGTGTTGGGGCCTCTTTTTCTTCCTGTTTATGGTGCTGCAATGATAGGGACCTTGATTTCGGATCCGTATTCTGATGGCATGTTAGGAGGCGGAAATTTCATGGAGAGAGGGCCTTACTATCCTGAACACTTTAGTCAACCGCCGCAGATGTGGCCATAAATAAATCATGAAAAAATATTTATTGTTTTTTGGAATTGTGATAGCTGTCGTCATTTGCGGTGGCTGTGTTTCTATATCAAATGCCGGATTGTACAATCATAGCGGACACTTGCTAAGTATTACTACATATTCGCTGATAAGTGACGAAGGATACGATCAGGTAATACGTCATAGGATTAAGCTGCGTCCTGGTCCGTATAAGGTAAACAAAGTGAATGTTCCGGCTGGCGACCACACCTACCACTTTGAAATAGAGTATCAGTTTATGTTAGCGGATGGTCAGTTCACAGAGCTTGTGGGTTTGTATAAATTGAAGGTCCAATCAAATCAGAAAGTGTGGAATTATGCGGCCCGTTGGATACCACCAGAGTTTTATAAGCGTACCGGCAGACATATGCGATCGGTGGAGCTTCAAATTGAGCCAGACGGTGCAATCTATGTTCTTGCACCTAATATGCTGAAACCTGTGACAAACTTTCCGACTCAACCATCCGGATATCCGTTGCGGCCAAAATAGTTTTCGTGAATGAATGGCTTTTATTTCTTAATTAAAGGGTACACTCCAAACATTTGCGTCTATATGCCAAATTTCTTACAGTCGCCGGCGCGGCTTCTAGGCTACGAGCGAAGTCAAAGTTCGCCTGCATCGACTTAACCGGCCTCGTGGCGCTGTTTTGGTCAACCAAGGATGTTGCAGTACGCTCTTCGACTCGCAACAGCCACTTGGCTTTCGGTTGTGCTGGCGACCATCCAAGCTATGTTAGCAGGGGTCAGCCCATAGATTGGTTCATTTTGTGATGGCCAGAATTGGTCAGGGGGCATTAGCCTGCCGGCCATGCCACGCCAACGCCGCGTTGAATATGCCGGGGCCAGGTATCATGTGATGAGTCGCGGCGACCGGCGGGAGGACATTTTCTTGGACGATGTGGACCGGCACGATTTCATCAAGACGCTGGCTGAATCATGTTTGGGGCCGTAGTTTGATTTGTTTTCTTGGCAGGATTTACAGGATGGAATTCTTGCCCATGAGCCCGGGAAACCGCCTTGTCTTTGCCGGGAGGATCGCGGGGGTGGCTTTCAGTTTGTCGCGAACTCACGTTCGCGGCCACGCGAGGGAAGGGCGCCATCCTGCTCATCTTGTTCATCCTGTCCAAGTCTTTTCCGCGCGAGTATGGCGTTTCTGGCACCGCCTGCCGGGGTGCGGGAAAATTGGGGCGTTTTCCGGGGGAAGATGTTTGATTCGCGGCGACGAGCCGTCGCCGCCCCGATCGCTCCCGCTGGCCGCTCAACCCAATGGCCGCAGGGGTCGTTTGCGGAGTTGACCCGCGCCGCGCGGCACGGCATCGTCTTCGGCTGAAATTTCGCAGATGATTCAATGAAAATACTTGTCATCGGTTCGGGCGGACGTGAACACGCCCTGGTCTGGAAACTCGCACAGTCGCCCCACGCCACGCAGATGTGGTGTGCGCCGGGCAATGCCGGCATCGCCCGGGAGCGCCTCGCCAAGAACGGCGCACCGGTCCAATGCGTCAAGCTGGGCGCCGAAGACCTGCCCGGCTTGCTCGCGTTCGCGCAGGCGCAGCGCTGCGATTTCACCGTCGTCGGCCCGGATAATCCACTGGCCCTGGGCATCGTGGACCAATTCCAGCAGCACGGCCTGAAAATCTGGGGCGTCAACCAGCAGGCCGCCCGGTTCGAGTCCTCCAAGGTTTTCTCCCAGAAATTCATGGAGCGGTACGGCATCCCCACCGCGGCGGCGGGCGCCTTTGAGGACGTCGCCTCGGCCAAAAAATTCTGCGCCAGTCTCGGCGGCCGCTGCGTGGTGAAGGCCGACGGCCTGGCGCTGGGCAAGGGCGTGTTGATGTGTGCGACCCAGGCCGAAGCCGAGCGCGCCGTGGATGAAATCATGGTGGGCAAAGCCTTCGGCGCGGCCGGCGCCCGGGTGGTGATCCAGGAGTATTTGGAAGGCATGGAAGTCTCCCTGCATGCCCTGTGCGACGGCACCACGGCCAGGATTTTTCCCACCTCGCAGGACCACAAGCGCGCCCTCGATGGCGACCGGGGACTGAACACCGGCGGCATGGGCACCTATTCGCCGACGCCGTTTCTCACGGATGCCCAGCTCGCCGACGCCGCCAAACGGATCCTTGAGCCGTTCATGCGCGGTTGCGCCGAGCAGGGGATTGATTACCGCGGCATCCTTTACCCCGGCATCATGCTGACGAAAGCCGGCCCCAAGGTGCTGGAGTTTAACGCCCGGTTTGGCGACCCGGAAACGCAGGTCTATCTCACGCGCCTGGAAAACGACCTGGTGGAACTCCTTCAGGCCAGCGCCGACGGCGCGCTCGCGGGTGTGGATTTGCGCTGGAGTCCGCTGACCAGCGTCTGTGTGGTGATGGCCAGCGGGGGTTATCCCGGCAGCTATCCCAAGGGCAAGGTCATCACAGGCGTGGAGGCGGCCGACGCGTTGCCGCGAACCAAGGTGTTCCATGCCGGCACGGCCTTGAAGGACGGCCAGTTGGTCACCAACGGCGGCCGGGTGTTGGGCGTCACTGCATTGGGCAAGGATTTGAAAGCCGCCCAAGCCGCCGCCTACGCGGCCGTGGAAAGCATCCGCTTCGATGGCGCCCAGTTCCGTCACGACATCGCCGCCAAGGCGCAAGACGCCAAGCCTATTTTTTCGCAGGCTGGCTAGAATACGCCACTGACCATCCTTTCGGACATTGTAGTAACAGTCTGATATAGTGGGTAATACGCCCAAGCTCTGGCGTGGAGGCGGGCACTTTATCTTGGCATCACTCAAGCTCGACAGGCGGCATGGAAACGACTGACATATCGCTTGTTCCGCGGCCGGCGGTGCGGGTGTGGCTCGTGGATGACAACGAGGAAGTGCGCACCATGGTCGCCGAGTTGCTGGACCAGTCGGGCGGCATCGAGTGTGCCCGGCATTTTTCCTCGCCAGACGCGCTGTTGAGCGCCCTCGCCAGCAAGCCCGGCCCCGACGTGATCCTGCTGGACGTCCAGATGGGCGAGCGCAGCGGCCTCGACGCCGTGCGCCCGATCAAATCCCTCACGCGCTCCACCCGCGTCCTGATGTTCACGTCGTGTTTCAATCGGGACTGGCGGGAACGGGCGCTGGACGAAGGCGCGTCGGATTACCTGCTCAAGTCCGAGGGCATGGAACACGTCGCCGCACGGATTCGCACGCCGGCCGAGGATCCGGAACGCGCCTTGATGGCCCGCCGCCGCACCACCGATGCCGCTGCGGACCTGTCGCATCCGGCGCCCGCACCGGCAACCCACGGCGGACCGCACTTGTGGAGCCGCACTTTGAAAGTGCTCGGACTGTTGCCCGATTAAAAACGGGGCGTGGGTATCCAGATTCACCGTCGAGACGCGGAGACGCAGAAGCAAAAAGCCCATAGAGGCGGAGGATTGAGGATTGAGCGGGCGATTTCGATGCGCCCGGCCATTCCGTTCGTGTCTTGGACTGCGCCGGCAAAGCGCGGCGGCGACGGCGCTTTTCGCCTGCCCGCGCGCGCCCCGAGCTTTTGCTGACCGTTGCTCGCGCGAAAGCGACGTGGCGCTGTTTCCCCGGGGGCAAGATGCTTGATTCGCGGCGACGAGCCGTCGCCGCCCCGGATCGCTTCCGCTGGTCGCTCAACCCCCGGCTGCTTTCTGGAACGTCTCTGGCGTTTCGGCCGCGCCCAAATCCTGCTCGACTCCCTTGCTAATCAACGTTAATTTACGGTTATGTTAAAGGAATCACCGGCGGTCTCGAAGATCAATCTTCGCCGTCCCGACATCATGGCGGCGGTGCAGGCCCAGGTGCTGTCCCATTACCGGAGCGAACTGGTGGAACGGGTGCGCGCCAACGGCGGCATGCTGACCACCGCCGGCCTCACGGTGAAGCTGGCCAAGGAATTCGGCTTTTGCTACGGAGTGGAGCGCGCCATTGACCTGGCCTACGCCGCCCGGAAATATTTCGCCGAAAACGCCCCGGACACGCCCATTTATCTCCTGGGCGAAATCATCCACAACCCCGAGGTCAACGACCAGATCCAAAACATGGGCATCCAGATCATCGCCGCCAAGCCCACGGCCATGGAGGTGGACCGCTTGCAGGCCGGCGACGCGGTGATCATCCCCGCCTTCGGCACCGAGGTGAGCACGCGCAAGAAACTGGAGGCCAAGGGCTGCATCCTGGTGGACACGACCTGCGGCGACGTGATGAGCGTGTGGAAACGCGTGCGGCAATACTCCAAGGAACACGTCACCAGCATCATTCACGGCAAAGCCAAGCACGAGGAAACCAAGGCCACGACCTCGCAGGCCCGCGCCTACGGCACCGGCCATTACCTGGTGGTCTTCAACCTGGCGGAGACGGACTACGTCTGCGACTACATTCTGAAGGGCGGCGACAAGGAGGAGTTCCTGAAAAAATTCGAGGGCGCCTACTCGGCCGGCTTCGATCCCGACCTGCATCTGGAGGCGGTGGGGGTGGCCAACCAGACCACGATGTTGCGCGGCGAAACCGAGGAGGTGCAGCGCCGCTTCAAGGCCGCCATGGAAAAGAAATACGGCCCGGGGAGCATCAGCAACCATTTCCGGTTCTTCGACACGATTTGCGGCGCCACGCAGGACCGGCAGGACGCGCTCCAAAAACTGCTGGTGGAGTCCATGAACCTGCTCCTGGTCATCGGCGGCTACAATTCGTCCAACACGTCCCACCTGGCGGAAATGGGCGAGGCCAAGCTGCCCACGTACTTCATCAAAAACGCGGGCAAGATGGTTTCGGACAAACTGATCGTGCATTACAACCAGCATATCCACAAGGAAGTGGAGACGCACCAGTGGCTGCCGGAGGGGCAAATCACCGTCGGCATCACCGCCGGGGCGAGCTGCCCGAACAACCTGATCGAGGATACGATTCGCCGCGTGTTCGAACTGCGCGGCATTTCCGTGCAGGAACTGTTGAAATGATTCGCGCCGCCGCGTGTTTGGCCGCACGAGGAACCGCCCTGGCGGGTATATTTCTCAGCTTTGGCGGACGAGGGCAACAGCGGCGTAGCGCAGGTTTCCAAACCTGCTGCATCGCCGATTTCCAAATCGGCCGGGTGTCGCCACGGCGTGGCGTCTGCGGGTTTGGAAACCCGCGCTACCGCAGACTTGGAAGTCTGCGCCACAGGATTGCCCATGAAATATCCGGGGCAGAGAATATGTTTGGGCCCGGGTTCGCGACGACGGGCCACGCTGCGATTTTGCCGTCCATTTGATTTATGCCGCGCTACCGGCAGGAGCTTGAGGAAAATGAACGCCGCACGCTGGCGCCGTTCGCGCAATTGAGCGCGGACACCCGCGGCCGCCGGCACCCGGAGGAACCGCCGCTGTGGCGCACGCAGTACCAGCGCGACCGCGACCGCGTGATTCATTCGCGCGCGTTTCGCCGGCTCGAATACAAGACGCAGGTTTTTCTCAACGGCGCCGGCGACCACCTGCGCACCCGGCTGACCCACACGATTGAAGTGGCGGCCATCGCGCGGAACCTCGCCAGCGCGCTCCGTTTGAACAGCGATTTGGCGGAGACCATCGCCCTGGCGCACGACCTCGGGCATTCGCCGTTTGGCCACAAAGGCGAGGCGGTATTGGACCGGCTCATGCGCGGCCACGGCGGGTTTGAGCACAACCGCCACAGCCTGCGCATCGTGGAGGAGCTGGAGCAAAAATACCCGCGCTTCTCCGGCCTGAACCTGTCCTGGGAAGTGCTGGAAGGCCTGGCCAAGCATGACGAGTCCCTCGGCTCGCCGGGTAAGCGGAAGAAGTTCACCGCCAAAAATCCGTCCCTCGAGGCGCAGCTCGCCAACCTCGCGGATGAAATCACCTATTACAGCCACGACCTGGACGACGGCTTGGATGCCGGGCTGCTTTCGGAGACGGACTTGGGTCGGCACGTCCGCATCTGGGCCCAGGCGGCGAAGCGCGTGCAACGGGAATTCGGCACGCTGCCGGACGAATCGCGCCGCTATTACATCATCCGCACGATCATTGACCTGCAGCTCGCGGATGTCATCGCCACGAGCGAGCGGCTCATCGCCGCCGCGGGCGTCGCCGCGGCCGATGACGTGCGCCGGTGCGCCCGGCGGCTGATTCAGTACAGCCCGAAACGGCGGGAGCTGAACCGGGAACTGCGCCGGTATCTTTACACAAATCTTTATTACAACCCGGTGGTGCACGCGCCGCACGTGCGGGCCCGGCGGCTGCTGCGCGAGCTGTTCAATTACTATCTCAAGCATCCCCGGGAGATTGGCGGGCACGCGAGCCGGCGGGTGCGCCAGGCCGGGCTCCATCGCGCGGTGTGCGACTACATCGCGGGCATGACCGACCGCTATCTGCTGCTGGAGCACGCGCGCGTGTTCGGCACCTCCCGTTCGGCGGCGTCCTGAATGGCCGGCGGCGGGGCTGGCGGTCTTCAGCCTTCAGCCTTCCGCCTTCAGTCGTTCCTCCGCCTGTTCGTTTGTGAGCTTTTCCTTGGCGCGCAGGACCGCCATGCCCACCACCGGCGGGTACGCCTGGTCCGACTTCATGCGCGGCTCCACGTAGGCGATGATCTCGAACAACAGCCGGTTGGCGGCCGTGTAATTCAGGTTCGTCAACTGCGTGATATAACGGGTGGCGCGGTCAATGAGCTTGAGGTTGCTCGGCACCACCCAGATCATGTAATTGCCCATCACGCGGCCCAGGCGCACCATCGTGCAGGTGGAGAGCGCGTTCATCACCAGCTTCACGACCACCCGCGTCACGCCGTCCAGCAGCAGATTCGTGCGCGGCACGGGCACGGATGCAAACACCTCCGCCGCGTCTGCCAGGGCCGGCGGCGGCTCGGGGCCGAAATAAAGCAGGCCGGTGCGCGCGTGCCCGGCCCGCGCCGATTCGAGTTGCTTGAGCTGGAATTTCTGCGCCGCCGGCTTTTCCCCGGCCGACATCACCGCCACCGCGCCATCGGCCACCACCAGCGCGCGATAGCGCAGGCCGTTGCTGCCGATTTTGTAGCGCATGAGTTCGGTGGAACTGATCTTTTGCACCGTCTCCACCGTGCGGTCAAAGTTTTCCTCCCCCACCAGGGAATGGATTTCGTCCCGGCTCCATTCCACGCAGCGCGGCTTGCGCTTGAGGATTTCCTGCCACGCCTTGTCCGTCCAGTCCTCCGCCACAAACAGAAAGGCCCAGGATTCCGTGGCCTGGTCGTCGTCGAATTTGCGGAAGGGGGGCGTGCAATAGGTGGGCGACCGCTCGGTGGTGTCCGTGAGCACATCAATGCCGAAGCGGCCGGCGAAGTAGCTGTTCTTGCCGCCGCGCCGGTAGATCGTTTCTTCGAGCGAAACCAGGGACGCCAGCGACGCCAAAAGCGCCGGTGATTTCAACCCGGCGCAGGCGGTTTCGAGCTGCGCGAGAAACTGTCCGGCCACGTCCGTCCGCGGCTGGCCGCTCAACTCGCGCACGACGCCTTCCAAAATCGTCAGCAGCACGCAAAGCTGGATGGACGTCGCCTGCATGCGCGTCGAGCCTGTGATGGCCATCGGTCCGGTGGTGAGATTGAGCTTCTCGATGCGCGCGTCGGCAATCACCTCCCGGCTGCGTTCCACGTGCTGGCAGAGGACTTCGTCCGGGTTGTTGTAAACGAAATAAACCTTCGCGCCCGCCTCCACGCCCGCCCAGGCGGTGCCGATGACGAACGACGTTTCGCCGCCCTCCGTGATGGCAAACACCACGTCCTGGCCCGAGACTTTGAGGTCGGTCATTTGTTTTTTGCCGAACGCCGCAAAATCCTCGAAGCCCTCCACCGATTTGATCAGCGCGTAATCGCCGCCCGCCATCACGCTGAACGTGCGGTCCTCCCAGTCCGGTGCCGCGCCCGCCGGCTGCGCCCCGGCCCGCGCGAGGGTCTTTTGCTGCCGCCAGAAGTCCCGCCAGGCCGAGTCCAGCAGGATGCTCAACCGGCCCGTGGAACCGCAGCCGGTGAAGAAGATGCGCCCGCCGTTCCGCAGGGCTGTGAGCACCGCGGCGCCGATCTTTTCCGCGCGGCCGGATTGCACGAATTCCCGGTATTTGCCGATCACATCGCCGTCCACATCGAACAACAGCTTCAGGGCGGCGGCGGTGTCCGTCCGCGCCACATCGCTCAGATTTGCCGTGACCGGATGGGAAGCCTCGGTCACCAGGGCGCCGAGTTTGAACTGCCCGCTAATGCTCAGAAATTCATCGGACCGTTGGGCCCACGTCGTATTCATCGCGAAGGTTTAATGAAATTCGCCAGGCCTGTCACGCCGATAGCGCCTCTGGGGCGGCTTCCCCAGGGCGGGGGCCGGCCCCGCCGCGCCCGGTCGGGAGAACGTGAACCAGGCGCCGCGCCAGGAGCGGCAGCCGCCCGCGCGGTTCCGGGAGCCCGTTGACAGTTGGTTGCAATCTGCAATGATAGCTTTTGCAGGAAGCAATTACGCTTTCGCATACGAAAGCTGGTTCGTTGAATTCCAGTAGTTTGCTCGGCCGGTCCCGCGCGGATTGCTGCCAAATCTGGCATGGTAATAGCGTGGGAATGGCCGTGGACAGAAAAACATGATATGAAGATTAAAGTTGTTACACTCGCCTCCATCACCACCTTGCTGGGTGCCGCCACCGGTCTGTGCACCGATGCGCCGCTGCAATTCGCGCTGACGCCCGACGTCGAGCTCTTCCCCCGCACGGTGACCGTGAGCGGTTTGTCGCTGAACCTGTGGGGCGAGAACCCGCAAAACGCGCTGGCCTTGGGCCTGATCAACGGCAGCACCGGCGAGAGCACCGGCCTGAGCTTGGGGGTCGTCAACTACGACGATTCTTACACGGGCATGCAGTTCGGCGCGGTGAACCTCAGCCACGAGAACTTCGAGGGCTGGCAGAGCGGCTGCGTGAATGTCTGCCAGGGCACCTTCGTGGGCTGGCAATTGGGCGCCGTCAACGTGGCCGAAGACGCCTCCGGCTTCCAGCTCGGCGCGGTCAACTATGCCCAGACGCTGCATGGCCTGCAAATCGGCGTGCTCAACATCGTGGCGGCCAATCCGGGCTTCACGGCCATGCCCGACAAGCTCGCCGCGGCGTTTCCGATTTTAAACTGGTCGTTCTAAGGCACCGGCCGGCCCAAACCCGGGAATTTGGCAATGCACACGGCGCGCCACCCCGACAATCGGACATGGATAATTTGTCTATTCATCCTGCTGGTTGCCGGGCGTGGCCTCGCCCAGATTGATCCCGAACATCGCGAACTGCTGGAGGCCGGCTACGACCAGCCGTTGGAGGGACAGGGGCCGCTGGGCGGCTATGCGTTCGCCTATTATAACGACCCGGATTTTTTCAACACGAACACGGCGCTGCGGGTGGTGCTTTCGCCCACTTACCTCAACAGCGAATTGGGCCTCAAGCAACTCATCTCGCCCGACACCGACGTCGGCCTCGGGGTGGAAGGCGGCGGGTACGCCGATAGCTACTACGAGGTCCAGCAGGGGAAATTGGTGAAGTCCGAGAGCTTTAACGGCTACGGCGGCGGCGTCTTTGACTCGATCTACCAACTGCTCAATCCGGGGATGGAGATTCCGCTGTCGCTGATTGCCCGCGGCGGCTTCCACTATGCGACCTACCATGACGCCAACCAGACGTCCGCCCATTTTCTGCTGCCGCCGGACCAGTACGATCCCTACGCGCGCGTGGGGCTGCGGTTGGCGGGCAACCAGCCGCAGTTGAATGTGCCGCTCGGCATGGAAGTGTCCGTCTGGTATGAACACCAGTGGCACCTGAACAACGACACGTATGGATTCGATGACGACCGGCAGGTGAATTCCGGCGTCAACCTGTACTGGGTCTATGCCGGCATGGATTACACCTTCACCAATTCCGGCCAGCGGGTCGCCTTCGGGATCACCGCCGGCGGCTCCAGCGATGCGGATCGCCTAAGCGCCTGGCGGCTCGGGGGCGTGCTCCCGTTTGCCTCCGAGTATCCGCTGGCGATCCCCGGATATTATTACGACGAGCTCACGGCGGAGCGTTTTGTCCATTTCTATGCCGCCTACGACTTTCCGCTGGTTCCCTCGCAGTTTCTCAAGTTCCGGCTGGAGGGCGCCTCGGCCAACGTGGCGTATCTGCCCGGCCTGGAGCAGCGGGGCCCGTGGCAAAGCGGCGTCGGCTGCGACCTGATTATCGCGCCGCGCAACCGGAATTTCCAAGTCATGCTGCGCTACGGCTACGGATTCAATGCCATCCGCGATGGCTCCCAGGGGGCTCAAAGCATCGGCCTGCTATTCCAATACGAATTCGGCGGCCACAAAAAATCCGACCCCTGACATTCAAGGCCATGAAATGTTTTCACTGCTCCCACTGCCGGAGGACGGTGTTTTTCGACGATGAATTTTCGTAGCCGCCTCGTTCTTTTCACTTCGTTTTCACCGTCTGTGGATCGATTCGTTTGAACGTCGCGGGAAAAGAGTCTTGCCCGTTTTTCCACGTTCCAGACATCTCCGTGGCGGCGTCGTTCAACGTTGCCCGAAAAGTGGCCCGGCCATTACCCGTGGGGCAGGCCAGAAAGAGAGATGATTGGCTTAGTAAAACAAGAGCTGTGAACGGCTTATTCTTCACGCCCTCTTGCGGAATGTCAAAACTGGCTTGGCAGAAACCAGTTGGCTTGGAGATCTTGATGACGACTTGAATCTTGGTTTGTTCATTGATGACCAGCGTGCCGTCCCAAACGCCGACAAACCGGGCTGTCTTAGGCTCGCCCACTTCAGCCAGCACGGGGGCAAATTTGGCGAAACGAATGTGGTTTTCATATACATGCTGGATTACACCGGTTACCTTTCCGCTACTGTCCCTCTCGAAAGTCAGAGCCACGGGGCAGTTCAGACCGAAGAAAAGGGTTTCTGATCCAGGAATCACTGTCTCCGCAAAAAGCGAGTCCCCCTCCCCGGTTTGAACGTTGAACTGACCGCCTTGCCGCCGGATGACCAGGACCTGGCCATCGTCGTCACGGTATTGGCCGGTGTAATCCTCCGCCGAGCCAGGCGCCAGCTTGAAGGCGGCACCCGGCAGCGGCGCGCGCGAGGAGATTTTGGTCGCGCGAAAAATCCTGTTCCACTCCAGATCGCGAAGTACCAACTGCACTGCGTGGCCCGAACTCTCTGGGACGAACGTGACTCCAACGCCGTGCACAACGCTTGAGAAATTGGTTTCCGACTGCGGGAATATTTCACAACTTGGCGCCCATGGTTTTTGCATCAATAAGCGATTGCCTTCACGGCGTACTAGCCAAGGGGCGTTGTTCTCAAACAAGTACTGTCCCACGTAACGCTCGTAGATTTGGGGATCGAGGTTGAGCGTGCCGAGCGGCCTGGGCGACTGGTTGAGAATCAAACGGTTGAGGTCCATGCGCACGACGAAATAGTTGCCGTTTTCGGAATGGCCCAGATTGACGACCGCCCGGCGGCGTACTGGATCCACCACCAGGTATGAGCTGTCACCGCCGCCATGGGTCGCAAATTCGTGCTGCAGGAGCGGTGACAGTGGAGAAACGGTGAATCCCAGACAGACGGACGCGAGCTTGAGCAAGTCACCGGCAGACGAAAGCACCCTCCCCGCTCCCGGCGGCACCCGGCAGGCCAGGGCTTGCGGATCGACATACGTATGGTTCAGCCCCAGCGGGCGGCAGATTCGTTCTGCCAGCAGTTCCTTGAAGGGTTTGCCCGCTTTCAACTCGATGACCTGTCCGAGCAGGCAGGCTCCCAAATTGGAATACTCATACTCCGCTCCCGGATCCCGGGTGAGCTGGTAACTGGAGAGAAAGTGGTAAAGATCCTCCGGCGTGCAGCCACCTTTCCAATCACGCGGCAGGCCGGAAGTATGAGTGGCCAGGTCTAACAAGGTTATCTCCTTCCCGTTGCGCGTTGGCAGGTGGACGGACGCAGGCAGGTATTTCTGCACCGGGTCATCCAGCTTCATTTCCCCGCGCTGCACCATGTCCAGCAGCAACAACTTCGTGAAGACCTTGGTGATCGAGGCGATGTCGAAGACCGTGTCGCCCTGGGCATTCGTGCCGTCCACCTGCCCGCGGCTGATCACCCGCCGCCCCCGGTCATCAAGCCGGCCAACCACGATGGCGTCGGCCACTTTGTCGGAGTCAATCCAGTCCCGCAGCATGACTTTAATCTCCGCGTCGGAGACGGCGCGGGGGTGAGGTTCCTTTGGGCGGGGCGAAGGAATCCTTTGGCGAGGCATGTCAAAGTCCGAACTTTTCATGCCGTTCACTTCAACGGAAGTGATTAGCTCGTCGGATTGGAGTGGGGCGGTATCGCGTTCATCCTGGGCCTGATAATTGATCCGGGTGGGAAATTGAAATCCGCCAAACTTTTGGTAATCGTTGAACACATACCGCTCCAAGCTGGGTCCGAAGACACTGCTGCGGATGACCCCGGCCAAGAGATAATTGGTGGCATTATAGTAATGGGTCTCGATATTGCCAGACGCTCTCACCAGCTTGAGTTCGTAACAGCGCCGGCCTTCAAAGGAAATTTCGCCCAGGTTGGTGAGGGATCGGTAGTTTTCAGGATCGGCACACCAGGCGAAGAATTTTGCCTGCCCGCTCCGTTCCTCCCGAAAGATGCCCTCCAGCGTCTGCGGCCGCCGGCCCGGCAGAGCTTCCCAAGCGGTCCGGCCATCGAATCCATTGGCGAAATAGCGGGGCGGCAGATACACGAACGACGCGTCTGGCGTGGCATTGAGGTCGAGGAAGAAACGGAATTTGTCCGGGCGCATGGCGCGGATTTCCATGGGCCACGCATTGGTGATGACCGGTTCATAAGGCACACTCTCAGTGTGGAAAAGAACGACGCCTTTGGCTCGGAAGGATTGGATGTTCAGCCGCGCTTCCCTGCCGCCGCGCGCCGCGAGGGATTGACGTAGAACCTCTTCGGCGGACGGGAAGCCCGCCCCTGCGGCCCCGGTTGCGCCCAAGTTCCGGGAAATAGACAGGACGGCCAATAGCAAAAAAACGAGTTTCATTACTGATTATGGATTCTCCCCAATTCCTGCGTGTGCTGAACCCATTACAAAGCAGCCTCCAAAGAGTTTCAAGCACGATTCCTGATGAAGCCCATGGCTCGACACAAACCGTCATGTTGCTTCAGCCACATGCCAGAACGAGCTGCACGAAGGATTCCTGTTTGGCGTCCCAAAAGGTATTGTGGATGTTCACGAAATTATCTGGGCGACCCCGTTCCCTGACCGGGACCGGCCGGGCCGTCAGCGTTCCTGCACCAGCACGCGAAACGCCCGGCCCAGGTGTTCGGGATGGGTGAGCGTTTGAAACTGCCGCACCTGCTTCGCGTTCAGGCGCGTGAACAGATTCTCGGCCGTTGCCCGCTGCAAAATTCGCGTCAGGAACTGCGGCTGCGGGCAAAACTGCTCCGTCCGCAAACCGGCCGCTTCGCCCGCCCGCTGGATCGCGCCGAAATTCACATGGGCCGTCAGATCTTGCGCGCCCGGGTCCGCCAGCACGTCGTCCGCCAATTGGTGGTGCCGATACCCGCGCAGCGTGCCGCGCAGCCGGGCCGGTGAGAAGGTCTCCTCCGCCGCATGGCCGTAATCAATCGTCAGCAATTTGCCGGCGGCCAGCGCGCCCGCCGCGTCGCGCCACCAGCCGGCGGCGGCGGGGCTGGTCTCCACCACATATTCATCCGGCAACACCGCGGCCAGTTCCGGCGGACACAGCCCGCCCAGCGCCGGCGCCGAATTCCGGATTTGGCACCAGCCAAAAGCGTCGCCCCGCAACGCCACGCCCCACTCGAACCATTCCCGCTTGCCGGCGTCCCAGCCGAAACGCCGCACCGGGAAGGCGTCCAGCAGTTCGTTGGAAAAAATGATCCCGCGAAAGCGTTCCGCCGCGGCGCCCCCGAGCCCGGCGACCCACCGGACCCGCGGCGCGAACGCGCCCAGCGTTTGGCGCTGCCATTCCCGCCGCTGCGGCGAAGGCTCGACGATGACGTATTCCAGGCGCCCAAACAGCTCCGTGCGGTTCTTTTGGAGCCAGCCTAGAATGTCTCCGGCGAGCGTGCCCTGGTGCGCGCCCGCCTCGACGATCGCCGGGCGGTGATTTTCCCCGGGCAGATTTTGCAGCCAGCCCGCGAACTGCCAGGCCAGCAATTCTCCGAACATGGGCCCCACCGAGACGCTGGTGATGAAATCGCCGCCGCGGCCGATACTGTCCTTTTTTGCTTCGTAGTAGCCAGTTTCGGGACAATACAGCGCCAGTTCCATGAAGCGCGCAAAAGAAATTGCGCCCTTTTCCTGAATTTCTTCGCGGATGACGGTGGCGGGCATTTTCATTGCTTGCAGAGCATGATGGCTTTGACTAGTGTCGCGAAATTCTGATTTATGGCCAAAATTGATGCGTTTTTCAACCTGATGTTTGAACAGCGGGCGTCCGACTTGCACATGGCTTCCGGCAATCCCCCGATGATGCGCATCCACGGCGAGCTGCAACGCGTGGATTACCCGCCGCTGGAGAGCGATGCCCTCAAGGGCATGCTCTACGAAATCGCCCCGGATTACAAAATCAAACAGTTCGAGGAAACCGGCGACGTGGACTTCGCCTACGAAATCCCCAACATCTCCCGCTTCCGCGTCAACTTCTTCAACCAGAAAAACGGCGTGGCCGCCGTCTTTCGCCAGATTCCCAGCCGCGTGCTCTCCTTCGAGGATTTTGAAAAACTGGACGCGCCGCTGCCGGCCGTGTTCAAAAAGTTCGCCATGCTCAACCGCGGCCTGGTGGTCGTCACCGGCCCCACCGGCTCCGGCAAATCCACCACCCTGGCCGCCATCGTGGATTA
The DNA here is from genome assembly GCA_964532525.1 of uncultured Bifidobacteriaceae bacterium. Classification (GTDB taxonomy): domain Bacteria; phylum Verrucomicrobiota; class Verrucomicrobiia; order Limisphaerales; family UBA11358; genus UBA11358. The sequence goes on from CAZHIM010000060.1 coordinate 15,530, forward strand.
CGCCAACCGCAACCGCAAGGATCACATCATCACGCTGGAGGACCCCATCGAATTCGTTCACGAAAGCAAAAACTGCCTCGTGAACCACCGCGAAGTCGGCGTCCATACCAAGTCCTTCGCCGCGGGCCTCCGCGGCGCCTTGCGCGAAGACCCGGACATCATCCTCGTCGGTGAAATGCGCGACCTCGAAACCATCGAGCTGGCCATCACCGCCGCCGCCACGGGCCACTTGGTCTTCGGCACCCTCCACACCCAGAGCGCCGCCAAGACGGTGGACCGCATCATTGACGTTTTCCCCGCCGACCAGCAAAACAAGATCCGCCAGACGCTCTCCGAGGCGTTGCGCGGCATCATCGCGCAGACGCTGTTCAAGCGGGCGGATAAAAAAGGCCGCGTCGCTGCTTTCGAGGTGCTCGTTTTCAACACCGCCATCCGCAACCTCGTCCGCGAAGGCAAGACCCACCAGATCGAAGGCATGATCCAGGTGGGCAAGAAATTTGGCAACCAGCAGCTCGACGACCATATCATGGAACACGTCCGGATGAAGCGCATCACGCCCGAGGACGCCTACGACAAATGCCTGGCCAAGAAAAAATTCCGCAGCCTCTTGGCGCACCCGCCGGAGGAAGATGACGACGCCATGTAAGACACCCGATTTATGCGCCGACCCGAACTGGACCAGATTATGACGACGATGCTGGCGTCGCAGCCGGAGGTCTCCGACCTGCTGTTTACCAGCGACCGTCCGCCGCAGGTGGAATCCTACGGCGAGCTCAAGCCGGTGGTGCTCGATCCGCCCATCGAAAGGCTCACGCCCTTCCAGATCGAAACCATCGCCATGAACATCATTGGCGACAACCTCTGGCAGCTCGAGGATCTCCTCCGGCACGGCTCGTGCGACGCCTCGTATGCCCTGGCCGACAAGGCGCGGTTCCGGGTGAATGTTTTCTCGCAGCGCGGCAATTTCTCGCTCGTCTGCCGCCAGCTCAATACGTGCATTCCCACGCTGGAGCAGTTGAAACTGCCGGACACGCTCCTCCAGATTCCGCACGAAAAAACGGGTCTGGTGCTCGTCACCGGCGCCACCGGCTCCGGCAAGTCCACCACGCTGGCCGCCATTTTAAACGAGATCAACCGCACCAAGGCCGTCCACATCGTCACCCTCGAAGACCCGGTCGAGTTTCTCCATCCCCACGCCAAGGCCACCTTCAACCAGCGGGAGATGGGCATTGATTTCGACACCTACGCCAACGGCCTCCGCGCCGCCCTGCGCCAGGCGCCCAAGGTCATTCTGGTCGGCGAAATGCGGGACCAGCAGACCGTGAAGATTGCGCTGAGCGCGGCGGAAACCGGCCACCTGGTCCTGAGCACCCTGCACACCATCAACGCCGGCGAAACCGTCAACCGCATCCTCGGCATGTTCGAGCCGGACGAGCAGGAGCAGATTCGCATTCGCCTGGCCGATTCGCTGCGCTGGGTGGTCAGCCAGCGGCTGTGTCCCCGCACCACCGGCGGACGCTATGCGCTGATCGAAATCATGGGCTCCAACTTGCGCACCCAGGAGGCCATCCGCCTGGGCGAAAGTGAAGGCAAGACCTTTTACGAGATCATCGAGGCCAGCAACACCTTCGGCTGGCGGCATTTTGACCAGTCCTGCCTCGAAGCCTACGAGCACGGCCTCATCACCGAGGAAAACGCCTTGCTGTACTGCACCAAGCGCAGCGTCGTCTCGCGCGGCATTGACAACCTCAAAAAGGTCCGGGGCGAAATCACCTCGGACCTCGGCTCGCTGCGCATGCGCAGCGGCGGCGGTGTCCGCAGCCGGCCCGCGAGTGCTGAAAATCCCCCCACCTTGAAACTGCGATGAGCCTATCCTTTGATTTCGTCAGTGCGGCGGACAAGCCGGCCTTGATCGCCTTTTCCACGCCGGAATGGTTGCAGGAGGCCAAGAACGCCCTGCAGGAGCTGGGGTACAAGGTGCATACCGCCGCCACCCACAGCGATTTTCTGATGCGCTTCAGCCAGGCGCCCTACCAGGTGGTGATCTTGGAGGAACTTTTCGGCGCCAACACGCCCGAGGAAAACCTCACCCTGCGGGCGCTCCAGCAAATGCCGGTCGGCCAGCGCCGGCATGCCACCATCCTGCTCATCGGCAACTCCTTTCAGACCTTCACGCCCATGGAGGCCTTCCAGAAAAGCGTCCATGCCGTCATCAACAGCTCCGAACTGTTTTTGCTCAAGCAGCTCATCGAAAAAGCCGTGGCCGACAACCAGCTTTTTCTGCAAGGCTTTCGCGAGGTGCAGGCCCGCATCTTGAAGAGCGGCCGCGGGTGACGCCCGGAGCCGCCGGGCCCGCGCGGTGTCCGCCCCGGTGCGATCCGCCTTGGGCCGAGTCAACCTTAAAAATCCCCCCAGGCACAGTTCCCATTGTTCCAGCCTGCCCTTCATCATAAAATGGGGCACCTTCAAATGAGTCGTTTGGATCAATTGCTCGTCGAACGCGGCCTGTGCGAAAGCCGGGAGAAAGCCAAGCGCCTGGTCCTGGCCGGGCAGGTGCGCATCAACGGCCAGACGGCCCGCAAGCCCAGCGACAGCGTCAAGCCCGCCGACGAACTCTCCGTGGACGCCCCGGAGCAATTTGTCAGCCGGGGCGGGCACAAGCTGGAGCACGCCCTCGCGCATTTTCAGGTCGCGGTCGCCGGCCTCACGGCGATTGACCTCGGGGCCTCCACCGGGGGGTTCACGGACTGCCTGTTGCAGCGCGGCGCGGGCCGGGTCTTTGCCGTGGACGTGGGGCGGGGGCAGCTTGCCTGGAAGCTGCGCCAGGATCCGCGCGTGGTGGTGATGGAGAAAACCAACGCCCGCTACCTGACCTGCCGGGATTTCGCGCCCGCCTCCGCCGCCGGGGCCGCCCCGGGGGCGGCGGCGCCCGCCGACCTGGTGGTGGTGGATTGCTCGTTTATTTCGCTGAAAAAGATCCTGCCGCCGGCGGTGCCGCTGCTCAAGCCCGGCGGCCGCATCGTCGCCCTCATCAAGCCGCAGTTCGAGGCGGGCCGGGCCGAGGCGGACAAGGGCCGGGGCGTGATCACCGACCCGGCCGTGCACGAGCGGGTGCTGGCCGAACTGCATGAATTTGTGGCGGAGCAGGCTGGCCTTTGCTGGCGCGGTGTGGTTGAATCCCCGCTGCTCGGCCCGGCCGGGAACAAAGAATTTTTGGTCTTGATTGAAAAAGTCCCCTGAACATTTCCAGCGCATCGGCCTCGTGGGCAACGCGGAAAAATCCGCCTGCGCCGCCAGCGTCCGCGCCGCCGCCCGCCTCATCCAGCGCAGCGGCCGCACCGTGGTGTGCGACGACATCACCGCCCGCCGGGCGCGCCTCAAATGCGAGGCCATCCCCCAGGTGGCCGCGCTGGCCCGCGCCGTGGACCTGCTCCTGGTTTTCGGGGGCGACGGCACCATGCTGCACACGGCCCGGCAGATCGCCGGTTCGCACACCCCCATGCTGGGCGTGAACATCGGCGGCCTCGGCTTTCTCACCGCGGTGCCCTCCGCCCAGCTGGCGGAGGCGCTCAAGCTGGTGTGGCGCGGCGAATTCCAATTCGAGGCCCGCGCCCTCATCGAGGCCGGCGGCACCGGCCGCGGCAAAAACATCCACGCCACCGCCCTCAACGACATCGTCATCAGCCGCGGCGCCGTGTCGCGGTTGATCACGCTGGACGTGCGGGTCAACGGCGAGCCCATCACGCTGTATCGCTGCGACGGCCTGATTGTCAGTTCGCCGACCGGTTCCACCGCCTATTCGCTGGCGGCGGGCGGCGCCATCGTGCTTCCCACCGCGGAGGTCTTCGCGCTGACCCCCATTTGCCCCCACGCGCTCTCCAACCGCTCCATCATCCTGCCGCTGTCCGCCACCATCACGGTCCGGGCCATCACCACTGTGGCCACGGCCTATGTGAGCGCGGACGGGCAGATCGCCGGCGAGTTGAACGACGGGGACGAGGTGACCATCCGGGGCAGCCGGAGCGCCGTCCGCCTGGTGCATTTGAAAAACAGCTCGTTTTTGGAGGCGCTCCGCCGCAAGCTCCACTGGCGCGGAACCTATTTTTGACCATGGTTAGACTTAAAGACATTGCCCACCTGACGGGCGTATCGGTGATGACGGTTTCCAAGGCGTTGCGCGACGAGCCGGACGTCTCAGCCGGGACGAAGGCCAAAATCAAGGCCCTGGCCCAGCAGTTGGGCTACGTGCCCGATTCCAGCGCCCAGGGGCTCCGCACCAAGACCACCAAGCTGTTCGGCCTGATGATCCCGGCCACGACGAATCCGGTCTATGCCCGCATGGTTTTCGCCATTGAGGAGCACGCGCACGAGCTCGGCTACGACGTGCTGATCGCCCAGACGCTCAACCAACCGGACCGCGAGGAGGCGTGCCTGCGCCGGTTGCTGTCGCGCCGCGTGGACGGCTTGTTCATCACGCCGGTTTACCGCTTCGAGGCCGAGGCGCGCATTTACCAGGAAATCGTGGTGCGCAAGACGCCGTGCGTCCTGCTGGGTCCGCCCGCGCCCTTCTGCAAGAATTTCGTCAGCGTCGAGGTGGAGGAAGTCAACGCCAGCTTCAACGTTACGAAGCATCTGATCGGGCTGGGCCACCAGCGCATCGCCTATTTCACCGGCCCGCCCGCCGTGCCGTGGGCGCACGAGCGTTTTGAAGGCTACCGCCGCGCCCTGCGCGAGGCCGGCCTGGAAGTGGACGACAAGCTTGTCTTTGCCGCCGGCGGCACCTTGGAGGACGGCCGCAAGGCCGCCACCCAGATGCTCAACGAAGGCTGTCATCCCACCGCCATCCAATCGGTCACCGACCTGGTGGCCATCGGTTGTGCCGAAACGCTGCAGCAGCAGGGGCTCAAGATTCCGGACGACGTGTCCATCGCGGGCTTTGGCAACATCCTGGCGGCGGAATTTTATCGCGTCCCCCTCACCACCGTCAGCCAGCCCAAGTTCCGTTTCGGCGTCGCGGCCATGGACCTCATGATGAGCCTGATCCGCGGCGAAAAGGTCTCCTCGCGCCGCCTGCCCGCCGAACTCATCGTGCGCCAGAGCACCGCCGCGCCCAAACCCGCCGCCGCGCCGGCCCTCTCGTCGCAATGACGGCTGGCCCGTGCCCAGCCACACGAGCGCAGCAAATTGGGGATAGGGCATGCTTTAAGCCGACGGGACGTCGGCGCACCGGGGGAAGGCCGTGCCAAGGCTGGCGGTACATAGGAAGCCCCAGCCAACTACGGAACTGTCGCCCGGTGAGGGCACCGGGCTTACAGAGTCCGTGATTACCGCGAAAGGCACGATGCCCTCGATCAGTCAGGGCGTTTCCACCCGATAATATTGAGCGGCGGCGGTGTTCGTGGTGATGAATTGATACGATTGATTTGGCACGTTAGTTACGAAGGCGGCGCCAAAGTTGGTGGTCCACGATCCGCCCAGTTGCGGGGTTTGCAGCAGATGATATGTGGCATTCGTCAGATTTTGGACGGCAAACTCGAGCAGCACCTGGCGATTGGTCAAGACCGGGGAATTGAGAATGATTAGCGGTTGGACGATAACGCCAAATGTTTTGACCGGGCCAAAGCTCAGCGGGAACTGGGTAAAGAGCACGGGAGCGGCTTGCAGAGTAAAGTTACCCGTCCGGGTGGGGGTGAAGGTGAAGTTGGTCGTGGCGGTCGTATTCGTGGTCATGCCCAGGATTTGCTGGGTGTTGGTGAGCGCAATGTTTTCCACGAGCCAGCCCAGATAGTTGTCGGCTCCGAAAAAGTATTCGTAGGGAGGAAGGAAATCGTAATTAAAACGCAACAAAACCGGCTGGCCCGCATAATTGGACAGCGACAGCGAATAGGACGCAAAGGCGTTCTCGCAAGATGAAAAACCTGATGCATTCGGATCATTGCAACCCGCATCCGTGAACAGATCGGTCCAATCGGCGCCGCCGTCGGCTGATACTTGCACCCGGGCGACCTCGTTGGTGAAGGCGTAGCCGATCGTGCTGGCAAACGAAAAAACGGTATTCGACCCCGGGAACAGGATTTGATTGCATTGAAGGATTTGCGGCGTCGTGTTCATGTCGTTGTGGACGAAATGCACGCAGACGCTGGAATCCAGGTCCGAGTTCGTGATCAGCGGATAATTGGGATTTGAGAGCGCGGTAAAATTCAACAGCGTATCAGCGGCTTGGTCGTTGGCGGCGTTTTCCGCAAAGCCTCCGGTGGCCAGCGTGGCCGTCAGCCATTGGTAAGCGGTGGCATTGGTGTTGGCGAGCGGCGTGCAGGAATAAGTGGCCGCCGCGTTCACCGGCGTTTGCCCGGGGCCGCTGACCGCGGTCGCTACGTAATCGGTTCCCGGGATCGCGGGATCAAAAACTGTCACGTGGTAGCTGAAGCTCACGTTGGAACCGCCCACCACGATGTTACTGACGGTGATGCCATAAACCGTGTCGGCCCCGCTGAAGGGGAAAGCCGTGCACTCGCAGTTGGCGTCCAAGCCCATCGGCACCCAGACAATCGTGTTTTCCCCGTAGCCAGTGGCGTAAGGCTGGATGGCCAGCGAAACGGGCGCGCCATTGCTGGTCATGGTAACCGTGGCGGCGCTTAAATCCGCATTGGAAAGCGCAAAGGACCAATAGGGATAAGTGATTTGATAAGGCACGAAGCCCTCGGGCGGCCAGGAAACATACGGCTGGCGGGTGGGCGGGCGCGGGTCGTTGATGCTGGAATCAAAAACATAAGTCGAGTTGCCCGCAATATAACTGTTCGTCGCCGGCACGTCGCCCGTGCCCATGATTTGCTCGCTGGGGAAGAGGATCCAGCGACGATGGCCCACTTCGGAATTATTGCCGCCGAAATCCCAGATGTAGCCGGTGATGGCGTCGGCGCCGTTGAAGCCGCCGGCCTGGTTGCCGCCGGCGCCGGCGGCGCCGGCGGACGAATAGCACGGCCAGTTGGTCGGGGGATTGTGATTGAGTTGGCCGCTGGAGGAGATCATCACGGCCACGGCTTGCGCGTTGGAGTTGTAGATGGGATTAAAGACCACGCTGGCCGGCACGCCCGCCATGGCTCGAAACCAATTGATGCGCCGGAGGACGGCTGCTTGGAAGAGCGGCGAATTGGTGCCGGGAAAACAATCGGCCACGTCGGCGGTCGAATTGATGGGCACATTTTCCGACGTGGCATAGATGGCATTGTAGAAATCGCGCACCTGCTCGCGCGAATCGGTATTGACAGAAAAGCTGCCGGTGTAGGTTTGGACCTTTGGCTTGGTTTCCTGCGGCAGGCGAGTCAAATTCGCCGGCCATTTTGGGGCGTCGCCCAGCGTGGGCTGACCCATGGCCTTGAGGGTCGGCCCGAAAAAGGCGAGACCGATTGCAAGATTGCACCAAAAAAGAATGAGGGTTTTCGGGTTCATGGCCTTTGCTAGAATGGACGCTACGATGCAACTTGTGGTTTGTCAAAAACCCGTGGATTGGCCGTGAGAGCCGGGGCAAAACTTGTCCGCGCGTTTTCGTCATGCCCCACGGTGAAGCGACCTGAAGGTCGCGCTCCGGGCGCATTGGGAGACGAAGAACCCCCGCTCGTCACAATGACGGTTTGCCCGTGCCCAGCCACACCAGCGCATTCATGATCATCCGGTCCTGGGTGGAATTCTCGAACGTGAACGAGAGGGTCTTGTTCGTCTGGTCGAACTTGTGCTCGTAGTCCATGTCGTTGTGACCCATGTTCACATAAACCATCCGGAACTTGGTGTTGCTCCAGACCACGGGATAATAACCCGCCTGCCAGATCTCGGACGGCTTCGGCCCCGTGCCCAGCGGAAAACTCGCGGGGTCAATCGAAAGCAGGATTTTGATGTCCGCATTTGTGCGCAGGTCGTTCGACCACCGATACCATTCGTTCGGCGCCGACGTGAAGGTGGCCGGCAGGTTCCGCGTCACCGGGCTGTTGGTGTCCTCCACGCGCAGCACCGCCGGGGTGGGCCGCCAGGTGTTGCTGACATATTCGCCCGACCCGAGGAATTGCCGGTGATACCAGTCCCAGTTTTGCGGATAGGCCGACGGCGTGAGCGCAAACGCGGCAAAATGGAAGCCCATCCACGCGCCGCCGTGCTCCATGTAATGCTGGAACGCCAGCCGTTGCTCCGGCTTTTCCGGCCGCGTGTCCAGAAAGAGCACCACCTGGTGGTGTGACAAGACGTCGGCGTTCAGTTCGTCCCAGTTGGTCGTGGCCTCGTAGCTGAAATGATAGCGCTCCGCCTGCCGGGGAAACCAGCGGTTGGCTTCATGCACGAAACTGATGTGCGCCAAGTCGGAACGGCCCGTGTAGAACGCGATGACCTTGAACTGCGGATCGGCTCCGCGGACGGGGCCGGCGAGGCACAGGCCGGCAAGAGCGGAAAGCAGAAGTTGGGTGGCGCGTGAAAGCGGGGTGCGGGTGTATGGCATGGTGTGTGGGAGTTTGCCGTGGACTCACGTCCACAGCCACAGTTTTTATTCGAGGCTCTCCACGGACTCGCCGGCCGGGAGGCGCGCCAGCAGTTCGGCCACGGATTCGCGGCGGCCCGGCAGCACCAGGGCCGGCGCGATTTCGGCCAGGGGTTGCAGGACGAACCGCCGCAGATGCGCGCGGGGGTGGGGCAGGGCCAGGGCCGGAGATTGGCGACGTTCCGCGCCGAACATAATCAGGTCCAGGTCCAGCGGGCGCGGCTCGTTCAGGACGCTTTTGGGCACGCGGCCAAACCGCTGTTCCAGCGCTTGTAGCTTGGCCAGCAGCGACTCCGGGGTTTCGCCGTTGCGCGGGACCAAGCCCGCGACGGCGTTTACGAATTTGGGCGAACCGGGCGGGCAATCCACCGGCGTGGTCTGCCAGAGCGAGGAGATGCGGAGCGGAGCGGCGGAAAATGACTGTAACTGCTCCAGGGCTTCCCGAATGAGGCGCGGGGAGTCGCCCAGGTTTGAGCCGAGGGCAATGATGACGGGGCAGGGGAGGGCAGAATCGGAACCGGTCGCGTGATGCTCAGGGGGGGTCATGAGCGCTTCGGATGCCGCGTCAATTTACTTCAGCCCCAGCACGTCCTGCATGTCGTAGAGGCCGGGCGGTTGCTGGACGACCCATTGGGCGGCGCGGAGCGCGCCGTTGGCAAAGGTGTCGCGGCTGGAGGCGCGGTGCGTGAGTTCCAGGCGCTCGCCGGTGTTGGCAAAAATCACGGTGTGGTCGCCCACCACGTCGCCGCCGCGAAGCGAGTGGATGCCAATCTCGCCCGCCGTGCGCTCGCCCACCAGGCCCACGCGGCCGTGCCGCGCCGCTTCTTCCAACCGCAGCTTGCGGACGTCCGCTAAAATGGTGGCCAGCGTCTTCGCCGTGCCGCTGGGCGCGTCCTTCTTCAGGCGATGGTGCATCTCGACGATTTCCAGGTCGAAATCCGGGCCGAGGATTTCCGCCGCCTTGCGGGTGAGCCAGAACAGCGTGTTGACGCCGGTCGAAAAATTCGACGTCCACACCATGGGAATCCGCTGCCGCTGCTGTTTGATCGCCAAAGTGTCGGCTTCCGTATGGCCGGTGGTGCCGATCACCAGGGCCTTGTGGTGCGCGGCGCAAAGCTGCGCCACCGCGACGGTGGCCGCGTGCGAACTGAAATCAATGACCACGTCGCCGCGGCCAATGACGGACGCCAAGTCGTCTCCCTGGTCAATTTGCGCCGCGATTTCGAGCTGGGGAAACCTCGGGGCGCAGCCCACGAGCGCCTGGCCCATCCGGCCTTTGGCCCCGGTGATGATGACTTTGACCATAGGCGTTCAGTCCAGGACGTGGCAACGCTTGAGCGTGTTGCGCAGGGCGTCCCAGTTCTTGGGGTGCAACGGCACGAGCGGCAGGCGGTATTCCTCCTCCACCAGCTTCATCATGGCCAGCGCGGCCTTCACCGGCGTGGGGTTGGTCTCGATGAACAAATCCTTGAACAGGGAATAATACCGCGCGTGCAACGCCGCCGCCTTCCGGACGTCGCCCCGGGCGTAGGCGTTGACCATCTGCGCCACTTCCTTGGGGATCACGTTGGAGGCCACGCTGACGACGCCGTTGGCGCCCACCGACATGAACGGCAGCGTCAGCGAATCATCGCCGCAGAGAATGGTGAACTTCGGTCCCAGCGTGGCGCGCAACTGGGACACCCGGTCGCAACTGCCGCCGGCTTCCTTGATGCCCACGATGTTTTTACAGTCGTGCGCCAGGCGCTTCACCGTGTCCACGGCGATTTCGATGCCGCAGCGGCCGGGGATGCTGTACAGCACGATGGGCAGTTGGGTGGCCTTGGCGATGGCCTTGAAATGTTGGTACAGGCCCTCCTGCGTGGGCCGGTTGTAATACGGCGCCACCTGCAGCGAGCCGTCCGCCCCCGCTTTCTCGGCCGCCTGCGTGAGCGAGATTGCCTCCGCCGTGGCATTGGCGCCGGTCCCGGCCAGCACCTTCAGCCGGCCGCCCGCGAATTTCACCGACAGCTCGATGATCCGGATGTGTTCCTCGCAGTTGACCGTGGGCGATTCGCCCGAGGTGCCCACCGGCACGATGCCGTTGACGCCGCCCTTGATTTGAAATTTGACCAGGTGTTCGAGGGCGGCTTCATCCAGTTGGCCGCCGCGAAACGGCGTGACGATGGCAGTATATGTTCCGGTAAACATGATTTAATCCAGACGGGTAAAATAGCGGAAAACCGCGGTTTGGCGAGCGGGAAGTTGGGTCGGCCGGAGCGCGGCTGTGCTGAAAGCCAGCCGCAGCAGCGACGGGAATTAGACGGGCCGACGCCGCTCGGCTGGTTTTCTGGCCGGCAATGTTGCTGCGGCTGGTCTTCGACACAGCCGCGGTCCACCAGCAACGATGGCACGTCACGCCAGCGCCTCCGCCAGGACTTCGGCCATGTGCAGCGCGCGGACGGTGGCCAGATGCCGCACCTGGTGGCGGCAACTGGTGCCGGAGAGCACGATGGTGGTGCCGTAGGGCTGCTGCTGGATCTGCTCCATCAGCGGCTCCGCGATCTTGAGCGAAAGCTCGTACTTGGACGCCAGCATGCCGAACGACCCGGCCATGCCGCAGCAGCCGGTGTCCAGCAGGGCCACGGTCCGGTTGGGGAGGCGGGAGGCGAGCTGCCGGGAGGTCTTGGGATTGGTCAGCGCCTTGGCGTGGCAGTGCACGTGGATGGCCAGGCGCCCCTGTTCGTTGTCGAACTGCAGGGCGTCGGGATTCTCCCGGAGCAGGTTCTCCATGAAGTCCTCGAAGAGCACGCACCGCGCCGCCACCGCGGCCGCGCCGGGCAGGCCCAGCTCGCGGTAATCCTCCGCGAACATCGAGTAGCAGGACGGCTCCAAAAAGATGATCGGCGCGTCGTCGTTTGCCAGCAAGGCCAGGTTGTGCGTCCCCAGCCGCGCCGCCTCGTCCAAGTTGCCCACGCTAAAGGCGGGGCGGCCGCAGCATTTGCGCAGTTGCGGCAGCGCGACGTAACACCCGGCCGCCTCGAGCACCTTCACCGCCGCCATGCCGATGTTCGGCTCGTGATAGCGCGTGAAGGTGTCGTCCCACAGCACCACGCGGCCCCGCAGCCCGCTGGTGTTTTGCTCGTGCTTCTGGAACCACCGGTCGAAACGCCGCCGCGCAAACGCCGGGGTTTCCCGCTCGCCGCTGATGCCGAAAATCCGGCCGAAGATGTGCCGCACCGAGCGGGAGCGGAAGGCGGCGTTGGCCAGCCACGGCAGCGAGCAGCCGACGCGGCCCAGCGTGTCCACCGAGCTGACCAGCCGCTGGAGCGCCGTCAGGCCGTCGCGCTGGACGCGGGCGTGGAGCAACTCGGCCTTCAGCAGCGGCAGGTTGACATTGGACGGGCATTCCGTGCCGCACGCCTTGCAGGACAGGCAATGGGACAGCGCGTAATCCAGTTCCTTGGCGCGCAGCGGATCGTGGTCCGAGCCCCGCGCGTCCAGCACGGCGCGAATCAGGTTCGCCCGGCCGCGCGTGGACATGCCTTCCTCGCCGGTGGCGATGAACGTGGGACACATGGAGGGCGTCTGTTTGAGGCAGCCGCCGCAGCCGTTGCATTGCTCCAGGTTGGCGATGAACGACCCGTCCCGCGCCGCGAAGGCCAGTTCCGGCACAAACGGGGGCAGCAGGCTGCGCCCCGGCGTCAGGCGCAGGTTCTGGTCAATCTTATAGCGTCCGTCGCCGACGATTTTGCCGGGATTGAAGAGGTTGTTCGGGTCGAACGACTGCTTGATCTCGCGCATCACGTTATACAGCTCGGGCCCGACCTGTTCCTTGAGATATTCCGTGCGGGCGATGCCCACGCCGTGCTCGCCGGCGAGGGAACCGTGGAACTGCGCCACCAGCGCCGCCACCTCGTCGGCGATCTGCCGGAATTTCCGCAAATCCTCCGCGCTGTGCAGGTCCAGCACCGGGCGCACGTGCAGCAGCCCGGCGGCGGCGTGCCCGTAAAACGACGCCTGCACCCCCACGCGATGCATCAGGTTTTCCAGCCCCGCCGCATAGGCCGGCAGGTCGTGCGGGCGCACCGCCGAGTCCTCCACAAAACACGCCGGCTTGGCCGCCCCCTTGCGGCTGGTGAGCAGCGAGAGCCCGGCCTTGCGCATGGCCCACACCAGGTTCTGCTCGTACGGGGTTTTGAGGATCTGCCGCCGGCGGCCCAGGTTGCGCTGCTCCATCCGCGCCAGCTTGTCCTTCGCGTCCGAAAAGAATTCCACCATCAGGATGGCGGCGCACGGCTCCTCGTCCAGATCCAGCAGGTCGCGCACGGCCTGGAACTCGCGCTGGCCGCGCGTCTGGTCGAAGAGCAGGCGGTCAATGTGCTCGATCGCCGCCGGCTGCAAATCCAGCAGGGACCCGGTGGCCTGCATCGCCTCGGCCACGGAATCGAAAAAGATCAGCCCCAGGCCGCGTTCGGCGGGCAGCGGCACCACCTTCAGTTCCGCTGAAAAGATCCCCGCCAGCGTGCCCTCGCTGCCGCAGAGAATCGGAATCAGGTTGTCCGGATTTTCCAGGGCGCGCGCCAGGCCGTAGCCCGGCCAGCGTTTGACCATTCCCGCGGCAAACCGCTCCGTGATTTCCAGCGAGTTCAACATCACCAGGTCATTCACGGTGTTGCGCTGATGCTGCAAGGCCGGCCGGCCGGGTCCCACCTGGGTGTATTTGCCATCGGCCATGATGAGGTCCAGGGAATGTACATGCTGGCCGGTGGTGCCATAGACCGGCGCGTGCGCGCCCGACGAATCGTTGGCAATCATCCCGCCGAGCGTTGCGCGCGAGCTGGTGGCCACGTCCGGCCCGAACCGGAATCCCTGCGCCAGCAGGAAATGGTTGAGCTGGTCCAGCACCACGCCCGCGCTCACCCGCACGATCCGCCGTTCCGGGTCGAAGTCGAGGACCTGGCGGTTGTGGCGCGCGAAGTCCACGATCAGGCCCTCGCCCACCGCCCCGCCGCTCAGGCCGGTGCCGGCCCCGCGCGGAATCACCGGCACGCCCGCCACCAGCGCCGCCTGGATGACGCGCGCGGCCTGCTTCGCCGTCTTGGGAAAGGCCACCGCCAGCGGCACGATCTGGTAGGGCGAAGCGTCCGTGGCGTACAGCTGGAGCGTCTGGTTGTCGAATGCGACCTCGCAGGTTGAGGCATTCAACGTGGCCATCTGTTGCGTGGAAAGCATCGCCCTTCACATTATCGGCGCTCGCGCCATTTGTAAAACGCGCAATTCGAAGGATGAAGGACTGACTCGGACTGACCAGAATAGGGGCGGGCGGGCGGCCAAAATTTTTTTTTGGGGTTGACGGGGCTTGACGATGTGCGGTTTTGCTGGGGTTTTCGCAGATTTTTGCGAAGGAATTGGGGGGGCAGGGGGCAGCAGGAAAGGCTGAAGCAGGGACCCCCAGAGGGGGCTGATACTGGAAGAAACTCGGTTCCCGACCGGCGATTTTGGCGTAGTTGTGAGTTTTTGTAACATACTTGGCATTAACAATATAGAAAACGAGTTTCTTAAGAGGCTCTAACGCCCGGCGCGATGACGACACGCCTGTCATTCCTGTTCGCGTCATGGACTGCGCCGGCAAAGCGCAGCAGCGACGGTGCTTTCGCACGCACGCATGAGCCGCGAGCTTTTGAGCACTGTCGCGCGCACGAAAGCGGCATGGACCTCCGCTTCCCGACGCGCTGCGTTGCTGGACCCGCGCCCGGACCGCGGCTGTGTCGCAGACCAGCCGCAGCAGCTTCGCAGGAATGACGGCATCGGAAATACTCAACCCGGCTTGAGAACCCGACACGCTGCGGCTGATCCCGCGCCGCGCGGGACACAGCCGCGGTCCGTGACGCCCCGGAATGACCATGTGCCGTCGCTTTTCCCATTGCCGGGAGGGGCGGGCGGGCGCCAAAAAAATTTGGGGTTGACGGGGCTTGACGATGTGGGGTTTTGCTGGGGTTTTTGAAGATTTTTGCCAACGAATTTGCGGGGTTTTCCAGGGGGCAGCAGGAAAGGCTGAAGCAGGACCCCCCCAGAGGGGGCTGATACTGGAAGAAACTCGGTTCCCGACCGGCGATTTTGGCGTAGTTGTGAGTTTTTGTAACATACTTGGCATTAACAATATAGAAAATGAGTTTCTTAAGAGGATAAAGGCTAAATGCTAAAAAAGCGGGCGTGAGGCGATGCGGGGGGCATCGCCGGGACGGAGGCCCCGGAGGGCCGGCTGCGTTGTGGTGGCAGTCTCACGCTGCGAGCATGACACGGATTGGGGCAGGGGTGTTAGTTAGCGGCTAACGGAAATTGCGTAAGTGGTTGTGGGAAAAGGAAATTTAATTTGGAAAAAAGGTTCTTCGCTGTTTTCAGTGGAATAGCTAAAACGAAGTTGCCTTGGAG
>CAZHIM010000061.1:0-3156 GCA_964532525.1 uncultured Bifidobacteriaceae bacterium
TCGCCTCCAGCCTGCAAAGGCCTGAAGAGAGACGGTTCATGGAAAGGGCGAGCTTGCCTCAGACTGACATCGCCTTCAATTGCTCAAGAGCCTTGAGCCGCTTCCCCGGCTCACCTTGTCTTGTCCCGAATTTTTGCGGGAAGAAAGGCTTGAACTTCTGCGATTACCGCAGGAAAGTTAATTAATGAAGCCCCTGATCCAATCCGCCATTCTGGCCGCGGCGCTAGGCTCCATCCAGGCCACCGCCCAAACCAATTTTGACGAAAACTTCGACGGCGGATATACCGGGACGCTTAGCTTGGGCGGGTATTCGGGCGGGAGTCCGACCGCGATCACCAATGTCGTGCTGACCAGCGGGGGCAACCCGAATGGCTGCTGGCTGGAAAGCATTACGACCTCCAGTTACAGCACTTATTATGTGGGCCAGGTGCAGATGACCGACGTGAGCGGCATCGTGGATCCGAATCCCGCCAACTATGTGCTGTCGTTTGACGCGTATGGCAACCGGGCGGGGGTCGTCCAGTTCACGGTGCAGACTTGGCCGGGAATCAATTACGGCGGCACGGGGCCGGTCATCAACAATTCGACCAATTGCCAATTGGCCGCGGCCAACGCCTGGCAAACTTTCCATATCAACCTGGGCAATCTGACGACGGCCTCGCCCGTGGCGGGCACGTGGCAGTTGGAGTTCGGGATCTTTGCGTCACAATGGAGCGGCGCCGTCCTGACTGACTCGCTCAAAATTGACAATATCACCCTCGTACACCAGGCCAACACGGCGCTGGTACCTTCGGTCAATCCCTCGGTGAGCGGCGCCCCCGTGACGTTCACCTTCGCAGTGCAAACCAACGGCGTGACGGCCGGCAACGCCGCGGGGACGGTGGTGTTCCTTGCCGCCAGCCTGCCCTTCAGCACCAACCCGGTGACCGGCGGCACCGCCACCAGCGCGGCCATCACCCGTCTGCCCATCGGCACAGACCTCGTGACGGCGATTTATTCGGGCGGCAATTACCCGGCCAGCACCAACGTGGCGTACCAGACCGTAAATCCCCCGCCGGGCACGGCGGCAGCCCAAGACAACCTGCCGATTTACACCGACAACCTGGTGAACGGCTTTCAAAGCTGGAGCTGGGCCACGGTGAATCTCCAGACCAATAACCCGGTCCACTCGGGCGCCTATGCCATCAGCGTGAAGGATGCCGGCGGGCAGGCGCTTTATCTCGAGCACCCGGATTTCAACACCACGCCCTACGCGAGCCTGAGTTTTTGGGCCAACGGCGGCAGCGCGGGCGGCCAGCAATTGAAGGTCTCGGCCCTGCTGGACGGCACCAATCAGGCGACCTACCGGCTGGGCACAGCGCTGGCGGCCAACACTTGGAGCCAATTCACGATTCCCCTGGCCACCCTCAACGTCTCCAACCAGCCCAACTGCACTGGTTTTTGGATCCAAGGCGCCACGGCCGGGGCGCAGCCGGTTTTCTTCGTGGACGATGTCGAACTGACGGCGGCGCCGGCGCCGGCGGTGGTCCACTTGGGCGTGAATGCCGCGCATGTGTTGCAGACGGTGGACGCGCGGCAATTCGGATTGAACACGGCCACTTGGGACAACTCCTTGGGGAATCCCGAAACGCTGCCCATGGTCCAACAGGCGGGGTACCTGGCCCTGCGGTGGCCCGGCGGCTCGACTTCGGACGAATATAATTGGGCCAGCGATCCCGCCGGCAATGCCACCTTCCGCAATCTCGCCACCAACCTGGGCGCGCAGGTTTTCACCACCGTCAACTACGGCACCGGCACGCCGGCCGAGGCGGCCGCCTGGGTGCTGAACGCCAACCAAACCAATAACTGCGGCTTCAAGTATTGGGAAGTGGGCAATGAATGTTATGGCTCGTGGGAAGTGGATTCCAATTCCGTGCCGCACGATCCGTACACCTATGCCACGCGGGCGGCGGCTTATATTCAGCAGATGAAGGCGGCCTATCCCAGCGTGCCCATCAAGGTGGGCGTCGTGGTGGTGCCGGGCGAAAACTCCTCCAGCAACAACGCCAGCCATTTTGCCGTCAACCCGCGCACGCAAACGACGAATTATGGCTGGACGCCCATCGTGCTGTCGCAGCTCAGCAGCCTCGGCGTCACGCCGGATTTTCTCATCTACCATTTTTACTGGCAGTGGACCCCCGGGGGCTGGACCTACTACACGAATTCGACGGACAGTGATCCGCTGCTGTTGCAGGTGGCGGACAATCCCTGCCCCGCCGTCTGGTCGGATTGGGCCAGCGCGGCGGCGAGCCTGCGCCAGCAAATCAGCGACTACCTGGGCGCCCCCGGCACCAACGTGGAACTGTGCGTGACCGAGAACAACAGCGACGCGGGGGAAATGGGCCGGCAATCCACCAGCCTGATCAACGCCCTCTACCTCGCCGACAGCATGGGCTCCCTGATGAAAACCGAGTTTCGCTCCTACCTGTGGTGGGACTTGCATAACGGGGCGGATTCGGACGGCGATTTTGACCCCACGATCTACGGATGGCGCACCAGCGGCGATTACGGCGTTTTGAGCGCCGCGGACGCGCCTTATCCCGCGTTCTACACGGCCAAACTGATGCAACACTTTGCGCGCCCGGGCGACGCCGTGCTGGCCGGCAGCAGCGACAATCTCCTGCTCTCGGCCTATGGCGTGCGCCGCACCAACGGCGCACTGACGCTGCTGGTGATCAACAAGGCCTTTACCCTGAATCTCACCGGGCAGATCGGCCTGACCAATTTCGTGCCCTGGTCCAGCGCCACCCTCATTTCCTACGGCGTCCCGCAGGACCAGGCGGCCTCGACCAATGCGGCGGCCGGGTTGCAGGACTTGGCCACGAACAGCTATGCGGTGACCGGAACCAATTTCAGCTACGCATTTCCCCCGCTGTCGCTGACCCTGTTCACGTTTGCGCCCGCGCCGGCCACGCTGGCCGTGCCGGTCGTCCAGGCCGGACAATTGCAACTGCTCCTGCAAGGCCAGCCGGGCACCCCGTACATTGTCCAAAGCTCGCCGGACCTAATAACGTGGACGTCCATCTCCACCAACCTGCTCACCGGGAGTTCGCTCACCCTGCCCATCGCCATGCCGCCCGGTTCACCGCACCAGTTCTACCGCGCCATCTGGCAGCC
>CAZHIM010000061.1:3256-29175 GCA_964532525.1 uncultured Bifidobacteriaceae bacterium
TGCGGCTCCTGCCTGCTCTGAGGTTTTCTAGCGGGCCAACTGGCGTTTCAAGGACTGGAGCTCCTTGAGGCGGGCCGCGTCGGCCTTGGGGTAATCCATCTTCAGGTCTTTCAGGGCGTTCAAGACCACTTGGGAGATAATCAGCCGGGCATTGAGCTTGTCATCGGCGGGGACGACGAACCAGGGGGCGTGGCGGGTACTGGTGGCGGCCAGGCAATCTTCATAGGCGGCCTGATATTCCTTCCAGAAACCGCGCTCGACCAGGTCGTACTTGCTGAACTTCCAATTACGCGCCGGGTCGTCCAACCGGCGGAGGAAGCGCTGGCGCTGCTCCTCCTTGGACAGATGGAGGAAGAACTTGAGAATGCGCGTGCCGTTGCGGTAGAGATGTTTCTCGGTGTCATTGATGGAACGAAAGCGTTTCCCCCAAAAATCCTTGTCGGCCACCAATTCCGGAGGGAGCGACTGAGCCTGAAGGATTTCTGGATGGACGCGCGCAATGAGGACTTCCTCGTAATAGGAGCGGTTGAAGATGCCGATGTGGCCGCGCTCGGGAAGGCAGCGGGTGGTGCGCCACAGGAAATCATGCTCCAGTTCCTCCGCGCTGGGGTGCTTGAAACTGAAGACCTGACAGCCCTGGGGATTGACGCCGGACATGACATGCTTGATGGCACCGTCCTTGCCGGCGGCGTCCATGGCCTGGAAAATCAGCAGAAGGGAATAACGATTGTCGGCGTACAGCAGACCCTGGCGTTGGCTCAGACCCTTGATATGATCGGCGAGCAGCTCCGCATAATGTTTCTCCGACCGGTAGAAGGGCTTGACCTTGGTGGGCAGTTTTTTGAGATTAACCCTGCCGCCTTCGTGGACGCGAAATTCTTTCGGGGAGATTTTCATGGGCTGAATCTAGGCCAACGGCGGCCGGGAATGAAAGGAGAAAGGAGATTCATGGCAACGGATGGGCAATAGTCGCATGGCGGCAGCGCTCAGGCCGGGCGGAGTTTGAGGAGCAGGTCCTTGCTTTCGACAGCCTCGCCGTTTTGCACGAAGATTTCCTCGACTATGCCGTCAAAGGCGGCGTAGAGGGTGGTCTGCATTTTCATGGCTTCGAGGGTGAGGAGTTTGCCGCCTTTTTCGACGCGGGCGCCGACGCTGACGGCCAGGGCAGTGACGAGGCCGGGAATGGGGGCGCCGATTTCAGAAGGCTTGGAAGCGTCGGCCTTGACGCGGGGCTTGATGGTGGGTTTGGCGGCGCGGTCCACGATGGCCAGTTGGCGGACCATGCCGTTCAACTCGAAGTTGACGGCGCGCTTGCCCTCGGCATCCGGCGCGCCGAGATTGACGAGGCGGATGAAGAGGGTCTTGCCGGGCTCGATTTCCACGGAGATTTCCTGGCCGAGCTGCATGCCGTAGAAGAAGGCCGGCGTGGGCAAGGGGGAAAGGTCGCCGTTCTCGCGGATGAATTTGGCGTAACCGGCGAAGACTTCCGGATACATGATGTGGCTGAAGACGTCGTCCCTGGACACCTCGGGCTTGAGCTTGGCCAGATCCTCCGCAATTTTCGCGAACTGGAGCGGTTTGAGGCCCGCGCCGGGGCGGCCGGTGAGCGGCTTGCGATTGCCGAGGACGATCTGCTGCAATTTTTTGGGCCAGCCGCCAACCGGCTGGCCGAGGCCGCCGGCGAGCATATCAATGACCGACTCCGGGAAGGAGGTGCTGCCGGGTTCCAGGTTGAGGACGTCCGCGGGCCGGATGCCATGGGTGATGAGGAACATGGTCATGTCGCCGACGACCTTGCTGCTGGGGGTGACCTTGACGATGTCGCCGAACAACTGGTTGACCTCGGCGTAAGTGCGGGCGATTTCAGGCCAGCGCCGGGCGAGGCCCATGGAGGCGGCCTGCTCCTTGAAGTTGGTGAACTGGCCGCCGGGCATTTCGTGCAGATAAACGTCGGCGCTGCCGGCGCGGGGCGCGGAATCGAACGGCGCATAATAGGCGCGGACCTGTTCCCAGTAATTGGCCAGCTCATTGAGGGCGTTCAAATCCAGTCCGGTGTCGCGCTTGGTGAACTGCAGGGCGGCGACGATGGAATTCAAATTGGGCTGGCTGGTGGAACCGGACATGGAGGCAATGGCGAGATCGGCCACATCCACGCCGGCATCGGCGGCGCTCAGGACGGAGGCGGCGGCGATGCCGCTGGTGTCGTGGGTGTGGAAATGGACGGGGATGCCGATTTCCAGTTTGAGGGCTTTGACGAGCCGGGCGGCGGCGGCGGGCTTGCACAGGCCGGCCATATCCTTGATGGCCAGGAAATGCGCACCCATTTTTTCCAGCTCTTTGGCGAGCCCCACGTAGTATTTCAGGGAATATTTGTCGCGCGCGGGGTCGAGGATGTTGCCGGTGTAGCAGATGGCGGCCTCGCAGATGGCGGGGGTCTCCTGGACGGCCTCCATGGCCACCTTCAGGTTGGGGAGATAATTCAGCGAATCGAAGATGCGGAAAATATCCATGCCGGCCCCGGCGGCGTGCCGGACGAAACCGGCGACGGCGTTGTCGGGATAATTGGAATAGCCGACGGCATTGGAGCCGCGGAAGAGCATTTGGAAACAGATATTGGGAATGCGCTCGCGCAGGAGGCGGAGGCGCTGCCACGGATCCTCGTGCAGGAAGCGCAGCGCGGTGTCGAAAGTGGCGCCGCCCCACATTTCGAGGCTGAAAAGATTTGGCGTGCTCCGGGCCACGGCGTCCGCCGTAGCGAGCATGTCGTAGGTGCGGAGCCGGGTGGCGAAGAGCGACTGATGGGCATCGCGCAGGGTGGTATCGGTGATGAGCAACCGCTTCTGCTTGAGGGTCCACTCGGCGAATTTTTTAGGGCCGAGCTGCAGGAGCAACTGGCGGGTGCCGGGCGGCGGCGCCTGTTTGCGATCGCAGGCCGGCGGGCGGGCGGCGGCGAAATCCTCGCCCGGCTGGAAGCCCTTGACGAGCGGATGGCCATTGACCGTGATGTCACCGAGGTATTGGAGCAGCTTGGTGGCGCGGTCGCGGCGCGGCTTGAACTCGAACAACTGGGGCGTGGTGTCAATGAGGGTGGTGGTGGCGAGGCCTTTTTGGAAAACGTCGTTGTGGATGACGTTTTCGAGGAAGGGGATGTTGGTCTTGACGCCACGGATGCGGAATTCCCGCAAGGCGCGGTCCATGCGCTGCAAGGCGCCGTCGAAGGTCTGGGCGGAGACCGTGAGCTTGACGAGCAGCGAATCGTAAAAGGGCGTGATGACGGCTCCGCCGTAGCCCATCCCGCCATCCAGCCGCACGCCGAAACCGCCGGCGGAGCGATAGGTGAGGATGCGGCCATAGTCGGGCTGGAATTTGTTTTCCGGGTCCTCGGTGGTGATGCGGCATTGGACGGCGTAACCGTTGCGGGGCATGTCCTCCTGCTGGGGAATGCCTACTTCGGGGCCATGCATCGGCTTGCCATCGGCGATGAGGATCTGGGAACGGACGAGGTCGAGGCCGGTGATGACTTCGGTGACAGTGTGCTCGACCTGGATGCGCGGGTTCATCTCGATGAAGAACCACTCATTCGTATCGAGGTCGTAAAGGAATTCCACGGTGCCGGCGTTGTCATATTTGATTTCGTGGCAGAGGCGGACGGCGGCCTCGCACAATTCCGCGCGGATGCGGCGGTCAATGTTCACGCTGGGGGCGATTTCAATGACCTTCTGATGGCGGCGCTGGACGGAGCAGTCGCGCTCGTGCAGATGGACGACGCGGCCGTGCTGGTCGCCGAGGATCTGGACCTCGATGTGTTTGGCGCGGGGAATGTAGCGTTCGAGGAAGACGGCGGGATTGCCAAAGGCGCGGCCGGCCTCGCCGCGGGCCTCGTCCAGCAGGGCGGCGAGATCGGCGGGTTTATGGACGACGCGCATGCCGCGGCCGCCGCCGCCAAAGGCGGCCTTGATGATGAGCGGGAAGCCGATTTGCTTGGCCACCTTCAGGGCTTCGTCACGGTCGTCAATGGCCGATTCGGTGCCGGGCAGGACAGGCACGCCGACTTTTTGCGCGAGCGCGCGGGCGGCGGTCTTATCGCCCATCATGCGCAGAAGCTCGACGCGCGGGCCGACGAAAGTGATGCCGGCATCCTGGCAAGCTTGGGCAAAATCGGGATTCTCGGACAGGAAGCCGTATCCGGGATGGATGAAGTCCACGCCCTTTTCCTTGGCCAGCGCGACAATGCCGGGGATGTCGAGATAGGCGCCGACAGGGCCCTTGCCTTCGCCCACGACGTAGGCTTCATCGGCCTTGAAGCGGTGGATGGCCAGGCGATCTTCGGCGGCGTAGATGGCGATGGTGCGCAAGCCGAGTTCGGTGGCGGCGCGGAAGACGCGGATGGCGATTTCGCTGCGATTGGCGACGAGCAGTTTTCTTTGTTTATCAGGATTAGCGATAGAATCCATAAGCGTCTGGGCATACGACAGCAGAATCCGCGCGGAAACGCAATGCCGATTCGGGAATCAGGGCGCCGTTGCAACACAACCATCGAAGCGGGAAGAGAATCCAGTTAAACGCGGAGGCGCCGAGGCGGGGGGTGATGTGGCTGGCCGCGAGTCGGGGAGCGATGGGGAGTGGATTGGGGATTGAGCGGCTCGGTTCGCATCGTGCCGGAGAGCGCCGGATGGGGACTCTTGGGAGAGATAAATTCCGGTTGGATTGGGTTGGAGAACAAAGGTTGGAAAAGTTGGATTTTCCGGGAGTTTTTGAGGTGGCCGTATCTCGTGAGCACGGCTGTCAGTTGCGGTGTGGTGGCGGAAACGGGGGAATTTGAGATGGCGGCGAACGCCGGGGCGCCGCTACGGGGGGCGGACGCGTAGAGCGGTGCGGACGGCGGGGAGGGTGGCCCATTGGGCAAATTGAGACAGCAAGTCGGCGCGCGAAGGTTTCTCAGGGGCTTCGCGGTCGAAGTCCTGTTGCTCGAAATCCAGTTCCAATAGGGCGCTGCAGTGGTCGGCGTGGCGTAGGCGGTTGATGGGACGAGTCAAAAGAAGCCGCAAGAAACTTCCCGCAACTCCGCCCTTTAACGGTTTTCCAACCGTCTAATTCGAATCGGTCTTTACAACCTTCCTGGCCTTTGTTTGTATTGGCGGTATTCAGAATAGTGACTGTTCCCTCAGCGTCTGTCCAAGTTCCTTTGGCTGAGGCCGATGGTCCAGTCAGACGTTTGGCAGCATTTAACAAATACGAACGATGTTTTCGTTTCACAGATTTTACGCACTGCTATCGCCGCGGTTTCGCGAGCGCAGATTTCAATGGTTCACCGATGTCATTTCCGCCCCTCCGCAATCCACAATCCTTGACGTCGGCGGTTACCCTTGGTGCTGGAAGGATGCCACGCGTCCGTACAAGATTACCTTGCTCAATCCTCACGTGCTTCAAGGCTTATCCGATCAATATGGGGATCAATTTGAGTTTGTGATCGGCGATGGCTGTAAGCTGGGATATTCAGACCGAAGTTTTGACGTCGTTTACTCCAACAGTGTGATTGAGCATGTCGGCACTTACGAGCGGCAGCAAGCATTCGCAGCCGAGGCCCGACGCGTTGGCCGCGCCCTATGGATACAGACACCGGCGCGCTCTTTTTTCATCGAGCCACACCTGCTGACGCCGTTTATTCATTTTCTTCCCCGTTCGCTCCAGTCGCATTTATTGCGCTATTGCACGGTGTGGGGTCTGATGACCAAGCCAAGTCCAGACAAAGTAAAAGCTTTTCTCGCCGAGGTTCGGTTGTTGACCTACTCCGAGATGCAGAAACTTTTCCCTGACTGTGAGATTCATCGCGAGAGATTCTGGGGGTTGACCAAAAGCTATATTGCCGTCCGCAAAAGCGCCGGACAGGCGAGCTATCCTACCGAATGACCTCCGGGATCTCCCACACAACCCAACCCTCTGCGTCAAGCGCCTCTTTACCATGTTCCCAGGACCCCGTCAGACGGCGAATAATCTCGCCATTTTGTTTGGCTAATGGCAGGTTGCGCCCATGATTCGCTTGACCAGATGCTTCTCTGTGGCGGCGGGGGCGCTGCTCCTGGGCTTCTCCATTTCGGCGGCCCCCGTGACGAACACCTTCGGCTTCACCGGTCCCGAAATCTTCCCTATTGACCAGCAAATTGACCTGCTCCACGTGGCCGACCTGGACGGCGACGGCCTCAACGACATCGTCGTGGCCAACAACCTCCGCTCCAAAATCAACCTCCTCTACAATCAAACCGGCAAGACCAACCGCGCCGACACCGTGCCCGCCCGCCGGCTCGAAATCAACGAACTGCCCCCCGATTCCCGCTTCCGCATTGATTCCATCCCCGTGGACGAGCGCATCGCCGCGATGATCGTCACTGATTTGAACGGCGACGGCCGGCCGGACCTCGCCTATTTTGGCGACGGCAAGGACCTCGAGGTGCGCTATAATCTAGGCACCAACGGCTGGAGTGAGCCCAAGCGCTGGCATCTGGACGACGGCCGCCTGGACGCCAATGCGCTTGTCAGCGGCGACCTGAACGGCGACGGCCTCACCGATCTCGCCCTGCTCGGCGACAACGGCGCGGTTTATTACCTGGCCCAGCAAAGGGACCACACCTTCGCCGAACCGCAGAAAATCCCCTATTCCGGCACGCCCAAGGCCATTGATATCGTGGACGTGGACGGCGACGGCAAGGACGATTTGGTTTTTGTGGACTTCGACAGCTCGGCGCCCGTGCGCGTGCGCCTGCAAAACGCCAGCGGCCAGCTCGGCCCGGAATTCTACTTCAACGGCCAGCCCGTCCGCTCCTTCTGGCTCGATAACCTCGCCGGCGACCACACCAATTATCTCATCACCATCATCCAGGCCACCGGCCGCGCCGAAATCTCCCAGTTCACCCACAAGCCGGCCGACACCCTCTCGGGCGCCTTCAAAAGCGGCCAGTTCCAAATCCTGCCCCTCAACAAAACCGACGCCCCCGACCGCGGCGTCCTGTGGGCGGACGTGGATGGCGACGGCCGCCCCGACCTGATCGTGGCCGAGCCCGAAAACGGGAAGATTTCCGTCAGCCTTCAGCGCCCGGACGGCACCATGGCACCGTTCAAAACCTTTCCCTGTCTGGCCGGCGTCTCCCAAGTGGCCGTGGCGGATTGGAACCAGGACGGCCATCCCAGCCTGTTTCTCCTGAGCCGCGACGAAAACTCCGTGGCTGTCACGCAATTCGATAAAAACGGCCGCCTGCCGTTTCCCACGCCGCTGCCGCTGGAGGGCAAACCGCTCGTCATGGCCACCGGCAGCCTCAAGCAGGGCGGCAAGCCCGTGCTCGCCGTGATTGTGGACAAAGACGGCGCCCGCTCGCTCGTCATCCGCTCCGCTGACGGCAAAACCACCACCCAAAAATTGAGCGACAATTTCAAATCCAATCCCACCACCCTCGCCATGCAGGACGTCAACCAGGACGGCCTGGCGGATTTCGTGGCGCTCATCCCTTACGAAAAAATCAAGGTGCTGTTGCAGAAGAAGGACGGCAAATTTGACGAGCTGGACGTGGATCCCCCGGGCGGGCCCATGGAACAGCCCTGGGTGGCCGCAGCCGATGTGGATGGCGACGGCAAACCCGAAGTGCTCCTGCCCCAGAAAAACTTCGTGCGCGCCGTGGTGCTCGAGCCCCAGCCCCGGACCGACGGTTCCACCAACGTGGACTGGGGATTCCGCGTGAAGGACCAGATCAACGGCTCGGCCAGCGACTCGCGGATTGTCAGCGTGGCCGCCGTCCCCAACGGCAAAAGCGCCGTGCCCTCGCTGTTCCTCCTTGATGCCGAGCACAAGCAGTTGACCCTCTCCGAACGCGACACCAACGGCGTCTGGCAGGTGGTCAAAAACCTCGACCTGCCCGTGACCGGCCTGGCCAACCTGAAGAGCGTCACGCTGGGCGGCCCCGCCGTGGCCTTCACCGGCCAGAACTCCGTGGCCTGGCTCGCGCTCCAGGGCGAGGTCTGGGGCCTCACCAAGCTCGATGATTACGACACCCCCATCCGCGACGGCTATCTGAACGACGTCATCGCCGGCGACCTCGACGGCAGCGGCCGCAAGCAGCTCGTCTTCATGGAAACCGCCAAGAACTACCTGGACCTGGTTTACTTCAACAAGAACCGCAAGCTCGTGCCTGGCGACCGCTGGCAGGTGTTTGAGCAGCACACCTTCCGCGGCGCCCAAAACGGCATGCCCGAGCCGCGCGAATGCGCCGTGGCCGATGTCACCGGCGACAAGAAAAACGATCTCATCGTGCTCGTTCACGACCGCATCCTCGTTTATCCCCAGGAGTGAGCGGCCCGGGCGCCGCCGGCCCTGCCTGGATTGCAGCCGGCCCGGTGCAATTGAAACGCGCCGGGCCGCGCCGCCTTTGCCGCCCGCCCCGCAAGCACCGGGCGCCCGCCCCGCCGATTTTCGCCCAAGAAGTTTTGACAGTGGTGGATAGTCGTGTTATAAACGCTAATAACGTGCTGTCAGCTCAGGTGATGGCGCGGTTTGTCAGAAGTATTCAGAACATCAGAAATATCCCGTTGGTTAACCTGTGATGACGTTGGGCCAATGAAATTCATGGGCATGGATCTCTCGGACGCCCCGGGGCAATACCTGCGGGCGGGCGGGTTTCTCGTCTCGCTGATGAGCGTGTGGATGCTCGTCGGCCTCTTCGCTTACCTCAACCGCTACACCAAGCGCGACTATTTCACCGCCTGGACCGCTGCCTGGCTCTTCTATTCGTTGTGGCTCACGCTGGGACTCAGGTACCCCAACGCCGTGCCCGGAACCGTGCCGTTCAAACTTCAGCAATGCTGCGCCGCCATCTCGTCCGTCTTCCTGCTGTGGGGCAGCCTCCGCTTCCTGAAAATGTCCTTCCGCCAGACGCTGCTGGGCCTGTTCATGCTCTTCCTGGTGGTCTGGACCTTCGCCAGCCAGTATATCATTTCCGATTCCCTCAACGCCGGCGCCCGGCGCCTCGAAACCGAGCTCCCCGTCTTCATCCTGCTTGGTTTGAGCAGCGTCTTTGCCGGCGTTTGCTTCTTCCGCCTGCGCAAAAAAATGCCCTTCGTCGGCGCCGGCATGCTGGCCATCGGGTTCTTTCTCTGGGGCCTTTACCTTGGCGCTTATCCCTTGTCTGAGCAGGACGCCAATATTTATAGCGCCGGCTTCTTCCTGGCCGCCGTGCTCCAGCTCTTCATCGCCGTCAGCATGATCGTCCTCGTCCTCGAGGAAATCCGCTACGCCAGCGAAAAAGTCCTGGCGGAAGTCGCCACCGTGCGCTCGGAGAAAGAGGCCCTCCAGTTGAAGATCATCACCACCGAGGAACAATGCCGCAGCCTCTACGACAAGGCCCGCGTCACCGAGGGTCTGCAAGAGGCCTATGACGAATTGCGGCAGACCCAGGAAACCGTCGTGCAGCAGGAACGCCTGCGCGCCCTCGGCCAGATGGCCAGCGGCGTCGCCCACGATATCAACAACTCGCTCACCCCCGTCGTCGCCTATACGGAAATCCTCCTGGATTCCGAGCCTCATCTGCCCGAGACCGTCCGGCATTACCTCGAGATCATCAAACAATCCGGCGAGGACGTCGCCCAAATCGTCGCCCGCATGCGCGAGTTTTACCGCCGCCGCACCGGTTCCGAGGCTTTGACCGAGGTGGACATCAACCAGACGATCCGGGAGGTCATCGAGCTGACCCGCCCCCGCTGGCGCGACATCTCCCAGCGCGAAGGCATTTCCATTCAATTTCACCAGGAACTCGCCGAAACCTTGCCCCGGCTCGTGGGCAACCCCTCCGAATTGCGCGAGGCGCTCATCAACCTCGTCTTTAACGCCGTGGACGCCCTCCCGCGAGGGGGCGTGATTACGTTTGTGACCCGGGTCAGCGCCGGCCGCAAAGACGGCGCCCGCGAGCAGCAATTGCAGATCGAAGTAAAGGATAACGGCATCGGCATGGATGCCAAAACCCGCCAGCATTGCCTGGAGCCGTTCTTTTCCACCAAAGCGCTCCGCGGCGGCAGCGGCCTTGGCCTGGCAATGGTTTACGGCATGATGCAGCGCCACGACGGGGTGATTGATATCGAAAGCGCGCCCAGCCAGGGCACCTGCATCCGCCTCACCTTTCCCCTCCGCCCCAAACCCGCCCCGGACGGCCGCGACTCCGGCTTGGCGGTGCCAACCGTTCGTTCCCTTCGCGTCCTGTGCATTGATGATGACCCGCTGATCCGCCAGCTCCTCAACGACTGCCTCGTCCGTTTCCATCACCAGGTAACCACCGCCTCAGGCGGCGATGAGGCGGTGAAACTTTTTCAGTCGGCCCGGCAAAACGGCCGGCCGTTCGACATCGTCGTCACCGACCTTGGCATGCCCAGGATGGATGGCCATCAATTGGCGCGGGCGATCAAGGCGGAATCGCCCGGCACCCCGGTCATCATGATGACCGGTTGGGGGGCGATGATGAAGGCGGACGGCGAAAGCGCGCCGGAAGTGGATGCCCTTATCGGCAAGCCGCCCCAGCTCCAGGAACTCAACAACCTCTTGCTCCGGCTCGTGCCCCTCGCGCCGGCGACGGATCCCGCCCCGCCGTTCAGTTCAATTGGGGCGGCCGCGGCGCAAACGCCTTGAAGGTGATGCCCTCGGCGTTCGCACTGCCGGCAAAGGTCGAGAGATAGAAATACTTGGAAACCCCGTCGTAATCGGGCAGCAGCGAAAAATCCACCCAATCCCGGACTGCGGCCGGAAACAGCTTCATCATGGTGTCCGCGGCGGTCGTGTTCTTCAGCACTTTAAACGTCAGCCGCATGGTCTCGCGCTGGTTTTCGTATCCAAACACTCCGCCGCCCGCCCCACCCAGGCGCTGCAGGGCACTCACCAGGCCGGGATTCTCCCGCAGGGTCTGGTTCTTGCCATCGGCGTTCCGCAGAAACTCCTCCAAAATCGCGCTGTCCGTGCTCAGCGCCAGATAGCCGCCGCTGTTCGCGGCGTAGAGCGAGCGGGGTTGCACCGGTCCGCCGGCCGTGACGGCCGCCGGCTTGAGGCCGATGCTGTGGATTTTGCGGCCCAGAAAATCCCGGGGCGCCGCGTCGCTATCCTGCGGATTGCTGATCGCCGCAATGGTCTTGATCGCGTTGATCGTCGCCTCCGGATTGGCCACCGCAATGAGAAACAGGGTGGGGGGATTGCCCAGCTCCGCCAGCGAGTCGCCGGCGATCGGTTTCTGGTAGCTGATGATATCGTCGCCCAGGTTGCCAAAGAGGTCGTTGCGAATGTCAAAGCCGGGATTCTTCTGCTGGCCCAGCGAATTGGCGATGTTGAGGACGGCGTTCAAGCTGGCCTGGCCGTTGGGCGAAACGCTGGTGACCATCTTTTGGAGCTCGGCCCACGTCTGCTTGCCATCCAGCCGGAACCGCGAAAACTTCACCGCGTCCGCCGGCACAAACGCCGGCACGCTCGCGTCCTTGGGCCCGATCGCCAGGATCTTCAGCAGCCCCGTGCGGTCCGCCTCCGGCGCGCTCAGGTGCAGCGTCAGCAATGAGCCTTCCCGCGTCTCGCGCAGGGCAAAGCTCGCCGACTTCATCCCCGTGAGCCCCAGCGTGCCCAGAATCTTCGCCGTCGAAAGACTGGCCAGCGCCGCCGGCGAGTCCGCGCCGCCGGCGTCGGACGGCGCCTGCGTTACCAGGTCGAAAAACCCCTTCGCATTGAACCAGCCGTAATACTCGGGATTGTCCCGCAATTGCGAAAGCTTGTCCGCGGCGAACGCCGGGTTCTCCGCGATGGCCGGCGCGCTGCCGCCCGTCAGATGGGCCGCCACCGACTCCACCACCTTCGACGAATTCCCCGCCACCAGCAGCGATTGATATTGCGCCAGGTAAATCTCGCCCGGCTTGAGCGGCTTCGCCGGATTCGATTCCGAGTCCGTCGCCCGCGCCTTCTTCGGAAAAATGCCCGCGAAATCATTGCTGCTCAACGGCACCACCGTGAAGCTCAACCCGTGAATCTGCTCGGTCCGCAGCGCGCGGCCGGCATCCGTCCACTTCTTGACGAGCGCCGCCAAGTTCGTCTTCAGCACATCGCTCTTGTTCTTGGTGTCCAGCAGCAGCAGCAGCCCCGGGGGAATATTGTCGTGCCCGTTCGATCCGTTTACGGTCACCGCCAGCGTCAACTGGCCCTGCGGCAAGTCGGTGAAATCCGTCGCCTTCACCCCCAGATCGCGCTCCAGCGGGGCGATGAACTGCTCGTTCCAACCGGCCACGAACTTGTCATGGAACGGTTTCATCGCCGGGTCGTCCCAAAACAGCCAGCCGGGCGAGCTCTTGGCCGTCACCCGCGCGGCCGCACAGTCGGGTACGGCGAAAAACGCCAGCGTGTCCGCGGGCAGGAGATTCTCCGCCGGCGGAATGGCCGCCGGGAGCAGCGGCGCGGCGAGAAACACCGTGGCCGCCGCAAGACGCAATAGTTTTGTCATCATGCTTAAGTTATTTCAGGAATTCCCCGGGATGGCCATGAATTTATTTGGCCTCCACCTTCTGCCTGGTCCGGCTCGGCGGTTCTAGATAGCGGAATGGATTGTTCGGATTGTCCGTCGAATAGGCAAACGCATCCCGGTGATCCAGAAAACTCTTCACCAGTTCCACCGGAATCGCAAAACCCAGCCCCTCGCCGAACGTGATCTTCATGTTCGTCACCCCCACCACTTCGCCCGCGAGGTTGAACAGCGGCCCGCCGCTGTTGCCCGGATTGATCTGCGTGCTCGTCTGCAAATAAAGCTCCCCCTCGAGCTGCCGCGTCTTGGTGCTCAAAATGCCCTGCGTCACCGTCCGTTCGAGCCCCAGCGGGCTGCCGATGGCGAATACGCCGTCCCCCACGTTCAGCGCGTCCGCGCTGCCCAGCGTCACCGGTTGGAACTTCGGCGCGCCCTTGTCCTCAATCTGCAACAGCGCCAAGTCATGAAATTTGTTGATCGCCACGATCTTCACCTGCTTGTAGGTCTCCCGGTCCAACTGGCCGTCCCGCTGGTGATACACTTCCACCGAAATCTCGGTTTCACCCTCGATCACGTGAAAATTGGTGATCAGATAGCCGTCCTCGTTGATGAAAAAGCCCGACCCCAGGCCGCCCGGCGTCTTGACCTGCACCACGGCCTGCCCGATCTGCTTCACCAGCGAGCTCACGTCCCGCGCCGGCGAAACTTTCGTGGCGGCCGAGTAAAACTGCCCGCTCGCGACCGCGACCGCCACCGCGGCGCTCCCGCCGGAGGCGGATTTGGTCACGCCCGTGATCGCGCTGCGCGGAATCACCAGCGCCGTGTAGCCCACGTCCACCACCAGGGAATCGGATTTCTCGGCGAGGATTTTGCCGGTGATGGCCGACGCGTCCTTGAGCTGGACGGTGTCGGCGGACACCAGCGGCGCGCCGCAGGCGAGCAGGGCCGCCAGCACGAGATTTTGCTTGAACGACATTAGCTGCAAAATAAACCAGAGCCTTTGATTTGACAAGCAACCATGCCGCGCAAAGTTCATCCCCGGGAAGCGTTCCCCCGCTCCCCTCCGCGACCGGCCAAGGGGGGCTTTCCAAACGGGCGCTCTTCCGGCAGAATTCCCTCCAGTGATAAACACGCAAGAACAACTGGCTGCCTTTTTGCCGGTGATCCGATCCGCCGCGTGGCTCGCGCTCGATACCGAAGCTGACAGCCTCCACGCCTACCCCGAAAAAGTCTGCCTCATCCAAATCAGCACCACCGAAGGCGACCGTCTGGTGGATCCCCTGGCCGGCATTGACCTCACCCCCTTTCTCGACACCCTCGCCACCCGCGAACTCATCTTCCACGCCGCCGACTATGATTTGCGCCTGCTGCGGAAACATCATGAGTTCACCCCTGCGGTCATTTTCGACACCATGCTGGCCGCCCGGTTGCTGGGGGAGCGGCAGTTTGGCCTCGGCAGCCTCGTGGAAAAATTCCTGGGCGTAAAGCTGGACAAAGGCTCGCAGAAAGCCGACTGGGCCCAGCGTCCCCTCACCCCCAAGATGGAGGCCTACGCCCGGAATGACACCCATTACCTCAAGCCGCTGGAAACCCGCCTGAAGGCGGAACTTTGCACCAAGGGCCGCCTGGCCTGGCACCAGGAGAGCTGCGCCCGCCTCATTGTCGAATGTTCCCGCCCCGTCGTGGTGGATCCAGACAGCGTCTGGCGCATCAAGGGCAGCACCTTTCTGGACCCGGGCGCCCTGGCCGTGCTCCGCGAACTCTGGCACTGGCGCGAGCGCGAGGCCCTCGCCGCCAACCGCCCGCCCTTCTTTGTGCTCGCCCACGAAAAACTCGTGGAAATCTCCGCCGCCGTGGCGGAGCGCCAGCCCGTGGACCATTTGATTCCCCTCCGCATGCATCCGCGCCGCAAGGAAACCCTGTTCGCCGCCATCCGGGCCGCGCAGGCCCTGCCCCCGGACCAATTCCCCGAGAAAATCCGGCTCCGGTCCCGCCGCCCCACCGAGGCCGAATTCCGCCGCTTCCGCGAAATTGAACGCCGCCGCGACCACCAGGCCCATCAACTCGGCATTGACCCCACCTTGATCGCCCCCAAATCCGTCTTGGGCGACCTCGCCCGCGATTGGGACCAATTCGCGCCCCAGTTGATGGACTGGCAGCGCGAATTGTTGAAATGAACTAATCCCCGCCGTTGCGGGAACCCGGCCTCCCCGCCGCCTACCGCACGACTTCGAACGCAAAGCCCTTCAGGTATTCCGTCTCCGGAATCATCGGGATGATCGGGTGGTCCGGTCCTTGGGCGTATGTGGCCACCCGGCGCAGGATCTTGCGCGTGTCATAGGCCGCGGACAGCACCGAATCCAAAAACAGGTCCGCCCCCACGTGATGCGAGCAGCAGAACGTGGCCAGCGTGCCGCCCGGCTTGAGCAGCTTGAGCGCGCGCAGTTGAATCTCCTTGTAGCCCCGCAGCGCGTCCGGCACCGACGCCCGGTTGCGCGTGAACGACGGCGGATCGAGAATGATCAGGTCAAACCGCGGGATCACGTGTTCGTGCGGCTTCACCGCCGTGTTCGCCTTCAGCCAGTCGAACACGTTCACCGTCTCGAAGACGCATTTTTCCGCCACGCCGTTCGTGGCCGCGTTCCGCTGCGCCGCCGCAATCGCCTCGGCGCTCTGGTCCAGCAACGTCACGTGCGCCGCGCCCGCGCGCGCCGCGTGCAGCCCGAACCCGCCCAGAAAACTGAAGCAGTCCAGCACCTGGCCGCCGGCGGCGTACCGCGCCACGGCCTCGTAATTCGCCTGCTGGTCCAGGTACATCCCCGTCTTGTGGCCGGCCGCCAGGTCGGTCTCAAATTTCAACCCGTTCAGCGTCACCGTCACCCGCTCCACCGGCTCGCCGGCCAGGTTCCCGTTCATCTCCGCCAAGCCCTCGAATTTGCGCGACGCCACGTCGCTCCGCTCCAGGATGGCCCGCGGCGAAAAAATCTTTTGCAGCGCCGCCACCACCAGGTCCTTGCGCCGGTCCATCCCCAGCGCCGAGATCTGCACCACCAGCACGTCCTCGTACTTGTCCACGATCAGCCCGCTCAAAAAATCGCTTTCCGCATTCACCACCCGGAACGAGGTCGCCGCCGGCAAATGGCGCCGCCGGACCGCCAGTGCCGTGCGGATGCGCTCCTCGAAGAATTTCTCATCCACCGTCACGCGCTCCGGCGCCAATATCCGCACGTTGATCTTCGATTTCGAATTGTACAGTCCGCACCCCAGGAACCGCTGCCGGTGGTCCTTCACCTGCACCAGGTCGCCGTCCGCCGCCGGCCCCGTGAGCCGGAGGATTTCCCCGTGATAAATCCAGGGGTGACCCGCAACAATCCGGTCGGCTTCTCCGGGCTTAAGAATGACAGTGGCAAGCGTTTCCATAGTTGATAAACAATCAGTTGACCAGTTTCGCAGGCCGGAACGGGACCGAAAAGCAAATAATCAAAATATTAGCTTGAAATCCACCGCGAACGGGCGGATAAAATAAGCATAAGACCATATGAAGACGAACTATCCAATTTCTTCTATCCTGACGGAGAAGACCTCCGCCCTGTGGAGCATCGCCCCGGAGGCGACGGTGTTCGAGGCCATCAAGTTGATGGCGGAAAAGAATATCGGCTCGTTGCTCGTCATGTCCGGCGGCCGCCTGGCGGGCCTGTTCACCGAACGCGATTATACCCGCAAGATCGCCCTGCAAGGCAAAACCTCCAAAGACACCCGCGTCTGGGAGATCATCCCGCGGGAAGTGGTGACGGTCACCCCCGACGATTCCGTGGAGGAGTGTATGCGTTTGATGACCGAAAAGCGCGTGCGCCATGTCCCGGTGGTGGAGGGCACCAACGTCGTGGGCCTCGTGTCCATCGGCGACTTGGTGAATTGGATCATTTCCACGCAAAACGCCCACATCGAGCAGATGGAGCAATATATTTCCGGCAGCGTCCCCCTGTGAGAGGCTTCCCGGCGGCCGCGGCGCGCCCGGGCCATCCACGCTGGCAGGAAGCAACCCTATCCCAAACTCGCGCCGGGGCAGGGACAGCTTGTCCCCGGTTTTGCGGCGACGAGCCGGCGCCGCCCCGTTAAATGAGCATCCTCTGCTCTTCCCGGCAGCCGTAGCGGGCCGCCCTCAGCCCACCTCGACCAACTTGGCCGCCTCGGCCGGGACGTCGCCGAATTGCCCCTTCACCCGCAGCACCACGTTCTCCACTGACAGCCCGTATTTCCGCCGCAATTCGTCCTGGGTCGAGGCGTGCTCGATGAACTGGTCCGGCCACCCGATGCGAATGACCGGCGTCGTGACGTTCTTGTCGCTGAACAATTCCAGCACCGCCGAGCCGTAGCCGCCCATCAGGACATGGTCCTCGAGGGTCACCACCAAGTCCGCCTCGTGGCCGTAGGTCTCGTGCGCCGGCGCGTCCAGCGGCTTGGTGAACCGCGGATTGATCACCGCGCAATCATACCCCTCGGCCGCCAGTTGCACGGCGGCTTTGCGGGCGATGGCATTCATCGGCCCGAGCCCGAACAGCGCCACCTTGCGCCGCTTGTTGTTGGCAAACGTCTGCACAATCTGCGCCCGGCCCACCTCCAGCACCTGCGGTTCGGCCTTCACCGGCACCCCCTCCGCGACCCCCCGCGGATAGCGGATGAACGCCGGATGGTCCAGCGTCGTCGCCGTGGCCATCATGTCCGCCAGCTCATCCTCGTTCGCCGGCGCCATCGCCACCACGTTCGGCAGGCAACGCAGATAGGCAATGTCAAACAGGCCGTGGTGCGTCGGCCCGTCGTTGGCCGACAATCCCGCCCGGTCCATGCAGAAAATCACCGGCAAATCCTGGAGGCACACGTCGTGATGCAGACAATCGTAGGCGCGCTGCAAAAACGTGGAATAGATCGCCACCACCGGCCGGTAACCCATCGTCGCCATGCCCGCCGCGAAAATCACCGCGTGCTCCTCCGCGATGCCCACGTCGAAATACCGGTCCGGCATCGCCTTCTCCAGGTGTTTCATGCCCGTGCCCATGGGCATGGCCGCCGTGATGCCCACGATGTTCGTGTGCTTCTGGCAAAGCTTCACCACCGTCTGCCCCATCACGTCCTGGTACAGCGGCGGCGTGCCCGGCTTCGCCGCCGGCGTTTCCCCGGTCAGCGCATTGTAGGGCCCCAGCCCGTGGAACTTCTCCGGCTGCTTCAGCGCGGCCGGATAACCCTTTCCCTTTTGCGTCAAAATGTGGATGACAATCGGATGGTCGCACTGCTTCGCAAATTCCAGCGTATTGATGAGCAGTTGCAAATTGTGGCCGTCAATCGGGCCCAGGTAGCGAATCCCCATTTCCTCGAAGAAGACCGGCGAACCGTACCCGCCGCGGCCGTCGGCATCCTCCCGCGGCACCGGCTGCAAACCCACGCCCGTCAGCGCGCCCTTGAACCCGCCCTCCGCGCGATGCGCCAGCTTCAGCGCAATGTCCCCCTTCGGCAGCCGGCGCACAAAATTCTCAAAATCCTTCGAGATCTGGTTGTACCGCGGATTGGTGATCAGCTTGTTCAGGTATCCCGAAAACGCCCCCACGTTCTTGGCAATGCTCCACTCGTTGTCGTTGAGGATGCCGATGAATTTCTTCGTCGTGTGCGAGATGTTGTTGATCGCCTCGAACGAAATCCCGTTCGTCAGCGCCGCGTCGCCAAAAACGCACACGATGTTCTCGTGGGTCCCGCGCTTGTCCCGGGCCGCCGCCATCCCCAGCGCCGCCGACAGCGCCGTGCCCGCGTGCCCCGCCCCAAACGCGTCGTGCTCGCTTTCCGAGCGCAGCGCAAAGCCGTTCAGGCCGTTGGTTTGCCGGATGGTGCGAAACCGGCTTTTCCGCCCCGTGAGCATTTTGTGGACATACACCTGGTGGCTCACGTCCCACACAAACTTGTCCGTGGGCGTGTTGAAAACCTTGTGCAGCGCTATCGTCAGTTCCACCACGCCCAGGTTCGGGCCCAGGTGCCCGCCACCCTTGGCCAGCCCCTCGATGAGTTCGGTGCGGATTTCGCCGGCCAGTTCCTGTAGTTGCGGCACCGTGAGCTTTTTCACATGCTCCGGCGCATCCACCATGTCCAAGTAACGACTCATAAATTATTCCCGCCGGCCACCGCCAACGTTTTGCGTCCCCGCTGCCATCGGGTCCGCTTCATTCTTCCGCCAAGTCCGCCGGCTTGAGCTTCAGTTCCCCCGCCGCGGTCTTTTCCAGTTGTTGAATCTTCAATTCCGCCTCGGCGAGCTTCTCCTGGCAGATTTTCACCAGTTTCGCCCCTTCCGCATATTTCGCCATCAACGTCTCCAGCGGCAAATCATCCCCCTCCATCGCTTCCACGACGGCCTCCAGCTTCTCCAGCGCCTCCTCAAAAGGCGGCTCTTTTGCGGGGCCATTCTGCCCTGCGCTTTTGACATGGTTCGGCACGGCTGAATGTTAACAAATGTCCAAGGTTCGTCCAGTGCACTTTATCATCAGTATAATAAATTCCCCAATGCCGCTTCAGGCCAGTTCACGCCGCTGGTTCCACCCGGCTGAGCACCCGCCCCTTCGCCAGCCGCGTCTGCAGTTTTTGTCCCGGCGCCACCTCCGCGGCGTCCCGCAACACCTTCCCGGTCGCCCCGTCCAGGGTGATCGAGTAGCCGCGCGCCAGCACCTGCTCCGGACCCAGCGCGTGCAGGCGTTTTTCCAGTTGCCGCAACGCCTCGCGGCGCGGCGGCAGCCGGTGGGACGGCTGGGCCCGCAAAAACCGGCCCGCCAGGTTCTCCAGCACCACCCCCCGCGTCCGGGCCGCGTGCTTCAAATTGCGCAGAAGCCCCGCTTGCAGGTCGTCCAGCCGTTGATACGATTCATCCAGCCGCCGGCGCGGATGCAGCCGCCCCAGGCGCGCCGCGCCCGCCGCCGCGCCCTCCAGCTTCCGGTCCAGCATCCGCCGGGCGAGTTGCCCCAGCCGCAGCGGCGCCCCCAGCACAAATTCGCGGCAGGCAAACACGCCCTCCGTGAGGATCTCCGCCGCCGCGCTCGGCGTGGCCGCGCGCAGGTCGGCCACGAAATCCGCAATCGTAAAATCAATTTCATGCCCCACCGCCGACACCACCGGCAGGCCGGATTCAAAAATCGCCCGGGCCACGATCTCCTCGTTGAACGCCCACAGGTCCTCCAGCGACCCGCCGCCGCGCGTCACCAAAATCAAATCGGGCGCCCCCGTGCCGGCGCCCGCGCCCCATTCATTCAACAGCCGGATCGCCCCCGCAATCTCGGCCGCGGCGCCCTCGCCCTGCACCCGGCAGGGCGCCAGGATGATTTCCAGCGCCGGATTCCGCCGCTGGATCACGTGCAGCACGTCGCGAATTGCCGCCCCCGTCGGCGACGTCACCAGCCCGATGCGCTGCGGACAGCGGGGCAAGGGACGCTTGCGCCCGGCGGCGAACAGGCCTTCCGCCGCGAGCTTCTGCTTCAATTTCTCAAAGGCCGCCTGCAGCGCCCCCAGGCCCTGCAGTTCCACCGCGCGCACGATCAGTTGATACTGCCCGCGCGCTTCATAGACCGTCACGTCGCCCTGCAGCAGCACCTTCTGCCCGTCCGCCAGCAGTTCCCGCTGCGCCGTGGGCGTGCCCCGGAACAGCACGCAGCTCAACTGCGCCGCCGCGTCCTTCAGCGTGAAATACCTGTGCCCGGAACTCTGCGCCCGCAGGTTCGTGATCTCCCCGCTCACCCATACCGTTTCCACCTTGCTTTCCAGCAGCCGCTTGATGTCCGCCGTCAGCTCCCAAACGGACAACACCTTGCGCGTCTCCGCCGGCGGGAATAATTCGCCGAAATCCCATTGCGATGTGGCTGGCTTGCTCATGTGTCCCGTATTGTAGGCTGCCGGCGCCGTGGTCGCCAATATTTACTCCCCGCTGTTCCGGCCGGTTTCATTCCGGCTCCTGCAGCGCCGGCGGCGGCGCCACTTGTTCCGCCAGCGCCGTCACCGCCGCTGTCACGCCCGCCACCAGCGCATTGACGCGCACCTCCAGCGGAAAATCCGACGGCGCCTCCAGCGTGTAGCCTTGGCGCGCCTGGTGCCGGATGTGGTAAAACGCTTCCGGCCAGTCCGGCCGGTCTGCGGGCAAAATCACCGGCCGGATGATTCCCCCCCGCGCCGGCCGGTCCTCGATGGTCTCCGACGGATCCACCGGGCACACCGCCGCCACCGCTTGAATCATTTTTCCCGCGAACGAAGGCCGCTGCTCCGGATTCGTCTCGTACAGGTAAAAGCCGCGCGATTCCCAGTCCTCGTGCAGGCACAGATAAAGGTCGAATCGCGGCTGCCGTTCCAGCCAGGCGATGTGGCTGCGCGTCTCCGCGGATTTCGGGTTGCGATAATCCCGGTTCAGGTCAATGCCGTCGGCGTTGGTGCGCCGGTTGAGCGTGAAGCCCGGCGGATTCAGGCAGGGCAGCAGGAAAATCTCGACGTTGTCCGGCCAGCGGTCTTCCGTGATCAATTTCAACGCCGCCA
This sequence comes from uncultured Bifidobacteriaceae bacterium, assembly GCA_964532525.1. GTDB lineage: Bacteria > Verrucomicrobiota > Verrucomicrobiia > Limisphaerales > UBA11358 > UBA11358. The sequence goes on from CAZHIM010000061.1 coordinate 24,325, forward strand.
GCGGCCCGGCCGGTTCGTCGCCGTGAATGCCCGCGGAAATATGCACCCGCTTGCGGTTTGCTTCCGTGCGGTGGCCGCGATGCAGCGCCACCCAGTCGAAACCGCCCTGGGAATGGAAAATCTCCGAAGTCCAGCCGTGCCGGCCCGCCGCGGCCCCGATCCGGCGCAGCACGGCCCGGATATCAATCGTCTCCCCGTAATAGCCGTCCACATTTTTGCCGAGTTTCTGCACGCGGAGAATTTCCCGCAATCCGCCCGGGACGCAAGGGAATATTTTTCGATCGTCGGTCAGTTCAGCCGGGTGCCGCGGGTGACGCTCGAAGCCAATGGCTCGTAGACCTCCTCAATCGTGTCCGGATCCCTTGACTCCCCGGCCAACATCCAACCCCTTTCCATCTTGGCCGCGGCCCAAACTTATACCAAAACTGACCAACTCAACGCCGATTTCCCCGCCATCCTCAGCGCCAACGGCGCGTATTCGTACCAGCCTGGGGCAACGCCCCGGGTATCGTGACCGCAAACATCGCAAGGGCTGAAGGCCCGTTCCAATACACGCGCGGCGTTCAACGTCAAATCCCGACCGGTCCGAACGATGGACCGCGCCGTTGGCGCTGATGGGTATTGTTACGGTAACATGGGGCGTTGCCCATGCTGGTATGAGCCGGGCCTTTGGCCCACCGATACGCCATGCCACAATCCTCCCCGCCGGACTTTGCGCTTTGAAACCGCCCCGTTGCCGCGTATAAAGTCCGCGTGTCACATACGGTCCTGCCAGCCATCAACGCCGCCACCCGGCTCTGCGCGGTCTTTGGCTCGCCCATCAAGCACTCCGCCTCGCCGGCCATGCACAACGCCGCCTTCGCCGCGCTGGGCCTCAACTGGCGGTATGTCGCTTGCGAAGTGGACCCCCAAAATCTCCGCCCCGCCATCGCCGGCGCCCAGGCCATGGGCTTCGCCGGTCTCAATCTCACCGTGCCCCACAAACGCCTCGCCCTGGAGCTGGTGGACGTTCTCGATCCCTCGGCCAAAACCTGGGGCGCCGTCAACACCATCCGCTTCGGCCCGCCCGGCGCCACCGGCTTCAACACGGACGCCGACGCCATCATCACCGCCCTGCGTGAGGATTTGCAGCTCGCGTTGCCCGGGGCCCGCGTGCTGCTGCTCGGCGCCGGCGGGGCCGGCCGCACCGCCGCCTTGAAGCTCGCCTCCGAGCGCGTCGCCGAACTCTTCCTTGTCAACCGCACCCAAAGCAAGGCCGACGCCCTCGCCGACGAAATCCGCCGCCAGTTTCCCGCCGTCAAAGTGTCCACCGCGTATCCGCCGGACGACGTGGACCTGCTCCTCAATGCCACGTCCCTCGGCCTGCAACCGGGCGAGGCCTCGCCGCTGGACGCCACCCGCTTCGCCCTCCGCCAGGCGCGCGCCGTTTACGACATGATCTATCGCCCGGCCGAGACGCCCCTCCTCCGGGCCGCCCGGGCCGCCGGTTGCCGCACGGCCAACGGCTTGGGGATGCTGCTCTACCAGGGTGCCGCCGCCTTTGAAATCTGGACGGGCCAGGCCGCGCCCGTGGACGTCATGCGCCGCGCCCTGACGGAAAACATCTACGGCCCGGCCCAATGATCAGCCTCCTCTTCGACAACGTCTTCAACCCCCATAACTGGGCGGTCGTGCCGTTCCATTTCTGGTCGCTCGTCTTCTTCGTCTTCGGCGCCATCGTCGGCAGCTTCCTCAACGTCTGCATCTACCGCATGCCGCTCGATCTCAGCATCGTCTCGCCGCCTTCCCATTGCCCGCATTGCAAATATGCCATCCCCTTTTACCTGAACATTCCGCTGGTCACCTGGCTCATGTTGCGCGGCCGCTGCCGCAACTGCGGCGCGCCCATCTCCCCCCGCTATTTCGTCGTCGAATTGCTCACCGGCCTCACCTTCTTGGGCTGCTGGCTGGCGTTCGGCGCCCAACCCGCCGGCCCCTGGCTCGCCCTGGTCTATTGCCTCTTCCTCTCCGGCCTCATTGTCGCCACCTTCATTGATTTCGAGCATTTCATCATTCCCGATGAAATCACCCTGGGCGGCGCCGCCGCCGGCTTCGTGATCTCCTTCTTCCTGCCCCCCCTCCACGGCGTCCATTCCAACGGCCAGGCCATGTTGCAAAGCGCCCTCGGCATGGCCGCCGGCGCCGGCGTCGTCTATGCCGTGCTCCGCGGCGGAAAACTCCTCTTCGGCCGCCACCGGCTCAAGCTCCCCTCCGAGGCCACCATCGTTTTCACCGAAACCGCCCTCTGCCTGCCGGACAAGGAAATCCCCTACGACGACCTCTTCTACCGCCCGTCCGACACCATCGTCTTCCGCGCCCGGAACCTCGAACTGGTGGACCGCGGCTATGCCAGCGCCACCGTCCGCCTCTCCCCCACCCGGCTGCAAATTGACGACGAGGTCATCCCGCCCGAATCGGTGGCCCACCTGGAGGCCGTCTGCTCCGAAATCGTCCTGCCCCGCGAAGCCATGGGGCTCGGCGACGTCAAATTCATGGCCGCGATTGGCTCGTTCCTGGGCTGGCAGGCGGTGATCTTCACGCTGTTGATTGCCTCCCTGGTGGGCGCCCTCTATGGCGGCGTCATGGTCTGGCTGCGCAAACGCGAGTGGTCTGGCCGGATCTATTTCGGACCTTTTCTGGCCGTCGCCGCCACCCTCTGGGTTTTTGCCGGCCACCGGCTCGTGAATTGGTACCTCCAGTTCTCCGATCAGATCCTCACCCACATGATGACCCACTGAGCCGTCCCCGCACGGTTCTTCACCGCACAGGAACGCGCTTCCCCGCTCTATTCTCCCCCCGCCTTCTCAGGCGCACTGGCGGCGCGCCGGGCGGCGGCTATTGGACGTCCACCGGGGCGCCCTTATCGGCCAGCAGGCGCTCGAGGTCGGGGTTGCGCGGCTGGCCGGCGGCGATGGCTTTTTGGTAATGCCAGCGCGCCAGCAACGGCATGGGCGGGGTTTGGTTCAAGTAAACCACGGCCAGGTTGTTGTGGGCCGGCGCGTATAACGGATTGATTTGGATGGCCTTGCGCAAGGCCGTCTCCGCCTGCACGCGCAAGCCCTTGTGGCTGAGGGTCACGCCAAGGTAGTTTTGGATTTCCGGATTGTTCGGGTCCAGCTTGGCGGCGCGGCTCAGGGCGTCGAGGGCGTCATCGTATTTGGCCTGCTGGTATTTCAGGTAGCCGAGGGTGGAAAGATTGTAGGGGTCATCCGGGGTCTGGGCGACGGCGGCGACGATATGTTTTTCGGCCAGGGCGAGCTTGTTTTCCTGCAACTCGATGGTGGCGAGGTTGGCCAGGACGAGGCCGTTGTTTTGGTCGCGCTCAAGGATTTTTTCGTAATCGGCCTCGGCGGCGTCATATTCGTGATTGGAAAAATGGCGTTGGGCGGAGGCGACGAGCTCGGCGGTGCCGCTGGGCAGCTCGCGGATGGAATGGGCGCCGCCGGGCTGGGGCGGGTTCTGGCGGAACAGGGCGAGTTCCTCGGGGGCATAGGGCACGGGCTTGGCCTCGGCCACGGCCAGCCGGGCGCGGAGGGTCTGCATCTCGTTGGTCAGGGCGGCCATTTGCGCGTCCACCTTGCGGGGATTCTTTTTGCCGGCGCCGGCGAGCTGGCGGGAAAGCTCATCGCGCTGCTCGGTGAGGTCCCGGATGCGCCCCTCGTTGTTGGCGGCGCGGAGTTGTTCCACCTCCGCGGACAATTGCTTGACGCGGTTTTCGAGGGCGCCTTTTTCCAGCGTCACGACGGTGACGGTGGTTTGGAGCGAGGCAATCTGGGTGTCGGCGGCCTTGAGTTTGGCGGCGAGCTCGCCGGCGGCGGTGGCGTTGTTGGCCGCGAATTGCAGGGCGGACAACTGCGTCTTGAGACGGTCATTTTCGCTGCGCAGGAGGTCGAGCGACGCGGTGTCCGGGCTGGCGGTGCGGCTGAGGTTGCGCTGCAGGGCCGTGTTTTCGGCCATCAATTTCTCGGCGCGCGAATGTTCGGCGGTGTATTTATCGAGGGCGTCGGAAAGCTGGCGATGGAGGGCGGAGACGGTGTTGGTGTTCTTGTCCAGGGCGGTGGTGACCTTCAGCAGGTCGTTTTCCTTCATGAGCGACCGGATTTGTTCCTGGGCGCGGGCGAGTTCGCCGGAGTCAATGGCGGCAGGCTGGGCGGAGAGGGCTTCCTTGAGCTTGGCCTGCAAGGTCTGGTTCTCGGTCTGGACGGATTGCAACTGGACGCGGAGATTCTGCTCCGCGGCGGACACCTGGGGCACCGGCGCGGCCGGCGGGTTGGCGGCCGGGGCGGCGGGCGCGGCGGCGGCGGCCGAAGCGATGCGCGATTGCATGATGGCGATCTTGTTCGCCAAGTCGCCCAGCCGGTAATTGATGATGGCGGGGTTCCAATCGGGATAAATCTTCTGGAATTGTTGCAGTTGGGACTGGGCGTCCAGGAGGCTGGCCAAGGCTTGGCGGGGCTCGCCGGTATCGGCGAGGCTCTCGGCCTGCTGCACGGCGCCGTAAATCGCAATATACTTCTCGTCAGGCTCTTGCTGCGCCCGCGTGGCGGGGACAAGACCGACCAGAAAAACCGTTGCCACGAGAAGAAATTTCATGCGAAGAGGATGCCAGAGGATTTTATTTTGGCAATCACCACGAATGGGGCACAACGGAAGAGGATTGAGGATTGAGGATGGCAAATAACGCCCGGCGCGATGACGACACGCCTGTCATTCCTGTTCGCGTCATAGACTGCGCCGGCAAAACGCAACGCCCCGACCTGTCGGGCTTTCGCCCGCACGCGCGAGGAGCCCGGACCGCGGCTGTGTCGCAGA